>CAZQIQ010000005.1:39920-89224 GCA_964593835.1 uncultured Chitinophagaceae bacterium
GGAGTACTTATTAAAACCTTGCCTGTACTTAAGTATTCTAAAATCTTATGAGAATTTGACCCTTTATTCGGATCTCTAAGATGATCGTAACACCAGAAAAAACCATCCATTTTATTCATCAAGGGAATGATAATTGAATGAGATTGTCGGCCATATAATATTACATTATCCTGATTTTTAAGAAAATCTATAAAACGTTTTATTCGTGCAAACATCTCAACACCGGTAATTAGCGCTGAATAATCGTATGGCCCCCAAATATGAAACTCAACTTCAGGATGTTCTGTAACTACTTTTTGGAAAAGATCATGATCTATATACTCCATTAAAAGATTACCAATATATCCAAATCTGATAATATCATCCTCCTTTTTTGTAAGTGTTATACTTTCTAAATTATCCAATGCTAGTTGATAAAATGAGTCTCCAATGCCATGATTAATAAAATGTTTTGGTGTTTTAGATGGTGAAAACAGATGAAGGATTACTTCAGATACAGATAAAACAACATTTGCATTCTTCGTCTTGCCAGTGATGTGTGAAGTAATATCTACCGGATGATAAATCTTTTTCTCAGCTCTAAACCAGTCCAGATTTCCAAACTGTTGATTGGGCTCAAAATCCCATACGATATCAATTCTTCCTCCCACAAGATTCAATATTTTTTTTATCTGATACTTAATGGAAAGATCAAATAGCCACTTAAATTTAAACTTCCATCTCATGGGAATAAAAGGTCTGTAATCGATGACCTTTATATTTTCTAAGGGAACAAAAGAAATTTTGGCACCTCCATAATTGATTTTTGGAGAGGGGGGATTTAGGAAGTAAACTTCATTTCCCATCCTGGCAAGCTCAGCAGCATAATGATGCTTAGACACCCACATATCACTCCAGGGCTGTGGAGATATAATAAGAATTATTTTGTTAGTTAAGTATCTACTCATTTATTCGACAATCCCTTAATTCCCGGTAAGTATTTTAGCACAGGAAATCTCTCTCTAAACCCTTTCATGGTTTTAAAATTTTTATGTTCTACCCGTGGCAGATTCATCAAACGCTCAAACTCGTTTTCAGTTAGGTTGAACTTTTTTAGAATAAATTCGACATCTTGCTGTAGAAGTTTTTTTTCGTAGATAGGGCTCGACAATTTATTCAGTGCCTCCTCTTTATTAATCTGTCCGGAGAATATCAAATTTGAATAATGAGCCTTTCTTTTATCAATATTAAATTTTCTCGGAAGAATATATCCCTGATAAAATCTTGTCCATACTGACTCAAAATGTTTTCCTCCATAGTCTCGCCAACCCAATTCTCTTGTGATTAACTCTTTTACTTTATCATAATTATATTCAATAAAGTTAAGAGGAGAAAAGACTTTCATATGAAGAACATTATCACAGTACCACTTAGTACTATAATTGAGAAAAGGATAGGATTTAAGTTTAGACACCGGAATTGTTCCAAACTTAGACTGAATGTCCTTTATATTATTTACATCCCCTTTGCTATAAATCCAATACTTTGGTAAAACATGCTCTGTGACAATATTCATTCCGGCTAGTACATATTTAATTTTCCATTTTCTTGCCTGTTCGTACAGAACAGCCATAAAAGCATGATCTGTTAATACTTCAATATCTACGACTGAGGCTTTTAAATAAGCCTGTTGTAGATTGCTGAATTCGTTCCAATCGACCACGTAAGTATATAGATCAAATCCTAATTTCGATATAGTATTCTCTATATTTGAGACAGCTAATTCAGAATTCCAGCCATTATCAAAATGGACTATTAAAGGCCTAAGTCCTAATTGTTTAGCCAGCCAGCATAAGTAAGTACTATCTACTCCCCCACTTAATCCAAGAATACAATCATATCTTTTATCCCTGCCAGCATTTATTATCTCTTCTTTCATTTCCCTTATTCTATCTTCTCCCTGATCACCATGGAAAACAAATTTCTGTTCAGCCTCTTTATATGCTTTGTAATAATTACATATACCTTCGCTATTAAATTGAATATTAGGATCCTCAATTGTATCCATTACACTCAGCGAACACTGCTGGTATTCACGGCCATGATTAACATTAATATCATTTTCTAATGCCTGCCGATTGTAATAGTTATCAATTAAAATTTTCAAACTTTTATAATTTATATTTAGCTTGCGAATAAATTCTTTCTATAATTTCTACGACTTTCAATCCTTCCATAGCATTTGTAGTAATCATTCCATTGTTATTTAGAACATTGACTACATTTTCAAAAACAAAATGGTGATTTGCAGCTGATCCTATATAACTACCGTAATTATTAGGTGGATTAGAAGGCGGTAATATAGGAGTGTCATAATTTTTAATGTGACAATACTCCAGATTGTTCATGTATTGGCCTCCTACCTTTACAGTTCCATTCTCTGCAATCACGGTCATACTACTTTCATGATTTTTATCCCATACCGATGTAGAATAATTTAAACTGCCCATGCCGCCATTAACAAAGTCGAAACTTACAAAACCACTGTCTTCAAAATCAGTTAATCCGTTATGATTAAAATTATTCAACCTTGTATTGATATTCCTAATATCTCCAAAAAGCCAATACAGTATATCTACAAAATGAGAAAACTGAGTAAAAAGTGTTCCTCCATCCAAGTCTTTTGATCCATGCCAGGTATTACCCTTGTAATAACGTTCATCTCTGTTCCAGTAACACGAGGTCTGCACCAGATAAATATTTCCAAGAATCTGTTTATCTATCAATTCTTTCAACCATAATGAAGGAGGAGAGTATCTGTTCTGCATTACACAAAACACTTGCTTATGTTGACGCAACGACTCATATATAACACGTTCGGCACCTGACTTCGACAATGCCATCGGTTTCTCTATGATGACATGTTTACCGGCACGAAGCGCTTCTAACGCATGCTTTTCATGTAGACCATTAGGAGTAGCAATACAAAGCACATCAAATTCAGGTCCTTCTTGCAGTAAAGAAGCCAGTTCTCCGAAATAAGGAACATTAAACTCCTCACAATTTGTTTCACTTTCAGATCTAATATCAGCTAAAGCCACCAGATTGCAATTGGAATTTGCCCTAATCAGAGAAGCATGTCTCTTACCGATATGCCCACATCCTAAAACTGCGAACCTAATTATTGTCATTTAGAGTTAATTGTATTTATATTCTTAATTATAGTATCATACTATAACTTAGTATATACATGACCTGTTAAATCCTTTTGAGAAGGATAACTAATCAGTACAGCTTTGTGTGGCCTTTGGAAAACAAACATACTTCCTGCAGCAACAGCAGAGGCTTTTCCTGTTTTAACAGCATCATATAAATCATTTAAAGATGCCGCACCGCCGCAAGCTATCACAGGAATACTAACAGCGGAGGATACACTTTTGATCAGGTCGATATCAAAGCCATTAAAACTGCCATCCCGGTCTATTGAATTAAGAAAAATTTCTCCTGCACCTGCATCTTCCATTTGTTTTGCAAATTGAACAGGAGCTAGTCCTGTATTTTTATTTCCATTTGAAACGAATACCTGCTGTTTACCAAATAATGTCTTTTTAACATCTATAGATACTACAACACTGGAACTACCAAATTGTCGTGCTGTTTCAGTGATCAGGGACGGATTTTTAAAAGCGCTATAATTAAAAACAGCTTTTTCGACTCCTGAATAGAACACCTTCTTTACTTCATCAATATGCGTGAAGCCTCCCCCATAGCCCATCGGCATAAATGCTTCACCAGCTATCTCCTCTATCAATTTATAGTTAGGTGTTTTCTTTTCCCGGGAAGCGTCAATATCTAATATTACAATTTCATCAACTTCTTTCTCATTGAATATTCTAACTGCATTAATAGGGTCACCGACATACTTATGCGATTTAAACTTTACTGATTTATACAAACCACCATTCTTGATTAACAGAACAGGAATTACTCTGATTCTCCTCATCAATAATTCTTTAAGAAGTTTTCGTAGAGTTTTAATCCGTACTTATGACTTTTCTCCGGGTGAAATTGCACACCTATTATATTTTCCTTTTCAACACCTGCCGTAAAATCATACCCATAAGTTGCAGTCAGCATTACATCCTTCGGATCATCACAAACCCAATGATAAGAATGAACAAAATAAAACCGTGGGTTATTATAAAAGTTATTGAGAAGCAAAGAGGGTTTTGCGAATGCTACATCTGTCCAACCCATATGAGGAACTTTCAAGTGCTGTGCATTCATTTTCTCTTTGTCGAAGCGAACAACTTTTCCTTTTATCCATCCAAGCCCCTCTTCTTTTCCTTCTTCGCTTGCATTCGCGAGTAACTGCGCACCTAAACACACTCCAAGAATCGGCGTTTTATTAATCAACACTTTCTCCTGAAGCACATCAAAATAAGCAGCATTTTTTAAATTATTGATGCCATGGTCAAATGAACCGACTCCGGGAAGAATCAATTTTTCCGCCTTTTCTACATCTTCGACAGCTGATGAAATTTTAGCTTCGCCACCACAGCGTCTGATCATATTTCTAATAGAAGAAGGATTGCCAAGGGCGTAATCAAGGATGACGATCATATTAATATAGAAAAAGCAAATTGACTATCCATTTAAAAGACGTAACCGTATCAATAACAAAAATGGCTATCATACCTTTCCTATTTTTTTATACGGCTTTAACCTTTTGAATTGCAACGCAAGACTTTTAAAATCCAAATACAAAATATTTCTAATAACTGCACGAAGAATTTTATTTCGCTGCTTTTTAATAAGCATTGAACAAAGCTTCGGATCAAGGGGACACTCTTTACTGAGTAGATGTTCTATTCGCAACTTTTCATACACCTGAACAAAATCGTTATAATGATTCATTTCCTGGTTGCCATGCACCCTATTCCACACAATCCCATCTGGCATTAAAACAACCGGGAAGTGATTCGCTAATCGATGCCACATGTCAAAATCGCCAGCCATCCTTATAGGTCTAAATCCTGCCACACTATTAAAACAATCTTTTTTAATAATAGAAGACAATGGTGATTTTAGAAAAATATTTGATTCAGTATAGTTGTATGTATAAATCTCCTTAGGATTCAACATAAAAGGATAAGGTTTTGTATCATGTTGTGCTAATGTACAGATACCCCATCCGGCATCAGGAAACTGTTCCATCATTGTCACCAATAATTCCAGGCCCCATGGATAAATAATATCGTCACTGTCAACATATTTCAAATATTTACCTTTTGCATAGCCAGCAGCGATGTTTCTATTCTGATAATCCCCCATATTAATAGGATTAACATACACTTTAATCCTATTATCATTGCGAATATATTCATTAGCAACAGCAACTGTTGAATCTGTAGAAGCATCGTCAACTACTATCAGTTCAAAATTTGAATATGACGAAGCGAGAACACTTTCAATCGCTTTTGAAATATAAGCTTCCCGGTTATAGGTAGTCATAAGAACGCTCACCAACGGCATCATACTAAGCTTTTTTTAAAGGGGTTGGAGGAACTCCACAAATCTTTTCATGTAAAGCATCTAACTGATCCTCTCCTTTACTTAAAGCTTTCAAGAAAAAATCATAAACATTATTTTCCACTTTTAGTCTACTGAAATTATAAAAGATCCAATAAATCTTTTTACTAATTCCAATGTCTCTCGTCAATAATATATGCTTAACAATACTCAGCTTTGATCTAAATATATTTTTTTTCGCAATCGGCTTATAACCGATTATTTTATATCTATAATATATAGTTGTGAATACTCTTTTGAAAACATAATCTTTATCCTCAAAATGATAATGCTCCACCTGAGCATTTGGATTATAAACAATAGCATTCCCTGTAACCAACGCCGACTTTGCCCAGATCATGTCTTCGGCAAAGACAGTCTTTTGAAAAGGCAAACCCAGCAGATTTTTTTTTCTGTACATTGCTGTCACATTATCCCATGAACAGGCTCTTTTTCTTTCTTCAGTCGATAATTCATAAAAATTATCAGGGTTTTCAAAGTAAATCTTTCTAATAACCGGAGGAGAGGAAGGTCGGTACCAATCCATTGGGTTATATTTATTATAGTGAGGTACTATTTGTCTGCCACAAACTGCAACGACAGAGTAATCTATAAATCCATCTAACAACTTTTGCAGCCAATACACATCTGAAGCGACCGCATCCTGAACAGTCATTACCACAAATTCCCCTTTGCTTTCTTTTACACCCAAATTCCTTGTTAGCCCATGATTAAATTCATGGGAAGGAATCTCAATGAGTCTTACGGGGTAATTAGCTATAATATTTAATGTTTTATCACTAGATCCAGAATCAATAATGATTATTTCCGTTTTATAAAACAGAGTCTGGTTTATGATAGCTTTTAAACATTTTTCAATCCAGATTTCTCCGTCTTTAACAGGTATAACTACAGAAATCAAAATATCGTTTTCCACAAGCCGTATGAACGTTTTCTATGTTTTTATTTATTTAACAACCTCCTTAAAACTCTGAATGGCTTTAGGATAAAACTCCCAATCTTGTAAGCATTAGACGTGTATAGTCCATTAATTAATTGTTTAATAACATCTTTATATATTAAAGGGTCATTAAACACACTCATTTGATTAAAAGATATTTCATGATCTGATGCTACAGCTATTACATAAACACCTTCAAAATCACCATCAAAAACAACAGATTTGTAATCTCCGCTTACGTACGCAAAACTATCAGGATCAGTTTCAGGAATTACGACTGACATCAGATCTGCCTTTTGATAAAAAAAGCAGGAGTGATTGAAATAATTATTTATTAAACCTTTAAATTCATCTTTATACAATTCTTTTACATGATGTTCATTTTTGAACTCTGTATTATCAGAATAATAAAGCTTATCAGGGGTAGATATTATTAGTATTCCATTTTTTTTCAGGACTCTCTTTATTTCCATTAACATTTCATCATGCTTATCATGATGCTCTATCGTTTCAAAGCTGACAACAACATCAAAAGTTTCATCATTTGCTGGGATTTTACTGGTCGATCCGCTTAAAAAAGAAAGGTTATCTTGTACATATTTTTTCTTCGCACTTTTTACACACTCCGAATCCACATCCACTCCAAGTACATTTTTTGCTTTTTGAGCTAAAATATTTGAGCCGTAACCTTCACCACAAGCTATGTCCAAAACAGATTTACCTGAAACCAATTGTAGAGCAATAGCATATCTATGTAAATGTTCTATTGTGTTTTGATTGTAAACAAATGTTTCTAATCTTTCGCCTGTCCAATGAACTTTTTCCTTTTTCATTCTTTAACAATTTGATATCTCCCAGTCTAATAATGGTCGAATTAATCCTGGAAAACGACCAGGGCTATCACCCCTTGAAGTAATGCCCTCATGTGATTCCACAATGTTAAACACTACATTTTCCTTTTCATGAAAATGAATTAATCCTTTTTTATGATTAAATACAGCCGAACTAACTATATAAGTGCCTTCCGACATAAAATTCGCTGGCAGCCAAGCTATGGCTTTGAATAGTCCTTTTTCATGAGGTTTATGATAATACTCCGAAGTCACACTATGGGTATCAAAAATATTTAGGCCCTCAGAATTATGAATATTATGCCCAGCCCAAAGAACATGTCCATCTTCTTGCACTTCATAGATCATTTCAATTCCCACAGGCTCATTAATAAGGTAACTTTCCTTTGATTTGCCTGTATTATCAATAACACTTATCGATCTTAATTTTACAATATCACTACCTGGAGCATGCCCATCCTCCCAAACTCTAAAAGATTTTTTTCCATAATTTATTGAGAGGTAGTGGTTAATCACATCAAAAGAATCGCCTGACATTTCTACGGTTCCCTTATCTAACAAAATGCATTTATTACACAATGAACTAATAGTATTCATGTTATGGCTAACAAAAAGAATAGTTCTACCTTCTCCTTTACTCACTTCTTCCATTTTGCCCAAACACTTTTTTTGAAATTGAGAATCTCCTACAGCAAGTACTTCATCAACGACAAGTATTTCAGGTTCTAAATGTGCAGCAACAGCAAAAGCCAGCCGAACATACATACCGCTACTATATCTTTTAACAGGTGTATCAAGAAAAGTTTCAACCTCCGCAAATTCAACTATTTCATCAAACTTTGCTTTAATTTCTCTACGTGTCATTCCTAAAATAGCACCGTTAAGAAATATATTCTCACGCCCAGTCAACTCAGGATGAAACCCTGTTCCGACCTCAAGCAAACTAGCTACTCGCCCGTTAATAGTTACTCTACCTGACGATGGGTCTGTAATTCTACTAAGTATCTTTAGAAAGGTGCTTTTACCTGCACCATTTCTCCCAATTATGCCAACTCTTTCTCCTCTCTTAATATCAAAACTAATATCCCGTAATGCATAAAAAACCTCTTTAGAAAGTTTATGTGAACTTCCCGGATTAACCATCTTCCTTATTTTACCAGACATAACATCTCTCAAAGTCTGATAACGAGGAGCTACTTCATGTAAAATATTGTATTTCTTAGAAAGATTTTCTACTGAAATAATTGTGTCATCCATTTCAATCATATTTAAATTGAATCAGCAAACGATCTTTCTGTCTTTCTAAAATAACGAACGCCAATTAAAACGATTATAAAAGTAGTAACAACAGACATTAATAATCCAAATACATCTAAGCGGTTATTACCAATAATACACCAACGAAATCCATCAATTATACCAACCATAGGATTCAAATAATATAGCATTTTCCATTTATCTGGAATAATTGATGTACTGAACCCAATTGGTGATATATATAAACCGATCTGAATAATAAAGGGAATAACAAATCTGAAATCTCTATACTTTACATTTAATGCAGTTATAAATAAGCCAGTACCAAATGCCAAAAAAAATACAAGAACAAGAAAAAGAGGAACGAACAATATCTTTATGGGAGGAATATATTTATAAAACACCATTAATACAATGAGAATAGCCAATGATATAAAAAAATCTATCAGATTGACTATAATAGAACTCAGCGGGATTATAATTCTAGGAAAATAAACCTTAGTAATTAAATTAGAATTTGTAATGAGACTCTGGCTTGCTTCGCTCAAAGAATTGGCAAAAAAATACCATGGTAATAAGGCTGAAAAAACCATAATAGAATAAGGAGCACCACCCTCCGGAGTCAATTTTGCCACCTTACTAAATACGATAGTAAATATGATCATGGTAAGGATGGGACGAAGAACACTCCATGCAGCACCAATTACTGTCTGTTTGTAACGAACTTTTATATCGCGCCAGGAAAGGATATAAAACAACTCCCTATATGACCAAATATCTTTCCAATAATTCTTTTCAATTCGCCCTGCCTCTAAGACAACTTTAAATTCGGACATCTATTTTATTTAGGTTCTCCAATACCGTTTTTTCATCTTGCTTAATGTACTATCGGAATCAAACCCATAGCCGTACCCATAGCCACCAACACCATATCCATAATATCCTTTTGCACCACCTGCTATCACATCGTTTATGATCAATCCCATCTGAGGAAGTTTCTTCTGATGATACAAATCCTCTATAATTTCAATCTGCCGCTTATATGTATACCTCTGCCTTATTACATAAATCGTGGCATCAGCATATTGACTTAACGTAAAACTATCACTTACTAATCCGACAGGAGCAGTATCAATAACAATTGCATCAAAATTTTCTTTCAACCAAACAAATAACTCATTAATCTTTGGTGTCATTAAGATTTCTGAAGGATTTGGTGGTACCGGACCGCATGATATTACAAAAAGTCCATCTATAGACGGGACCTCTTGTGGAAGGTCTTCAAAAGAGGCATTCCCTACAAGGTAATTAGTAAGTCCATTACTTTTAGGTAGTCCTAACCCTGTTAAAATTTTAGGTTTTCTAAGATCGAATTCTAAAATCACAGTTTTTTTGCCTGACAAAGCAAGCGTTGCTCCCAAATTTGTAGAAATAAATGATTTGCCCTCACCGCTAAATGAAGACGTAACCAAAATAGTTGGTTTTTCGGCCTTTTCTCCTAGCAGAAACCTTAAGTTACTTCTTAAAATTCTAATCTGTTCCGCAACGATAGTTCTAGATCGTTGTGGAAATAATAATACTTTTTCTTCTTCACTATGCCCAATTTCACCAATTATTGGAGTCGCTGTCGCTCTCGTAACGTCTTCTTTAAGTATTATTTTATCATTAAAAACATCCCTCAAATAAATAACAACTATAGGTATTAATAAACCTACCAATAATGCAATCCCGTATATTCTCAGAGCAATTGGATGAACTTTATTAGAAACAGGCAAAGCTGTATCAATGATCCGGGAGTTAGCAATCGTAGATGCCTGTGCTATTTCTGATTCCTCTCGCTTTTGTAATAAATATAAGTAAAGGTTTTGTTTGATCTCCTGCTGACGTGCCCTTTCTCTGCTTTCTCTCTCCCTCAAAGGAATTGAAGATATTTCGTTTCTCATCGATTTAGCACGATTATTTAAATTCCTGATATTACTCTCATATACTTGCTTAATGTTTACAAGGTTCTGTAGTATTTTAATTCGCGCTTCCTCAACATTGCTTTCAATATTTCTAACAATTGGACTATTTAATGTAGCACCAGTTTGTAACTCATTCAACCTTTCGCTAACAAGTTTATTATAAACCGATGTGAGCTCTAATAACGTTGGATCTGTCAGTCCTAAGGTTGAAGGAACTAACGACAATCTATTTTTAGGCTGATTGATATATTCCTCCATTAGTTGGGCCACTGCTAACTGAACTTCCTGCTGTCTAAGTGCGTCATTTAAATCACTTATATTCCCAAAATACATTGTCGATTGTGTTGGGAGGTCTATTACATTACGACTGGTACGATATTTTTGCAAATTACCTTCAACACTATCCAACTGACCTTCAACCAATCCCAATCTATCATTAATGAAGGCTAAAATTTTTCTATTGATTTCATTTTTATCCTCTATTGCAGCATCATTATACTCCCCCATTAATGTATTCAGTATTGTGCTGGCTAGTAATGGATTCTCGTTAATGTAAGTCAGACTCAAAACATTTGAAAGATCATTAGCTGGTTTAACCTCAAGACCATTGGCATAAAATGTTGCCGCTTGTCTTAGTGGCATCCATTTTACTATAAAGTCACGATAATCAAGATCTGTATATGCTGACCTTTTAACACCAAGCCTTATACGTCCTTCTGGAATTTCAATTTCTTCACCTGGCTGCCATTGCTTTTTCTTTTCTCCTAGGCTAAATGAAGACCAATCCTTGCTGAAATGAACTTCAAGATTGATTGAGTTGGAACTATCATTAAGTTTAATAATTTTTAGTTCGAATGGATGTTCAGGGTAAACATTGGTTGTCTTTACATTCCCTACAACTGCATATTGCGTTTGAAGTCCTAATGTCTTTACCACCCGTTCCATCATCGTTCTGGAACTAAGAATCAGAATTTCGTTTTGTTTATTGGTATTGGATTGAAAAAGGGCAATATCAGAAAACATATCCTGACCATTAGAGCTTCCACTACTTCTATTCGACATATCATTCCTGATCAACAGGGTAGAAGAAACACTATATTCAGGTTTGGTATATCTTAAATACAACCATGCTATAGTTAAAGACAACAACAGAATTAATATAAATAGCCAGGAATGATGGAGGTATTTAAGCAGAATTTCTTTTGCATTAATACCGAGTGTTTGTCCCGGAGCATTATTTTTTGCAGTATAAATGTGTGAATCGTTTTGCATATAACTATATAACTGTTCTACCTACTGAGAACATTAATGGTACTAACTATTACCCCCAATGCTGATATAATACCGATAGCAATACTTGCCCTCCGCAATTCTGCCTGATCGGTATTGGGGATTTTTCGGCTATTCATCTCCACATATAAAACATCATTGGGTTGCAGATAAAAATAAGGAGATGTAAATATATTTCCCTTACTGATATCAATAGTGGCAGTATTCACCACATCACCCGTGTTTCTTATTATCCGAATGTTATCTCTTCTTCCATATATTGTAAGATCTCCGGCAAGCCCAATGGCATCAAGAATGGTAACTCTTTCACTGGGAATAGAAAAAGTACCCGGCCTGGCAACTTCTCCCAAAACCGTAACTCTGTAATTCAATAAACGTACATTGACGATTACCGAATCTATATAGGATCGTAATTGTTTAGTAAGAGAATCTGACAACTTCTGTTTTGTTTGCCCTGACACATGTATATTGCCAAGATAGGGAAATGTAATATCACCTTTTTCATTCACCAGATATCCCTGTGTAGGTCCGCCTGAAGTACCTGAAGTAGCTGCGCCGGCTACTCTGTCAGAACCTGCATAAAAATTGGGCTGGTTAAACAATTGGGAACTTTTTTCGTTAGGTGTAATGACACCGATATATAAAATATCCCCTTTCTGTATTAAAGGTTCGTAGGCACTTCCGGATATACTTATCACACTATCCGATATGTTTTTAAAGTATATAGCATCTTCAGTGAGTTTTTTTGATGACACACATGAGAAGAGAAAAAAGCAAGAACCAAAAAATATAAATAGTTGTTTCATTCTTAACATAAGCATTGGTTTACATTACGCCTTTTTAATGACCCTATCGTTCTGAAGGAGGTATTCCTGCCCTGTTTCTGAGCACTGAGCAATGTTATTTTTGAACACCAACCTATGACCCGCTTCGCTTATCCATCCGATCTGGCGAGCTGGATTACCAACTACCAGCGCATAGGGCAATACGGGTTTGGTAATGACGGCACCCGCACCAATCATCGCATATTCACCAATTTCATTACCACATACTATCGTAGCATTCGCACCTATGCTGGCTCCTTTTCTTACGAATGTTGGTTGATATTCATGCTTACGCACTATCGCACTTCTTGGATTGATAACGTTGGTAAATACCATCGAGGGACCTAAAAACACGTCATCTTCACAAATCACACCTTCGTAAATGGATACATTGTTTTGCACTTTTACGTTGTTACCTAGCTTTACTCCGGGAGAAACCACCACATTCTGTCCAAGATTGCAGCGCTCTCCGATTACCGCCCCCGACATGACATGTGTAAAATGCCAAATCCTTGTTCCATCGCCTATTAGACAACCTTCGTCAATTACCGCTGTTGGATGTACAGTGTAAGCCATTTATATATTATTAAATTTTAGCATAGCTTCGCCTCCTCAGTCACACCGAGCTAACGCAACTAATTAACGCTCAATACATATGATATCTTGTTTTCAGGGTACCAGAAAATATAAAAGGGTATACTAAGTACATGAATACTTACTATACCCTTACATTATGTATAAATGTGAAAAATGATTTTGCTGGTTTTTCGTTAGATCCTCAGCAAATATAAGTGATTTTTATACTGCAAAACGTTCATTTACAATGTGAAAAGAAGGTAAAAATGGATATGGAAGATCGTTAGGGTCTTTTGGTCGACCATGTTGACCGATACATATTATAGAGTAACAAAAGTTCATTTCAATGATGCGCTCCATTAACTGAATCACTGAACTTCCCTCATCAATAATGAATAGATATTCTATTCATTGCTACGCCTAAAACCGATACACTCTCTGGGGGAAGGTGAAGTTTGCTTACCTATTAACTCCTTTAATACTATAAAAATGTTTTCAATATCCCTGCTGTTTCCTTTTACCTCTTTCTCCAATTTAGCCAGCTGTGCTAATATTTCCTTATGTGTTAAAGCATATTCTCTCAGTTTAGTAAACACTCTGATGATCCTGATATTTACTTCTATGGCCACATCACTATTTAAAATACTCGACAACATGGCTACTCCCTGCTCGGTAAAAGCATTGGGAGGTTTTCGTCTGCCACCCCAGCTTGATGTCTCATTTTGCGATATCAAGTTTTCGTATTCTTTAAGTGTTAGTGTGAACATAAAGTCTTTAGGAAATCTTTTAATATTTCTCTTAACCTGCTCATTTAAACGTCTGGTCTCCACTCCATACATAATAGCTAAGTCTTCATCTATCATAACTTTCTGTCCCCGTATCACATAAATCCTACTAAGTATTTTCTGTTCTGCTACTAATACCTGTAATTCTTTTTTTGACATAATAGCATTCTTAGGTTTGTAGAATATGTATTTTTTTGTCTTATTATCAGGCGCATTACTATATAGAAATATTTGTTAATCAACGATGGACGGTTTCTATTCCTCACCTATCGTATTGCTGTGCACATTTATATATATCCGCGGCAAGTAGTCGTACAGTACCGGTATCAATATCGTATACTGAATTGAAAGTGAAAATGTATAATCACTTGTCAACTCATTTAATCTATCAGGATTAATTAGACAGTGTGTAGATTAATGATTTCATAGGTTATTCCATTAAAACCATCTGACTTCGGATCATTAGCAACTTCATAAATTAATAATCAGTGGTGATCAGCCAAATCAAAGGCATTTTTAAAAATTCAGCACTTTTTTAGAAAATAAAAGGAGTTAAGAATTTTCCTGAAACCGGGCAAGAAGTCGGTTATTAAGGCAACCTCCGTTTATATCAGCTATTTTAAAGAAAAACAGATCTCCATCTAATTTATATAATCCGAAGGCTCATAAATAAAAAAGCTAATTCACTCTACAGAAAGCTTTTTTGTTTGAATAATTATTATTTAGGATTTCATCAACAATCCCATGATATAAAGTGTGTTAATACTTCCTCAAACATTTACAACAACTTAAGAAAAACGAATATCATCTATCACATTTACGCTGGTACATACCGTTTAATATGAGCTTTTGAGGCAGGTTGTAAAGTATACCATAATGCCAGTATAACTGCATAACTGCCGCCTCTTTCTATCCATTCAAAAACAGGATAGTGGGGATATAACATTTCGCTGGCCATCTTCCATATAAAAAGAATGATGAGTAATGGTGCTATAGGTTTTATGAGCACCGCGAATGCAGCTATTATTTCTGCATAACCTACTATCCGGGCTACCTGCACAGGAGACGCAAAACCAACACTGGCATATTGATCAAGAAGACTTTGTTTTTCGAGGAGATTTAACCAGCCATGACCGGCAAATAAAAGAAAAATAGTCACCCGCAATATCATATTCAACTGGTTCATTCTTACCGGAGTTTCTTCTACCGATGGCGCATATACAGGTTTAAAAAGATTTTTTATTGTAACAGGCATTCCGGATAAAAAAAGTAGCGCAAACGGAGCACCGTAATTGCCGGCACGCTCAATGGTTTCCGCAAAAGGTTCACCTGAAAGCGGACGAAGTAAAGCCGTGAACAAGCCCCAGAAAACCAACCACACAGCTATAAACCTTAAAGGATAAAAAAGAATAATAACCCACAATATAATATCAGCAATCCCTACAAATGGCATCAGCTGATAAGATAGTTCTGTTCCTATACCAAATACTCCAAAATAGTTACACCATACCTGCTTGGTAATAATTCCAAAAGCGCCATGCCCTATAAAACACATGGCAACAGCCACACGCAGTATATAATAAATTTTCTGCTCCCTTAATAACATACTTCTATGGTTATCTGCCAAATGTAAGCAGGTTTATGTAATTTCCGGTTCTTATGAGACGATTACTGACTATAGCTCTCATCGCTTCCATACTAATTAGTTCCTGTAAGAGTGGCGATTACCAAAAGATGACTAATGATCCGATCTTATTTTGTACTACAGTAAAAAAACTGAACGATATAGTACTGGAAAATAATTTCCCTCCAATGATTGCTTCACGCAATTATGTGTATGCTGCTATTGCAGCTTATGAATGTATTGCTGCAGGCGATAGTAACTATTTAACATTATCCGGCCAGATCAAGCATATGCCGGATATGCCAAAACCACCTGCTGATGCCGAACCGGATTATCATTTGTCTGCCTTACTTGCTTTTACAAAAGTTGGTAATGCGGTTACTTTTCCCGAAGGCAGTATGATGTCTCATTATGATGATCTGGTTAAAATGGCCGATAATGCCGGCATGCCCTCATCCACACTAAAGAGCAGTATTTCTTTTGCAGATACTATTTATAGTGTTGTAATGAAATGGTCAAAAGGTGACAATTATGCTCAAACGCGGTCGGCCAGCAAATACACCATTACAGAAGATGACGGCAGATGGGTGCCTACTCCACCGGCTTACACATCAGGACTGGAACCTCATTGGAGTGAGATCAGAACAATGGCATTAGATTCCGGAGGGGAATGCAGACCTATCCCTCCTCCCACATATACAATAAAAGACACCAAATCTATTTTTTACCGTTCATTAATGGACGTTAAAAATGCTGTTGATACTTTAAATGAAGAACAAAAACATATTGCCAGTTTTTGGGATGATAACCCGTTTACCATGAATGTGAGCGGGCATGTGATGTTTGCCACCAAAAAATTCTCACCCGGAGGACACTGGATGAATATTGTCGGTATCGCCGCAGAAAAAGCCGAAACCGATTTCAATACTACCGTATATGCTTATACGAAAACATCGATTGCTATTTTTGATGCATTTATAAATTGCTGGGAAGAAAAATACAGAAGCAGTATGGTTCGTCCGGAAACTGTGATCAATAAATATATTGATCCCGACTGGCGTCCGTTCTTACAAACACCACCATTTCCCGCTTACATTAGCGGACACTCTATCATATCAGCCGCAGCAGCAGAAGTAATGACTGATATCTTTGGTGATAATTTTGCTTATACGGATACTTCAGAGAATGAGTTTGGCATACCTCCGCGTGTGTTTACTTCCTTCAGAGATGCGGCATGGGAAGCTTCCATATCAAGAATGTACGGAGGAATACATTATGATTTTGATCTGCTGGAAGGGAATAAGGAAGGGAAAAAAATAGGAAGAATTGTTGTTGACAGAATGAGAATGAAGAAATCTCATATACATGAGAAGCAATAACACATTCACACCAGTATGTATTGAGAAAACACCCAGGCCTAATCATTAGGCAACCTGAATGGATAAATATTTTTGAGGATAAATCTTATAACGATGTTTTTATTTAAGAGTAATAGATGCTTATTTTTTTTGTCACTTATAACCTGTATCGTTTCCTGTAAAAACGAGCAATCTGATATAATGAGTGATGCAGAAATTATTTATCAGAATGAAGATCAGCTCACCCGGCTGATCACATATGATGTGTTTAACCCACCTGTATCCAGCAGGATTTATGCCTATACCTCTTTGGCCTCTTATGAGGCATTGCGTTTTGAAGACAGCAGTAAATATCCCTCCCTGGCTATTCAGTTAAATCTTTTTACAGAAATGCCTAGGCCGGAAGCAGATAAAGAATATGATTTTACACTGGCCGCCACAAAGGCTTTTTTTACTGTGGCCCGTAAAGTGACTTTTTCGGTTGATTCATTTCTCAACTATGAAAATAAAGTATATGGACAGTTTCAACGAGAACTTGATAAAGACATTTATGATCGCTCAGTAATATTTGGAAATAGTATAGCAGAAGCCATATTAGCAAGAGCAGGTAAGGATAATTATTTTCGATCACGTGGTAAACCAAAATATATTGGCAGTAAAGCTCCGGGCAAATGGCAGCCTACTCCTCCCGATTATTTTGATGGAGTAGAATATTGCTGGGGAGAAATCACCGCTTTTGTAATTGACTCTGCAGCACAGTTCACACCACCGCCGTCGCCTCCATACAGCGAAGACAGTTCAAGTATTTTTTACAAAGCGAATCTGGAAGTATACGAAGTGTCAAAATCGCTAACAGAAGAACAAAGAGAAATTGCGCTGTACTGGGATGACAATCCATTTGTGATGGAACATTCCGGCCACATGATGTTTGCCAATAAAAAAATCACTCCGGGGGGACATTGGATAGGTATCACCGAAATCGCATCGCGTAAAGCTAATCTGCCGGCAGCAGAGGCAGCACGTGCATATGCGTTGGTAGCTATTGGCATCTATGATTCATTCATTAGTTGCTGGGAAGCAAAATACCGTACCAATGTAGTAAGACCCGTTACTTATATCAATCAGCATATTGACCCCAACTGGATGCCTCTTTTACAAACACCTCCATTTCCTGAATACTCAAGTGGGCACAGCACTATTACGAGCGCTGCAGCTGTAATGCTTACCCGATTATTTGGAGAGAATTTTTCGTTTTTAGACACCAGTGATTTAGAATATATTGGTATGCAGCGAGAGTTCAAGTCTTTTAAGGAAGCGGCTGATGAAGTTTCTATAAGCAGAGTATACGGAGGTATCCATTTTACGCATAGCGTTGAAGCCGGAGCTGAACAGGGTAGAAAAATTGGCGAATATATTATAGCGAAGCTGAAACTTTAAAAATGTTATGACAGCCTGTAACAAAGTCTTTTTATATATCGTGAAGAATAAGACGAATAGATAAACAACCTACAACAAAGGTATTGGCTCGCCATTCAGAAACTTGCCGCTATCCGGAAATCAATACAAAGAGGGTGTAATCAAAAGCGCGATACACCCTCTTTGTATTTGGGTACCTGATGGAGAAAGTTTTCGTTTACGTAATTCCCAGGCCTTTTAAAATACTTTTGGTACATCCTCGTCATATGTTTCAGCGTAAACAACTATGCTATCCAAAACATAACTAACACTATATATGTATGCAAGGAATAGAAGATATTTATCGCCAAGGCATTTCTAACTTCTAATGACTATTAAACAAAAGGATTATATCTATATGATATTAGCCTCACAAAAAAGCCTGACAAACCGGCTTCTATTTCTTGAGTATAAAAAATAGAAACCGACTCAACAGGCTTTATAAAAACCAGGAATTCTTCAATCGAACGCGAACTGACTATGCTTTTACAAGATCAACGCCGGTAAGATTATAAATACTCTGAATTTGTTTTAGACGTCCTTCAAAATCAATATTTAAATCTTTTAATTTTCCGGAAGAAATATCAAATACCCAACCATGAACAACTGGATGGCCATTTTTGATATAATTCTTTTGGACTACTGCTGTTTTAATAACATTTAAACACTGTTCTTCTACATTCAACTCAGTTAAACGATTATAGCGTTCATGTTCATCCTTGATTGCGTTTAACTCTGCTTCATGTAATCTGTAAACATCACGGATATTTCTCAACCATGGATTTAATATTCCATAATCTTTCGATTGCATGGCAGCTTTCACACCTCCGCAATTAGTATGACCGCAGACAATAATGTGTTTCACTTTAAGATATTCCACCGCATATTCAATAACCGACATGACGTTCATATCAGTACTGGGTACAACGTTGGCGATATTGCGATGAACAAACAACTCACCCGGGTGGAGGCCCATTATTTCGTTAGCAGGTACACGGCTATCACTACAGCCTATGTATAAATAATCAGGATTCTGATCCTTGGCCAGGTTAACAAAAAAATCCTTGTCGTCTTTAGTATGGCTTTCAATCCATTTTGCATTGTTAGAAAATATTTGCTTGTAAGTCGGCATAGATCATTTTGTTTTTTAGATGATAAATAATGAGGACTACATTTTATAATTCAGTTAACATTTCTTTAGTCTTTATTTAAGAATTCAAATTGTCATTATAGAATAATTTTGTTGTTAACTCCCTAAAACATTCAAGGATTTACATCAAAATCGTGCCTTACTCAAGGCTTCTGTAATTACCAATATTAACACACAGCTTTGAGAATTATTAATCATTCAAATTAAAAATTAATTAAGATGAGATCATATTATTTGGGAGGCCTTGCTATCGTTTTGGCAGCTGCTCTTTTTACCTCCTGTTCAAAAAACAAAGACAATAATAGACCGGATATTCCCGCAGCCGGACTAATGGCATTTAACCTGGCCCCGGATCAACGCGGTGTGGTGGTTAGACTATCCGGGAGTGCGGTTACTTCTCAGCCTTTAGATTATACCAATTATACAGGGTATTATCAGCAGATATATGCAGGAAACAGGGATGTACAATCATTTAATTATATAGCGGGTAAAGCTATTACAGGAACGCAATCATATCATTTTGAGGAAAATAAATCCTATTCCGTTTTTGTCATAGGAAACGATAGTGTATACCAGAATGTTGTTAGTATAGATAGTATTGAGGAGTCAAAAATTGCAGAAGGAAAAGCCTATATAAGATATATTAACGCTATTGCAGATACGATCAATACAACTACAGTTACCGCTTCTTCCGGAGGCAGCGTGTTAATAAATGATAATGCATCGTTTGCTACTATAAACGAATTCACACCTGTAAACGCTGGTGAAGTTGCTGTAGTAGCAAAGAGTAGTGTCGTTGATATCAACAGAACTTTTTCTGTTCAGGCCGGAAAAGCATATACTATTTTATTAATGGGAGTACCAGGCGAGGAAAGTGAGGAGAAAAAGCCACATATCAGATATGTGGAAAACGGAACAGTCGTCAGCGGTAATGCAGCTGAGTAAACTCTGTAAGGTGTTGAATTTTTCATGCTGCTTTCATTCTATTGGCTAATGAATTAGGATTTTGAAAAAAGATGAATCCTAAGAATGGAACTAAAAAATAAGGTTGTTTCTTATTTTTAATATCAGGGTTAACAATTCAAATAATTGACAACTCTAACAATCATGGCCGAGCTTGGGGGAAGCTTACAGGATAACTCTAATTCCCGAGCCAGGAATTCTGAGAAACTTACAGATAAAGTTGAAGCAAGGCAACATTAGCAGAAGCAGTAAATAAATATCGAGTGGTAAGATTCAAGTGTTAATCATATTAAGTAAGTATGCGGATAGTTAATTAATGTGCTCGCACATAAGAAACAAGAATTTAATAAAAACAGAGCTACCGTTATTGAATATCTTATTGATAAGCACTTTAGGATAAATCTGGATTTGATTTTTTATTGAAAGTACAAGTAACAAGTAAGTGAAGTAAATAAAAGAGAGAATGGTCTGATCTATGACTCATTAATCCATTGTGCTTGTCCAATAAAAGGAAAAACAGATATGTTTAATAAGTAAATCCTACTGCATGTTTGTGAAATCTGATAAGGAAAAATTGATTGTAAATGGACTAAGATTAAAAGCTATTTACCTTAATGTATTATGGAATTGTTTAAAATTTAAGAAAATAGAAACTGATAATTATAGATCATTGATTGTTTCATATCTGGTTGTAAAATGAGTTCTATAGGGATTTTTAAAGTTTAGGGACGGATCAGGGGTTTAAGATTTTGAGAGAAAGGGGAAGTTGTTAGAACAGTTTCCCCTGTTCCCCTGGTCTTATAAAAGATGAACTGTTTAATTCAAGTCTTTCATGGTTTAAACCATACTTTTTAGTGTACTTTCTATATTGCATCGCAACTAATTCTGCTATGTTTCCCTCACCGCGCATTCTTACTCCCCATCTGCTATCATTTACTTTTCCATTATGACTACTCTCAATAAGATGCCAGACTTTATCTGCTCTATCGGGGAAATTTTTTAATAACCAGTCATGAAACAATAGTTTAATAGCTCCGTTCAACCGGATAAATGTATATGCTGAAAACTTAGCTCCTGCTTCACTGGCCAGTTTAATGATATCATGCATTTCATGCTCATTTAATCCAGGAATCATGGGTCCGAGCATTACCCCCATACGCACACCCTGATCGCTTAGTTCTCTGATTAGTCTGAGTCTTTGTTTAGCAGTTGTAGTGCGCGGTTCCATTACTTTTCTGAGCTCTTCATTGAGAGAAGTGATTGATACCAGAATAGATACCAGATTTTTGTCAGCCATTTTTTTTAGAACATCCATATCTCTCAGCATACCGGCATTCTTCGTAATCATTCCCACAGGTTGATTAAACTCCAAACAGATTTCCAATAACTGTCTTGTCAACCTGAACTTTTGCTCAGCGGGCTGATAACAATCAGTATTACCACTTAAACTGATAGGATAGCCTTCCCACTTAGGATTCATTAAGAACTTCCTTAACAATTGTGGAGCGTTCTTTTTGACAATTATTTTTCGCTCAAAATCAAGACCCGCACTATACCCATAATATTCAAAAGAATTACGTGCATAACAATAAATACAACCATGTTCACAACCCTGATAGGGATTCATACTATACATCATTCCTACATCAGGACTTTCAATCTTATTCACTATACTCTTTGATGTTTCAATCAGATATTGTGTAGGAACATTTATATCCGACCAGTCATCTATTGCCTCAACATGTTCTCTTACATTTTCTGTTTTCAGAAACCTGTTTCTGGTATTAATTTGCGCACCCCTTCCCTTAAGATATGAGGGAATTTCTTTTTCTTCTTCCATAAGATAATTCCTGTTTAATCTTTAACTAAATAAGCTACCTTGTTTAACAGCAACAGGCATATCTAAAAATTCAAATCTTTCTACTATCTGATAACTCGTTTTTTTATCTACCGGTCTTTTTAATAATAACATGGCATCAGCGACTATACTTCCGCTAAAATGCCTGTGCATATATTCCATCCACCCCTTTTCATATTGCCAGGGTTTTAACTTTCTCGCTATTGTTAAATGCGGATCATTTATAAAATGAGGAGTAAAATCTTTATGCACTTTCATTAATGACTGTAATTGCCTCAGCTTTTTTCCTAACTCCTGAACAGGAATTTTTGTAGCCACATTTATATAGATAGTATGAGAAGGATAACTCCCAAAATCTTTTAACCCTATTTTAAAGGGACGTACTCCTAATGCTATATGCCTTATACGGGTAGTAATCTTTTCTTCCATCATACTCCAGGTATAAAACTTGACCAGTGTAACATGTGGAATGGTGGCTGACGCTACAGGTGCCTCATAATCCTGTGCAAACTGTTTTTTAATGGCTAAAATTCTCTCCTTTAATTCATTATTAGGTGATATCACCAATAAGAATTCCATCAGTTTGTATCCGGGCATATCAGGAGGTTGCAAAACCATATAAGCTAAATTAATTAGTATAAATATACTAATTAATTTAGTATTTAAATAAATAATTCTTCGGCTTTAGCAAGTGCATCAGGCTTTCCGACATCAATTAATTTGCCGTCAGAATGATCAAAGCGGCGAATAATATTTGAGGAGGCGAGGGAGAGATAAACGTCTACCATCGAAAACTTTCCACCCTGAATAATCAAATTAAAAATGACCGGATCAATAATATGAATTCCACTGAATGCTGCAGCGCTAATTGAAGTAGCTGGCATAACTATTCTTTCATCACCGGTCTTAATATTTTTCCAGCCGCATAAACGCTCATCCTGGTCAAAAAGAAAATACCGGGAAGTGGATCGGTGAGTAGTAGCGAGCGTTGCAAGAGGTTTATGCTGAGCATGAAAGTCCTGCATAGCTTGCAGGTTAAGATCGGTTAAAATATCTGCATTCATCACCACAAAAGGACCTTCATCACTTAAATAATGCGCTGCTTTTAATAATCCTCCTCCGGTTTCCAGTACCTCATCCGACTCATCACTTATGCTTATAGTTGAGCCCCACCCGTTATTATTCTTTATCTGATCAATTATCTGATTGGCAAAATGGTGAACATTCACCACTACATTTTTAATATTATGCTGCTGGAGATATTCTATATTTCTTTGTAACAGACTTTTGCCATTTACAATAGCCAATGCTTTAGGATGGTGATCTGTCCAGGGTTTTAGTCTTGTACCTAAACCCGCAGCGAATATCATTGCCTTCATCTGTAAATTATAATAGAAGTTTAATTACCGGAATTTATAATACAACATTCTGTACTAATTCACTTCTCGTGAGATAATCCGTGTTATAATGAAGACCTCTGCTTTCCTTTCTTAATTGGGCGCATTTCACAATAAGATAACCAACTGTAATCATATTTCTTAATTCACATAATTGAGGAGAAACTGAGGTAGATTGGTATAACGCTTCTGTTTCTTCCCAAAGCAGGTCAAGTCTTTTCATTGCTCTTTCCAGACGAATATTAGTTCTTACTATACCAACGTAATCACTCATTAGCATTTGCAGTTCCTTAAAACTTTGGGTAATCAGGATCATTTCTTTCGGATCTGAAGTTCCTGATGTATTCCAGTTTGGAATGGACTCGCAATATTCAATCTCATTAATATTAAGAGCAGCGTCGGCAGCACAACGATGAGCAAACACCATTGCTTCAAGTAAAGAATTGCTCGCCAAACGGTTGGCTCCATGTAATCCTGTGCTGGCACATTCACCACAGGCATAAAGATGTTTGATGGAAGTTCTTCCCCATTCATCAGTTTTTATTCCACCACAACTATAATGTGCAGCGGGAGATACGGGTATATATTGTTTCGAAATATCAATACCTATACTTTTACATTTTTCATAAATATTGGGAAAATGCTCAATGAATTTGTCCAGTGGCATGTGTGTCACATCAAGAAATACATGATCGGTACCATCAATTTTCATTTCATTATCGATAGCGCGCGCTACTATATCGCGTGGAGCAAGATCCTTCCTGGCATCATATTTCTCCATAAATGCCTCTCCATCTTTATTTCTTAATATTCCACCATCACCGCGTACAGCTTCTGTAATTAAAAAAGCCTGACCTCTTAATCCCGGTTCAAACAATGCTGTAGGATGAAACTGGATAAACTCCATATTTTCAATTCTTCCTTTTGCTCTGTACAACATTGCTACTCCATCGCCGGTAGCAATGAACGGATTAGTAGTTGAGCGATACACTTGCCCATTTCCACCAGTAGCCAACAATGTTATTTTAGCATATATGGTTTCTACATTATTAGTTTCCCGATTCAGAACATACACACCATAGCACTCTACATCCTGCGTTGCTTTGGTAACCAATAAACCAAGATGATGTTGTGTAATAATATCAATAACAAAACAATGTTTAATCATTTTGATATTAGTATGTTTTTCAATTTCCTCCAATAAAGCTCTCTCCATTTCTTTACCTGTAACATCCTTATGGTGCAATATTCTAAACTCGCTATGACCTCCTTCTTTACCTAATTTATAATCGCCGTCCTTTTGTTTATCAAACTGCGCTCCCCAGTTGATGATCTCTGCAATCCTGTCAACACCTTCTTTAACTACTATCTCAACAATTTTAGGATTACATAATCCATCGCCTGCAATAATTGTATCGTCAATATGTTTTTCAAAACTATCGTTTTCAAAATCCATTACACCGGCAACACCACCTTGTGCATATTTTGTATTGGTTTCATCGGCCTGCGCTTTAGTAATAATCAAGACCTGCTTATCAGGAAAACGCTTCGCTACTTTTAGTGCATAGGTAATACCTGCAATGCCGGATCCCACTACCAAAAAATCTGTATACATACCTTAATATTGGATGGTGTAAGAAAATTGTTCCGGATTGGCCAGCAGTTTACCCAGATCGTATTTTAGAGTTGCTGTTTTTTTATCATCAGATAATGTAATCAGGGAATTATCTACCTTCTTCGCTTTTTTCGGTAAACGTATTGTTGTGGTATAATTAACCGCAGCAAAACCAGTCATCATTTGTTTTACCTCGGCCATTTCCGGCTTAAGCATTAAAGAGTCAAATTTTTCCTTGTTTATTTTTTTTGATATTACATTATCTGAAACTGTTACATCAAAAACAGTATTGATTTTATCGATCAGTTGATTATCAGGAGAAGCGTTATTGTCCTGTGCAAAAACCTGTTTGAAAAGATCTCCCATACTTCCTGTAGCGCTTCCTTCCATCAGTGTTTTAAGATCCTGATGACTTTTAAACGGAAAAGTTACATCTGCTTTCAGCAGACTCTCTTCCATATTCATTTTTAATTGCATTGAACCTTCACTCATTAATCTTTTATGATCAGGCGACATATCTTCGACTTCCTTCACGAGATCTTTCATTTTTATTAAAGTATCGATAGGTCTGTTTAATCCATTTTTGTTAAGCTCTTCTTCTCCTCCCATAGTTGCTATTAATTGAAGTAGGGCTCCCATATCTGTTCTGGAACTGTAAGACCCTGTTCCATCTTTATTAATAACAATCTCTTCGTTGATATCCAGGCATGCAGACAAAAAGCATACACACAGCACAGCTACAATAGCTTTTAATTTATTCATTGTAATATTTTATGGTAAGTTACAGCAAAGATATATTAGTCGCAAAGTCACCAAAATCTGTTATCAGCTTTTAAGTTCAACTGGTTGCAAAGCAGCTTTGCGGGATGGAAACCAGGAAGCGAACAAAGCAATAACCAATACGGTAAACATGACTAATACAAAATCGCTTATTCTAAATTCAATCGGGTAATGATCAATAAGAAATGTGCCGCCTTCGATAGTCACCAGCTTAAAAGTTACCTGAGCCCAGCCAATTAACAAAGCCAGTAGAATACCCGTACCACAACCTAAAGCTGCCAGTAAAAATCCTTCGTTCAGAAAAATACTTTTTATACGATTGTTATCTGCCCCAAGTGCTTTTAACACCTGTATATCTTTCTGTTTTTCCAGCACCAGCATGGTAAGTGAGCCGATCATTGTAAATGCCGCCACAACAAGCATTAAAGTAAGAATACCATAGATGGCCCATTTTTCAAGGTTCATTACACTATATAAACTTTTATTCTGCTCATATTTTGTTTCTACCAAATAATTCTCCCCTACTATTTGTTGCACTTCACGTTTAGTCTGGTTTTCGTACCGTGCATTCAGCAATGCAATCTCAATCGCGCTGTATTCATCAGCAGGCATGCCTAACATTGCTTTCATAAATTCAATGTTTGTAATACCGTATTTATTATCTATATCCTGTTGAATAAAAAATGTACCGGCGCTATTTACATTGTCAGCAGAAAATGTTTGATATGGATCCACAATGTTAATATTCACGCCACGTTTAAAAAGATAGGCCGTTAACGGATAAAGATTTCTATCCGTCCGGATGCCTATGGCATTTTCAATACCACTACCCAATACTAATGCTGCCTGATCGGCTGTTCCCAGTTCAAACTTCCCTCTGACCATATTATCAGCTACTTCAGTAACTTTTGTATACTCATCGTCTACTCCCTTTAAATACACTATGGTTTGTATATCGCCGTTTTGCAACAATGCTTTTTCTTCAACCACTCTCGAAAATGCTTTTACATTTTTTAGCTGTTTGATTCTGGAGAGCTGATCTTCGGTAATCATGATGGATTTTCCCTCTTTAGCTCCAACACGCAGGTCTGTATAAAAAGAAGAATAAAGAGACTTCACTAATCCTTCAAACCCATTAAATACACTCAGCAGTATAATAAAAGCTGCTGTGATCAGTACGATAGCGATAAGGCTCACCCAGGCAATAATATTAATAGCATTTGTCGACTTTTTTGCCCTGAAGTATCGCCACGCAAAAAGAAGGTTCAATGTGGTAATGGTTTATTAAAAATGGAAACGTAAATAAATTAAGGTTTTTCCTCGTTGATCTTTTTAAACAATTCCTCCATTCTAAACACCTGATCGAGTGTGTCATCAAGAAAGAACTGTAAAACAGGCATGCGTCTAAGTTGTTTTCCCACTCTTGCGGTTAATTCTTTTTTTATTTCCCAGGATCTCTCCTGAATTTTTTTGAGTACCGCCGGACTATCTTTTACCTGGAAAAGGCTAATATATATTCTTGCCTCAAGCAAATCAGGAGTAACTTTCACAGAACTGATGGACACCATTCCTCCGTCAATCATGGTTAGCCCAAGCCGCTGAAAAATACTGTTAATTTCTTCCAGTAATAATCCGCCGATCTGTTTTTGTCGTTTTCCTTCCTGCATGACTCAAAGGTACAAATAAAGTAAATGGATTAGTCTTAACCAGTCTTTACATATAAGAGGAAGGTTAATCATTTATCTTTGTCCGCAATGAAGAGATTTGCTATAATTCTCAGGTACTTAAGCGACCAAAAAGGTAAGATTGCTTTATACATCCTTTTTAACCTGCTTTCTGTGGTTTTTTCGCTGGTATCTCTGGCCATGCTCGGCCCCTTTCTACAGTTGCTGTTTTATAAGGAAGGGTTGGTAAATACTGCTCCTGAATTCAGTTTTTCCGCTGCAGGGATTCTTAACTACCTGAAATATTACCTAAGTACGCTTATCAAGGCTCACGATGAAATATATGCTCTCGGAGCTATCTGTATATTAATTATAGTGGCTATCTTCTTCAAAAATATTTTTATATATCTGTCCTACCGAGTGTTGGCCCCAATCCGTAACAGGGTGATGAAACGTTTACGGGCTGACCTGTACAGTAAACTGCTGGAATTGCCTATAGGCTATTTTACAGAACAACGTAAAGGAGATATTAACAGCAGAATGAGTAATGATACACACGAAATAGAGTGGAGTATTATCGGAACATTAGAAGGATTGCTCAAAGAACCGTTGACCATTCTCATCATATTAAGTATACTGGTTGGGTTAAGTCCTCAGCTCTCTCTGTTTTTATTGGTGCTGCTTCCTCTCACGGGATTTATTATTGGCCGGGTAAGTCGCTCGCTCAAAAAACAATCCAGCAATGCACAGGAAGAAATGGGTACGCTTATGTCAATACTTGATGAAACTTTGAGCGGATTAAGAGTGATTAAAGCTTTTAATGCAGAAAAGCTTTTGCGTTCAAGGTTTTTTAACAGCAATGATACACTTACTAATTTGCGTAATAAAATGGTCTTCAGAAGGGATCTCGCATCGCCGATGTCTGAATTTTTAGGCGTAATGGTATTGTGCTGCATACTTTATTTTGGGGGAAGACTTGTTTTTTCAGGAAGTGGTATTGAGCCTGATACATTCATCACTTATATTATCTTCTTTACACAGATTATTAATCCCGCTAAGTCACTTTCAACAGCGTTCTACAATGCACAGAGAGGTAGCGCTGCCATTAAAAGAATAGAAGATATTATTACTACACCTGTTTTTGTGGAAGAAGCTGCCAACCCGAAATCATTGCCTTCTTTTAATCGTAATATTGAATTCAAAAATGCTTCGTTTCATTATAACGAAAATCTAATCCTCAATAATATTAACCTGATTGTTCCTAAAGGAAAAACCATAGCACTAGTAGGTTCATCAGGTGCAGGAAAATCAACGCTGGCTGATTTAGTTCCACGTTTTCACGATGTGAGTGAGGGCGAGCTGCTGATAGATGGCATAAACATTAAACAATATTCTCTTCATGCACTTCGTGAGCAAATGGGTATTGTAACCCAGGAGCCTATATTATTTAATGATACGATAGCTGCAAACATAATGCTCGGTAATCCTTTAGCGAGTCAGGAAGAAGTAGAGCAGGCAGCAAAAATCGCAAATGCTCACGAGTTTATTATCAGTAAAGAAGATGGATATCAAACCAATATAGGAGACAGGGGTTCCAAACTCTCGGGAGGAGAGCGTCAACGTTTAACGATTGCAAGAGCTATTCTTAAAAACCCTCCTATCCTTATTTTAGATGAAGCCACTTCTTCCCTTGATACAGAAAGCGAACGACTGGTGCAGGATGCTATAAATAAAATGATGCAAAACCGTACCAGTATTGTTATTGCTCACAGGCTAAGCACGATAAGGCACGCTGACGAAATTATTGTCTTACAAAAAGGACAGATTGTAGAAAGAGGAAGTCATGAAGAATTACTGGCTGCAAACGGAACTTACAGGAAGTTAGTGGAGATGCAAGAAGTACAATAACTTTTAACATACAAGTGATTACCAATGAAAAAATTACTCATTGCATTAATGGCGCTGCCGTTAATCACCTTTGCGCAAAAAAAGAATTTTACCTATAATCAATTATTCAAAGGTTATTTCCCTCAGGTAACACAACCCTTACCTGTCATTGAAGAATGGCTCGATGATGATCATTATGTTGAAATAAGGACTGATCAGTATGGCAAACAAAGTATTCTGTTAACTAATGCAACAACAGGTAAAAGTGAACCTTATACTCCTGCCCATGATCAGGAAATAAAAATTGAAGGAGCGGTTAACCTTTTATTATCACCTGATAAAAAATTTGCTGCGTATACCAAAGCAGATAATAATCTTTATGTCACAGAAATTTCTTCCCGTAAAGAAACAGCTATCACAAAAGACGGTGCTGAAGATATATTAAATGGTTATGCATCATGGATATACTACGAAGAAATCTTAGGAAGAAGCTCGGAGTACAGAGCTTTCTGGTGGTCGCCTGATAGTAAAAAAATTAGTTTTATGCGATTTGACAATAAGGAAGTACAGAAATTTCCTATTTATGTTGCAGACGGACAATATGGTTATCTGGAGATAGAACACTACCCCAAAGCCGGTGAAAAAAATCCGGCGGTAAAAATTGGAATTGCTTCAATAGAAAATAATAATATTATCTGGGCAGACTTTGACGAAACAAAAGATCAGTATTTTGGAGAGTTAGTATGGACCCCGGCAAATGAATTATTTGTGCAGTGGATGAATCGTCGTCAGGATACATTAATTGTATACAATGTGCGTACACTTGATGGCAGCAAAAAAGAAATATATAAAGAAAATCAATCTACCTGGATCAAATTGGGAGAATATGATCGTTTTCATTTTTTGTCGGATCGTAAAGGATTTATTCTTAAATCGGATAAAGACCAATGGGATAATCTGTATTTATATGATATAAACGGAAAACTTATCAATCCTATTACAAAAGGTAATTTCTGGCAAACATCTATTCTGCATATTGATGAAAAGAATAAACAGATTTACATACATGCACGTAAAGAACATTCCACCAGATTCGATATATACAAAGTATCATTGAATGGAAAATCCACTATCAGATTGTCTTCGGGAGAATATAATTATGCAGATGTGAACATTTCTCCTAATGGAAAACATATTATTGCGGTTAACTCCAATCTTTCTACCCCTCCAACAATGATATTGTTAAATAATAAAGGGCAGAAAATAAGAGATATCTCTGCATCAACAGGAAAAGAATTTGATGATTATTTTATTCCTCAGACAAAATTATTCACGGTAAAGTCGGCTGATGGAAAATTTGATTTACCCATAACCATCACTTATCCGAAAGATTTTGATTCTGCTAAAAAATATCCTGTTTGGATATATGTATACGGCGGACCCGATGCCGGTACTGTATACGACAGATGGAAGCCAATTGGAGGATTACAACAATATTTTGCCCAGGAAGGTTTGATACAAATAGCCATGGATAATCGTAGTAGTGGTCATTTTGGTCGTGAAGGGATTAATTATATTTTCAAACAACTGGGCAAATATGAAATAGATGATTACATGCACTGCGCAAAATGGATACGTTCCCAATCATGGGCTGATCCCGAAAGAATAGGAATATCGGGAGGGAGTTTCGGAGGATATATTACCTGCATGGCACTTACTTATGGAGCGGATGTATTTACGCATGGTATTGCTATGTATTCGGTGACTGACTGGAGTTTATATGACACACACTATACGGAAAGATTTATGAAAACTCCGGCATTAAACCCTTCAGGGTATAAAGAAACTTCCGTTCTAACCTATGCGGATAAATACAAAGGTATGCTGCGAATAGTACATGGTACTACCGATGATAACGTCCATATACAAAACACTTATCAGCTGGTAGACAAATTGCAGAATCTGAACAAAACTTTTGAATTGATGATTTATCCTAATCAAAGACATGGCATTCGTCCACCGAAAGCGCTTCATCATATTAATGAAACCATTCGTTTTGTAAACACGTATATGCTAAATAAGAAATAGGGAGAATGTATTTATAGTATTTGTTGGGCTTCGGAGTAGCGTAAACAAATACATTTTTCATTAGGCATCTGAATAAAAAAGAGGCTGTCCTAAAAATAAACGAAGCCTTTAAGAATCGCTTAAGCGGCTACCTGTCTCCATCAGGTATTCAAATAAAAACAGGGTGTCTCAAAAGAAAGAGACACCCTGTTTTTTTATAGTGGTTATTTCACTTTTCAGAAATCTTACTTATTCATCGTCTGCTTAGCTTCGATAGAAAGTGTTGCGTGTGGAACAGCGCGAAGCCTTGCTTTGTCAATAAGTTTACCTGTTACACGGCAGATGCCATATGTCCTGTTTTCGATACGCATCAGCGCTTTTTCCAGATGATCAGTATAATTAATCTGGCGACTGGCCATCTGAGCTAATTGCTCACGTTCCATGCTCATGCTGCCATCTTCCATTGTCATGTAACGATTTTCATTTTCATCACCGCCCATTTCATCTTTGCGGGTTATTAACCCCTGCAAATAGGTCAATTCCTTTTTTGCCTGATCCAGTTTTTTCTGAATCAGCTCGCGGAATTCCTGAAGTTCTGAATCACTATATCTTAATGTTGGGCCAGATGATACCGGTTCCGGCTGATCCAGCACAGACTTGGTAAATTCCGGTTCATACTTTCTAACAGTCTTTGTTTTCATTTCTGGTATTACAACTTTTACAGGTTTTTCAGGAGCCGGTACAGGTTTTTTAGGCGCGGGAATATTCAGCAATGTTGGCTTTTTTTCTTCCTGCTTCTTTGGTTCTACTTTTTTAACCTCTTCCTTTTTAACCTCTTTAATCTCGGCTTTTTTCGATTCTGGTTTCTTCGTCTCAGGTTTCTTATCCTCTTTTTTCGGCATCACTGCTGGTTTGGTGACAGATTTTTTATTCGGCGCTTTTGCTACCGGCGCCTTAGTTGGCGCTGTGGCTTTAGCGACTGGTTTAGCAGCAGCTTTTTTAGCTGGCGTTTTTTCTACCTTTTTAGCAACAGGTTTAACTACCGCCTTTTTAGGAGCAGGTTTTGTTGCTTTGGATGCAGGTTTAGCAGCAGCCGTTTTTTTAGCAGGGGCTGCTTTCTTAACAGGTGTGTTCTTTTTAGGAGCAGGCTTTGCTGCCTTCTTTTTGGTTGCCATATTATCAGGCTTTTTTTGAAACAAACACTTTTACCGGAATATCATTTACTTCAACTTCGGTTCCCGTTGTCAGATCAGGTACCATTTCAAGTTGATCTGCTAAAATTTCGGCGCAAATATAGTTATTAAATCGGGCGATGGAGTCTTTCAAATCTCCATGTTCCGAGAGTTTTACCACTATTCTGTCTGTCAAATCAAAACCGCTGTCCTTCCTGATTTTTTGTATCCTGTTTACCAGTTCCCTGGCATTTCCCTCACTTACCAGTTCAGGCGTTACATTTATATCAAGAGCGACAGTCAGCGTATCTTTGTTAGCCACCATCCAGCCAGGTATATCCTCGCTGGAGATCTCAACTTCCTGTATTTGTAATATTACAGGTTCATCACCAATTAACAATGAAATAGATCGTTCTTTTTCAAGCTTTATAATATCTTCTTGCTGCAAATCGCCAATTGCTGCCGCAACAGCCTTCATTTTCGGTCCAAGCTTTTTGCCAAGTGCCACATAATTGGGTTTTGCTTTCTTTTTAATAAACCCTTTATCACCTTCAAGATATTCTATTTCCTTAACGTTCACTTCAGATCTGATCAATTCTTCTATAAGACTAACCTGTGCCTTTAATCCTTCTCTGGTGATGGGAATAAGAATTCTTTGCAATGGCTGACGCACTTTAATGTTCACCTTTTTACGCAATGATAATACCAGCGATGAAATATCCTGCGCCAGTTGCATGCGCTCTTCAAGCAAAATATCGATGAGCTGATTGTCTGCCTGGGGAAACAAAATATGATGTACAGAACTTTCTTTTTGTCTTTGTGTAACAGCATTTAATTGCTGGAAAAGAGCATCACTGAAAAACGGTGCAATAGGAGCCATTAATCTGGTAATCGTTTCCAAACATTCATACAATGTCTGGTACGCACAAATCTTATCGTGCTCATACTCTCCTTTCCAGAATCTCCTGCGACATAAACGCACATACCAGTTACTGAGCTGTTCATCAACAAAATCTTCTATAGCTCTTCCGGCCTGTGTGGGCTCGTAATCATCCATGTAAAGAGTGACCTGCTTTGTCAAAGAGTTAAGAGCTGAAAGAATCCAGCGGTCAATTTCCGGACGTTGGTCCAGTGGAATATAGTTTTCTTTAAAGGCAAAACCATCAACATTTGCGTACAATGCAAAAAACTGATAGGTATTATATAATGTTCCAAAAAACTTGCGCTGCACTTCTTTAATACCATCCAGATCAAACTTCACGCTCTCCCATGGAGAAGCATTAGTAATAAGATACCAGCGTGTAGCGTCGGCACCATATTCTTCGATTGTTTTAAATGGATCAACAACATTTCCTAAACGTTTGCTCATTTTATTACCACTCTTATCCAATACCAACCCGTTCGATACACAGGTCTTGTAGGCCACCGATCCAAACAACAAAGTGGATATAGCGTGAAGAGTATAAAACCATCCCCGTGTCTGGTCCACTCCTTCAGCAATAAAATCAGCCGGATAGTTTGTCTCAAAAGGAGTATTAAAAGGCTGATCATGGCCTGCAGCAAGCTTTTCACTATCCAATCCCCACTGAGCATATGGCATGGCGCCACTGTCAAACCAGACGTCAATAAGATCAGGAACTCTGTACATAGGAGTACCACTCACACTAACCAAAACAATTTCATCAACATATGGCTTATGTAAATCAACAATCCCATCTTTTAAATACTGCTGATTATAATCCGCTCCCAACACCTCGTTTGCTTTCTTTATTTCGTTGTTCAATTCATTCACTGAACCTATACATTTTTCTTCGCTTCCATCCACAGTGCGCCATATAGGTAATGGTGTTCCCCAGAAGCGCGAACGACTCAGATTCCAGTCCACCATATTTTCAAGCCAGTTACCAAACCTGCCTTCTCCGGTAGATTTAGGTTTCCAGTTGATGGTTTCATTTAATGCGACCATTTTTTCCTTGACCGCAGTAGTCCGGATAAACCAGGCATCTAATGGATAATAAAGAACGGGTTTATCTGTACGCCAGCAATGGGGATAGTTATGTTCGTATTTTTCAATTTTGAAAGCACGGTTTTCTTTTTTCAGTTTTACGCAGATGTCAACATTTACATCAACATAATTCTTATCATCAGTATAGTTTTTTACATAGCGCCCGCTGAACTCACCCAAACCATCCACGAACTTACCCTGCCTGTCGACCATCGTAAGAATGCCGATGTCATATTTTTTTCCGACTTTATAATCATCCGCACCAAATGCAGGGGCAGTATGCACAATACCGGTTCCATCCTGAGTTGTAACAAAATCTCCCAGAATAACCCTGAAAGGTTGTCCACCCGATTTTTCAGGTGAATTAGCTTCATAGGCTAATAATTGCTCATACCGAGCTTCTTCAAGCTGGCTTCCTTTAAAAGTAGAAAGCTGTTTCCAGGGGATTATTTTATCTCCTTCATTATATACCAGGTCGCCGTCGGCTATTTTTCCTTCTTCTTTAAAGTAGTTTCCTATAAGATCTGTTGCCAATATTACATTAACAGGCAAATGAGTATAGGGATTAAAGGTTTTTACCAGTGTATATATGATTTTGGCCCCCACAGTTAATCCAAGATTTGATGGAAGCGTCCATGGAGTGGTGGTCCAGGCCATAAAAAACAATTCTTCATTCTTTTCAAGCTGCTTAAAAAGAAAATCTGTTTTTTTATTCTTGATCGCCTTAAACATCACTACCGCCGAAGTATCTTTTACCATTTTATAGGTTCCAGGCTGGTTTAACTCATGCGAACTCAATCCTGTACCGGCAGCGGGTGAATAAGGCTGGATACTTACGCTCTGGTATAAAAGTCCTTTTTTATATAATTCCTTTAATATCCACCAAAGGGTTTCAACATAATTATTTTCAAACGTAACATATGGCTTTTCCAGATCAACCCAATACCCCATCTTCCTGGTAAGCTCATCCCATTTATCCTTATAGCGTAGAACAGCTTCACGGCATTTCTGGTTATACTCCTCAACGGAGATTTTTGTTCCGATATCTTCCTTTTTAATTCCCAATTCCTTTTCCACACCCAGTTCCACCGGTAAACCATGGGTATCCCAACCACCTTTACGTTTTACCTGAAAACCCTGCATGGTTTTGTAGCGACAAACTAAATCCTTTAATGTCCGGCTGATAACATGATGAATACCCGGTAAACCGTTGGCGCTTGGAGGGCCTTCGTAAAAAACAAATGACCTGGCGCCTTCGCGCAGTGAAATACTACGCTCAAATGCATGGTTTTCGTTCCAATTGTTTAAGACTTCCTGCTCAATCGATGGTAAATTCAGTTTTGGGAATTCTCTGTATCTGGCTGCCATAAATAATCCCTGAAATAATATAAGGTGAAAAAGTGTGCAAAGTTACTGATTTTAATTATAGGTCAGGGTTAGCTCACTCTATTCAAATCTTTAGTCACCTTACTTTAAAGTTGACGAATCTTAGATTTTAATGATCAAACTTTAAAGAAAGCTTAAAGCTTATTCACATACGGTAGGTATTTACCCTTAGAATGCCCATTTTTTTCACTTTTGGCATAATTTATGACTTGAAGATCCTGACGAAAATGAACGGTGGGAGATTAAAATGATCAGTTTTTATCAGAAATATACTTATAACAATTTTTTCTACGGTTTAGGGTTTAGGGGTTAATAAGGGGAGTATTCCTACTCCCCTTTCCTTTTAGTCTAAAGCCGGCAACTTATCCCCACAATCCCTTAGAATATTATTCCGACCCTCACTTCTTACTATCTGTTCCCCAGTGAGATTATTTTGTCGTCTGAATCATTGAACCTTGTTGTCTATGCCTTTTTCACAAACCCGTTTTTAGTCTCTGATATTCCTGTGGAAAAGACAGGTGATCGTATTCAATATCCGCTACAACCAATGTTAGTGGCCAATGGTCCTGGAAAACTATAATGTGTATAGGCTGTCTCAATGAATATTGGGGCAGCCTTATTTATGAATAATCAATAATTCAACAGAAACTGCACTCTTCAGGAGGGCGGAAAACATCTGATTGACAGAATAACTCTCGATTCCCTCATAAACAAAACCCTCCCACTCAGAGACAATCCGCACAGCAAACACCTAAAACATTCTTTTAGAGATAGAAACATACATGAGTATTTTCTCATAATAGATGGGATCAATATCGATAGCATGTGAGGCAGTAAACTTACATGGATACAAAACCGGATATGAGATTGAATTACTATAAATACCTATAACCTCCCTCATAAACAAAACCTCCCACTCAGACACTATTCACTCTGCAAAAACTCCTGAAACATCCTTTTAGAGATAAAAACATACATGAGTATTTTCTCATAATAGATAGGATCAATATTGATGACATGTGATTCTGTAAATTTACATTTCTACAAAACGGATCTGAGATTAATCGTAACCCCTTGAGTGGAAGTTTTACCTGCGTAGCTTTTTGTAAACACGAATGGCCAGCATCAGCAGAATAGTGAATAATAAAAGGCCCAGTAATCCCCAGATCCAACTCAATGCGTGTTTCACTACCACAATCATTACAATGGCCACAAGAAATATGGTAGCGACCTCATTCCATATCCTTAATTGATGAGAAGAATACTTAAACACTCCGCGCACCTGTTGACTATATAAGGCATGAAGTGAAAAATGATAGACATACAGGCCTGCCACGAATCCCAGTTTTACCAGCAGCCAGTCAGGCGACGAACCCAGCAAGGACCACATCCAGCCTCCAAATATCAGCGTTAAAGCAGCAGAAGGCCAGGTAATGCCAAGCCATAAACGCTTGATCATCAATTTAAACTGTTGACTTAATATACTTTTTTCAGGTTCTTCTTTTTCCTGTGCCTCAGTATTGTATATATACAGCCTGACAATATAAAACATGCCGCTGAACCACGTTACAATAAATACAATATGAAGCGCTTTTATGTAGCTATACATCTTTATGATTGAAGCAAAATTTCAGTATTTCCTTCTTTTACCTCGTTGATATACCCTTTTAATGCCTTCACCCATAAAGGATGCACGTTTAAACAGGGTATCATTGCATACTCCTCACCCCCGGCCTCCATAAATGTTTCTTTTCCTCTTTCTTCTATTTCCTCAAGCGTTTCCAGACAATCACTTACAAAAGCCGGGCAAATAACGAGAAGTTTTTTAATCCCCTCTTTTGGCATTTGTTCTAATCTTATATCGGTAAACGGCTCCAGCCATCCTTTGCCTAACCTGGACTGAAAAGAAATGCTGTATTTCTCTTTTGGAATATTTAATTTCTCAGTAACCAGCTTAGTAGTTACAAAGCACTGATGGCGATAACAATATGCGTGTGCAGGAGAAGGTGTTGAACAACAGTCTTCTACTTTTAAACAATGATTACCTGTAATATCAGTTTTTGTGATATGTCTTCCCGGAACACCATGATAACTGAATAATATATGATCATAGTCTCTGTCCAGCCATGATTTCATAGAATCAGACAATGCATCTATATACTCCTCGTCATCATAATAGGGTTTGATAAATTTTAAAGCAAAGGGATATTTTTTCTTCTGATGAATTTCTTTTGCGTACTCTACAGCCGTTTCATAAGAAGACATAGCATAATGTGGGTAAAGAGGAATTGCTATGACCTCTTCCAAATCTGGTTCCCTTTCCATCAGTTTATCAAAAGCTGCCTCAGGAGTAGGGTTGCCATAACGCATAGTAATTTCTACCGGCTCCTCTACCTGATGCTGTAATGCTTTTTCCAGTTGCTGACTTAACACAATCAGCGGAGATCCTTCATCTGTCCAGATTGTTTTATAAGCTTCTGCCGATTTAGGCGCCCGGAAAGGAACAATAATACCTCTAACCAAAATAAATCGCCATAAATAGGGATTATCAATTACTCTTCCATCCATTAAAAACTGAGTCAGATATCGCCTAACATCCTTCACTTCCGTAGAATCTGGCGACCCAAGGTTCATTAACAGGATGCCGCGTTTTTTAGCTTTTGTCATTGGAAAACAAAATTAGCCTTAAAATGATTCAGTAAGCGTGTCAAAATCAGAAGATTCAGTGTAATTATCCAGCTATACATGAACACTATTCTTAATAAGAACGAAAGAATACGATTACGGAGATTAAAAAACTATTAACAGAGCTTCAGAATGGCAATAAATGACACAGCAATGACATAAAAATTCGCCCGAACAAACTTCCGAAAGTATTTTTGTAACCCGATTTGAGGGATTGAGAAATGAACGGACCCCATAACGACAACATATCGAGATTTTACATAGCAGGGATTAATTACAGAAAGACAGATGCTGCAATAAGAGGACAATTCGCTGTAAGTCCCGAGGCTTATCAAATGATTCTCGCTGATGCCCGCCAAACTGATATTAAAGAAATTTTTATTCTCTCTACGTGTAACAGAACCGAAGTTTACGGAGTTGTATCCAATCCTTCTGTTCTTATAAACTTACTGTGTAAATACACAAAGGGAAGTAAAGAAACTTTTTGTTCAATGGCCTATGTTAAGAATGGCAAAGATGCTATTGAACATTTATTTAATGTATCCGCAGGTTTGGATTCTCAGATACTTGGCGATTACGAAATAGTTGGTCAGATTAAGCAAGCAGCAAAAACAGCAAAAGAAAACAGCTGTATTGGCGCTTTCATGGAGAGAATGGTAAATTCTGTACTGCAATCCTCAAAAACTATTAAGAACCAAACGGAGTTAAGCGGAGGTACTGTTTCTGTTTCATTTTCTGCCGTCCAGTATATCCGACAAAATGAAAAGGATCTCGAAAATAAAAAAATACTTCTGCTGGGGATTGGCAAGATAGGTCGCAATACCTGTCGCAATCTGGTTGACTATCTCCCGGTAAAAAATATTACGCTGATCAATCGCACCGATGAAAAAGCTACAGCGCTGGCTGGTGAATTAGGATTATCAGCTGCACCATTTAGTGATCTGATTACAGAAGTACAAGCTGCAGATATTATTCTTGTAGCCACAAATGCGCAGCAGCCTACTGTAATGGCATCTCATATTATTAATCACGGTAACAAGCTGTTAATAGATCTTTCTATTCCCTATAATGTTGAGCCATCAGCCAAAGATATTCCTGGCGTTACCTTAGTTAACGTTGATGAATTAAGTAAACTCAAAGATCATACGCTACGTAAAAGAAAGGCTGAAGTTCCAAAAGCCAAAGCTATTATTGCTGAACATATTGAAGATTTCAGAGAATGGTATGAAATGCGCAAACATGTTCCGGTACTGAAAGCAGTAAAAATCAAACTGGAAGAATTACATTGCGGCCACTACCATAATGTACCCTTAATCAACCACCAGGAAAAAATTCAGAAGGTAATCAGCGTTATGGCAGTAAAAATGCGTCAGCATAATAAACGTGGTTGCCAGTATATTGAAGCTATTAACGAGTTTATTGCATAATAATAATGTCTACACCTATCAGGATAGGCACAAGAGATAGTCAGCTGGCTATCTGGCAGGCCACAACAGTACAAAATCTTTTACATGAACACGGATACGAGACCTCACTGGTTCCTATTAAGAGTGAAGGAGATATAGACTTATCAACTCCTCTGTATGAAATAGGTGTTCAGGGTATTTTTACACGCAATCTGGATATAGCGCTACTTACCAATAAGATTGATATAGCGGTTCACTCAATGAAAGATGTGCCTACACAATTACCAAAAGGTATTGTGCAAGCGGCAGTATTAAAAAGAGGGCCCCATAAAGATATCCTTGTGCATAAAGGAAATACTGATTTTTTGAATGATCCCCATTCAAAAGCAGTAATCGCCACAAGTAGTATTCGCAGAGCGGCACAGTGGCTGCACAGATATCCTAATCATACAATCGTCAACTTAAGAGGAAACGTAAATACACGCCTGAGAAAACTTGCCGAAAACGATTGGGATGGCGCAATATTCGCAGCCGCAGGATTGGAGCGAATTGGACTGCGTCCCGAAAAATCACTTGACCTGGACTGGATGCTTCCCGCTCCTGCTCAGGGGGCAATAATGGTGGTGTGCCGTGAAGATGATTCGCATATTCTTGACGCATGTTCATTATTTAATGATGCTACCACCGCTATATGTGTAAAACTGGAACGCGACTACCTACGAGCGTTAATGGGAGGATGCACCACACCGATCAGCGCATTAGCCATTAAGGAGAATGATACGATTACATTCAAAGGCAGTTTATACTCGAATGACGGAAAAGAAAAACAAGAGAGTAGCAAAATATTTATAGATACCCGATCATTTATTAAAACAGAAAGCCTCCCTCAGGAAAATATAGATAATCTTTTAGCTCCTTACACAGATAAGAAAATAAATGCTGTGGTGACGAGCAAAAATGCTGAAAGAATAATTAAAAAATACGCTCAGCAGAATGAGTGGAAAACTTATTCTATCTCTAACCAGTCAAGTGTAAGAAATGCTTCACAACTTGCAGATGTTATTATTGCTGACGATATAAAAGAAATAGTGTTTTTCTGCGGTGACAGAAGAAGAGATGAGTTGCCTGAAAAATTGCGCAGTAAAGGAATAAACGTTATCGAAGTTGTTGTGTATACAACGATAGAAACTCCTCACGCTATCGAAGAGAATTATAATGGTGTTGTTTTTTTTAGTCCCAGCGCTGTAAAAAGCTATTTCACTGATAATTGTCCCGATCCAAACGTTATTTTTTATACGATGGGAGAGACTACTGCAGCAGAAATAAAGAAATATTGCAATAACCAGATTGAAATCGGAGATTTCCGGAATGGAATTCTTTAAAAGAATTATAAGAAGATGAACGATTTATTGCTAAGAGCATTACGACAGGAAAAAGTAGAACGTCCGCCAGTATGGATGATGAGACAGGCAGGAAGATATCTTCCTGACTATATCAAGCTACGACAGAAATATGATTTTTTTACACGCGTTCAAACGCCTGAACTTGCCTGCGAAATCACTCTCCAACCGGTAAATCAGGTTGGTGTTGATGCTGCGATTATATTTTCAGACATTCTGGTTATTCCCCAGGCTATGGGGTTAATAGTAACGCTCGAAGAAGGCAAAGGTCCGCTATTGCCAAAAACTATTGCAACAGAAAAAGACGTTGATGAGTTAAATACAGCAGATGCAGAACATCATTTAAAATATGTGATGGACGCACTATCGCTAACCAAAAAAGAATTAAACGGACGTGTTCCTTTAATTGGATTTGCAGGTGCGCCATGGACAATTTTATGTTATATGGTTGAAGGAAAAGGAAGTAAAACATGGGATAAAGCCAAACAATTCGCATATACGCAACCCCAAATCGCACATAAGTTATTACAGAAAATAACAGATATCACTATTGATTATCTGAAAGCGCAGGTAAAAGCAGGAGCTGATACCGTTCAGGTATTTGACAGCTGGGCAGGATCATTAAGTCCGGCTGATTTCCGCCTATACGCTCAACCTTATTTATTACAAATTGCTAATGCTTTAAAAAATGATGCACCTGTTATTTTATTTCCTAAGGGTAGCTGGTATGCATTAAAAGATTTGAGCAATAGCTCGGCAGCAGGTATTGGTATTGACTGGTGTGTAGAACCAGCGCAGGCACGTGCATTAACAGAAAATAAAATTACTATTCAGGGTAATTTTGATCCGGCCCGACTGCTTGCTCCCATTCCGGAAATTAAACGGGCAGTAAAAACAATGATCGATGGTTTTGGAAAAGAAAAATATATCGCCAATCTCGGGCATGGTATTACTCCCAATGTTCCTGTCGATCATGCAAGAGCATTCGTAGATGCAGTGAAAGAGTATCATTAATTGTAGTATTGAAAAACATTTGATTCATGTCAATAAAAGATACGTTTTACCAATATATCCTTGATTTGCAAAACACCATTTGCACCGGATTGGAAAACGTTGATGGTCAATCAACATTTATTGAAGACAAATGGGTTCGTGCCGAAGGTGGTGGTGGTATTACAAGAGTGATATCTAAAGGAAAGGTTTTTGAAAAAGGAGGTGTAAATACTTCTGCTGTACATGGAGAACTTCCACAATCCATGCGTGATGCTTTTAAAGTGAATGGAAAAAGATTTTTTGCCTGCGGATTATCACTGGTTATTCATCCACTCAATCCTTATGTACCTACCGTTCACGCCAACTGGCGTTATTTTGAATTGTATAATGAAAAAAATGAGATTACGGACAGTTGGTTTGGTGGCGGATCAGATCTGACTCCTTATTATCTTTTTGAGGAGGATGGAAAACATTTTCATCGTACTTTAAAAATGGCTATCGATCCGTTTGGAGAAGATTTATATTTTAAATACAAAGAACAGTGCGATAATTATTTTGTCAATAAACATCGCAAGAATGAAGCGAGAGGAATTGGTGGTGTTTTTTATGATTATATAAGACCTGCCAATCACGAAGAAGCCGAAAAACTAATTGCTTTTCAGCAGGCTAACGGAAATGCTTTTTTGCCAGCCTATCTTCCTATAGTAGAAAAAAGAAAAGATCTACATTTTGGTGAACAAGAAGTGGAGTGGCAGGAAATAAGAAGGGGAAGATATACTGAATTTAATCTCGTTCATGACAGAGGTACATTATTCGGATTAAGAACAAATGGCAGAATTGAATCTATACTGATGAGTTTACCGCCTCGTGCAAGATGGGAGTATGATCATCACCCCGCACCTGGAAGTCGTGAAGAAGAATTATTAGAATACCTTCGACCCAGAAACTGGGTTTGATTTTTACGCTGAAACAAAACATTTGGATAATATGTTACACAGAAACAGAATTTTAAGAAATTCTTCCGCTATCCGTGATCTCGTTGCAGAAACTATATTATCACCTAATGATTTTATTGCGCCGTTATTTGTTGTTGAGGGCAATAGTATAAAAGAAGAAATCTCTTCGATGCCTGGTTATTACAGGATGAGTCTAGATCTGTTAAAATCAGAAATAAAAGAGTTATGGCAACTCGGTATTAAATCGGTTTTACTATTTATAAAGTGCGAAGACGAATTGAAAGACAACAAAGGGACTGAAGCATTAAATGAAAACGGATTAATGCAGCGCGCTATTAAAACAGTGAAAGATGCAGAACCGGCCATGGTGGTGATGACAGATGTTGCGCTTGATCCTTTTTCTGTTTATGGGCATGATGGAATTGTTGATGGTAATGAAATAGTAAATGATGCTACCGTTGAAGTGCTTGCAGCCATGAGTGTTAGTCATGCAAAAGCCGGTGCCGATTTTGTAGCGCCCAGTGATATGATGGATGGTCGCATATTAGCCATCAGAAATGCGCTTGAAAATAATGGGTTCACCAAAACAGGTATCATGAGCTACAGCGCCAAATATGCTTCCTGTTTTTATGGACCGTTTCGGGATGCACTTGACAGCGCACCCGGATTTGGCGATAAAAAAACTTACCAGATGAATTTCGCCAACCGCAAAGAAGCTATTAAGGAAACACTAATGGATATTCAGGAAGGCGCAGATATAGTAATGGTAAAACCAGCACACGCCTATCTGGATATCATACGAGAAATAAAAGATCACGTAAACGTTCCTGTTAGTGCCTATCACGTAAGCGGCGAATATGCTATGATCAAAGCAGCTGCAAAAATGGGTTGGTTAAACGAAGAAAAAGCTGTTATCGAGGTATTAACATCCATAAAAAGGGCAGGCGCTGATCTTATTGCCACATACTTTGCTAAGACCGCAGTAAAATTATTATCATGAGTAACGCAGAATTATTTTCCAGAGCAGCGTTAAGTATTCCGGGAGGCGTTAATTCTCCCGTTCGCGCTTTCAAGAGTGTTGGTGGCACACCTGTATTTATCAATAAAGCAGAAGGTGCCTACTTATACGATGAAGAAGGAAAAAAATATATAGATTATATTAATTCCTGGGGACCAATGATTTTGGGTCATGCGTATGAACCCCTCGTTGAAGCAATAAAAAATAAAGTAGAAGATTCCACCTCATTTGGTGCACCCACAAAAATAGAAATAGAAGTTGCAGAGTTGATAAAATCAATGGCGCCAAACATTGATCTTATCCGAATGGTGAACAGCGGAACAGAAGCATGCATGAGCGCACTTCGTCTGGCAAGAGGATATACCGGAAAAAATAAATTTATCAAGTTCGAAGGCTGTTATCATGGTCACGCTGATTCATTTCTCGTAAAAGCAGGAAGCGGAGTGGCAACACTTAATATTCAATCAGTGCCAGGTGTTACTGCATCTGTTGCCAATGATACATTAACGGCACCCTATAATGATCTCGAAGCAGTTAAAGCTTTAATTGATGAAAACAAAAACGAGATCGCTGCCATTATTATAGAGCCTGTTGCAGGCAATATGGGATGTGTTCTACCTCAACATGGTTTTCTTGAAGGTCTTCGTGAGCTATGTACACGCGAAGGAATAATATTTATATTCGATGAAGTCATGACCGGATTTCGGTTAGCAGCTGGTGGTGCGCAGGAAAGATTAAAAATAGATGCAGATCTGGTTACCTATGGAAAAGTGATAGGAGGAGGTATGCCGGTAGGTGCATTCGGCGGAAAAAAAGAGATCATGTCTCACATAGCACCGCTAGGTAAAGTGTATCAGGCTGGCACTCTTAGTGGCAACCCTATCGCGATGATTGCCGGATATACGTTGTTAAAAACATTGAAAGACAACCCTTCTATTTATGAAGAGTTAGATAAAAAGACCACCTATCTCAAAACAAAACTACATGGTGTATTACAGGATACGGGTTTTTCATTTCATTCAGAACCACTCATAGCAGGCGAACTGGAGCGACATTATAAGATCAATCATATTGGCTCAATGATTAGTCTGCATTTTAGCGAATATCCTGTCAATAATTTTAAAGACGCTTCAGATGCCGATAATGCATTCTTCAATAAATTTTTCCATGCTATGCTCAAACGCGGAGTTTATCTTCCACCATCAGCATTTGAAACATGGTTTCTTAGTAATGCTTTAACCTATGCAGATATTGACGCTACTATCGAAGCGGCAAAAGATAGTTTGACAGAATGCATTCAGTAAATGTATCAACAGAGCCGGTTTAGTGATGCGTAATTTAATCAGTATAACCATTTTTGCAATTGCCGCATATATAACATCAGCAAATTGCTAATTCGTTAAGTATATAGAACACAACAATAACGACAGAATAAAACAAAAACCAAGCGGCTTGAGCCCGGCGATGCACCCTAATGAAGCTGCTTAAATTATCGGAAAATAGTATAACTGTTGAGGTCTACTTCAAAATCCGGTTTACTCTCTTTTTATTCAGGTAAATGACGGAAGAATTTTTGTTTATGTATTCATCAATACTAACATAAACAGTATGTTTCGAGCATCTTACTGTTATTAACTACTTGAAGATTATAGTAAGTAAATTAAGAATGGAACAGCAGTTCGCAGGGTTTAAGACCGGTGTGTTTTTTAAATGCTGTAGAAAAATGAGAAATAGATGAATAACCAAGCATCATAGAAACCTCAGTTACACTTAATCCCTTTTCGTACAACAAATATCGGGCATGTTCCATACGCTGACTTTGATAAAAGTCGAAGATGGTAGTACCAAAGAGTTCTTTAAATCCTTTTTTAAGATAACATTCATTAATAGCAACCTTCCGGCTTAACTCTTTAATAGTTATCGGCTCTCCTATATGCTGCAACAATACCTCTCTCGCCCGAACAATTTTTTCCCTATCCATTTCATTGGATAAGAACTTACACTGAAAACTCTCCACATCCCTCTCTCCCAACATACACTCAAGGCTATATAATAACAGCATCTGAGTTTGAGCATTGATATAGATATTTTCGAGACTATCCGTGTAACTATTATTCAATAAAGCTTCCAACACCATCGAGCTTCTGCTGCAGATATTTAATACCTTGGAAAAAGAAGAAGGATGGCGAAAGTTCAGAATATCATCAGCAAGCGTATTATCTGTCTTACTGATTTTTGCAAACTGCGAAAGATGTATATCTGCAAACTGAAAACTTAATACATCAATTGTTGCAAATTTTTTCTGGCAGTTTTTATATAAATTGTTTTTACAGCTATTGCACTGGTCCTGTTTGTGATGGCAATAACCATTACCCGTTACACAAAACTTTAATTCCAGATGATTTTGTTCGGGTTTATCCTTTTTATAGTTATACACCAGCATACCCATATCTTCCACGCTCATCTGGGGGTTGCGGTGATATCTTTTAATTGAATATTTTACAGAGCCGGGAATATTTTGTTCTCGCTCCTGTACCAATTCCAATTCATCCTGCATTAAGGGATGCTTATAAGATAAACTCAATATGTCCGGAGGGTTAAACACGATGGCAAATTTACACCTGCACATTCACATTTCCTAAGTTGGAAAATACAAAAAAGGGAAATAAAAGATAGGAACTTTCTCCGTTAATCAAAGCTCTGATTACTAGCGGCTGCAAGTTTAATAATAAGATTAAACTGTTCAGGTGTCAAATCGTTGTAAAAGAAATAAACAGGATCTAGGCGTTGCCCATACTTATGAACCTCATAATGACAATGAGGGCCGGTTGATTTACCGGAACTACCCACATAACCAATTACCTCCCCTCTGTTAACCCTGTCCCCAACTTTTGATTTCACCTTATACATGTGCCCGTAAAGGGTTTCGTAACCATAACCATGATTAATCACTACATAATTGCCGTAACCATTACCCTTGTTTCCGGCTATTTTGACCACCCCATTGGCAGTTGCATAAATAGGTGTGCCTTGAGGAGCAGTAAAGTCCATCCCGGCATGAAAACGGGGTGTTTTATATATTGGATCAATACGATACCCAAATCCTGAAGCCACTCTTTTCAGATCTGCATTACTAACCGGCTGAATAGCAGGAGTACATGCCAATAACTGTTCTTTATTTTTAATGAATTCATTAATCTGATCATAAGAACGATCCTGAAAAGCCATTCTTTTTTCCAGATTTTCCAATGTTTTTACAATAGACGCCTCCAGCTCGAATTTTTTCATACCCATGACCAGTCTCACTTCTTTTTGTTGCTCTATCTCTGCAAGACGCGCACTATCGGGAACAGGACTGGCTTCAAATATAGCCCTGTATACATCATTGTCCCGTTGTTCAAGGTGAGTAAGCTGGTCTGATAGTTTTTTAGTTTTTTCTTCCAATACCAAAAAATTCTCCTGTAACTGCTCATTCTGCTGCTGCAAACGTTTTTCGTTTGTTGAAGGAAAATACCGGTATGCAATGGAAACTATAATAATAGCAGTTACCACAGCTGCTGAAATAAAGCCCAATACACGCAAGAGTTTTACTCTTAACGGTGTTTCCAGCTTTTCATAGCGTAGTGAATTAGTATTATAGAAGTATTTTACTTTTTTCATGCCATCATTAGGGCCACAAAGACAATTCCTTAATTTTGCCAGCCTCCGGTTTTGGCAAAATAAATTAATTTATGAGAACAAGCGCAGAGATACGTCAGCAATTCCTTGATTTTTTTAATTCAAAGGGCCATATTATCGTTCCTTCGGCGCCGATTGTAGTGAAAAACGACCCTACACTCATGTTCACCAATGCCGGGATGAACCAGTTTAAGGACTACTTTCTTGGAAACAAAAAACCAATACATCTACGGGTAGCAGATACTCAAAAATGTCTTCGCGTAAGTGGTAAACATAACGATCTTGAAGAAGTTGGGGTGGATACCTATCACCATACCATGTTTGAAATGCTGGGCAACTGGAGTTTTGGCGACTATTTTAAAAAAGAAGCTATTGCATGGAGCTGGGAGCTACTAACTGAAGTATACAAGATTGAAAAAGACAGACTGTATGTAACCGTCTTTGAAGGAGATGAAAAAGAAAACCTGCCCTTTGATGAAGAAGCATATACCGAATGGAAAAAATATATAGCTGAAGACAGAATCCTTAAGGGAAATAAAAAGGATAATTTTTGGGAAATGGGAGATACTGGTCCATGTGGGCCCTGCTCAGAAATTCATGTTGACTGCCGTTCTGCTGAAGAAAGAAAACTTGTTGATGGAAAAGCACTGGTGAATAATGATCATCCTCAGGTGATAGAGATCTGGAACAATGTATTCATGCAGTTCAACCGCTTAAAAGATGGCAGCC
>CAZQIQ010000005.1:89234-101293 GCA_964593835.1 uncultured Chitinophagaceae bacterium
CAGCCTCGAATCCTTGCCCGCCAAGCATGTAGATACAGGAATGGGATTCGAAAGATTGGTAAGAGTATTACAAAATAAACAAAGCAACTACGACACAGATGTTTTTTCGGTTACGATCAATGAAACCGAAAAGTTGACCGGAATAAAATATCATTTTAGTGAAAGCAAACAGGATGTTGCTTTCCGAGTAATTGCAGATCATATACGCGCCATCGCTTTTACTATTGCTGACGGACAACTACCTTCTAACACTGGCGCAGGTTATGTTATCAGAAGAATATTACGTCGGGCAGTACGCTATTATTATTCTTATCTGGATTACCGCCAGCCTTTATTATACATGCTTCTGCCGGTAATAGCCAACCAGTTTCGCGATGTATTCCCTGAATTAAATAGTCAACTGGAATTTGTCACAAGAGTGGTAAAAGAAGAAGAAGAAGCCTTTATGCGTACGCTGGCCAAGGGAATCAGTCATTTTGAACAACATGTAAGCGATCTCGAATCAAAACTGATATCTGGAGCTTTTGCCTTTACACTATTCGACACTTATGGTTTTCCTATAGATCTTACTCTGCTTATGGCCAGAGAAAAAGAATTTGATGTGGATATGGCAGACTTTCAGCAATCATTAACTGCACAAAAAGACAGAAGTCGTGCGGCTACATCTGTTGATACAGGCGACTGGATCGTACTGGAAGAAACTAATAAAACAACTTTTGTCGGTTACAACGATCTGTTGGTCACTACAGCCGTAACAAAATACCGGAAGGTTACTGCTAAAGGGAAAGAACAATATCAACTGGTTCTGGAAACTACTCCTTTTTATGCTGAAAGCGGTGGACAGGTTGGTGATACCGGCACACTTAGTTTTGGTAATGAAAGCATTGAAGTTACAGATACCAAAAAAGAAAATGACCTGATTGTTCATTTCACCAACAGACTGCCGGAAAATATAGAGCAACCTGTTGTGGCAGCTGTAAATTTTGAAAAAAGGTTAAATACTACCTATAACCATACAGCTACCCATTTACTTCATGCTGCACTGCGTAAAGTATTAGGTAATCACGTAGCGCAAAAAGGATCTCATGTTTCAGCAGATGTGCTACGCTTTGATTTTTCTCATTTTTCTAAGATGACTGATGAAGAAATCAGAGAAGTGGAAATTCTTGTTAATCAAAAAATCAGAGAAAATATTCCTGTCATTATTAAAGAAATGCCCAAGGAAGAAGCACTAAAAATGGGCGCCATGGCTCTTTTTGGTGAAAAATATGGAGATACAGTGCGTGTAGTTATTGCAGATCCTAATTACTCAGTTGAATTATGTGGCGGTACTCATGTAGCTAATACCGGAATGATAGGAATAATTGTTCTTACCAGTGAATCAGCTGTTGCTGCAGGTGTACGGAGAATAGAAGCGGTAACCGGTGCATTAGCTATGCAATACATAGCACAACGGGTGAGCCAGTATAAACAGATTAATGAGTTGTTAAAAACACGTGAGCCTTTACGTACCATAGAAAAATTGATAGAAGAAAAAAATGCCCTACAGAAAAAAGTGGAAGGAATGGAAGCGCGACAGCTGGTACAAGTAAGGAATGAGCTGTTAAAAACGGATGAAATTGTCAATGGAGTAACCTTTGTAGGAGATATCGTTGAAGTGGCTAACCCGGATGGACTTAAAAAACTTTGCTTTGATTTGAAAAATAGTCTAAACGATTACGTAGCAGTTGTTTGTGCCAACATAGGAGGCAAACCATTTGTAGCCATTGGCATTGCTGATACAGTGGCTGCAGCTCGTCAACTGGATGCAGGCAAAATAATTAAAGAACATATTTCTCCAATTATCAAAGGCGGCGGCGGCGGACAAAAAACACTTGCGACAGCAGGGGGACAAGACGCTTCAAACCTCAAACAGGTGATCGAAAAGGTGAAAAGTCTGCTCTAGCTCCTGCCCAGATAATTATTAATCAGATTTAACATTTCCGAAAAGCTTCGTATATTGTTTTTCTCCCTTATATTTGATGTACGAAAATCAACGTAGACAACATTTATTCAATCGATTTTAAATGAGAGCTGCGCTGACTTTTCATAATAATTTCATTCATCAAAAAATCTACATCAATGGAAATGAAATACGATAGCAGTCAACATAATCATCAACGAATAGCATCACATCTAACCTTCATTCACTCTTTTAAAAAGCTAATAATGAAACCGGCATTTTTAATAATTGCAGTTTCCCTCCTTTTAACAAACGGAACATTTGCACAGGTTGCTCAAAAAGACACTAATAATAAACTAGGAGAATATGACGAGATTATTATCAAACGCAAAACTGATGATAAAGATGCTAAGGTAATTGTCGAAATAGTGAATGATGAAGTGTTTATCAATAATAAACCATTGCAGGAATATGTAGATGATATTGTTTCCGTTCAGCTCAAAACCTCCAAACACTTTAGTATTGACGGAAATGGCGTAACCGCTTTTCGTCGCGGTAATTTTGAAGGCATAAGAATGGATAAACCATTTTTAGGCGTCAGCACTCAAGGTTCTACAGAAGGCGCAAAGGTGACTACTGTGCTTAGCAATAGCGCAGCAGAAAAAGCAGGATTAAAAATCAATGATGTTATTGTTAAGATTAACGATGAACCCGTTTTCGATCACGAACAGTTAACTGCTGTGATCAATAAACTTAAGCCTGATGATAAGGTGACTATTTTATATAAAAGTGGGAAAAAGGAAAATAAAGCTACAGTGACGCTTGGAAAACGTCCTGCTTCCGCGAGAGTGAAAGAGTTACCCGGTGCACCATTTCCTCCTTCTTCTCAGTATGGTCCGCCAATGGGATTTGACTTTAATGAAGTTGAAGGATTAGGAGGTTTTTTTAAAGCGAGAGCCGATAAGCCACGTTTAGGAATAAAAGCTCAGGATACAGATGATGGGAAAGGTGTTAAAGTATTAGAGGTTGATCCAGGTTCTGTTGCAGCCTCTTCCGGTATACAAACAGATGATCTTATCACCAGTTTTGACGGAAAAGAAGTGAACAGCGCTACAGAATTGGTACGTGCGTCAAGAGAGGCCAGAGACAAATATACTTTTGACATACAACTTAAAAGAGGAGGAAAAACTAAAACCGTTACCGTCAAAATTCCTAAAAAACTAAACACTGCTGAATTATAGATACGGGAGACCCCATAGATACAGCACATTCCAGAAGGACCTGCCGGAGGTATCCGTCTTAAATAATATTCAGGTAGTTTTTGGGCTTGTACGAATAGCTTGAATCATAGTCAGAAATTAACTCTATATATCATCAGTCGCTGGTTAAACATATAACAAGTGAGCTTTGATAAAAGATAATTTGAAGTATCTACGATAGAAAATCAGAATATTAATATTCCTAAGTACTTTTTTGCAGAGAATGTTTTGAGAGAAGCTGGTTATTCGAAAGATAAATTAAACAAACACACTTATTAACCAGCAACATAGATAAAAAGAGGGCGAAAAGTTGAATTGAACCCCAACTGTTAGACTGTTTTTTAATAATTTATCGGCTTGATTTCGGTACCTTACCGGACTCAAGCCGATTAGTTTTAGTTTATGTGATTATCAGGCCCTTCAAAATATTTTTGATACGACCTCGTTTAGACATAGGACTGTTTATTATACATTATTCAACATTTACATACACACCTACAGCAACTTCCATCATTAAAGTATCATAATATGCGGCTTTTATCGGGATTGGAACTATGATCTGAGATATTGCATTATAAATAAAGTAATAAAGCAACCATTCTAATCATAAATGAACCATCAACTGTCCAACGGATATAGAGTAGTATATAATTCAGGTATATTCAACACATATTAAGAGTGTAAAGATTATTTAGAACGACAACTGAACAGATAGCTGTTCATAGAATATTGAAGATGGTTAGTTGACGGTATTCATATATATAAAAAGTGGAAAGGTCAATTACAGTAATAGTTAAACCGGTAACTGTTCACGAAATATTGAAGATATGAGTTGATTACATTCAACATATATGATAAGAGTAGGCAGATCAATTATAATCATAGTTAAACCGGCATCCGGTCATCTGCAACATTTAGTTTTCAGGCCGGCACCCTAACCATAAGCTCTTTTTTGGTACTTTTGCCCACTAAAAGTTTGACTATTGGAGAAGGTTTATGAAACGGTAATCGGCCTGGAAGTTCATGCTCAACTTCTAACTGCCAGCAAGTTATTCAGCGGAGATAGTGCCGCTTTTGGAAGTGAGCCCAACTCAAATATTTCTCCAATAGTACTCGCTCATCCTGGAACCTTACCGATGCTTAATAAAAAGGCGGTGGAATACGCTGTTAAACTCGGCCTCGCCTGTCATTCCGATATTACAAGAAATAACTACTTCGCCCGTAAAAACTATTTTTATCCCGACCTGCCAAAAGGCTATCAGATATCTCAACATACCACTCCTGTATGTGTGGGTGGATATGTTCCTATTAAAGTTGGTGAAATCAGAAAAAATGTTGAGTTAAACAGGATACACCTTGAAGAAGACGCAGGTAAAAGCATTCATGATGTGGACGACAAAGCGACCTGTCTTGACTATAACAGATCAGGGGTGGCGTTAGTGGAAATTGTTACGGAGCCCTGTTTATCAACTGCAGATGAAGCGTATTGGTATTTAACCCAACTGCGAAAGATATTAAGATATCTGAAAGTGTGTGACGGAAACATGGAAGAAGGAAGTATGCGTTGCGATGCAAATATTTCTGTACGCTTGAAAGGAGAGAAAAAGTTAGGCACTAAAGTAGAAGTAAAGAATCTTAATTCTATCAGAAACGTAAAACGTGCTATTGAATTTGAATCCGAAAGATTAATCAGAATACTTGAAAGCGGAGAAGAGGTGATACAACAAACCAGAAGCTTTGATGCAACCAACGGCACCACTTTCGCTCTCCGCACAAAAGAGGATGCGAATGATTACAGATATTTTCCGGATCCGGATTTAGTACCTTTTGTCATTACAGAGGAAAAGATCAATAGTATAACAAGCAGTTTACCTGCTCTTCCCGAACAGCGTAACACTGTGTATACGCAGCAATATGCTTTATCGGAGTATGATGCAGAGGTTATTTCAGATGAAATTGAATTTGCTGATTATTACGAAAAAATTATTCAGTTTACTTCCAATTATAAAGCAGCAGCAAACTGGATGCTCGGACCAGTTAAATCTTATCTGAATCAGGAAGGTTTAACTATTTCTGCTTTTCAACTGTCTCCTCAGCATATAGCAGAATTAATTGCATTAAATGACGAGGGAAAAGTAAACTTCTCTACGGCTTCTTCACAGATCTTTTTTTCTCTCATCAAAGAGCCTGCTAAAACAGCATTACAAATTGCTGCAGAGAGAAATCTTATTCAGGATGCAGGCGAAGATGATATTGCTAAATGGGTAGAAACTGTACTCAACAAGATGCCTGATAAAGTAGCAGAATACCGTAAAGGAAAAAAAGGATTAATTGGTTTGTTTGTAGGAGAAGTGAAGAAAATATCCAAAGGAAAAGCTGATCCAAAGATTACCACAGAAATATTAACACAAAAATTAAAATAAGCTTATAATGCAAAATATAATAAAACTGTTTTCTATTGTTCTGGTGACCACCTTCATATCTTGTAAGGATGACCACAAAGGCACAAAAGTGGAAGTTGAAGGTGAAATAAAACACATAGAGGAAACGATGGCTCAGTTTCCGGGCTTGTTTGAAACCGATTCTATCAAACTTATTTTATTAGAAGTGCCCTTTGGCGAAGATGCACAGCCCATTCAACTTGATAGTATTTATGTAAGTATTAAAGAACCGAGATATAGTTTGAGTGCTCTGGCACCTAAGCAATCTTTATATGAAGTGGCTATGGAAAATGGTCCGATGGTGCCTGTCGTAAACGATGAAGGAAAAATTAAATTAGATTTTGACCTTACTAATAAAGACGATTTTTATACAGTATCAGGATCCTCTGCAAGTAAAGAAATTCATGACTTTATATTTGGATTCAGTGAAAAAAGTATATTGGTCAATCACTCCCTCAATGCACTGGATAGCTTAAAAGAAATCGGAGCATCTGATAGCGCTATCATCGCTAATACTGAACAAAAAAATCAGCATTTGCAGGATTTAAATAATTATCTTAAAAACAATATTATTAAATCAAAGAATCCTATAACTGCTGCTTTTACATTAGGGTTGGCTTCCAGAATATTAAACACGGAGGAATATGATTCAACACTAAATGCTGTAATAGCAAAATACCCATCTAACCCTAATCTGCAATATCTAAAAAACCAACTAAAGGAAGCGCAATTACAGGAAGAATTACCGGAGGTATCATCCTGGATAGGAAAACCTGCACCTGAGATGTCTATGCCTGACGAAAAAGGAAAAGAAGTATCTATCGCTTCATTTAAAGGAAAGTTTGTATTGGTTGATTTCTGGGCCAGTTGGTGCGGACCATGCAGAATGGAGAATCCCACTGTAGTAAAAGCATACAATGATTTTAAGAATAAAAACTTCACTATACTCGGAGTATCCTTAGATAAGGATAAAGACAAATGGTTAGAAGCTGTTAAGAAAGATAATCTTACCTGGACACATATCAGCGATCTTGCATTCTGGAATTCTAAATCTGTAGAGATCTTTAAATTCCAGGGTATTCCTTATAATGTATTAATTGATCCGGATGGAATTATCATTGCCGAATCACTGCGTGGTGAGGCATTGGGTCGAAAATTAAGTGAGGTCCTTAAATAAATATTTTAGCTGCCTAATATCATAACCCAGCTACTGGAATATACGCCCGCTGATGAATAGTGAAAAGACATATTTATCAGTGGGCGTTTCTGCAATTATGCCGGATTGTGACGAGTAATAATCGCTGAAAGTGTTTTTTAATCTGTATTAAACAAATCCTGTTCAACCTATTCTGTAAGTAACCTTTAAAGAAAACGTATTACTAATACCACGTAAGCATACCCAGACTTCCTCACTAATTATCAAAGTTCTCAAAAGCGAGGATTTAGAACAAATCAGACCGTTTTAAAATTTCAAAAAGTTCATTGATCCTTTCCCAAATTGCTGAACATTAATTGTAACTGACTCAGGGAGAGAATGATCGTAGCTATAATTACCCATATAAGTTTAAACAGTTAATGTAAGTTGAGCCTATACTCAATTACCGGACATTAAAGCTAATCGCATCACCTATTAGAATGATCATAAACTATAATAACAAACAGGAGTAATTTTGAATATCTGCATACCAGTGTGAGTCCATACCTAACTACCGTACTTTAGTTTTAATCGCATCCTATATTAGGACGACAACAGCTATAATTATTACACATAAGTTTTAAACAGCTACATACCATAATAAGTCTGTACTTAATTATCGTATTTTAATGGTAATCGATTCATTTGTTAGAGTAATCATAGCTATAACCGCCATACAGTAGTTTTAAACAGCTGCATGCCAGAATAAGCCTCCACTTAATTATCGTATGTTAATAGGTAATCGATTCATATTTTAGAATAATCATAGCTATAATTGCCGACTTTAGTTTAAACAGTTACAAGCCAGCGTGCGTTTATGCCTAATTATTGGGCATTAATATAAACAGTCAACTATTAAGTGAATATACCCTAAATACCATTGATTTCAGAAGTGAGTATTTACGACTTTTTACATTCTGTTAATAGTTCCTTTTTCCCTGTCGATAATAACAATGCCGGAAGAAATACAAGATTGGTAAATGTCGCCATGACCAGCGTTAAAGAAGTAAGCCACCCCAGCGCCTCTGTACCTCCAAACCCACTAAAGCAGAAAATTACAAAACCCGCGATCAATACTAGAGAAGTATAAATAATACTAATTCCTGTTTTGTGAATGGTATCTATTACTACTTCAACGGAGGATTTAGCACTAGACTGTAATTCCTGTTTATAATTAACAAGAAACCTGATAGTGATGTCGATAGCTATACCCAGAGCAACAGAAAAGACCAATACAGTAGATGGCTTTATTCTAACACCTGCCCACCCCATTATTCCGGCAGTAATAATAAGAGGAATAATATTAGGTATCAGTGAACAGATCAGTATCCTGAAAGATTTAAATAGATATAACATACAAAGCGCAATCAGCAAAAACGCCCACATTATACTTTCCTTTAAACCATTAATGATAAACGCCATTCCTTCGAGAAAAGTAACGCTCGTACCTGTTAATGTTACCTTGTAAGAAGCTGTATCAAATATTTGCTGACTTCTAGTTTCAATAACATTCAACATACCTGCAAGCTCTTTACTACCTATATCAGCCATATTTGTGCTGATACGCGCGCTTCTTCTGGTACTATCCATAAACGTGAGCACAAGTTTAGTGAAAGTATTATCAGCCTGCGCACCGTTATCGGTAGATGGACGTGCATTTAAGTACTGTGAAAGAAAAGCAATATCGAAAGAATTAGGCAACCCGTAATTACTACTATCTCCATCATAATATGCCTGACGCGCAAACTTTAATCCTTCTACAATAGAAAGAGGTCTGTTCATTACTGGCAACGAATCAATAAATAATGAAAACTCATCTATCTTTTCAAATGTCTTTAACGGATTACTGCGTAAACCATTTTTCTTCTTCGTGTCTACAACTATTTCTAAAGGCATAACCCCTTTAAAATGTTGTTCAAAAAATTTCAGATCAGTGTATATTTTATCTGTTTTAGGTAAGTCATCAACAATAAATCCCTCTGACTTTAACCTGAACATTCCAGCGATAGATACAACAAGAATAATACCCGTACATACATAAATCAACCTGCGGTGATTGAGTGACCATATTTCAAGCCTATCCAGAATAGTCAGCATCCATTTATTGTCAAGATATCTGGTATGCCTTGATTTAGGTGAGGACATTAGACTAAGCGCAGCAGGAATAACAATCAGTGATATAAAAAACAGTGCGAAAATATTAATACCCGCTACAATACCAAATTGCTTTAGAATAGCACTTTTTGTAAGTGCAAAAACTGCAAATCCTATAGCAGCTGCTATATTACAGAACAGTGTTACAATTCCCATTTTACTGATCATCAATACAAGTGCATTATGCTGCCTCTGCGGATGCTCTGCAGTTTCCCTGTAAGCGCTATGATATTTGTTGAGAAAATAAATGCAGTTGGGGATCCCTATAACTACTATCAGTGGGGGAATAAGCGCATTTAATAAAGTGATTTTAAATCCAAAAAGATCCATCGTGCCCAAACTCCAGATCACTCCGCATACAACAACAAACAGTGATAGCAACATCGCACTTACACTTCTAAAAAAGATGAGCAGAATTACTGCTGATAAAACAACAGAACCAAAAAGAAACCATTTCATTTCGTCGGCCACCCTTGTAGCCAGATTTGTACGTATTAGCGGTAATCCGCTATAATGCATTTCCAGGGAATGTTTTTTGCCAAACTCAGCTGCAACAGCAACAATTTCAGGTACTACTTCATTTCTTTTTTTACTATTCATCACCTGCTTATCAATACTTACCCCCATCAGATAAGTATTGGACTCAGGATTATATAATACTCCCTGGTAAAACTTCAGACCGAGAAAAATATTTTTTGCGCTGTCCAGTTCAGCCTGCTCCAGTTTGCGATCCGGGAATAAAGGAACAGCCTGTAATTTTTCTGAAATCGTATCCTTCATCAGATTAACAGCTGCAGGAACACTTAATAACCCTACGACATAAGGATTACTCCTCAAATTTTTAGAGAGTAAGGAATAGTCATTAAACAAGTCTTCTTTAAACAGCGAATCGGTAATAAAACCTATTACCAGCAGATTGCCATCTTCACCGAACTGTTGACGGAACTGCTGATAATCCTGGTACCTTGGATTATCGGTGGGAATAGCATTCGTAAATTCATAACTGAGCTGCACTTTTGATGCGCGCCAACCCATAAATGCAGTGATAGCTAGAACGAGTATTAATAAAGGCCAGCGAAAGCGAAGTATAAAGAGCGCTAATCTTTCCCACATGGGCTACTAATTGAATGATAAAGGCGCAAAGATAGGGAAGGCTTACCTTTGATACGTGGTTACGCATAAAACCAGGGGAATTGTAGTAAAAGTAGTTCGCTATGGCGAAACCAGTATTATTGCAAGTATTTACACTGAATTGTTTGGTCTGCAGTCGTACCTTTTAAACGGAGTGAGAAGCTCTTCAAAAAAGAGTTCAGGAAAAGCTAATGTTTTTCAGCCTTCTGCGATCCTTGATCTCGTTGTTTATCACCATGAATTTAAAAACCTCCAGCGAATAAAAGAGTTTAGATGGGCAATTATATACGAACGTGTTTTTTTTAATGTGTTTACGAATGCGGTAGCTATGTTTATGATAGAACTTTTACAACGCACTTTAAAACAACCTGAAGGTAATCCTGATCTTTATTCTTTTCTGGAAGATGCACTTATCCATCTTGATAAATCTGAAAATACTATACTGGCCAATTTTCCATTATACTTTGCGCTACACCTGAGTTCGTTTTATGGATTTCGTCCAGATAACAAATATTCTGCAACAAATATTTTTCTTGACCTGAAAGAAGGCGAGTTTTTACCTGAAAGGCCATTACATAGCTTTTACCTCGAAAAAGATCATAGCGCTATAACGTCAGAGCTATTAAAAACGATGCATCCTTCTGAATTAGAATATATCAAACTCAACAAAGAAACAAGACGGATTTTATTGCATGCTTATGAAAAGTTTTATGCATTACATATGCAGGATTTTGGTTCGCTTAAAACACTTCCGGTACTGGAAACAGTACTTTCATAATATCCTTGTCACATTTTCCTTAACAATATTTATCACACCAGGTTTTTTACCTTTTTCAAAACTTCCCAATTCATCATTTAAACGAAGTGCCTCTGCTCCGTTTATTGTTGCCCATTTTAGTAGTTCATGTATAGCTATAGAAGGAAAATGTTTACGTAAAGTATTGATCTCCGACCAAATGTTTAATTCATGATTAGATGCCAGGCTGTCTGTTCCTATAACCATTTTAGCTCCCGACCGCATCAGTTTTTCTATGGGGGGTACAGTCCTGTTTATATACCAGTTGGCATTAGGACATACACACCAGTATATTTCACTTAGATGATTCTCCGCGCGCTGAATATCCTCTTGAGTAGTAAAAACATTATGCACAAATATTACCGGATGAGTAGAAGAAAAATAATGCAGATATGCTGGTAAGCTCCCTGAATTCCTTCCCTGAAAAGGATCAATATTTACACCCAGTTGTTTAAACAATTTTCTCAAATCACCTTCACCATTTTTAAAAAACAAATCCTCTGCCTCACTCTCCTGATTATGAATAGTCAGTATACTTGTGGGATCAAAATCATTAATTAATTTAAATAATGCCGGAGAAACAGAATAGGGTGCATGCGGAACTATCGAAGCGGAAAGCTCTGCACGAATAAATTGTTTGTATAATTCAAGGCAGGCGCTAAAACGCATTTGTGCCATCGATTCAATAAAACCTGCAACTTCAATAAAACTATGATAATGTAAAGAAAATTCGGATTTAACCGGAAGTGTAAAAGCTGTATTACATATATCCCCTACTGCAACGATCCCATTCTCTATCATTTCCTTTTCTCCTCTTCCTATAGCCTCCGCAATCTCTTCAGGAGCAGCAACACGATTATTCATTACCCCTAATAAAAACTCAACCATCCCCGTACCTTCCCCTATCCTGTTCTTCATATGCGAAAGCTCCAGGTGACAATGACAATTGATAAATCCGGGTGATAATATCCCCGAATACCTCTTAATACCTTCTCCCGCCTCTTGTTCGTGTATAATATCAGCAACTACCCCATTTTCGTCACAAACCAATACCCATTCATCACTGAGCATTATATTTCCAGTAAACAGATGATCTGCTGCTAATTTCCTATAAACCATGATTATTAAACAATTAACTTTG
>CAZQIQ010000006.1:0-25395 GCA_964593835.1 uncultured Chitinophagaceae bacterium
ATTCAAGATCAGGTTTCTTGTCATTAAGCGAATGAATAAAAGTCATTACCTTATCCGGAGTAATACCAGGTTCATGCAGCATAGCGCCTTTCTCCAGCAAAAACTTATCTACTTCCAGCAATTCATCCTGGTAAACAGATATGGTAGGAATTCCTAAAATAGCCAGCTCTCTGGTCATTGATCCACCTGCACCTATGAATAATGTACAATCCTTTGCAATCTGATCAAACTCGAGCGGTTTGTCAGGTACAATCACTTTGGCAAATTTCTCCTGCTTATAGTGTGCGGCCTGTGTTTTGTCGCGCGGCAATACAATGACCATTACCTCATGCTGTAATTTTTCCAGCGTATCATCAAGAAAGTTTAATCCGCCTTTGTAATACTGAGCAGTTAACGGCTCCGGACGCACATATACTTTAATTTGTGATGTATCTCTTCCCTCACGTGACTGATGAATTCGCTCACCCTTCTGCCATAAATAAATGCCTTCTTTTACACCCGGATAATGCGCTACTCTTTTTTCAGATGCACCTTTTTTCACTACATTTTCAACGGGAAGATTTTCAGGAATCATTACCAGGGTAGCAAAATAAAATCCGGCCTTATTTCCCATTGCATGTTCATTGTCATTAGTGTAAATGGATGGAATACCTAATAACTTTGCTACTACGGGAGAATGAAAAGAACTTTGGGACACCGCTATATCCGGCTTATGTTTCCTGAGAAATTTTCTCAATTGCATCACCCTGATAGGATAACCAAAAATCTTTTTATAAAAATTTTTACCATAGTGCTCACCCACTACTGTATACTTTAATTTTTTCTGATTAAGCAGATCAATAGTATTGGCTAGTGGCCGACAAGTGATAATAATCTCGTTACCCTCATTCTCCAGATCTTTGATAAGATCATAAAACATGTTAATATGAGGAGAATTAGAAAGATCGAACCAAATTTTCATCCTTATTTTTTATTTTTCTTAATGATCGGATATGATTGTTCATATCAAAATTTAATCTTTTAAAAAGACGGATTGTTTAGGAATAAACGCTGCAATATTTTATTAATCTCCACTTATCTGACTAAACTTTATATGATTACCTCCTGAATTCTTTTGCCAGGAAGAGCCTGATGTTATTAATAAGGTACTGTTAATCACTTTTTGACTGAGCAAGAATATAATATGTTAATCCATAAAATATCCATGCCTGCGACCATCGCATATAGGATATTTTATTAGTGAGATATTTTCTTTTCTGATAATAAAAAAACCCCTGTGGTGATTGCATGTGCTCAACCGTCCACTTTAATACTCTGTCGGCCAGTTCCTGATTTTGCTGAAATATTCCTGCTTTCTGAAGCGTGACAAATAACTGAGACGGGGCATGAATATCTATCGGATACAATGAATTATTGTAATACGCTGATCTGCCTTCTTTATCAAAAAAGGTTTTCAGATAATATTTCATTCCCTTATCTATATAACTATCAAATGAATGATCTCCGGAAAACTTTCTGTATTCAATGATTGCTTCCAGATTAAATCCAGTATGGAAGTTGTCTATCCACTGATGAAAAGACAACGTACTGTAATACCATGATCCATCAGGATTTTGATAATCACAACAGTAAGCGATGGCTTTTTTAGCGGCATCAATTAACTCTTCCTCTTTGGTATAAGAGTATATCCTGCTTAATAATCTTGCCCCCAGCAATGAAGCATTAAACACAGAAGTATTATCGTATGGTGAATAGGAAAACACAAAATTTCCATTATCCAACACAGTACGATTAAGATCCTTCATGATAAAATCTCTCGTTGAAATACCCTCATTTAGATATTTTGCATTGCCGGTCATTTCATAGGCATCTATCAATGCATGTGCAGCAAAAGTAGATGCCACAATTGTAGGTGTAAATTTTGGCTGGTAAAAAGCCTTTGATTCCCATGGAAAATTATATCCCCAGCAACTACCAGAATATCCGGGCGTTTTTAAACTTATCAATTTATCTGCGAAGAACAATATCTTATCCTTGTACTTCTCTGTTCCTTCTGCTTTTGCAAGATTACAGTAACCCGTCAAAAACAGGGCTAATCCTTTAGGGTTATACTCTTTGGTAATGCCTACAATCGGACGCAGATTAACAGGAAGACGTTTAAATAACTGTATCCATGCCAAACGGGGGAACCTTTTTTTAGGAATAACCGGTAAACTTTGGAACAGTTTACTGTTTAATCCGTCATATGGATCATACCCCTTGTATTCTTCTTTTTCACAGTATGCAATCAGCTTGCTTAAGCTTTCTTTAGCCAACATAATACAGATTAAATTTGTTGTGGAAGTCCGGTTGATAAACTATCAACGATTTTTAAGGTTACCAGTGTAGTCAGATAAAGGGAATTAAAATCTATCGGGGCTTCTTTTCCTGTTTGTACAGCATCCAGAAAAGCCACAACTTCCTGTTGATGTCCTTTACCTTTATTGGCTATTTTAGTTTCCTTGTTATTTCTATATAGTATTCCCGATCTGAAATCATTGATAGTAAAACTCACATTACCTCCAAACACTTCGAGATATTCTTTCGGCATGGCTTTGTCACCATTTGCCACATATACCAGTGATCCAACAGATCCGTTAGCAAATTTTACAGTAATAGCAATGTTATCGGCATTCTGTAGAGTATCATTTTGAGAGTCTATACATTCTGCGTAAACTTTTACCGGATTAGCATCAGCGAAATATTGCATGAGATCGATGAAATGGCAAATCTCACCAAGAATTCTTCCACCGCCAGCATCGCGCTGTGTCCAGTGTTCTTTGGGAATAAATCCTGCGTTCACTCTAAAATTCATCACCAATGGTTCGGTAACTGTCTTAAACTCCTGCTTTGCACGAACAGCAACGTCCGAAAACCTTCTGTTAAATCCTACCATTAAAGTATTAGGATGAGCTTCATAAATCGCTTTTACTTCTTCCAGTTCTTCGTAAGTAAGTGCTAATGGTTTTTCTACAAAAACAGCTTTATTATGCTTTAACCCTTCTATCACATATTTAGCATGTGTATCATGCTGCGTAGCGATAAACAAAGTATTAATGTCTTTATCCTTTAGAATATCATCAGAATTAGTTGAAGCATTCTGAAAACCAAATTTTGTAGCTACATTTTTAGCATTTACTCCTGTACGCGTTACCACAGTTTGTAAGCTCCCCCCGGCTTTTGCATTAGGGATCAGGTATGACTGGGCAAAACTTCCTGCACCGATAAAACCAATATTTATTTTACCTGCGCTTGTTGATTTTGCCTTAGGTATGTTTTTATGTTTGGCATACTCTTCACTGTACCGCAGAAGCATTCCTATATAAGCTTCTTTTTTCTTTCCCAGTATTATATCATATGCTTCTGTTCCCTGCTCAATATCAAAAGTGTGCGTAATGAGTGACTTAACATTTATATGTCCCAGCGACATTAACTCAAGAAAAGCCTCCATATTTCTCTGTTCTGTCCATCTAACATATCCAACAGGATAGTCTATTCCTTCTTCTTCATATTTCACATCATATCGACCAGGACCGTAAGAGCATGATATCTTCAAATCCAATTCTTTTCTATAAAAATGTGGATCTCTTGGAATTTCCATCGGAACAGCACCTACCAGAATGATTGATCCTTTTCTTCTTAATAATTCTGTAGATAATACTATCGGATCATTGTTCGGGGCTCCTGCAGTAATAATCACCTTATCAAAACCATAACCACTTGAAAAATCCAATGCTGCATTTTTCAAATTAGGATCATTACGATGATAGGCCGTTGCATACCCCTGCTTATTGGTAAAATCAATCGCTGCGTTAGAAATATCAATACCAAAAACCTTACATCCGTTGGCTCTTAATAATTGACAGGTTATTTGTCCCAATAGCCCCAATCCTATTACTCCAACATTTTCACCAAGTGTTGGATTTGCCTGACGAACTCCCTGAAGAGCGATAGCGCCCAGCGTAGTAAAAGCAGCTTCTTCAAGAGAAACATTATCGGGAACTTTTGCTACCAGATTTTGTGGTACCGATACAAATGAGGCATGAGATGCATAATCAAGTCCGCCGCAGGCAACCCTGGTGCCTGGAGGAAATTTACCGTTGGTATCGAGAGAAGAAACTACTGTACCAGCAGTACTATATCCTAATGCCTTTAAAGAAGACAGTTTAGTCCGTACTTTCTCTATAGTAGCCATAAGACCTTCCTTCTTGTAATTAGCGATTACCTGTTTAACAAGATCTGGTCTTTTTTTGGCTTTATTAATTAAAGAGGCTTTAGCAACATCTACTGTTGTTTTTTCAGTACCGGCACTAATGAGGGAAAATTTATTTTCTACCAACACCATTCCTTTACTGATACCAGGGATGTCAACATCATCAACATAAAGATCACCTGTTTTAAAATCCTGAATTAACTGCTTCATTAATTAAAGTTTGAGTATATGTCCTTATAAAATGTTAGAAACTCTAACTGATTATTATTATTATCTAAAAGGTCTTTACCTTTTATTTTTGTCTTTCAATTATATCTGCCAGCATGCCGTGTTTTTACAAAACGTTAAGGTCTACCGGTATGAATTGTGGATTCAATAAATAATATTTTTTCCATATCAGATAACCTTTGAGTTTTCATCATAAAAAGATGAATTGGCATAAAACAGCAGGAAGAAATACACAACAACAAAATGTTGATTTCTTAATGCATCATTATAAACAAGCATAAGCAACAAAATGAGCAATAAAAACACTTTGAACTTATTCATGTCTTTAAAGTACTTATTAATATAAGTGAGCATCCAGATAAATCCGATAACAAGCATCATTCCTCCTTGCATCATGAGAAAAAAAAGATATGGGCGTGTACCGAATAACATCCATTGATAAGTTTGATAAAATAGAGAAGTTGTTAAAACACTTCCACCTTTAAAGAGGCCATATTCAAAACCAAAAAGAAAAGTATTCATTTCCTGAACCAACAGGTTCCAGGCAAGAATAATCTTTGTTATTCTGGGAATATCTTCGTAGGTGTAGATATCTGCCATTAGATAATCATTAAGAAAATCGGCAGTAAATATTCCCGAAGCACTATCATCAAAATCCAGATAGGAGGCCGAATAGAACTGATTAAACAATACAAAGAAAAGCATAGCACCTCCTACTCCTATTAACACATTCTTTATCTGAAGTTTAAAATATATAAATACCATCATCATTGGTATAAGGATAAACGAAATTTTTGTTTCGTTCAAAAACATAGGTAATAATGTTATATAAAGCATGATATTAACACTGATGTTCCTGGAATAGAAGTGCATGAAATAAACCAGGCTTACTAATGTTAAAGAGAGTATACCACTTCCCCATGCTCCTAAAGTGCCCCCTACAAAATCGGATGGTCCGTATTTAATCCATTGTCCGAAAGCTGCAGGTATCTGAAGAATAAGAAATATATAAGCGAATTTTTTGATGATTTCTATATAATCTTCGGTCATCTCTCTATTCTTTTCCAGAAACACTTTATTATAAAAGGCAGCCATAGCCATTATAACCAATATCTCTCTCATGCCATTCAATGAGGCATAAACAGATACGGGGGAATAGGTCAGATTAAATACAAAGCATCCTGTCAAAAAGATAAGTATGTATGTTAACCGGACAGTGAGGGCGGACAAACTGGTGAGTCCGAGAATAATCATCAGTACATCAAATATGCCATAAAAGATGGTACGATTTCCACCCATGGCTATATCTGATATCACACCAGAAAATGCAGATAAGTATAAAAGGACAATAAAAACCTTCCTTTGAAAAGAGTCTATCGCTGGTTGCATATTACGAGTTTGACAATTTTTCCAAAGCGGAAGTGAGATAATACCCCTTTCTTATCTTGTCTGAAATATCTGAGATATTAGTAATGTATTTTTTATAAAGTTCATCAGTTAACACTTCGTCGAGGTGTTTAAGTTCATTCAGACTACCTATGACTATACCCAATTTGTTATCTGAAACAAACTTGGCAATAGCAGCTTCTTTCCAGACAATTACCGGTAATCCCAGAGCCAGATAAAGCGACAACTTATGTGGATTGTTATACTTTGTATACTCGCCCGCCATGCCATCACAAGTATCCAAATTATTGCCATCCCATATCAATCCGAAATGGTATTTATCAGGCAACTCAGGTGATCCGGGATTAAAAACACCCTTATATGCAATTTTTGATCCATTCATTCTTTCTTTATCAAAATTAACTCCGAATAAATGCACATTTACTTTATCGAAATTTCCAAATTCTTTATTATATATAAACGTTGATTTATCATATTCAAGATTGCCGGCATACAGAATTTTTGCATTAGTAGTGTAGCTACTTTCATTAAATGTTTGGGTATTCGACAAAAGATAATCAAATACATCAAGGTCAACGATCGGCTTATTATAACCTTGTTTTCTAAGCCAGGAAGTCATTGAATAATTGTGGGATATAAGTCCATCAAAAAGACGTAAAATAGTCATGTCCCTTTTTACAGAAGTATGAAACCTTAAGGCAAGAATATCATGTATAATCCCATAGAGACGAATTCCTTTAAGTTTGCATAGCAGATAAACTAAAAACATTCTTTTACGCTGTGTAAAAGGATATTCTATAAAAACAGTTGCCGGCGCCTTGGCAATATTATACAGATCTTTCCTGAATTGCCATATGCTTTTCAGATTCATTTTATACGGAAGCTGTAATTTATGGTACCCTTGTGTCATCAAAATATCCAATACGTCAAGCTTAGCCTTTGATGCTGCTGTTTTAACTTCACTAATCTCAGTAGTAAGAAATATTTTTGATCCTTTCATATTTCTTTCATTAAAAAATTTTAGTTTAAAACATTAAGATTAATGCCTCCAAGAAATTGGGCAATCAGCCAGAGCATGAATCCCAGAAAAACACAGAATAAGAATTCCAAACATCCTCTTTCTTGTTCTTTCATTTTATCTGGATATAATTTTCTTCAATCCTTTTAGGATGAAGGATTAAAAAATAAACAATGGAAAATATATCAATCACAATGTATTGAAGCATCATTGAGAAAACAGAAATATATTTTTTATTCTTAATACTACGATAAAAAGTTAGTACGAGATAAGCAACAAATCCAGCCAATCCAATAGCAGGGGAAAATATTAGTGTAATAACTGAAAATATAAGCAGGAGAATAGTTTTATCGTTTCGCCAAAGTAAAGGATACATATACTTGTTGAAAATATGCTTCCTGTAGGTCACTGACTTGCTATAAAAAATTGATTTATTGAAAATCCTCTTCCATATTCTACTGGGATGAACATATGATACGGTAAAATGTTTAATCATAGGAAATGCTTTTCTTTCAAACTCATGTTTGTCGACCAGCATTCTTAAGGCCATATCCGCCTCTTCACCTGTAGTAAGTCTATTATCCATTTGATATTTATCCCATAGCGACTTTAATATCAGGAAACACCCGCCCGGATAGATGGGCGACATTGGACGAAGACCTTCTACTCCGTCTATTACATCTATCCACTCGCCAAACATAAAAGGCTCCTGAGCGGGATTAGATTCGTCCCAGTATTTATATAGAAACTCAGCATTTAGCTGCATATCTCCATCCAAAAAAAACAGCCATTTTCCTTTTGCCTCGAGTGCCCCTATGTTTCTGCCGTTTGCTGCATTAGAAGGTCCAATAATTTTAAAGCTTCTTACTTCTTTATAAGAGTTGGCTATTTCGACAGTTTTATCTGTAGAATCTGAATCAACATATACTATTTCAAAGTCAAAAAACCTGTTTCTACTCTTGCAATAATTCCATGCATTATAAACACTATCTATACAACGAGCTATATTTTTTTCCTCGTTTTTGCCAATAATAATGAAAGAAATCATATGATTGATTAAGGTTTGGGCCGTCAAAATAAGTAGAATTAATTATTTTGCCTGATAAATTCTTTACTGGCAGCCAGAGCCTCACCGATAACATGATGCATATCCATATATCGATATGTAGCTAGCCTTCCCAGGAAGGTAAAACCTGAAAGACTACTCACTTCCTGTTGATACTTATCCAAGATCTGCATATCATCTGCAAGTCTTTTTGGATAATAAGGAATATCATCAGGCATGGTTTCTTTGCTGTATTCTTTAAAATAGACAGTTTTTTCATGATTTTCCCATGGAGCAAAGTGTTTGTGTTCGTGGACTCTAGTATAAGGAACAGATTCTTCCGAATAATTGATTACGGGGTTACCCTGATAATCACCATCAGCTATATTTTTTTCAAAATAAACTGTACGGTAAGATAGCCGTCCATGCTTATACTCAAAAAAAGCGTCAATAGGTCCAGTATAAAACACATGATCAAATTCACTGGAATCAAACTCTTTATTAAACTTGGTATTTAAACGTACTTCTATAGCCGGGTGATCGAGCATTTTTTCAAACAAACTCGTATAACCATCAACCGGGATGCCCTGTATAGGGTTATTGTAATAATTGTCGTTGTAATTGAACCTTACCGGTAGTCTTTTAAGGATAGATGCTGGCAGTTCTGTAGGTTCACAACCCCATTGTTTTTTAGTATAGCCATAAAAAAAAGCTTTATAAAGATCTTTTCCTATGAACTTCATGGCCTGTTCCTCAAAATTTTTGGGCTCCTGAATGGACCTGTCGCTCAGATCCTCCACAAACTTTTTTGCCTCTGAAGGGTTCAACGTCTTTCCGTAAAACTGATTGATCGTATGCAAATTAATTGGCATAGAATAAACCTGACCTTTATACACGATTTTTACACGGTTAATAAAGGGTTCAAATTTCCCGAATTGCTGAATATATTCCCACACTTCCAGATTGTCTGTATTAAAAATGTGTGGACCGTACACATGTACCATTACCCCTGTATCTTTATCTCTTTCCGTATGGCAGTTACCTCCTATATGACTTCGTTCGTCTATGACTACAATCTTACAATCCAATTGTTTTACCAATCTTTCGGCAATAACTGCCCCTGAAAAACCAGCTCCAACAATCAGGAACTTTTTAGTAGTACTCATTTATGAATTTTTTGTTTTAATGTAAGAATTATGGGTTGCAAGTATTTTTTTATATGTCCTGGAGTGAAATATTTTTTTTCAATGATATTGATACCATTTTTCGACAAATAGATGAACATGGTTAGGGTAATGAATGTTTCAGTCAATATCCAACTCCAGGCAGTACCGATAAATCCGAAACGCTTAACCAATAAAAAATTCAGTCCGATACTGATAACAGCACTTATTAATGTAATACGGAAAAAAGGTTTGTCCATTTTAAGATTAATCATTGTCTGAATTCCCAGCAAATTATTCCATCCAATAATTAACGGAACAAAAGCTAAGATTCTGAATACTTCAATACTCGGAGTAAATTTTTCTCCATAAAAAACTGAAATAATTATCGGACCTAACAACCATAGTACTATGGTTGCTAAAAATGTTATTAGCGTTATTATCGGCAATAATTGCTTTACAATATCAATTCCTTTTTCTCTGCTTTGAGAAAAGGAGCTCCCTATAAAGGGAAACAAAGATTGCGCTAGGGGAACTGCTATAACTGTTTGCAATACTATAATCAACCGGTATCCGGCAGTATAATAACCTACCTGTTCAGACTCCTGTAAAAAACCTAATAAAACAACGTTTGTTGTAGTATATAGATTAATCACCACCATAGAGAAAAAAATCACCCTTTCATTCCACAATAAGTCAAGAACAGGCTTAATAGAAGGCAGCTTTATTGTGATATTATACCTACGTACAGCATATACAAATGAGAAAACACCTACCAACAACTGTGCGGCGCTAATAGCTAAAGGTTGCCATACATAATCAGACTTTTCCCTTACTACCCATAAAATGGCCACAGTAAAAATAACTTTAGTGGCAAGATTAAATAAAGCTATCCTGGAAAGTTCCTGCATTCCCTGGTACAACCAATTAGGAGTTATCACCCAGGCGATACAGAGTAAAAAACTAAAAACAGCAACTAATTTTTCTTCATTTAACTGAGGAACTATATTCAGAGAAATAATAAAAAGCACAACAGATAAGCCAAACAATAGCAACTTGGCAAAAAGTACCTGATTAAAAATTTTGTTTCTTTCAACCAGATCATCTCTTTTCAGGGCAATGGCTCTTGTTGCAGAAAGGTCAAAGCCAAAGTTGATTAAAAGAGTAAAATAAGTCATGAAGGCAGCCGAAAAATTGATAACTCCCAGTTTATCGGGACCAATAATTCTTGAAATTATCGGAACAGATATAAAGGGGAAAACATAGTTGGCCACCTGAACTAATCCGAGAGAAAAGATGTTCTTAGCAAGTCCTCTTTTAGAACTCAATTGGAGACTTTCAGATTATCATTATGAGCTGTGAGATCAAACTGCCTAACCAGTTTAACCTTTTCTATATGACTCTTGTCCACTTCCGCCACAAGAGTAAATCCTAGGGATGGAAGAAGAACCTTAACTGTTTTATGTTTAACCTCTACAACGTTACCTTCCATGAATAAGAGTGGTCCGTGAGTAACACGAACAGTATCATTGAGATTAACTTCTGCTTTTTCAAGTTTAACATTCTCATAGTCGTGAAGAAATCTTTTAATAACGTCAATTTCATTTTCACGAATAACAGCTGGCTTACCTAACCAGTAAACATAGTTCACTACTCCATCAACATGTCTGATCTCGGTTAATCTGTTTTCAGGAATATAAACAAATACATATGAGCGAAAAAGTGGTTCTAATATGATCTTTTTGCGGTCACTCCACTGCTTTTGAACCCGATTTAATGGGCAATAGTTTACAATCTTCTTTCTTGAAAGAAGATCGGCCACTTTTTTTTCCCATCGTGGCTTCGTGTACAATGCGTACCAATTGGCTTTCTCAATGTTCATAGCAGAATCAAAATTAAACAATCAAACTTTCAAATTCACTTTTTTTAAACGGCTTCGCCATCTCACTCACAGAGGGTGCAAATGACATACGATCAACTTGAAACAATTTTTTTCTTTCTTTCTATGAAACAGCACTCATCCAAGCACGCTATGCCTACCCTAGATCTCTACCTGTAAGCTTTCCCAAACAAGGATTTGCTCTTCTTTGCACTGGTCATATCATCATCATAGCCCACTCCATATCCATACCCATACCCATTTCCATATCCACCTTTACCAATGCCTCTGGATTTAACACCATTGAATATAAGTGCAAGATTCTTTAAACCTCTTACCCTGTTATTCTCGTCAAGCAATTGTAGGTAAATACGAGGGGTATATCCATGTCTAACTACGTAGAGAGTGGCGTCACAAAACTGCGACAGTAAGTAAGCATCAGTTACAGGGCTCACAGGAGCTGTATCGATTACAATGTAATCAAATGCATTTTCCAGATAAGCGAGCAGTTCCTGAATCCTGCCATTCAAAATCAATTCTGATGGATTAGGAGGAATAGGTCCTGCTGATATAACAAATAAATTTGGATTCGTTTCTGTTCTTTTAATGATTTCATCAGCTTCCTTCTCCCCTATGAGATAGTTACTGATACCGGGAGAAGTCGAGCTCATGCCAAACACTTCACTGATTTTTGGTTTTCTTAAATCAAGCTCCAGTAAAACAACTTTTTTATCAGTTAATGCCAGACTTATAGCAAGATTAGAGGAAACAAAACTTTTACCTTCTGCCGGAATACTGGAAGTCACCAGTACTTTTTTCTTTTTAGGCCCGATACCCAGGTAACTAAGGGAGGTGCGTATTTGCCTGAATTGTTCGGCAATAAAGTTTTTCCTATCGTGAGATATCACTATAGATTCTCCGCTCTCATCATGTATTACTTCACCAATAACAGGAACATTCGTTAACGTTTCTATTTCATTTCTGAAAAGAATAGTTCTGTTCAGTCCTTCTTTAATAGTGATAAATACTACAGCTATTCCGAGCCCACCAAATACAGCGGCAAGAAATACAAACATTTTATTGGGACTAACCGGTTTGGTTGTAGCTTCAGGTTCATCCACTATTCTACTATCAGAAACAGTCGCATTTAAACTTAGCTCAGTTTCATCTTTTTGTTTTAATAGCTGTTCGAAATAAGCTTTTTTATTATCTCTTTCGCGACTAATTTCTAAAAGTTGCCTTTCTTTTTCAGGCATAGCTCTCAACATAGAAGAATACCTTCCTGTGCTTGAAGCCATTGTACTACGGCTAATACGTAAGCTTCTCTTCTGACTTTCAATATTTTCTCTAATACTCGGGCGAAGTCTGTCAATTTCTTCTTTTAACTGTAAAGCCATCGGGTTATTTGCTCCCGTAGTCATTCTGAGTTTCTCATAACTGGTCTCAGCTTCCGATAAACGACCAATCATTCCGGGTAAAACCGGATCGCTCAGTCCGATGGTGGAAGGAACACCGGAACCTCCTTTAGAAGCTATATATTTAGAAAGTTCGTCCAATACTGAAAGCTGACTGCTAATTTCTGCTATTCGCTGATCACTACTTCCTACACTTTGGATATACTGTTGCCCCTGAGCACTATAATCTACAATATTATGATCAGTCTTAAATTGTTGTATCGATCTATCAACCGAATCAAGTTCTTTTTGTAAAATCCTTGTTCTATCCTTTAAAGCTTCCAGCGTTTTAACTGCCAGTTGATTTTTATCAGTAACGGCTAATCGATCATATTGATTAATCATTTCCTTTAAGATCAACTTGCCCCGGGTAGGTACAGGGTCTTTTATCTTCAGTGTAATTACAGAAGAAAGTTTGCTAGACGGTGTTACAGTAAGCTGTTTAGTTAAATAGTTAATTATATTTTTAACTTCAACAATCTTGAAAAACAAAGGTTTTTCCTCAGCAGAAGGTCTGTAATTAGGATTAGGCACAAATCGGATAGTTCCATATGGGGAACTAACCCATTCATTTAATGGATATTCCTTTCCCTGTACATTCACCAGCTTTTTTATCTTATCATAACTTAAATAAACATTTTCTTCTGTAGGCACGATTGAGTCGATATCATTGATTTCAAGTTCTACCGGTGATTTAGAAAACGCAGGAACTATATTCACTTTCCCTTCTTCAAACACTGGTGCATACAAACGCAATTTCTCAGTAACATTTTTAAGTAATGTTCTGGACTTAATCATTTCTATTTCATTCTCTACAATTTTCTTGGAACCAAAAATGTTGAAAGATTCTACAGCCTTGGAATCATCCACGCCCTTACGTTCATCCTTAATAAGTATTGACGCCGATGCTTCATACTCGGGTACTTTATACCTTATATATGTATAAGCTCCGGCTACACCAAGCACCAACATAACCACAAAAAGTGGCCAATAAGGAAGATACCTGAATAATAACTGATTAATCAGGCTCGTATCCTGCTGTATTCCATTCTTCTTAGTTACCTGTATACGACTCATAACACTTACTTACTGGTCTGTTTAAAATACTCTGGTTAAAATGATAGCAATAAACGAGAGACCACTCAGGAAACTAGGCAAAAGCTGCTGCGCTCTACTTGACTGAGCCACTTTTGCAGAGTTGGGTTCTACATATATTACATCATTCGATTTAAGATAGAAATATGGTGACGTGATAATATCGGGGGAATTAAGGTCAATTCTTTTTACAATCTTTGTTCCCTTCTCTTCTCTTATCAACAAAACGTTATCACGTCGTGCAAATATTGTCAAATCCCCTGCCATACCTATGGCCTCAAGGAGAGTAATTCTTTCATTAGGAACTGTCACGACAGTCGGACGGGAGACTTCCCCTATTACTGTTACACGGTAGTTGAGATAACGAACTGTCACAATAGGTTCGACAAGTAATTCTTTTTCCAGCAATTGAGCTGTAATATCTTCCTTTAACTTTTGTTTAGTTAAACCAGCTGCCTGAATTTTACCTAGACTGGGAAATTCTATAAATCCATCCTGATTGACGAGATAACCATATGAAGGAGCTATATTACCGGTCGCAGCCATTGTATTGGTTGCTGTTGAAAACACCATGTTAGGCGCATTAAACATTGCGGTAGCCTCAGGATTGGGACTTGTTACCGTAATACTTAAAATGTCACTTTTTTGAATAACCGGTTCTAGATTAATTGAAGCAGAGTTGGTCACACCCTCCTGGATCTGATCAAAATACCTGACCTTTTTCATGTTTACACAACTGCTAAATGCAAATAAAGAAACAAGTACAAATAGGTATACTATCGAATTTCGGGTTGTAAGTAATCCTGTTTTCATAGATGATCAACTGATATTTATATATCTTTTTTTTTAACAAACTTGAAGGTTGGGTTCTTCGCAAAAGAGTAAGTCAGTAAAGGACTACATCTATTTTGTAGGATATTCACAATTAGAAGTACGAAAGTAAATCTTAAAAGCGGCAAATCAAAATTTGGAGCCTCAAATCTAGCTATTCCGTTTACTTTCAATTCTTTGTTGCAACATTTGTTGCCAATCCCGTACCAAAACCTTCTCGGTATGTTAAGAATTCTATAACTGTATAAGGAAGTATTTATTGCACAGAGGATCAAAAACTTGGGCAGATCTGCTCATAACCCATTAATTATTTTAGCAATATTATCCCCTGTTGTTATGTAATGGGGATGACATAATTTGATTGCCTGTTCAGGCATTGAAGAAACCTCGGCAGATGCAGGATCTTGAACGATGGTTAGCCCTCCGCTTTCTTTCACCATTCGCATACCTAATGCACCATCGTTATTTCCTCCTGAAAGCAAAATACCTATTAGTCTTTTTTCATATACATAAGATGCTGATTCAAGAAAAACATCAATGCTGGGTCTGCTATAATTTACTTTCTCAGAAGCATCAAGAGAGAAACTATAGTTTTTTTCGATCAGCAGATGATAGTTTGCAGGAGCCAGGTAGACAATTCCAGGTTGAATACGTTCTTTTTCTTCAATTTCCTTAGTCTTAAAAACACTTTTCGACGCAAGGAGTTCTGCTAATACAGGTTCCGGGGTATTCCTACGATGAATCACAATAACAATAGCATAATCTTTTTTCCATAGGTGATGTAAGATTTCAATAACCACCTGCAAGCTACCTGCAGAACCACCAATAGCAATTAATTTATGCGCATCATTATTTAGATCATTTTTCGCCATATTTTTTCATTGCCTTCGAGTTGTGTATATTTTTTCCCAATATTTGAGAATTTGATTTGTTCTTTGGACCCTAAAGCCAGAAATCCAAGTCGCTCGAGGCTACTGTCAAAAAGATCCAGCACTTTATCCTGCAACTTTTTATTAAAATAAATCAATACGTTTCTGCAGACAATCAATTGAAATTCATTAAACGACCAGTCCGATACTAGATTGTGTGTTGAGATAATCATCTTTCTGTTAAGTGCATCATCAAATTTAGCATGGTCATATTTTGCTGTATAATACGATGAAAAATCTTCTGTCCCTCCTGCCTGAATATAATTTTCAGAGTATTGTTTCATTGCTGATAAGGGATAAATGCCTTTAACCAGCTTTTTTAAAACACCAGGATTAATATCTGTGGCATACAAAAGAGATTTGTGAAGTAAATTAGCCTCTTTAAGCATGATAGCCATCGAGTATACTTCTTCACCGGTAGAACAGCCTGCATGCCATATTCTTATAAATGGATGTGTTGCCAGAATGGGGAGAACATGTTCCTTTAATGTCTTATAAAAAGATGGATCACGAAACATTTCCGTAACATTCACTGTAATCTCTTCTACAAATCTGCTTAGGTATTTATCATCTTCTATTATTCTGGATCTGAATTCATTAAAGTTTTTAAACTTATCCAGGGAAAATAACCGGTTAATTCGCCTCTTTACCGAAGCACTTGAATAATCGGTAAAATCATAACCAAATTCTTCTACTAAATCGTTTAGTACCAAATCGATTTCTTCATCACTTATAAATTCTTTCTGCAAATATGTTGGCTTTAGATGTACAATTTAAACACGATCGTATAACCAAACTCTAAGCAATGACAAAAGTTGATCCTTATCAACGGGCTTTGTGATATAATCTGATGCACCGGAACGAATACATTTTTCTCTATCACCTGCCATTGCTTTAGCAGTTACAGCAATGATAGGAAGTTTTCCAAAACCTGGCGTTGACCGGATCTTTTTCATGCTCTCATATCCATCCATTTCAGGCATCATCATATCCATCAGTACAATATCTATTGATGGACTAGCTTTTAATTGCTCGATAGCTTCACGACCGTCTGTAGCAGAGATAATACTCATGCCATAATTTTCCAATACTTTACTTAGCGAAAAAATATTTCTTACATCATCATCAGCAATCAATACCTTTTTACCCTTCAGTACTTCTGTTAACCTTCCTAATTTCTTTAATGATTCATTCGTAGTACCTTGTTTTTTTTCGTGTTCCAAATGAAGAAACAAAGAAACCTCATCGAGAATTCTCTGATAAGAATGAGCTGTTTTTAATACAATGGAATTCACATATTGTTTAAGTTTTCCTTCCTGCATTTGGGAAACATTTTTCCCAGTAAACAGAATGATGGGCAACAGTTCGAGTCCGGCAGTTTGTTTTATCCTTTCCAGTACGCTATACAGCTCATCTCCATATTCACCGTAATCAAGAATTACACAGCTTTTATCTTTACTTACTAAATAATCAATAGCATCACCAACTTCTTTCTTGATAGAAGGATAGATATTAAAATTCTCCAGGAAATAACATAGTGCTTTCGCATGCACAGAATTTTCTTCTATGATAAGCACTTTCCGAGGTTCATTTTTTAAGACTTTTTCAATTCTTTGAAGCACTTCACTCATTTTATCGGGACTATCATCTTCTGTTATCAACATGGGAGAATGCGTTTTTTCATTATTCTCCTCTTCCTTTTTTACCACAACATCATTCTCTATATTTACTTCATTCAAGATCTCTTGTGCCAACGTTTGAGGAGCATTTTCGGGTTTATTGATTGGAATAATCAACTGAAACTCACTACCCACTCCTGATTCACTGGACAATTCTATTTGTCCACCTAATAAACGAGCCAACTCCCTGCTAATGGAAAGTCCCAAGCCTGTACCTCCATATTGCCTTCTGGTTGATCCATCAGCTTGCTGGAAAGCTTCAAATATTAAACGTTGTTTATCCTGAGGTATCCCTATACCTGTATCTTTCACACTGAACACAATCTTTGAATCATCAGCCTCATGTCTTCTTACATTCACTGTTACCGACCCCTTAGCAGTAAACTTCAGTGCATTTGATATAAGGTTTTTGAGAATTTGCTGAGTCCTCATTTTATCAGTTTCTATTCTCGAAGGAGTAGCTGTAGCTATAGTGATATCAAACGTTAAATTTTTCTCACGCGCTATAGGTAAAAATAAAGCTCTAAGATCATTGGTAATTTCTTTGATATTCAACTCCTGGAATTCCATTTCCATTTTACCGGATTCTATTTTTGAAAGATCCAGTATCTCATCAATGAGTGATAATAAACTTTGTCCGGAGTTTTGAATAACGTTAGCATATTCAATTTGTTCGTCGTTCAAATTACTTGAACTGTTTTCTGCCATTAACCGTGACAATAACAATATAGAATTGAGTGGAGTGCGCAATTCATGCGACATGTTGGCTAAAAATTCAGATTTATATTTTGTAGTAATAGCCAGTTCCTTGACTTTCTGTTGTATTTCTTCATTTCTTTCTTCTATCAATTGATTTTTCTCTTCCAGCAACGTGGTCCTTTCCTCTAATTCAATATTAGTCTGCATTAATTCCTCCTGCTGCACTTTTAGCTCTTCTTCGGACACTTGCAGTTTCTGTGACTGAGCACGTAATTCTTCATTAATATTTTCTAATTCGGAATGCTGCGATTGTAATTCCTCTGACTGTGACTGAACCTCTTCTAATAAAGCCTGTAATTTTCTTCTACTCTGACTTGAATTGATAGCTATTCCGGCAGGTTCTATAAGAGATTTAAAAAATAGCTGACTATTATGATCATATTGACCAAGCGTACCTATCTCTAATACACCTTTCAGCTCACCTTCATATATAAGAGGTATAGCAACAATAGCTGTAGGAACAATATTACCTGCCATTGTAGTAATGGCGAAGTCTTTTTCGGAAAACCCGTTGATATGTATAATTTTTTTCTCGCTGGCCGCCTGACCAACAACTCCATCTCCTAACAGAATACCCTTTTCAGTATCATTTGAAAATGCATATCCTTTCTGAAAAAAGAGTTCGTTTTTTATTTCATTGTATAAATAAAGTGCTCCGATGTGGCTGTTTGTATATTCTGCCACACTTTCAACTATACTTCCAGCAAGTTCTTCAATATCTTTTTCTCCTGACATATTCTGAGATAACCCCACCATACCGGCTTGTCGCCATTCCTGTTCCGCGAGAGATTTAAAAGAATAATCCAGACTGGAAGACATTTTATTTAATGCTCCTGCTAAGCCTCCGAGTAAATCTTTATTTTCATCTTCTACTCTGGCAGTATAATCTCCATCTGCTACTTTTTCAGCTATACCTTTGATAATTTCAAGACGCTGACCAACTTCTATATCTTTTTTTATTAATTCTTCCTGCAATACCACTCTTTGTCTATAATCACCAACTATTTTACCATAAAAAGTACCGGTAATAAATAAGGATATTAATGCCGCAGCAATAATTAGAATAGGTGTGTATTGAGCGTATTTATTTAATTCATCTGTTCTTTTCTTTAACAACATCCTCTCCATGTCTTCCATCTGCCGTATCAAAGATTTCGCTTCATCCATATACTGTTTACCTTGTGATAATAAATCACTATGAACTTCCCCACCCTGTTCCTTAAACTTTAGACCTTCAGTAAGTATACTTAAACGAGCATCTACCGTCTTGATCAATTGATTAATATTATTCTGTTGTTCCGGATTGTCAACAGTCATTTGTTTTATCTTACTAATTTGACTTCTTATGTCAATAAGATTAGTTTGTACAGGTTCAGTAAAAACATTATTCTCCGTTAATAGAAAACCTCGCTGATTTGTTTCAGCTTCCAGTAATAGTGTTTGAACTTTTTCCATCTCTATTATATTCTGATGGGTATGATCTACCCAGTCAGAACTGTTTAATAGATTGCGAATGCTAATAAATGATGCGACGGAACTTATAATTAAAATCAGTAAGGAAAATCCAAAACCAACAACAATGTTACGTTTAAATGAATTGGGCATTGAATACTTTATTTATTAGACAACTTCTTTTGAGAGTATAATATTTTTTTGGTGAATAGGGAGAGTAATATCAAACCTGGTACCTTCTCCTTCTTTACTCGTCACGGAAATAGCGCCATTATGTTTTTCTACAATTTTTTTCACAATGGCCAATCCTATGCCAGTTCCTTCAAAAGCATCTCTTGAATGCAAGCGCTGAAACATAGTGAATATTTTTTCTTTGTAGGCTTCATTAAATCCTATTCCATTATCACTAATAGATATTACACAAACTTTTTCATTGTTCAGGTCGGCAGTAACAACTTCTATACTGACAACAGGTGGAATATCTTTTCTGGAGAATTTGAGTGCGTTACTAATTATATTTTGCAAAAGCTGCCTGATCTGTCCAGGAATAACCTGCATTTCCGGAAATTCCTCTACCAATATTGTAGCATTTTTTTCTGTAATCAGTAATTCTAAATCAGTCTTTAACTCCTGAATAATCTTATTGATATCTGTCATCTGAAAATGACCATCACCTGATAATTTTGAATAGTTAAGTAAATCATTTATAAGAGTGGTCATACGCTGAGAGGCAAGAATAATCTTATCCATATATACCTGACCATCTGTATTTCCTGTGAAAAATTCGTTTTTAATTCTATCACTGTAAATCTGAATTTTTCTTAAAGGCTCTTTGAGATCATGAGACGCAACTGACGCATACTGTTGCAAATCATGATTACTCATTTCCAATTGTTTATTACTATTGTAAAGTTCTTCTGTGCGCTCGGTTACCCTTTGCTCCAAACTATGATTTAGTTCCGACAACTCTTTTTCGGCCTTCTTCCTGATTTCTATTTCTTCTTTTAAAGCGTTTTGGGTTTCGTTTAACTCTCTGCGTTGCTCCGATAGCCGGTAGAATGTTTTCACCTTCAGAAGCAGTACATCAGGATCAAAAGGTTTTGTAACATAATCTATACCTCCCGAATCATATCCTTTAGTAATAAAAGTTTTATTGATCTTAACAGCTGATAAAAATATAATAGGAATATCCTTCGTTTTACCAAAACCGGTAATAGCTTCCGCTACTTCAAAGCCATCCATCTCCGGCATTTGAACATCGAGTATAATCAGCGCATAAAAATTCTTAAGTACTTTCTTTAATGCTTCTTCGCCTGAAGAAGCTGTATCGACATCGAAACCGTGAATTTCCAGGAGTTTTTTAAGAGAAAATAGATTTTCCTGCTTGTCATCTACTATCAATACCATAACCGAAAGTAGGAAAAAAGGTTTGGATATGACCGTTATCGGTCAGCTAAGTCAATAATTCCGGATTTCGGGTATACGACAGGTCGAGGTACAGCCTTTTTCCTGTTTTTTCTCCCCTTCCAGATCAGGAAGCCGGAAACAGGCAAACTTGTACATATCAGTGAGAGAAAAAGCTAAAGTCTTACCAGGAATTCCTCCGATAGCTCAAAGGTGCTCATCATCATTCATCCTTTTGGATTTTATCAGCCAGGGAGGAATTTCCAAACCCTCCCGCATATACTCCTGTAGCCGACAGCTTTGCAAGCGTATAATGATCTTAGTAATAATAATCTGTGTTATAATAAGTTCCGGGTCTTTGATTGATGGCTCATTCTGTTGGATCTGTTAGTTTTAACGGGGAGATAAATAACTATCCGTCTCTCCTACTTTTGCCCTAAAGATCGGCTTATCGTATAATCGGTCTTCTATGTCAGATAGGCCTGCACCTGTTCTTGATGTATCTGATAAAGGATGTATGTGTTAGTAAAGTTATTTTCCACCTGACGTGACTTAATACAAGGATTTCGAAAACCATCAAAGTCCCAGACCAGAGCCGTAACGGCTATAAACACTACAGCTGGCATAAAACACTAAACAGTATGCATGTCGTAGTTAAGACGTTTAAAGGTTACATTAAAACGAAACGCAAATCGCTGCTTTCTGGCAGTTTTGTTGCAAAGCCACCAAAGTATGATTCCACTGATCAACATGACTAAAAACACTAATATCTCGGAGGCAACAATAGGCTGATATATATGGAAGTAGCAATAAATAAAAATGCCCCATTAAAACCACCCGGAAGAAGTCCCTGCTCTTGTTTTTAATCTTCAGCACTTCTCCAGTATACGGGCTAATGCACTCAATTGAAGAGTTATCCTATTCGTAATAGAAGCTAATGACAGACCTTCCTGATTCTGGAAATTCTAAGCCTAGAAACCTGTTACCCATCGCTAATTCAGCAGGGCTAAGCAGCACGGAGCATTTTCGGACTGGCCAATTGCTGTTTCTTAACAAATCGATAATCCTCCACCGCATCTCATATATCCTGTTCAAAAGCGAGTATACCTGCGGTAATTGCTAAAAAAACAATAATTAAACCAGATATCAATCCCAGCCACAAATGAATAAATCCTACAATTTTTTTAAGTGCAGATTCTCCTGGCTTCTGTATTTTTTATTTTCTGAAGATGTAATATTTCTTATCCTGCTTAATTCCATAAACTCGGGAGTACGGTTTCAAGAAAGGAAAAACCATTACAGATTTATATCTTCTGTGATTTTTCCGCTCGTCTTATGCTAAGGAGTCTGAGCTTATCCCCTACAATCCATATTACGTCTCCTGCATAAATAATGTGTGATGAATCGGGATTTACTATGCGTTGACCTTTGGTTTCCACTCCTACTACCAATCCTCTTGTCCTTTCTCTTATACCTGATTCTCTAATTGTTCTATCTACTAAAATAGACCCCTCATTCACCTGATAATGCCATAAAGTAACTTCAGACCTTTTGGTTTCTGTAATTGTGGTGACCAGTTCTACATCACTACGAAATTTATCAAGTTGCTCATCCGTACCTATAACCAATAAATGATCATAAGGATATATTACGGCGTCCCTTTTAGGAGCATTGATTACCTTGGACCCCCTCTCTATTGTGGCAATATTAATTCCAAACTTCTCTCTTAATCCCAACTCCTGCAGTGACCTTCCAATTCCACTCCATTCAGGCTTCACTTCAAACTTCTCCATATGTGCATCCCAGGGTGACAAGTCCTCAACATCTTCTTCATTATCTTTTTCATTAAAATTGAGGAGAAATCTGTCTTCTATTCTGAAGTAGAATGTTTGGATTTTTTTTGAAGCTATTGTCATGAGCGCCAGAATTATAGCGGCAACACTGATGGCGATAGTTGTAGTAAAGAAGCGACTCAGCAAAAAGCCTATTACAAAAATAGCCAGAGCAAACCTCAGGCTTTGAAATACAATCAATCCGTGCCTTGACCGGGTTTGCGTCCATATTTGCCTTACAGTTTCTCTTCTGGGTTGTTTAATCGCCAATGCCCACAGAAACGGAGATATAACCAGAAAAGTAATGAGTACTGCTAAAATTTTAGCAGCGGAATTACCATTTAAAGTATTTTGGATATACGGCAATAAATAATTTACTGATAATAAAATCAATGCGATGATAATCACCATCTGTAGTACAGTATTAAGAAGGTGAGATCTGAGAAACTGTTGCCATTCACTCGAATTACCAGCGTTTTGTGGTTTGTTACTATATCGGTTTACAGCGCTGATGAATTTTGCCGGCAACACTCTGTTGAGCCAGTTATACACCGGATCAGAAAATTTGATCATATACGGTGTGGTAAAAGTAGTAACTGCTGAAACAGCCACTGCAATAGGGTATAAAAAATCACTGGTTACATTGAGTGTCATACCCAGTGTAGCTATAATAAAAGAGAACTCACCGATCTGAGACAAACTCATTCCGGCCTGGATAGATGTTTTGAGTGACTGTCCGGACAAAAGCGATCCCGAAGCGGTGCTTAATGTCTTGCCAATAATAGTTATTATAGTAATTAGAAAAACGGGACCACCGTATTCCACCAGCATTTTTGGATCAATTAACATACCAACAGAGACAAAAAATATCGATCCGAACAAATCTTTAACGGACTTAATCAGGTGTTCTATTTTGCTGCCGTAAGTAGTTTCAGCAAGAATAGAACCCATAATAAATGCTCCGAGAGCAGGAGAAAATCCAGCAATCACTGCCAGCCAAACCATTAATAAACAAAGCGAGATAGAGAGAATCAATAAAGTTTCATCACTCATTAATGATTTAAGTTTCCTTAATAAAGTTGGCAGAAAGAATATACCTGAAAGAAACCAAAGCATAAGAAAAAAAACCAGCTTGGCTACAGACCATAACATTTCAGCTCCCGAAAACTGTGCGCTAACAGCCAACGTCGATAATAAAACCAACAATACTATTGCCACCAGATCTTCAACGACTAATATCCCAAATACCAATCCGGCAAACTTTCTACCCTTTACTCCAAGTTCGTCGAAAGCTCTAATGATAATGGTCGTTGAGGAAATACTAAGCACACCACCGAGAAATATGCTGTCTATACGCGACCATCCCATCAATGAACCTGTCACGTACCCGATAACGAGCATGGTAATAACTTCAATAACCGCAGTGATTGAAGCAGGAGCTCCTACCCTTAAAAGTTTTTTAAAGCTGAATTCGAGTCCAAGACTAAAGAGCAAAAATATAACGCCTATTTCTGCCCACACTTTGATACTTTCTACATCAGTAACACTTGGAACAATGGTAAAATTAGGTCCGACGAGAAAACCAGCTATCAAATAACCCAGTACAAGTGGTTGCCTGAGTTTCTTAAAAATCAGTGTTACCAGTGCCGCAGCACCGAGGATAAGCGCGAGGTCAGCTATTAGATCTGGAAGATGGATCATCCAGGCAAAAATAGCCGGATGAATTTATTGTACCAGCAATTTTTCTGAGTATTTATCGAAACCGTTAGTATATGTAATCTGGTAAGCTCCTGAATTAAGAAAACTAATATTCAACTTTGTTTGTGTAACATTCGGTGCAACCTTTGTTTGCAGTACCAATACTCCATTCATATTGTATACCTGTATACTTGCATTTCTGTCTGCAGAAGGATGAATAAAATTAACACCCGTTTTTGCAGGATTAGGATACAACTTAGTTGTTTTGACTTCTTCTTTAAGAGTTCGGGTAAGTTTTTGGGTTGCAGGTATATCTAGTATATTATTTACACTCATTGTTTTTGAGTTATATGCCACAAAAGCAATATCACTATCCCCACTCAGTACAATTTTAAAATATGCTATTTCACTGATATTTGATTCATTAATACCAAAAGAGTTAAAATCGGCCGCCCACAGACGAATTTGTCTATGTGTTTGTGTAAAATTTGAAGCCAGTACAGAAGATCCGGTAGCTTCGTAAAAATCTGCCATCCATTGCCCTACAGTAGGGATATTAGTCAGGTTGATATCTACGTAATTACCTATCATATTTCCGTTAATATCTGTAAAACAATATCTGTCGAATTTTGAAGAAGGATCAGCCACCTGCGTCACAAGAATATCAGGCACACCGTCCCCTATATTACTAGTCTGTAAATTGGTAACGGACATAAACATTGTACCGGCAGGTAAATTTGCCACACAGGTTCCTAAATCTAATCCATTAGGTCCGTCAACAAGATATTGAGAAAGATTTCTTGATGGAGGTGTTCCTGCTCCATTATATACACCGTCTGCCATAGCCCCCAATCCGATTTTTGTATTTCCCGTAGGTGATCCTGTAAGATTATGCATAGGCATTGCCTGAAACATACCCTCAGTAAATTCCTGCTTGTGCGCAGTTAATAAAGCATCATTTACTCCTGTTGAATATCTGGTCCCGTTAAACGTAAAAGCCAAAAGATTGTGTGAATGATCTGGTCTCGTTGTATTTATATTGGTATTTCCTGACTTATAAAATCCGTTATAATCTGTAATAATTTCACTTACCGTTTGAGCATCAGCTGACGATATCCCAATAATAAAAAATAGCACTGAAATCTTGGTAACAATTTTATCGGCGATGTTTTGTAAAGGGTAGATCATAAAAATTCAAATTCTTCCCCAAGCTGAGCCAACACAATGCCAATATACAAATAATTGATTATTAATATTTTATAAAATATTA
>CAZQIQ010000006.1:25405-38392 GCA_964593835.1 uncultured Chitinophagaceae bacterium
TTATACAAAATCTCGCTCCCATTATGGGAGTGTTTTATTGCAAATGAGAAACATTTCCCTTTTTGCGAAAGCTATAGATTAGATAATATAACGCGGGAAGAATAAATAAACTACCCAATAGCAGGGCCATTCCAAGCCAGTAAATAGTTTTTTCATGACCTGCATGTTCCAATAAGGAAAGAGAAGTACCATTCTTAAAGAGTACTATATTAGGATAATGCCTGAATGTGACCGTTAGTAAGATCATCAAAATTTGAAAACCTGCAAGTATTCTTACTAGTGCAATATGTCGGGTATTAATAAACTTCCAGAGAATAATAAATGAGACAGAGGCTAACAGGATAGCAATTCGCCCTACCCAGTTACCAAATACCCAGTCAAATAAAGGTATATGCTCATAATATGCCGCGACAAAAACAATCAGTCCTGCCACTACCGAAGCAATACTCATGTGTTTTGATTTTCTTATAAATCTGTGTTTATCAGATTCATTATAAGTTTCACCTACAATAAATATTGCAGCAAGATATCCGCAAATCATTACAGTAAATAATCCAACCGATACCGAAAACCAATTTAACCAACTGAAAATATATGCATCAGGAAAACTTGAAGCTGATGGATCTATTCTTCCAGCAACTGCACTCCCTGCGATAATGCCAAGAAACAATGGTGTTACAAAACTGGAGTAAACAAAAACTTTATTATATACTTTTTGCATATCATCAATCACCGCGTCATAATTTCTAAAAGCAAAAGCAGTCCCCCTTGCAATAATACCGAGTAACATAATAGTAAGAGGAATATGCAGGTAAACAGACATTGTTGTATAAATAACCGGGAAACCCACAAAAAGTATGACGATAGTAATGATTAGCCACATATGATTAGCTTCCCAAATAGGGCCAATAGCCTCATACATTGTTTTCCTTGTTATACTTTTATTCTTTCTAGAGGTGAATAACTCAATAATTCCCGCACCAAAATCAGCCCCACCCAATAAAAGATAGAGCAGAATAGAAGTCCACAGGTATATCATTATTATGTAAAGCATTATACATCGTAAACTTTAGGTACCATTTTAATCTGGCGATACAATAAAAAGGTTACTATAATAGCGAGCGAAAGATAAACAGCGCTGAAAATATAGAAAGAATAAACAATTCCCGGCATAGGCGTTACGGCATCTTTGGTTAACATGTATCCATATATAATCCATGGTTGTCTTCCCACTTCTGTAACCGTCCACCCCGCTTCAATAGCGATATAGCCCAATGGTATGGCAAATACAAACAACTTAAACAGCCAACGCTGTTGCAACCAGGATTTCTTTTTAAGGACGGCAATAAAATATAAAATGGAAATAACCATAAGGATTGTTCCCAACCCTACCATTATCTGAAAGGCATAATGAGTAATCGCTACCGGTGGATGCTCTTCTTCCGGGATTTGATCTAACCCTTTTACTTCAGCTTCTATATCTCCAAATGCCAGAAAACTAAGCAGCCCCGGCAATTTAATAGCGTGCTTTACTTTCTTATTTTTTTCATCCGGAATGCCCCCCAGCAACAGAGGAGCACGAGTAGTGGTTTCAAAATGAGCTTCCATGGCAGCCAGTTTTGCAGGTTGACGTTTTGCAATATCCTTGGCTGATATATCACCGCTCACCGGTTGCAGCAACGCTGCAACAGTACCAAAAACAGCTGCGATTCTGAAAGCTCTGGTATGAAAGTCTATGTTTTTTCTACGTAATATCATTAATGCATGCACTCCCGCCACAGCAAAACCCGTAGCTGTAAATGCAGCCAGACACATATGCAATGCCTGCGAAAACCAGGCATCATTAAACATAGCCGCAATCGGATCTATATTAATATATTCACCATTTACATAATCAAAACCTGCAGGACTATTCATCCACGCATTTGCAGCTACAACCAATATTCCAGAAGCCAGACCACTTACGCCTACTATTACACCCGTCACCCAATGAAACCACTTATTAAAACGGTTCCATCCATATAAGAAAAAACCTAATGCTATAGCTTCGATAAAAAATGCAGTTCCTTCTAAAGAAAATGGCATACCAAAAATAGGACCGGCATGTTTCATAAACTCTGGCCATAACAAACCCAGTTCAAATGATAAAACGGTTCCGGACACTGCTCCTGTAGCAAAAAAAATGGCCACACCTTTACTCCAGGCTCTAGTAATATTCAAATAAACTTTTTTTCCTGACCGTAACCAGTAAAAATGAGCAACAGCCATAAAAAATGGCATCACCATTCCAATGCAGGAAAATACTATATGAAATCCTAATGAAAGCGCCATCTGCGCTCTGGCTGCTATAAAATCGTCCATACTATCATTTTAATCTAACGATGTACCGATGATTCGATATATTTATTTTACAAATGTCGATGCTTTATGAATAACAAACTAAAATGAAAGACAAATTGTTTTCTTATTAGTAAATCATCATCAACATGGACAAATTCTATACTAAAAAGACCATCTAAAACTAACGGCCAGGAATGACAAAAAAAGCGCATGATAAAAAAAACGTTAACAGGCAGAACTCTTTGCCACTTATAGAATATATTGATCAGTACTATCCACTAAAAAACGAGATAAAAGATTTTATCCATAAAGAAACATATTATAAAAAAGTATTAAAAGGGAAATTTTTGCTGAAAGCTGGTGATATTTGCACAGACTATTATTACATAGCCAGCGGAGTACTTCGCTCGTTCATCAAATACGGGAAAAAGGAAATCACGGTGTGGCTCAATCCCGAAAATGAAATTACCACAGCCATCAGAAGCATGTCTAATAGCGCTCCATCGGATGAATATATACAGGCTATTGAGGATTGTGAGTTGGTGGTGATCCCTTTTGAAACTATGAGATTGTTTTACGAACGTTTTCCTGAAATGAATCAAATAGGAAGAATGATATTGGAAATTTATTATGCAGATTCTGAAGATAGAATCTATATCAGCAGAATCCCTAACGCCGCGGCCAGATATACTCATTTTGTTAACACCCGACCTGAACTCGCCAACAGGATACCGCTTAAATATATAGCTGCCTATCTGGGCATCACCCTGGAAACATTAAGCAGACTACGTAGTAAGAGAGCCAATCAGATAATTTCATCATCTTAAAATCCAGCAGAATGGAGAAACAACAGTTTTCGTTTATTAAATCTATATGGAGTAAACTTTATAAACCAGTATCATTTTTCCTGATATTGATAGTCGCGAACTTTGCCCTGCAGTTGATTAATATTCCCCCTAATATCTTTTATACTTTAAACAAAACGGTTGACATCCTCCTGACAATCTCCTTTGCTTTTATCCTGATAGGATTTGTGAATGTTGGTCAGGATTATACCATGTACATCTATGATCTTAAAAAGCAGGATAATCTAAAAGAAAGAAAAATCAGAACGCAACTTCAGTTTTTAAGAAAACTATTTATCACTCTGATTATCATTCTCACTGCATGCGCCATTCTATTAAGCTTTGAAAGCATGAGAAAGCTTGGAGCCGGTCTGTTAACAGGTGTTGGATTGGGCGGTATAATTATTGGCTTTGCAGCGCAGAAGTCATTAGGTAATCTGCTAGCGGGATTTCAGATTGCCTTTACCCAACCCATAAGGATTGATGATGTTTTGGTGGTTGAAGGCGAATGGGGACGGGTTGAAGAAATTACACTTACTTATGTAGTATTAAATATATGGGACCAACGAAGACTTATTCTCCCTATCAACTATTTTATCGAGAAACCATTTCAAAACTGGACGAGAAAATCTTCTGACCTACTGGGAGTTGTCTTTTTATATCTTGACCATACAGCTCCGATTGATGAAATGAGGGAAGAACTTAAAGAGATATTAAAAAATGCTCCGTTGTGGGATGGCCGCGTTGCTGTAGTTCAGATAACTGATGTTACTGAACTAAATATTCAGGTAAGAGTATTGGTAAGCGCTGCTAACTCTGGCCAGGCGTTTGAGTTAAGATGCATTGTAAGAGAAAAACTCATTGAGTTTATCCGCAAAAACCACCCATCAGCCCTTCCTAAAACAAGAGCTGAAATCACATCAGCTCAAGATCATCGTCTTACACCATCGAATATATAAACAGTGGACGAATCAACAGTTTCGAAGAGCAATAAAGAATCGCATCTAGCAAAATACTTGTAACTGAAGTAGTATAAAAAAATGGTACCGAACCGGAAGCACTCTTTATACCAAAAAATTATTATAGGATAACTAATAACAAGAATCTATACACTCTAAATGATTTATTTTCAATAAGAATCAGAAGGTAAAGAACTTGTTATTTAAACATTTACAAATAAGAGGTTATGTACACAATAGGAAGCAAAATGAAATTGTTCGCAGGATTTGAAGAGGAATATAAAAAACGGCACAACGAGTTATGGCCGGAGCTTGAACAGTTACTGAAAGATTCTGGAATAAAAGAGTATTATATTTATCTGGATAAAGACACTTTAACCCTGTTTTCATTCTTAAAATCAGACAACCTTGAAAAAATAAATAAAATTTCATCACACGAGGTAATGAAAAAATGGTGGCATTACATGAAGGATATTATGGAGACCAACGAAGATGAATCGCCAGTCAACAAACCACTTGAAGAAGTTTTTAATTTAAATTTTTTGTAAAAAATAAATGCTTTTGATGTAAATTAGTTCACCAAGACACGCTTAGTGAACCACAATTGCACACATGAAGACCAACAACTGCTTAACCTTTTAGTAGAAGGTGATATTTGTGCGTTCCGGAAACTTTTTGAAAAATATTCAGAGGGAATATACGCCAATTGTGTCCGCTTCACAAAATCCGAGGAGCTGGCAAAGGATCTCACCCAGGACATTTTCACTAAAATATGGATAAACCGGGAAAAACTCAGAGGAGTAGAAAGATTTGATAATTATCTGTTTACAACATCCAGAAACTTCATTAAAAATACTTTACGAAACAAAATTCTTGTTTCTTCTATTTCAGAAGAACTCATTAGCGATATTGTTGATTCTTCACCCTCTTTATTATCCTCCATTGAATTAAAAGATCTCAATTCACATATCGAAGAAGCAGTAGTGCAACTACCAGCACAAATGCAAAAAGTTTTTCGGTTATCAAGATATGAAGGTCTAAGTCATGAAGAAATTGCCAGGCAAATGAACATTTCAAAGTTCACTTCTAAAACATATATTACTCGTGCGTTGGAAAATATTCGCGAATACCTCAACAAAAAAAATAAGTTCTCAGATAGTTCTCATCAGTTTGAACAAAACTTTTTTCTCTTTTTTTTAATTACAACGTATTCCTTTCTTTTATAACTGTGTCTTTATAGACAGATGCCTATAAAACAACTTTTTGAAAAGTATCTTCATAATAATATCACAAAAGAGGAACTCACAGAACTGAGGCAGTTGGTAAATAATGAGTCTTCATTTACAGAGCTTGATGAAGTGATTGATTTATTATTGCGAGAACAATATCAGGGCAAACATCAGGAATTAGATAAACAAAAGATGTTTACGGAAATTCTTGAAAAGAGCGGCGTCAAAACAAGTTCAGCCACTAGCATCAATATATGGTATAAATATGCTGCGGCTATTATTATTACCCTGGGAGTAGTTGTTTTATTTTATTACGGAAATATTATTAATAAACCTAGAGCTACTCAATCCTTTGTTACTGTTACTAGTGATCAGATAAAACCTGGCAGTAATGTTGCCACGCTTACACTTTCAAATGGAAAAGTAATTGTTCTGGATACTGTGAACAATGGAAAAATAGCGACCCACGATCAGAGCAATGCTATAAAATTGGATGCCGGCAGTTTGGCATATAATATTGATGACAGTGAAGTTAAGGGGGATTTAATATATAATATGATTAGCACACCCCGGGGAGGGCAATATCATATTATCCTTTCTGACGGCAGTAAAGTATGGCTGAATTCCGCGTCAAGCTTGTATTTCCCTGCAATTTTTCCGGGAAACAGCAGAGAGATAACAATTACCGGAGAAGCTTATTTTGAGATTGCAAAAGATAACAAACGTCCTTTTACCGTAAGGGCAAATGGTGTAACAACAGAAGTATTAGGGACGATTTTTAATATCAATGCTTATCAGGATGAACCTGTAATAAAAACAACACTTGTAGAAGGTAAGATACGTGTGAATGATGATTATTCTACAACAGTAATGACTCCTGGTCAAAAAGTTACTTTAAAAAACAAATCTCATTTTGTTGAAAATGCAAATGTTTCACATGAGATCGCCTGGAAAAACGGATTCTTTGAATTTTATAACACGCCTATAGAATCTGTAATGAGGCAATTATCACGATGGTACAATTTCGAAGTAGTTTATAAAGGAAAAATAGACAAATTATTTCATGCTACCATACCACGAGACGCTTCCATATCACAGGTTCTTAGAGTTCTAGAACATACAGATGCTGTTCATTTTGAAGTGAATGACAATACAGTAACGATAAAGCCTTGACCATAACTGTTTTTATTTACTGGTTAAATTATTTTCTTAAAACCAAACTAACATTTATGATTAAGAAAGGTAGGTTTTCGTGGAATCAACCACCGAAAAAACAAATGCTTATTATGAACCTTATCGCTCCTATTCTCTTGTCCGTTTTTTTAAACGTTTCCGCTTACGGATATTCGCAGCATATAAATCTGCAGATCAAAAATGCATCATTCAACGATGTATTTGATAATCTGAAAAAACAAAGCGGCTATTATTTTGTTTATACAAATGAAATTGCGCGAAACTCTGAGAAGTTCAATCTTAATATAAGAAATTCTTCTCTCAAGGAAGTACTTGACAGTTTACTGAATTCCCTATCACTATCCTATCAGTATGATGGTAATTTTATTATCATCAAAAATAATCCTCCGAGTTTTACCAGTGCGCTCTTACCTCCTCTTAAAGGTATTATCACAAACGTACAGGGTACTCCGCTTTCGGGAATAAACATAACGGTGAAAGGTAAGTCCATCGGTACTACTACAGATGAGAATGGTCAGTTTAATATTACTGCTGCCATTGGAGAAGTATTAATAATAAGTGGTATTGGATATGAAAGCCAGGAAATCAGACTTTCTAATGTAACATCTTTAAATATTGAATTAAAAGAAGAATCGACAGAACTCAGTCAGGTGATTGTATCTGGTTATACCACACAAAGCAAAAAAGATTTTACCGGTTCAGCAGTAAAAATAAATGCTGCTCAGATAGAAAACCGTCCTATACAAAGTTTTGAACAGGCGCTTGTTGGACAGGCTCCGGGAGTAAATCTTATACAGCCTAATGGCGTATTAGGCAATACTCCCGTTTTCAGGATAAGAGGGATCAACTCAATATCATTAAGTTCATATCCTCTCATTATTATTGATGGAGTAGCTGCATTTACAGGCAACTTTGGTACGAAGGCTGCTAATAATCCGCTCGCTGATATAAATCCATCTGATATTGAATCTGTAGATATTTTAAAAGATGCTTCAGCAACAGCTTTATATGGTTCAAGGGCAGCTAATGGCGTATTGGTCATTACTACTAAAAAAGGAAAAAAAGGTCAGGGTAAAGTTAAACTGGATAGCTGGATGGGATTTTCAAATGCCGTTAATCTGCCAAAACTATTGAATGCTGAACAATATGTGATGATCAAAAACGAAGGACTGTCAAACCTCGGACAAGCTCCCGGATTTTTTCTGGAAACGCGTCCCGATGGTAGTATAGTAGAAACCAACTGGTATGACTATGGTTATCAGACAGCATTTTCCCACAACCATAATTTAAGTTTCTCTGGGGCAAGTGACAATACCAGTTATTATGTTTCTGCAGGCTACAGCGATCATGATGGGATTATTCGTACTAATTCATTTGAACGAAAATCACTTAAATTAAGTCTCGATCAGAAAGTATTCGACAGAGTGCATATCGGCACCAACTTCACTTATTCCAACTCCATTAACAGAAGCCCAAGTACAGGCTCTCTACCGAGTCAATCATTCCAGATTGATGGAGTAGCCAGAGCTGTTATGATGCTTGGTCCTAATGTTTCACCTTTCAATGAAGATGGTTCCTATAACATGAGAGGACCTAACATAGGCAACGGCGCAAATCTTATAGGAAGCGCATACTACAATCAGGTCGCTATTATTGAAAATGATTATTTTATTTCAGAAAACAATACAACGATCAGTAACGTTTACGGAGAAATCGAAATAGCCAAAGGTCTTAAAGCCAAAACCAGTTACAGTATCAATAAAGTGGCTACTGAAAATATTCAGTTTTATAGTCCGCTTCAGGGAATTGGATTTAATAATAATGGTGTTGCCGCTAATATGTATTCCGCAGATACCAGAACAGACTGGATATCCACCCTCACATATAATCGCTCATTCAACAAAAGCCATAATCTTAATGTATTGCTAGGCTATGAAGAAATAAAAACTACTGTTAAACAATGGGGTGCCGAAAGATTGGATTTAACTGACCCCTATTATACTAATTATCAGGGAGGCTATTCCACTATTTATCCGTTGGGTAATATTTCAACCTTAAACGGTCTTATCTCTTATTTCTCCAATGTTTTTTATGATTATGACAAAAAGTATCTATTAAGTTTCTCGCTTCGAAGAGATGGTTATTCAGGGTTGTCGCAGGGAAATAAATACGGCAATTTTGCCGGAGGATCTATAGGCTGGAACATTTCGGAAGAAAATTTTTATAAGAACTCATCCTTTTCCAATATAGTAAACAACCTCAAAATAAGGGCCAGTTACGGTTCTGTTGGTAATGTTAATCTTGGCGATTTCCCTGCTTTATCATTATACGCTACCGGCTTATATGGAGATATTCCATCATTGTATAGTTCTCAGGTTGGTAACCCCCATTTAAAATGGGAAACCAGCACAAAAACAGATATCGGACTCGATTTCTCTCTGTTTAATAATAAAATCACCATTCAGGCCGACTATTACAAGAATAATATTAATGACATGATTCTGAATGCAAAGCAGGCACCATCGAGAGGTATACCCGGAAACTCTATTTCCAGCAATGTTGGTTCAATGTATAATCAGGGATTTGAGTTTAATATAACAGGACATATTATTGACAAAAAAGACTTTACCTGGACAGCCAACTTTAACATCAGTACTTTAAAAAATGAAGTAACGCAACTGGCTAATAACAACTCTGATATTCTGGGAAACTCCAATAGTACTACCGGTGCTGTAGAATTGGCCAGTATCACCCGCGTGGGACATGCAGTAGGTTCTATCTTCGCAGTAAGAACATTAGGTGTAAATCCTGATAACGGACAAAGAATGTATTTAAACAGGAATGATGAAGTTGTACAATACAATCATAACGGTGTACAATGGACTTATCTTGATGGCACAATTGCTGCTCCCCTGGATATTGTTCGTGATGGTGTTGTGCTAGGATCTGCACTTCCTTCATTTTTTGGTGGATTCAATAATAGCTTTACCTACAAAAACTTTGACGTAGATCTTGGATTTACTTTTTCAGGTGGAAATAAAATGTATTGGGGTAACGGCGCTACATTATTAGATGGACGCTATCATAACAACTCCACTGATATCCTGAGGAGATGGCAAAAATCCGGCGATGTAACAGACATTCCTAAAGTAGTATATGGTGATAACACCTCCAACGGAGGCTCTCTTTCACATTCAGGTAATTTGAGAAACGGCAATTACGCTAAACTTCGGAATGCATCAATAGGATATCGCTTTCCCGCCAGCTTAGCCTCTAAACTACACTTATCATCATTGCGCGTATATGCGCAGGGAACAAATCTTTTGATATTCACAAGCTACCCTGGATCGGATCCGGAAGTTTCCGTAAACGGTAATGATTCTTCTGCACCTGGAGCTGATAAACACTCTGCCCCATCTGCAAGAACATTCACTTTCGGTATTAATGTAGGTTTTTAATCAACAAAAACATTACAGATACACCAGCGGTAAAAAATTTAGAGATTATCAAATCCAAAAACAAGACAGATGAAATATTATTTTAAAAATATACAAATGCTACTCATTAGTAAGCTGCTCCTTCTGGCAATGCTATTAATCACAGCATGTTCTAAAAATTTATTAGATACGGTACCTGACACCAACATATCAGATGCTACGGCATTCGATACACCCGAAAGAGTCCAGGCACAGGTCGTTGGTCTTTATGCCGGACTTAAAAGCGCCAACTTTTATGGTGGCAGATATTTAATATTTAATGAATTAAGAGCAGATGAATTTTTAATGGGAAAACCCGATCCCGGGCAGGCTTCCAATGTTTGGAGCCATACTGTAAATTCCGGATCAGGAGAAGTAATTAATATGTGGTCAGCAGGCTATACAACCATCAATAGAGTAAATACTTTTCTTGCCGGACTCGAAGAAAAAAAAGAAGTTATCTCTGAAGAACTTTATAACCAATATGTAGCAGAAGCAAAATTCATTCGCGCCATCTCCTATTTTGGTTTAGTGCAGGTATATGCCAAACCTTATAATTTGGATAATGGTGCTTCTCCAGGTTTACCATTACGGTTGCAAAAGGAAAACTCAAGTGATAATAACGATCTGGCCAGAAGTTCAGTAGCAGCAATTTATGATCAGATATTAAAAGATCTTGATGAAGCAGAACCTCATTTACCAATTTCCTATTCCAGTACTTATAATAATGCTGTAAAAGCACATAGAAATTCAGCAATAGCATTAAAGACGCGTGTATATCTGCATATGGGAAAATATGAAGAAGTAGTAGACGAAGCTGAGAAAATTGTTTCGCTACCCACCATGAGTGCAACATCTGGGGTTCAGCATACATTAGAGTCTGATTTTTCTGAATTATTTACGGGAAACTATACCGGTCCGGAAGCTATTTTTTATATGCCTTTTTCTGCTGCCAATTCAGGCTCATTGATTACTTTTTATTTTCGTGCACCACCTGCTGCGGGATCTGAATATTACCTGAATCATAATGGTATAATAACCGACGCTGTATTTTCTAATCCGGACGACAAGCGTAGTGAGCTGGTAATTGATACTGCTGGATTTAAATGGTTAAACAAATTTGTAACCGGAAATCCCAATACAGATTTTGTTCCTGTTATCAGATATGCTGAAGTGTTATTAAACTATGCAGAGGCAGCAGCTCAAACAAATGATTATGCTACATCTGCAGCCCTCCTGGAAGCAATACGTCACCGGTCCGATCCCTCTTATACATTTAATTCAGCTGATCTTAATGACAAATCAGCTTTGCTTGATTTAATTATCAATGAAAGAAGAATTGAATTATTAGGTGAAGGGTTCAGAGTACCGGATTTACAGAGACAATTATTACCCATTCCCGGTAAAGCCGCTCCTCAGGGTGTTGCACCAGAACTAAGTGTAAGCAGCGCTTTATATATTTGGCCTATTTCTTCGGAAGAAATAGGAACCAATCAATTAATGGATCCTAATTAATAGCAATGGGAGTAAAAGTATTGTTGTTTCGTACTCATTTATATTTATAAAACAATCAACATGAATAGAAAATATTTGTTATTTATTTTACTTATTGCTTTTATTTCAAAACTATCATCAGCGCAAAAAATGAAAGCCGCTGATATCAAAGAAATATTGGAAAAAGCCAATATCACCCATGAACATTTCACAGGCTTTGCATTGTATGATGAAGAGAGCGATAAAATGATTTATGAGTTAAATGCTGATAAATATTTTATTCCCGCATCGAATACAAAACTATTCACTGCCTACACGGCTTTACAAATGCTGGGGGATTCTATTCCGGGATTACAATACATTATAAAAGGAGATTCGCTGGTTTTTTGGGGAACCGGCGACCCTTCCTTTATGCACCCTGATCTTAATTCTGATATTGTTTATCATTTTCTTAAAAACACTGATAAGAAATTATTTTATTCAGCATCGAACTATGTTACACAAAGACTTAGAGGATATTGGGTAAATCCGCAGCCTTTTCCTATAGGAGACCATGTTCCATATATGACACAAAGAAATGAACAGTCGTCAACAGATGCATATCTAACCGCTGAGGTATTAAAGATTCTCTTAAGAAAACCAGTAGGTGTTATTGATGCAGAAATACCCGATAATGCCTCGACGATATATAGTATCTCTGCCGATTCCCTATATAAAAGAATGTTGCTTCCGAGTGATAATTATCTGGCAGAACAAATCCTGATGCTTTGTGCTTCTACATTTAAAGGACCTTTTAATATGGATTCAGTAAGAAAATATAGTCAAATCAGATTTCTGAATGATTTACCATCTCCGGCATTGTGGACTAACGGAGCAGGTTTTCCGGGAAATATGTTCACGCCACGTACACTTGTTCAGTTACTGATTAAATTAAGAGATAAAATCAATAATGAACAAAGATTATATAATCTTTTACCTAATGGAGGCATTAGCGGAACACTAAGCGAAGCGTACAAAACAGATAATGGAATACCATTTGTTTTTGCAAAAACCGGCACCTTACAATATGTACACAACCAAAGCGGTTATCTCGTTACCCGAAAAGGAAAACGCATGATTTTTTCATTTATGAATAACAATTTCACAAGACCAGTTGAAGAAATCAGAGCCGAAATGGTACGGGTAATGACTGAAATTCACAATAAATATTAATCAAGCGGCAGGAGTCCAAGGCCGGGTTTATCTGAAATAGACATTATACCGTCTTTCAGTATAAACCCGCCTTTTACTACATCTTTTGCAAGATCTAAACTACCATCCAAATCTATAAACTTTGTATTCTTGCAGGAGAAAGCTGTATGCAATGCAGCTGTGATACTAATAATACTTTCATCATTGCAGCCCCACATTAAATCAATATTATTATCAACACCTGTACGGGCAATCTTTT
>CAZQIQ010000006.1:38402-74542 GCA_964593835.1 uncultured Chitinophagaceae bacterium
AGCCTGACTAATTCCTCCGCACTTCATCAACTTAATATTAAAGAATCCACATGCAGGAACTGTATTGGCTAATGATATTGCATCAGCTGCACCAATTAATGACTCATCCGCAGCTACTAAACGCTTAATATGGTCGGGCAATAAACGCATTTCACTTTCTTTACCCGCAGGCAAAGGCTGTTCAATAAGCAACACATTCAGATTAGCTGTTTTCGCATAAAAATCCATCAGCTGAGCAGTATTGTAGCCCTGGTTAGCATCAATGATAATATCTATTTTATCACCAAAATGCTCTCTTAGTTTAATAATCCTCTCAATATCTTCTTCAAGAGAAATACCGAGTTTTATTTTTAGAATTTTAAATTTTCTATCGATATATTCTTTTGCTTCTTCGATTGTTTCCGCAACATTTTTGATACCAATAGTTATAGAAGTGGGCATGGAATAAATCTCCTGACCTAAATATTTAACCAGAGGAACTTTTAAAGTTTTTGTATACAGGTCATACAATGCGATCTCCATGCCTATTCTCGCTGAAGTGCTGTGGGCAAATCTCACCTGTACCTCTTCTATAACAGTGTCAATATCATCAATCTCTTTACCAATCAACCATTCAAAATCATAATCAGAAAATACACCAAGTGCTTCATCAAGTTTTTCACCAATCACCTCATACGAAGGATTAAATGCCCCCCATCCTGTATTGCCATTATCGGCCGTAATAGTAATAATACCATTCTCTACAGAAGAAATAGTTTTAAAGGCAATAGTATAAGGACGGGTAAGCTCCAGGTTTTCTTTTGATATATTAACACCAGTGATTTTCATTATATATTATATTAATAAGAACTATTTTAAAATAAGCACTTCATATTTTAGTAAGCGACAGCCTGAATTTTTTTGTTGAATTTTTCAACATATTTTGTTACAGCATCTGTCAGCTTTCCGACTCCTTCTTCAATAGGAAGAACTACCGGAAGATTGTATTTCTTTTCATATTCCTGCTGATATTTTTTAGCTTCTTCTACATTCAGTCCCTTTGTATTTAAAGTAATAGCTATTACTTCTGAACCATATAATTTAATAATATCCAATTCTCTCTGAAGGGATATTTCAATACCTGTATCTTCCTGACCATTGTAATAAACACGACCAGGAGCATGTTGTAGAATTATACCTTTACATTGTGCTGATAATAAATATTCAGCGCCGCAAGGTCCGCTGGGATTACAAAGTGCTGATTGACCTTCAACAAAAATAACTTCGGGAGATTCATTTTTGTAACAGTTTACAATAGCATTCTCCAGTTCTCCGGAAATAAAATCGTTGTATGTTGAATCTAATATAAATCCATATTTATGTCCCTGTAACCAACCTGTTTGTCCTGTAAAAACCATGTGTGCATTCGCTCCTTTATCTTTCATTCCCTGTGTAATCATTACAGCAGTTGTTCTTTTTCCCAAAGCACAATCAGTTCCCAATACTCCTATAATAGGACTTTTTACTTCCAGAATTTCACCGGTCCAGAATTTCAATTCACTCTTATCGCGAGGTTTTCTGATGTCGAGTAATTCTACATTATTAGCATCTGCCAATGATTTTAAATCCGGCATATCCACCAGGTAATCGTGCAAACCGGAAACAATTGAAATGCCGGCTTCTATTACCAACTTCAATTCTTCTTTTATTTCTGCAGGTAATTTTCCTCCGGGAAATGCTACACCAATAATTGCATACTTAGGTTTCTCCGAAGTATTTTTTAAAAACTCACTCACATTGGCATATACTGGTATATTTCTGGTTATTTTATCTACAACATAACCGGCATCCTGTCCGGCTGAATGCTCATCGATAACACCAATTATATCGTAACGTGATGTTGTACGAATCAATCCATGTGCAGTTTTTGCATTGCCACGATTTAAAATACCACCGGTAAGTATTATAGCTTTTTCATTCATATCATTAGTATTTGTGTATGCAAAGAAAATAAATAATAATATTTATAAAAAATATTTATTCAACAATTCTATTGTTTTTAATCAAATATGCCATAATTTGGCATTACCTAAAGCATTAGCATTATGACACCAGCCAAAACACTCTTGCTTGCTACTTTATTGGTAACATTTTTTATTTCCTCTTGTCATCAGCCATCCACAGTTGATATAATTATCAGAAATGGTATTATTTATGATGGAAGCGGAAATACTCCGGTTACAGGCGATATCGCTATTGCAGGCGATAGCATTATTATGATTGGAAGTCTTACTGATTACAAGGCGAATAAAGAAATTGACGCAAAGGGAATGGCTGTTGCTCCAGGATTTATTAATGTACTTAGCTGGGCTCCTACATCATTATTACGTGATGGGAAAGGACAAAGTGATACGCGTCAGGGTGTTACCCTGGAAATATTTGGAGAAGGGAGTTCTCCCGGTCCGCTAAATCCTGAAATGAAAGCCAAAGCACTCAGGACATTTCCAGCAGAAAAATTTGACACTTCATGGAACACATTGGCTGAATATTTAAGGCTGATGGAAAATCGTGTTACTCCTAATATTGCTTCTTTTATAGGAGCTACAACTGTTAGGGAATATGTGATAGGAAATGATGACAGAGCACCAACAGCAGAAGAGCTTGAAAAAATGAAATCCTTAGTGAAACAAGCCATGGAAGAAGGCGCTATGGGATTAGCATCATCTCTGATATATCCACCTGCTTTTTATGCCAAAACAGATGAATTAATAGCTCTGGCAAAAGTGGTAGGTGAACACAATGGAATGTATATATCACATATGCGCAGTGAAGGCAATCAATTGCTTGAATCATTGGATGAGCTTATTAAAATCGCGCACGAAGGAAATCTACCGGCAGAGATATATCATCTTAAAATGGCAGGACAACATAATTGGTACAAATTTGATGACGTTGTAAAAAAAATTGATTCAGCCCGAAATGCAGGATTAAAAATTACAGCAGATATGTATACATATCACGCAGCCGGCACAGGGTTAAGCGCTACTATGCCACCCTGGGCGCAGGAAGGCGGCTTTAATAAATTTCTGGAAAGACTTAATGATCCGGCAACAAGAGCAAGAATAGAAAAAGAAATGCTGACACCCACCAACAAATGGGAAAATATGTTTCTCAGCAATGGCGGACCATCGGGTATTTTATTCAGCTCATTCAAAAAGGATTCATTAAGAAAATATATAGGCAAAACGCTTGAAGAAGTTGCGAAAATCAGGAATAAAGCACCCGAAAAAGTAGCTATAGACTTAATCAGAGAAGATAGTTCAAGAGTAGAAGCCATCTATTTTATGATGTCGGAAGACAATGTAAAAAAACAACTACAATTACCTTATATGAGTTTTTGTTCCGATGCTGCATCGCTGGCACCGGAAGGCAACTTTCTGAAATCCAATCCTCACCCAAGAGCCTATGGAAGTTTTGCCAGGCTGCTTGGAAAATATGTGAGGGAAGAACAAGTGCTAACCCTTGAAAAAGCAATCCATGGGCTAACTACCCTTCCGGCAACGAATCTGAAAATTCAGAAGAGAGGGGCTCTAAAAGTGGGATACTTTGCGGATATTGTTGTTTTCGATCCCGCAAAGATCTCCGATCATGCTACTTTCAAAGAACCGCATCAGTATAGTACGGGAATGCTGCACGTATTTGTAAATGGTGTACAGGTTTTAAAAGATGGTGAGCATACAGGTGCAACTCCCGGAAGGGTAGTAAATGGCCCGGGATGGAAAGAGCAAAACTAAATTATTGATTTATGGATTTTTTAAAGAAGATTAATCTCGAAAGTTTGCCCAAAAAAAAGTACATGGTAATTAAATATGTACTTGACCATCCTGATGATGCTATTCTGATGAATGCTGCCGACCTGGCTAAAAAACTCAATGTTGATCCTGTTACTATTATAAAAGCATGTCAGGAAATAGGATTAAAAGGATTTCATGATCTGAAGAAAAAATTAAAACCCAATATTCAGAAACAAAATAGCCGCGCTCCTTTCGATAAATTCCTTGATGAATTCAAAATTAACACAGGTGTTGAGCAGGCTATCAGCAACTCTTTATCAAGAGATGCAAATATGCTTGCAAGGACTATTGAAAAAACTTCTTTTGATACTATCATTAAATCATGCGAAGCAATCATTGCTTCAAAAAACACCTTTATTATCGGCCTGGGATATGTTGGCGCTGTTTCAAATTATCTGCAAAGCCTCCTAAGATCTCATATTCCACAAATACACTCTATAACAGAATACAATGGTATGTTATTCGATTATATGGGTTTATTTACAAAACAGGATGTTGTAATTGCTATTGGCTTCGATAAATGCCAGAACCAAACCATTAAAGCATTTAAAAAAGCCAAAGAAAAAGGAGCCACCACGATTGTATTAACGGATAGTGAATATTCTCCCTTATGTAATTATAGCAAACACAATCTTTTAGTATATACATCACCTGATTATTTTTTAAGTCCGCTGATTGGCGCATTTAGCTTATCAAATGCTATGCTACATTGTATTGTTGAACTAACGAAACCTCAATCAACCAAGAGAGTTGCTGCCTACAATAAGTTATTGAAAGAAGAAAATGTGTATTACCAGGATTAATTAAATTAAACCAAAATGAACCTAACCGCTATTCTACTCTCTTTTCTTACCGGATTTTCACCTAAAGACAGTCTCCCGGAAATCGATAACGTTATCTATGCTTTTATGGCAGAAAATAATGTTCCGGGTATTTCTTTAGCTATTACGAAAGACGAAAAACCTGTATATATTAAAGGGTATGGATTTGCAGACAAGCAAAAAAGAATTAAAGTAACCCCAGAAAGTTTATTCAGAATCGCCAGTATCTCAAAGCCAGTAACTGCTGTAGCCATCATGAAACTGGTAGATGAAAAAAAATTATCGCTGGATGATAAGGTATTTGGACCCAAAGGCATTCTAAAAAATAAATACGGAAAAAAACCTTATACAAAAGATATCACAGCAATAAGTGTTCGCCATTTATTACAACATGTTGAAGGAGGATGGGGAAACAGTCGCAATGATCCTATGTTTACAGACCCTTCAAGAAATTTTGACGAGTTAATTTCATTCACTCTCGACAGTTTTGCCCTTGAGAATAAACCCGGGGCACATTACGCTTATTCTAACTTCGGTTATTGCGTTTTAGGAAGAGTAATTGAACAAATAACAGGACAGGGATACGAAGAATATGTAAAAAAAAATATACTGATTCCATCTGGCGCTACAACAATGTCGGTTGGAGGAAACACACTCGATCAAAAAAAACCTGAGGAAGTTATTTATTATGGACAGGGAAGAGAAAATCCTTATGTATATAACATTAGCAGGATGGATGCTCACGGAGGATGGATTGCATCCGCTACAGACCTTGTAAATTTTATTAATCATGTTGACGGCAATCCCGTATTAAAAGATATTATCAGTCCGGCCAGCAGAAAACTTATGCTTACACCATCTGAAGCCAATCATGATTATGCCTGCGGATGGGTTATAGACTCAACGGGCTTATTCTGGCATAATGGTTCATTACCCGGAACAAGAACAGAGCTCAGGCATTATCCAAATGGTTACGCTTATGCATTACTGTTAAATACACGCAGCTGGGGACCTGATTTTGATAAAGGTTTAAAAAAAGTTCTTGAAAAATTAGAGGACATTAATCTTCCCACAGATCCTTCTGCTAAAATCACTGTACCCGGCTATCAGCCAGCTATGTTCATGGATAGTAACAGAATTATCCGTATGCAGGCTGCATTTCCGGTTATAGATAAAATGTACAAAGATTTTGCTGGCAAAAACAAAGTACCAGGCCTCGCCTATGCTGTAGTAGCGGATGGTCAGGTTATCCATTCAGGAGCTCTGGGCTACAGTGATGTGGAAAAGCAAACTCCCCTTACGACTTCTTCTGTATACAGGATTGCCTCTATGACAAAAAGTTTTGCGGCAATGGCTATTATTCAACTCAGAGATCAGGGAAAACTCAAACTTGATGATCCTGTTGCAAAATATATTCCCGAAATAAATCAGATTACTCCTTTAACCAATGACTCTCCTCCCATTACCATCAGGCATCTGATAACGCATACTGCAGGTTTTCCGGAAGACAATCCGTGGGCCGACCGTCAACTGCAAAGAACAGATCAGGAATTACTTGATTTTATTAAAAACAATGTGTCGTTGTCCTCTACACCGGGAATGGCTTACGAATACAGCAATCTTGGATTCGCTATGTTAGGTACCATTATTACCAGAGCATCGGGACAACATTATGAAAAATACATCAGGGAAAACATATTTGCTCCATTAGGAATGAACCATACTTATTGGGAATACACTGAAACGCCTGCTGATCGTTTGGTTAATGGCTACCGTCTGGTTAATGGCAAATGGGAAAAAGAAAAAATGTTACATAGCGGTGCATATGGAGTTATGGGTGGCATGTTAACTTCTATAGATGATTTTACAAAATACATGAACCTTCATCTCCAGGCCTGGCCGCCAAAATCTGATAACGATACTGCTTTTATTAAGCGTAGTAGTATCAGAGAAATGCATCTTCCCGGAAACATTAGCAACCTGAATGCTTATAATAGAAAACCATCAGGAGAGATATGTCCGAAAATAAGCTCATATAATTTCGGACTTGGATGGTCGAAGGATTGTGCTGACAAAGTACAGATAGGTCATAGCGGAGGATTACCCGGTTTTGGCACACACTGGACTTTTCTTCCGGATTATGGTGTAGGCATTGTTTCTTTCTGCAATTTAACTTATGCTGCTACAATTGCATTGAACAACCAGTTGATGGATACAATCGTAGCTATTGCTGACCTTCAACCCAGAAAACTGCTTCCCTCTTCTATACTTAAACAAAGAAAAAAAGAACTTCTTAACCTTTTGCCGGAATGGAATAATGCTATGCAGGCTGGTATTTTTAGTGAAAACTTTTTCGATGATAATTTCGTGGATTCACTAAGGAAAACTTCAAAATCATTATTTGAAAAAGCAGGTAAAATTATTAACATAGGTGAAATAATTCCGGATAATCAATTAAGAGGAAATTTTATTATTGAAGGAGAACAAACTAATATTCTTGTAAGATTTACACTATCTCCTGAAAATCCCGGATTAATCCAGCAGTTTATTATCCGTGAACAACCCAAATCAGATGATCTCTATAAAAAATATGGTTTAAAAACTATTTCCACTATTGCAGAGTATAAAGAGCTCATAGCAAAAGATCCTAATCAGGCATTAGTAAGATTAGATAAATTCATTCCAAACATAAAATTGGATATCCGATATGCTACCAGTAATAATCTGACGGAAAGACCACTGTATAATATCCCTACAGCATTTATGAGAAAACCCGCTGCTGAATCATTAAAAAAAATACAACAGCAATTAAACAAAATGGGATTGGGATTAAAAATATACGACGGATATCGCCCATACAGTGTAACTGTACAGTTCTATGAAACTTTCAGAGATACCGTTTTTGTCGCATCACCCTACACAGGCTCCAGACATAACAGAGGTTGTGCTGTTGACCTCACTATTATCAATCTGAAGACAGGCAAAGAATTAACAATGCCAACCCCTTACGATGCTTTCGATAAAAAAGCGCATACAGACTATGTTGGTTTACCTGCTGAAGCACATAAAAATCGTGAACTGCTCAAGAAAGTGATGACCTCCAACGGTTTTGTTATATACCCTGACGAATGGTGGCATTATGATTTTAATGGCTGGCAAAATTATCCTGTAATAAATATCCCATTTGAAAGTTTGATTAATGAGTAATTCGTTTAAGCCCAGCCTTGGTTTACTAGATGCTACCATGGTTGTTGCCGGCAGTATGATCGGCTCGGGAATATTTATCGTAAGTGCTGATATAGCCAGAAATGTAGGAAGCGCAGGATGGATAATGATTGTATGGATAGTTGCAGGTATCATGACTATGATTGCAGCAATTAGCTATGGAGAGCTGAGTAGTATATATCCAAAAGCAGGAGGTCAATATGTTTATCTAAAAGAAGCATACAATCCGCTGACAGGATTTTTATACGGCTGGAGTTTTTTCTCAGTCATACAAACAGCAACAATAGCAGCAGTAGGTGTTGCTTTCGCTAAATTCACAGCTTATCTGTTTCCATTTTTTAGTGAGGATATTATTATTCTACAATATGGATTGATATCAGTCAGCCGGTCACAGTTACTAGCCATACTTATCATCGTATTATTAACTTACAATAATACCAGAGGAGTAAAAGCTGCGAAACTTATTCAAACCACTTTTACATTAACCAAACTACTGAGTTTATTCGGGTTAATCATAGCGGGTTTTATTGTTGCAAAATCAGATATATGGGCTGCGAATACCCAGGATTTATGGACAATTAAAGGCCTTGCTCCTACTGGCGAAACATTTAGTTATACCTCGGTACTTGCTCTCGGCGCTGTAGTAGCAGCAATGGTTGGATCTATCTTTAGTAATGACTCCTGGAATGGCATTACATTTATTGCGGCTGAAATTAAAAATCCAAAACGTAATATAGGATTGAGTCTTCTTTTTGGAACACTCATTGTGACTATAGTGTATTTATCGGCCAATATCATGTATATGGCAGTGATGCCCCTTCAGGATATCGCAGGCGCTGAAAAAGATCGTGTGGCAGTTGCTGCCTCACAAGTAATATTCGGCAAAGCCGGAACAATCATTATTGCATTAATGATTATGATTTCCACTTTTGGATGCAACAATGGTTTGATCATGGCAGGAGCAAGAGTATATTATACCATGGCTAAAGACGGACTGTTTTTCAGCCGTGCCGGTGACCTAAACAAAAACAGCGTCCCCTCTTTTGCTTTATGGATTCAATGTGCGGTTGCCTGTTTTTGGTGTCTTACGGGACGTTATGGTGATTTGCTGGATATGATTTCTTTAATTGTTGTGTGTTTTTATGTACTCACCATATCGGGTATTATCATCTTAAGAAAAAAACAACCCGATATTGAAAGACCCTACAAAGCTTTCGGATATCCGTACTTGCCAATATTATATATTCTGATGGGTGTTGCCTTTTGTATTTTACTTATTGTTTTCAAACCCCGATTTACCTGGCCGGGACTTATTATAACACTTTTGGGTATTCCTATTTATTACTATCGTATTTCGAAACAAAAGAACAATATTACTTAAGTTATATTATACGAGATAATTGAATATACGCTCATTAGGAACACTGTCTTTTAGATAAGATTAAAAAAATGAAACCCATTTTAGCTATTTGTTTTTAATTATAAACTATTAAATGAGAGATAATAATATTGCCTGATAATATAAATACTATCAGGCAATATCATATGATCAGTGATTAATATCCTTTTATACTGACAGTCGATTCTATAACTTTTCTTCCAGATCTTTGGCTGTACAGTTAATGTGTAGTTACCCCAAAGTAGCACAACTTAATTCATGTGGCATATTGTCATCTGCATGTTTCATACTGCCATCAATTCGTCAAGAGGAAGAAGATAATTATAATTAATCAATTCACTATTTCCAGAGTACAAACACCTTCTCATTTTACTGTAGCCATTTCCTTTAGTTGTTGAATGATATTCAACAGGTATGGGAATAAACAATAAGGGATTTTCGGTAGTCAATGAGCTTTTAGCAGGATTACAACCATTATAGTTCAAATACTTTTATGACCATAGATGAATATTAACAACCCGGTAATATTATCTACGGTTCTCTTAACGCGTAATTAACAGTATTATTAATAGGTTTATCAACGCAAACACCTCATATAGAAGTGAGAATATTAACACTCTGTTTGTAAACTGAAAAAACAATCCAACGTCTAATTTTTCGGGCAGGTCATTTAAGAATGGTAGATGTGACAGTTGAGGATAATATGGTGGAAAAGAAATAGAAGGTATTAACAAATCACTACTGACCATTGAACAAATAAAATTTTAAAAAATGAAAACGCTAAAAATCTTCCTGGGCGGGCTGATCTTTCTTCTTGGAGTAACATTCGCCGCTACAACAAAAGCACAACCTGGTTTCAGAGCCAATGTAAGCTTTAATGATTTTTACGTTGAATTGAGCCCATATGGACGATGGATGACCATGCCGGACTATGGTCAGGTCTGGATATATAATGAGCCAGGGTTTCGTCCTTACTACAGCAATGGCCAGTGGACAGAAACTGATCTAGGATATTCATGGTCATCAGGTTATTCATGGGGCTGGGCACCTTTTCATTATGGAAGATGGGAGCACGATCCAATGTATGGATGGTTTTGGATTCCCGGATATGAATATGCCCCTGCATGGGTAGTATGGAGTGAAGCAAACGGTTATTACGGATGGGCGCCACTTGGATTTGGTTTAAATGTAAATATTGCTATCGGGCATATTCCTGTAAATCGCTGGATGTATGCTCCAAGAGCGAGAATCGGCTATGCTCGCATTGACAGGTATTGTGTTCCGCAAAGAAGGGTAAATGTTTATTACCAGCGTCAACGTCCAATTGTGAATGTTCATGTATATAATAATGTTCGTTATGACCGGGGTCCGGTAAGGCAACATAGCAGACCTCCTTCCTATTCACAAAACAATTACAGGAATAATAACAATATTGATCGCAGTAATCCTAATTATGGTAGCAGACCCGACAGAAGGATATCTGAATCAAATGCTAGTCCTGATAATATAATGCCGCAGACAAATCAAAGATTGCAGGAAGCTCCTCGTACAGGAAACAGGGCTGGTACGCTGCCGGCGATAGCCAGCAGACCCCAAAGCGGAGAAAATAGCAATCGTCCTTCCAATAACATGTCACAGAGAAGGGAAGAATTAAGAAATAGCCAGCAGCGGATTCAGCAAAGACCGGAGCAGTCCAGTTCTACTATTGGCAGCAGACCCACTAACCGCCCTCAAAACAATAATAGAACAGAATCCAGAACCTATAATAGCAACTCCCCTGTAAATGCTCCCAGGAGAATGGAAGACAACAGAAACGCTCACCAAAGGGTGCAGCCACGTACGCAGAGCACATCTCAAAATTCAAGAGTTAATAGAAATGAACCTTCAATTAACCGGAATCAGAATAGCAATATGATGTCGCAGGAACGCTTACAAAGAACAAACAAGGCAGAATCGATACGCCGATAAATTTTAATAACTGCTATCTTCGGGGTTTAAAGATCAGCGATGTCGAAAAAAGTTCTGGTAATTAAATTAGGAACAGCAGTTATTACGGGCAGTAACGGGAATATAGATATTTCAATCATTAAGAAAGTAGCGCTGGAAATTGCGCTGCTTTCTTCTTCGTATAATATAGTTCTTGTATCAAGTGGTGCAGTGGGGAGCGGCAAAAAATTCATGAAAGACTACAAGGGTACTCTTTCTGATAGAAAAGCTGCGGCGGCTGTTGGAAATCCTTTGTTAATGAATATGTACCACCAGCAGTTCAGCAAACACTGTTTAAACGTAGCCCAAGCCTTGTGCGAACGGGTACATTTCTCGAAACGTCAGCAGTTTTTACAATTAAAAGAGACTTTCCATACACTTTGGGAAAACAACATCATTCCAATTGTAAATGAAAACGACTTGGTAAGTAATGTTGAAATAAAATTTTCAGATAATGATGAGCTGGCTACACTAATTGCAGTAGGTTTTGATGCGGAGACAATGATATTATGTACTTCTTCAGGAGGACTTCTGAATGACAATAAAAAAATCATCCCGCGTATAGAAAAAATTGATCAGACAGTACTGAAGTATGTCAGTAAAGAAAAAAGTGGGCTTGGACTCGGAGGAATGATTTCAAAACTGACTTTTACACGCAGGGCAGTATCTCTGGGTATAAAAGTGATTATATGCGGACTTAAAGGCGAACATCCTCTGAGTGATGCATTAAAACAAAAAAACGGATCTTATTTTGTACCTCAGTCCTCTACATTACGTTCCAGACAAAAATGGCTGGCCAGCGGATCCTTAACACTGGGTACGATATACGTAGATAAAGGCGCCGCAAAAGCATTACAATTAAGAAAGAGCCTGCTGACTGTGGGCATTAAAAAAGCTGATGGTAAATTTGCAGCAGGCGAGGTTGTTCAACTCATTGATGAAGAAGAGTTGATCATTGGAGTAGCGCAGGCTCGCTTATCAGCCATTCAAATCAATAAAGAAATCAGTACAAAAAATATCATTGCTGCTCATGCCGATGATATTGTTTTATTTTAGCAATTATGGAAAAAGTTTTATCTGCCATTATTAAGACGAGCAAAGCTGCAACAAGCTTACAACAGCCTTCCGGGAGTGATGTAAAAAAACTACTGACTGCATTGGCTAATGAAATTGTAAATAATACTACGTCTCTTATTAAAGAAAATCAGAAAGATCTTGCCAAACAAGATCCCGATAATCCAAGAAATGACAGACTATTACTCAATGAACAGAGAATAAAGAATATAGCAGCCAGTATCAAAAAAGTGGCTTCTTTGCCAGACCCCACAGGAAAAATACTGGAAGAAAGAAGATTACCAAATGGTTTACATCTTCAAAAAAAATCTGTCGCTTTAGGAGTGGTAGGCGCTATTTATGAATCCAGACCTAATGTAACATTTGATATTGCTGCACTTTGTCTAAGAAGTAGAAATGCGTGTATTTTAAAAGGAAGCAGCGAAGCAGAAAACACTAACATTCTTGCTGTAAAGATTATCAAAAAAGTATTGAAGACCCATGGAGTCAATGTGGATGTTGTAACCCTGCTACCGGTAGCAAGGGAAGTTGTGCAGGAAATGTTTACAGCTACCAAATATATAGACGTCCTCATTCCAAGAGGGTCTGATAACCTGATTCAATATGTAAGAAAAAACAGTCTTGTACCTGTTATAGAAACAGGAGCGGGCGTTTGTCATGTATATGTTGAAGAAACTGCCAATATTAATAAAGCAGTAAAAATTGCTGTCAACGCCAAAACGTCAAGACCATCGGTTTGTAATGCTATTGATACCATATTAGTAGATAAAAAAATAGCGCCTGCATTTCTTCACAAACTCAGTCCTGAATTTCAACAATGGGGGGTAGAGATTTTCGCAGACCCTGCGGCTCATAAAATATTAAAGGGATATACACATCTGCAAAAAGCTTCCAAAGAAGATTTTGGAAAAGAATATTTAAGTTTAAAATGCGCAGTTAAAGTCGTTAATAACATTGATGAAGCCCTTGATCATATTGCCACCTACTCTACCCGTCACTCAGAAGCTATTGTTACCGAAAATAAAAAATCAAGTACCAGATTTATCAGAGAAGTAGATGCGGCAGCTGTTTATGCAAATGCCTCTACACGATTTACTGATGGTGAAGAATTTGGTTTAGGAGCAGAAATTGGTATTTCCACCCAGAAACTTCATGCTCGCGGACCTTTTGCTCTCGAAAAACTGGTCACCGAAAAATGGATCATTACAGGAAACGGACAAATCAGATAAATTCTTTTACCAAGAACGTCCATTCTTCCTGTAAAGAAATGCGTGATTCAGACTGCCCTGCCCTATTATACCAGTAACGTGCATTAAAAATGTCACCTTCTTTACGATGAAGATATGCATGAATCCAGGCGGCATTTTTATCATGCATATCCTCAACAATATCATGTGCTGAACGCCAGTCACCTTTTCCCTCATACCATAAAGCCAGTAAAAATTCATTTAATCCAGCCGGAGGAGTACCAGTTGATAAACTTTCAACAAATTCTTCGTAATTCATACTTCAAAATTAATAAAACCATTTCATCCACCTATTAGTTGACATTAAACTCAGTCAAAGAAAAAATATAAGTATTAGATATAATTATCCTCCTTCACTGACAGCATCTATTTAGGTATCGATTCTCTATAAAAACTGAATAAATAAAAGTTAACAACTATCGATTCTATAAAATTTTATACCGATGTTTCATTGAACAACTGAATCAGTTTTTCCAAAGGATCTTTACACAAGCCGGGATGTACTTTTGAGCTTTGTACAGTGGTGCTTCTTGTCGCTGTGAGCCAGCGAAACCTGGAAGCCATATCCAATCTGGCAATAGGACTATTAAGAGCTGTGCCATTACAAACAGCCTCAAAAGCCAATAAGTTTTTTTTGATTAAATCGGGATCTGCTTTTTTACATAAAGCCAATAATTTTTCCTCATTCAAATAAATTTTTGATTGCAAAAACTTAAGGGATCGACAATAAAGAATAACACCAACATTGAAAAATTCCTCTTTTTCAACCCTTGGTACTACGCGGATAACTGCATATTCAAATGAGTGCTGTTCTTGCATGTTCTGCTTCTTTTTCAAATATATCCGAATGATCCAACCGTTTTTTCAAAAAATCCAGGTATGTATTTTTTATTTCCTGAGGTTCACCGGTATAATCACCTGTTGTCAACCAATTATCAGGTATTAAATTAATAATGCTGTCTAGTAAATCGTGTGTAAGAATTGCTTTGTATATTTTACTCGCCTCCTCAATTTCACTGGCTACAGGTAATAATACGTGATCTTTGACCTGAACAAATGGCTTTACAGCCTGCTCTTCCCAATTTGTCCATGAATGATGAAAGTATAAAGAAGCGCCATGATCTATCAACCATAATTCTTTATTCCACGTTAACATATTGGTGTTCTTTGGTGTTCGGTCAACATTTGTCAGAAAACAATCTAACCAAACTATTTTTGAAGCCAGCAAAGCATCCGGAGTAGATACAGCAGGATCAAAAGTAATTGCACCTGACAAATAATGTAATGCCAGATTAAGTCCAGTGCTGGCCTTTAAAAGATCCTGAATTTCTTCATCAGGCTCTGTTCTACCAAAACTACTTTCAAGATTAGCTAATACAATTTCAGGCACTTTAAGTCCCAAAGCACGAGCCAGCTCTCCTCCTATTAATTCAGCTATCAGCGATTTTATTCCCTGACCAGCGCCTCTGAACTTTAGTACATATAAAAAATCATCATCAGCCTCAGCAATAGCCGGCAGAGAACCACCTTCCCTAAGAGGCGTTACATATCTGGTAACCGTAACAGTACGTAGCGAATGCATAAGTCGTTCAAATATAACTTTTCCAAAGCAATACTAAAATTTAGTTCACCACCTTTACAAGTATTTTTAGTTTACTAGTAAAAACCTTACACAGGTATTAAAAACTGAGAGATCTGAATCCATACAGAAGAAAATGTTTATTTACAATACTGATTGGACATTATCCATATACAGAGCGGATTTTGAACTATCATTAAAAAACATCTTTTTTTAGCACAACCTACGTGAAACTTATAACCAATGGTTTTATTCATTACCAAACACCAGCTTTAGAATACCTGCAAAATTTTGATAGAATTAATCAATATCTTGCCCTGGTCGAGGTTAAAATTTCTTAGCGTAAAGCAGGAAATGCAACGATCAATAATAGACCATTTAGTTCCACTATTTTTTACTAATATTAAGCGTTTATCCAGATGATTTACTTACCCTCTGCTAAACATTAATATCATTAAAGGATTTTAGCAAAAAAGTATTAACAATGAAATAATTTTATTCCTGTTTTTACATTTGAAAAACTGTTCAAAACAAAATAGAGTATATCAAAAGTATTTTCAGAGTCCTGATAATCGTATAACAAAAAATGCCACCATCAACTTCTAATAAAGAAAGAGGGTGTATCTGACTTTTGATACACCCTCCTATTTTAACAGAATAATATTAATGTGTTTACTTAGTCACATTAAGCTTTCTTACTTCTACTCCTTTATCCGTGATCAATCTCATCATTAATGTACCTGAAGCTTTATTAGAAAGATTTATTTTTTCTCTATGTGAACCATGTCCAACAATTTGTTGCTGATGCACTATTCTGCCTTGTATATCTACAATACTTATGGTAGCTTTTTTACCTCTTTCAAGATAAAAACTTGCATCAAACATACCTTTTGATGGATTAGGAAATACCTTCAGCTCTTTTTGCTGAATAATATTTTCTACTTCTTCTCCCAATACTGAATTTGAACATCCACTGCTTACAAATACGAACGGTGAATTGCCAAATTGATAATTAGGACAAGCCGTTGCTTTAAATGTGAGTGTATGATTATTACCATCTCTTAATTGAGAAGGAGTATTGAGTTCAAATGCGTGATGCCCGGTACCATATCCTACATTTAACAGATCCTGACGGAATTTATTGGCTGGGTAATTACTTACGAGAAGCGTAGCTCCCTCATAAATATCTATGTTGATTGTTGTATTCGGATTGCTGGGATCATAGATCCAACCTTCAACAAACAGACAATTAACACCATTCACATCACTTAGCAATGTGTTACAGTTAATACCACTAGGTTGGTTAACGGTTACGGTTACACTACCATTACCACTGGTACAACTATTTACTGTACAGGTAGCTGTATAGGTAATGTTTGATGTTGGGCCAACTTTTTTTGTGCTACCTGTTCCCAATCCGTGCGACCAGGTAACTGTTCCTGAACATCCTGAAGCAGACAACGTAGTGCTATCTCCTGCATTGATAGTTGACGGAGAAGCACTCAGTGTAGGTGCTGAAGGAGGTGTGCAGGATGCCAATTCGAAGTATTCAGCACCATCATTCTCTGTGCCGGCAACATAACCTGTTGGTGTAGTTATTCCGGATGGTTTAACTAAACCCCACCAATCGGTAACTCCTCCACCAAAACAACTGGAACTATACGATCCACTGCTCCAGCTAACACCACCATCATCAGCAAAATTAGCCCCGCGAGGAAAATGTTTGTCAGTAGGAGATCCATTAATAGCAGTAACAATCAACCACGTTGGATTTCCATTTACAGTAAACTGTCTGCCTTGAACATTCAGACCGTTCCATGTACCGATCGTCTGTTTATCCACCAGACTACAGGGATTACTTCCTCCACCTGTATTAACAGTAACCGTTACATTGGATGGTGAGCTAACGCAACTATTTACCGTACAGCTTGCAGTATATGTTTTAGTAGCTGAAGGACTTACTCTTTTCGTAGTTCCTGTTCCCAGTCCATCAGACCAGGTAATAGTACCCGCACATCCTGAAGCAGACAATGTAGTGCTATCTCCCACATTAATAGTTGACGGAGAGGCACTCAATGTAGGTGCTGAAGGAGGTGTACAGGATGAACAACTTAATTCGCTGTCGTCAAGCACCACATTAACAGGTTTACCATTACCAGGATTATTATTGTACTGCGTCTGCCACTCTCCGTAAATATTCCTTGCTCCGGAAGTAAATGTATTTCCGCTAAAGGAAGCATTCAGAATTTCATTAAATGTATAATTAACAGTACCGTTCGCATTGACAGGCGACATATTCCCGTTTGAACCTGCCAGCCAGGTAGTTGAAATACTGCTCCAATCACCGGCATATTGATTGATCAATCCATTATTCACCGATACCACAGCCAGCATTTTACCACCATGCGTGAATACATCATTTGCAAAGTTGGAATAAAAACCCGCTGAATAGCTGCCTACAAGAAAAGCTTCATTCATTACAAATTTCCCAGGCAAACTTCCTCTTAATATATCCATTGAAAAACGATGATCGTAATGAAAATCATCATTTACTTTGAATCCATCGGAATGTTCAGCAAGACTTTTAAATCCAAGCGTTCCTCTTTTGGAACTCATTCCATCAAAAGCAGAACCTACATCATGAATAATTTTAATACTGGAATTATGATTTCTTACCACACCAGACAGTTGGCTAACAAAATCCTTCAGTTTACAGTGTCTGAACTTATACCATTTTTTTCCTTCCGTTGAAGTAAAGTCTGTCGGTACATTTGGATTAGGCACACCGTAATTAGTTAAATACCAACTGGCATATTCATTTTTAGATGCAGGAGAATAATCAATCATATTGGATCCATCATATTCCAGTTCCTGCGAACTGGTATTAGAAAAACTGACAAATAATAAATTACTCTCTCCTTCCAGATAACCATATCTGTTTAACACTTCCTGTACGAAAGATTTTGCAGAATCAATGGCAGGTTGACTGGATAAAGTAAACTTGGTAAAATTCCATCCACCAAGTTCGGTATTTCCATTCTGGTCTTCTGCTAGCCGGCCTGGTCCCCAGAGATAATTCGAACGGATATTACCTCCAAAATCAGAATTACCGAGATGAATACGCAGAGCGATTTTCATCCCTAACTGTTTGGCTTTACCGACCTGAGCGTCAATTTGTGTCCACGATCTGTTGGCAGGATTCCAACTGGGGTTAATACTTGAGCCAATCACGCACTGCTGGTTATGGCATTTAACTGCATCCATCCTAACGGTAAGATACACTGCATTGAACCCTTTGCTATGTGCATTCTCAATAACATCAAGATACTGATCATCTTCGTTGTCGTTAGTCATCATCAGCGACATGTACCTTCTGCCGTCATCAAGCATAGGACTTTTCCAGGCCACAGTTTCGGTAGGAAAATTACCTAAAGAAATACTGGTATAAGCCAGTAAACAAAACAGAAGAAAGAAACATCTGATTGATCTTAAACCAATAAAAAAACGACATACATGATGCCGTTGCAAAGAAAACAGAATAATTGGAGTAAATTTTTTCATGGCAAAAATTATTGGATAATGAAATATTGAAGACTATCCAATATTATCTTTTTTTACTACTCCACTATACCGGACTGTGTGCAGCATTTTTTTTTACAAATTAAATTTTCAATAAATAACATTGAAGATTAATGAGTTGGGATAATCAGTTTACGCCTGAACAATTCTGAGATAATTAAATTTGTTTATAACTAATCAAAATACAAGGATACAATATTCAATTTTTTCTTATCACTTTTTAGATAAACTATTCACAACCAGCAAAAAATTACTCGGGACAAACCAAAAGATGTTTATACTATTCAGAACTTTGCTGACTATCGTACACCATAAAGCAGTTTCTACTATTAAATTAAACGCTAACAAATTAAAATAACAAAAAAAATAACAACAGCAAGCTCTACATAGCAGGTATAAAAGTTGGCCACTACTGCATCACATAACAATGCCAATAATAATTATTTAGTATGATCAAATACTGATTCTTATACGTTAGAACATACATATATACAAAATGCCGTCTCAAAATAATCTGAGACGGCATTTTATATAATAACAATTTAATCAGTACAATTACTTCGTCACATTAAACTTCTTCACCTCTATTCCCTTATCAGTAATTAATCTAAGCATCATTGTTCCGGATGCTTTGTTAGCTACATTGATATTTTCTCTATGATATCCGTGTCCAATAATTTGTTGCTGATAAACAATTCTTCCCTGAATATCAGTTACACTTAGTGTTGCTTTTTTACCTTTTTCGAGATAAAAGTTAGTTTGGAATAATCCATTGCTTGGGTTGGGATATAAAGACATTGTTTTATTAGAGCTGTTGAGATCAACAGGTTCTAGCCCCAGCACTGCAGAGCTTCCGTTAGATACACATATCTTGTCCTGACGGCAGCTTCCACCACCTATACCCTGTATGCGTAATGTATTACTACCTGCTGACAAGCTAACAGAAAATGTATGATCTGTATGTACAATATTCCATGAACCGGAATTAGCCAGGTTGATCGTTTGCGGTGTACCGCTATTTACAGATACCGCTACTGTGGGTGCTGCAGAAGAATAATACCTTAGTGTTACACTATAAGTACCTGCTGAAGGAACCCCAGTAATCGCATAATCAACATAATGATTATTGTTGCCTTGCTCTCCTCTTGTTTCACCATTCGATGCATTAGGGTCACTGGTAATGGCTCCGTTTCCTGTTGAGGATTCAGATTCAAGGCACTGACTAAATGGACCTCCTGTAGGTTCATCAACATTTACGACTACACTGGCATTGCTGCTTACACAATCATCAATTGTACAGGTAGCTGTGTAGGTAGTAGTAGAAGTAGGACTCACCGATTTAGAAGTACCTGTTCCTAATCCGTGTGACCAGGTTACTGTACCACTACATCCGGTTGCAGTAAGAGTGGAAGAGTTTCCTGAAGTAATAGTAGCAGGTGATGCTGTTAATACAGGAGCAGCTGGCGTTATACAAGCTTCATCATCACAATCAGATAATTGCAATCCAACATAGTTCCCTGAACCAGGCGTTGGCCACGCATGCCAGTCCGTTGACAAAATACCGTCAAAAGCATGTGCATATGTACCCCCACCAGCACCAAATACAGTTCCACTCAATTTAGTGCTGCCGTTATAAAACTCAAGTTCATAAAGCTCCCCATAGCCAGTAGGTCCGGCTACAAATCGCACCCATGAATAACTTGTTGTGTTAGTAAATGTAACTTCCTGCCAGCTACCATTTCCGTTCATACTAAACGTATATAAATCTGTCCAGCTGCTACCATTGTTAGATCCCTGGATCTTTGCACCCTGTAATCTATCCATGCAGCATTCTTCAGGTTGCCTGAACACTAAACGAACTTTATTGACAACACATCCTCCCTCTCCTCCGGGAAGAGGATTAACTGTTACTTTAACAGTTCCGGCAGTACTCGTACATCCATCAACAGTGCAGGTAGCAGTATAAGTGGTGGTAGAAGTGGGGCTCACCGATTTAGAAGTACCTGTTCCTAACCCGTGCGACCAGGTCACTGTACCACTACATCCGGTTGCAGTAAGAGTAGAAGAGTTTCCTGAAGTGATCGTATCTGGTGAGGCATTTAAGGTTGGTGCAGAAGGTGGTGTGCACGAAGAGCAGCTCAGTTCACTGTCATCCAACACAACGTTCACAGGTTTGCCATTAGAAGGATTACTAACATACTGCGTCTCCCATTCCCCATAGATATTACGTGAGCCCGTCGAAAATTCATTACCACTAAATGAAGCATTCAATATTTCATCGAAACTATAATTAACTGTACCATTTGCATTAACAGCAGACATATTCCCGTTTGAGCCTGCCAGCCACTGACTTGAAATACTGCTCCAATCGCCAGAATATTGATTGAGATAACCATTATTTACAGTTACTACCGACAATAGCTTTCCACCATGAGTAAAAACATCGTTAGCAAAGTTTTTGTAAAAATCTCCAGGATGATAATCTACCAGGAACGCTTCATTCATAACAAACTTTCCTGGTAAACTTCCTCTTAATATATCCATAGAAAAACGATGATCATAATGAAAATCATCATTCACTTTAAATCCATCCGAATGTTCGGCAAGGCTTTTGAATCCCAATGTTCCTCTTTTGGAACTCATTCCATCAAACGCAGAACCAACATCATGAATGATTTTAATACTGGAGTTATGATTTCTTACAACGCCTGACAACTGACCTACAAAATCTTTGAGTTTACAATGCCTGAACTTATACCATTTTTTTCCTTCTGTAGAAGTAAAATCTGTCGGTACATTCGGATTAGGCACTCCATAATTAGTTAAATACCAGCTGGCATATTCATTCTTAGAAGCAGTAGAATAATCAATCATATTGGAGCCATCGTACTCCAGCTCTTGTGAACTTGTATTGGAAAAGCTTACAAATAATAAATTACCTTCTCCCTCCAGATACCCATACCTGTTCAATACTTCCTGTACAAAAGATTTTGCTGAATCAATAGCAGGTTGACTGGACAATGTGAACTTAGTAAAGTTCCATCCACCCAGTTCAGTATTGCCGTTCTGGTCTTCTGCCAGTCGGCCGGGTCCCCACAAATAATTAGAACGGATATTACCACCAAAATCAGAATTACCTAAATGTACACGAATACCGATTTTCATACCCAGCTGTTTGGCTTTGGCTATCTGCGCATCAGTTTGCGTCCACGACCTGTTGGCAGGATTCCAACTGGGATTAATACTTGAACCAATCACGCACTGCTGGTTATGGCATTTAACCGCATCCATTCTAACGGTAAGGTATAGTGCATTAAAACCTTTGTTATGCGCATTTTCAATAACATCAAGATATTGATCATCTTCATTATCATTAGTAAACATCAACGCCAGATAACGACGGCCATCATCCAGCATTGGACTTTTCCAGGCGATGGTCTCATCAGGATGATTAGCAAAGGATATACCTGCAAAACTCAGTAGACAAAACAATAAAACAAGACTTCTAACATGAAGAATGTTCAATGTAGAAATTAGCTTGAGTTGTAAAATTTGGTTTTTTAATAAACAAAAAAACTGTCGCGTAGATTTTTTCATAAGTAAATAATTAGGTGTTGAAAGATGATCAGAAAAATTAAATATTGGTTATTATTCTTACGCAACAGTACTGTGGTGTGTACAGGAAAAAATATTATTCTAATAAATAAAATTTATATATCTCAAAACCAAAACAATACATATATAAATATTTATAAACTAAGCTTTAATAAGTTAAAAAAAAGGTGTTATAGTAACACTTATTCATAGTGTACTTTATACACTTATAAAGTATTTTATTCATATATCGACTGTTTCATCATTTAAAGAGACAGAGCTTTTCCCATCCCCGCAGCCTTTATGACCGATCGTTCTCCAAACCTGTTTTTTACACTATCGATCGCCTGATACAGACTGATCATTTCATGAGTATCTTCAAATAAGTTAATCTGGTAATTTCCCGGAATAAGTTGTGTAAACCTTACTCCTATTAATCTCACCAATAATCGCCGATCGTATAAACGATCAAAAAGTTCGCTTACTGTTTTTAATAATAAATGATCAGCATTAGTATAAGAGATAGTTAATTGACGGGTAAAAGTTTCAAAATTAGAATAACGTAATTTTACTGTTACACAGCCGGTCAGCTTATTTTGTTGCCTTAATTCAAAAGCTATTTTTTCAGTCATGCGAACCAGCTCTCTACGAAGAAAATGAATATCAGTTGTATCCTGAGAAAAAGTATTTTCTGTTGAAATTGATTTTTGTTCATGGTAGGGAACTACAGGAGCATCATCTATCCCATTCGATTTTTTCCATAAATCAATACCATTTTTACCCATTAAATTCTCCAACAATAGAACAGGTATTTCACTAAGTGTTTTAACAGTACTCACACCCATCTTCAGTAATTGACCTTCTGTTTGTTTACCAATACCCGGTATTTTACCTATCGGCAGCGGCGCCAAAAAAGACTTCTCTGTGCCAAAAGGAATATGAAGATGACCATTCGGTTTAATTTCATTGGTAGCAACCTTACTCACCAGCTTATTGCTGGCCAGTCCCCAGGACACTGGTAATGCAGCTTTTTTAATGACTTTATTTTTTAACTCTCCGGCAAACTTATTACATCCAAAAAACTTGTCCATTCCCGTTAAGTCAATATAAAATTCATCAATAGAAGATTTTTCGAATAAAGGAACCGATTCGCTAATAATATCGGTCACCACCCGCGACATTCTGCTATACTCTTCCATATCTCCTTTGATGATAATAGCGTGAGGACATAATCGCCTGGCAATCTTCATAGGCATAGCACTATGAATGCCGAATTTTCGCGCTTCGTAACTACAGGAAGCCACTACCGCTCTGTCACTGTTTCCGCCTATCAACACAGGTTTACCTATGAGGCGACTATTTCTTTTACATTCAACAGCCACATAAAACGAATCAAGATCAAAATGAACAATATGCCTTTCTTTATTCAGTATCATAACCAACTTAATTATACACATTCATTACTATTACTTAACATTCTGGATGAACACTAATCAGGGTCGACAAAAACAATACTGGCAGATAATGATCTGCCATAACCCACCAAACATTATCTTCTATCTCCCTATGTCCCTCACGGATAATAAATGTTTTGAAATATTCATTTCCGATTTATATCAGCATAGTCAGCTTGTATCATAAAAAAACAATTCCCAAACCATACCCACTCTTACTTTTATATCCTTACAAAACCGGAAGTTCAGTCATCACCATTCACAAAATCTTATTCTTATTATCATCTATTTTTTAGCAGCATAGCCAGCTTGTCTCATAGATAAAACAATTCCTAAACTATACCCATTCTTACTTTTATATCCTTACAAAACCGGAAGTTCAGTCATCACCATTCACAAAATCTTACGCTTATTATCATCTATTTTCTATCAGCATAGTCAGCTTGTCAAATAAGAAAATAACTCCTATCATACCCACTCTTACTTTTATATACTTACAAAGTCGGGAGATCAGACATCTCCATTCTTAAAATCATCTTTTTTCATCATTTATTTTCTATCAGCATAATAAGCTTGTCAAATAAGAAAACAACTCCTATCATACCTGCTCTTACTTTTATATACTTACAAAGTCGGGAGATCAGACATCTCCATTCTTAAAATCATCTTTTATTATCTATCAGCATATTCAGCTTTTCAAATAAGAAACAATTCCTATCATACCCATTCTAACTTTTATATCCTTACAAAGCTCGAGAGCTCAGCCCTCAATATTCACAAAATCATTTCTTATTATTATTTATTAGTAGAACTCAGCTCTTATTTCCATGCAGCTCAAAACAGATTGACAAATATTATCTTCTATATTTTCTTTGCTTATAACCTACCGGTATTGCCCTTGATACTTCTACAGTATAAGCACCAAATTCTTCTGTTACTATTCCTGTTAACCGATAAAAACCTCGCCCTAAAGGAAAATCACGATACACTGTCGGAAAGTGAACGGTATCCACCCAATCCAGATTCGCATCCATAAAAGTTCCGAAACACATTTTATCACCAGAAGAAGTGGTCGTGGTTTTATCAATAATAAAATATACCAGCATGGATATATGTTTTCCTATGTGATCAGGTAAATTTCTTGCTGAAATATATTTAGCAGGATGATCATTCGCTATTTCAAAAGGATTTCTTAATGGAAAATCCAGTAATTCTATCTCATCATAGATATCATCAAGAGGGTCATCGTACAACTGAGGTAATGAAAAAGATGGAGGAGCTTCGTCAAACATAGAAAACGAAGCAGTAACATGACGTTTATTCCTGGTCTGCAAATAACCCACTTCCCAGAATAATGCTTTCTTAGATTTCCCGGTAAATCGTAAAGCACCAATGCTGATCAGTATATTTAACTGCTCTTTATTAATGTTTGTACGTTCTATAAAATCAAGCAAATGAAGAAAAGGACCGTTGTTTTTTCGTTCTTTCAGTATAACATCACTGCATTTCTGTTCCAACGATTTAATATGAATAAAGCCAACATACACATCATTTCCCTTGATGTGTGTTGTGTGTTTACTTTCATTCACACAAGGCAAATGAATATGTGCACCTGCTTTTCTTAGTTCGATAAAATAAAGTTCTCTGGAATAGAATCCACCAAAATTATTGATCACAGCGACCATAAATTCTTTAGGATAGTATGTTTTGAGAAAAAGACTTTGAAAACTCTCTACAGCAAAACTGGCCGAATGAGCCTTATTAAAAGAATAACCGGCAAAGCTTTCCATTTGTCTCCATACTTCCCTTGTCAATGCTTCAGTATGTCCCTTTTCTTTGCACTTATCAAAAAAAGACTGCCTGATCTGCGCAAAATGATTATCAGTACGATATTTACCGCTCATCGCTCTTCTTAAAACATCTGCCTCACCCAGATTTAAGCCTGCAAAATAATGAGCAACTTTAATAACATCTTCCTGAAAAACCATTACCCCAAAAGTTTCTGAAAGCAGTTCTTTCATGATCGGATGTAAGTATTCAAATTTATCAGGGTGATGATAACGATAAATATATTGCCTCATCATTCCTGACTGTGCCACACCCGGACGAATAATACTACTGGCAGCCACCAGCGTGAGATAGTCTTCGCATCTTAGCTTTTTCAATAACTGTCTCATACCCGGCGATTCTATATAAAAACATCCGATAGTATCTGCTTCTCTTATTTTAGCGCAGACCTGAGGATCCGTTTTAAATTTTTCTACCTGACCAATATCGATCTCCACTCCGCAGTTTTCTTTAATAATGTGCAGACACTCGCGGATATGTCCCAAACCTCTCTGACTTAAAATATCAATCTTAAAAAGTTTAATTCTTTCTGTCGCAAACATATCTGTCTGTGCAGTTAAAAAACCTTTAGGCGGCAGTGTAAGTGAAACATATTCATAGACAGGTTTTTCTGATATTAATATTCCACCGGCGTGAATAGATAAATGACTGGGAAAGTTTTTCATTTGTTCGGCATATTTAAAAATCAGCCGGTGAATATCGTCCTCATCTTTTTTTTGTTTGGTATATAACTCATCTATTTCTTTTTTCGGTAATCCAAATACTTTTCCCAATTCCCTTAATGCCGCCTTGTACTGAAAAGTAGGATACATGCCTAATAGCGCTACATGATGCCGGCCGTATCTTTTAAAAATATAATCGATCACCTGATCACGGTCAGTCCAGGAAAAATCAATATCAAAATCCGGTGGAGATTTTCTCTCCGGATTTAAAAATCGTTCGAAATACAGATTTAACTCTATCGGATCAACATCAGTGATCTGTAAACAATAGGCAACAATAGAATTAGCGCCGCTTCCCCTGCCCACATAATAAAAACCCCGGGAGCGCGTATAACGAATAATATCCCAGGTAATCAGGAAAAAAGCGTTAAAGCCCATGGTATTGATTACTTTCAATTCATTTAACACACGCTCCTTTGCTGCCTGATGGTGAATGCCATAACGGGCTGCTAATCCTTCGAAAGATAATTTTTCCAGTAAAAGACGATCATCTTCTTTTGATCCCGTAAATGTTTGTTTGTTTTTTTCCTCATTAAAATCCATTTCAATGTGACAAGCATCCATTAGTCGTTGCGTATTGCTCATCATAAAAGGATATTGATGAAAGGAATTTTCCAGCATGGTTACCGGCATAAACATTTCTGCAGGCGATGCCTGTGCAGCCTCAGGCAGTCTGGACAGTAAGATATTTTTATCAATAGCCCTTAAAAGACGATGTGTATTATACTGGACTTTATTATTAAATGTAACAGGATGCCTGATGATAAATTTATCGGCGTACTGAACAGTATCGATAGTAAATAATTTATTTACTTCTGATGTCAACACACCAATACGTTCATTTTCATATAATGTTTCGGGAGAATGAGATCCTAATGGATAAATAACAAAAACATCACTGGAACAAGCAAAAAAATGAGGCGCTAACTTAGGGGGAAAAGGGTTTTGCGTTATATCGTGTTCGGATAAAAAAGTATTAATCCATTTAAATCCTGCATTATTAGCCGCCAGCAGAATATACAAAAGTTCATCACCATTACGTATTTCTGCACCCAGTATGGGCTTTACATTATAACGACGGCAATAATGTACAAACTCCCATGCATCGCAGGTAGTATTAATATTAGTTAACCCTAAAACGCGAATTCCCTTCTCAGCAGCAATTCTCACCAGATCTTCAGTAGTAAACACCCCATACCTGAAGCTAAAAAAGGTTTTACAATTGATGAACATAATGCACAAGCTACGACTTAATACTAATATTTTTAGTATGCAATCAGCTAAAAATATTAGCTATTAGTAATAGTTTGGCTATCAGGATTTTGCCGTGTCGTAAGTGGAATGTTCAAGAAGTTCTTCCAGGCGTTGAGCGGAAGTAGATTCAGGATTAACAAGATCGTATAATGTAATCCTGTTAAGAAACTGGTCAATGATAAATTGAGTCATTTGCCATAGTGAACGCGAAGAACAATCAACCGAATGAGTACAAAGCCGGAGTGTGCCGCCATGAGATCCGCAAAAGCCTTCGTCGAATAAAGATCCGCCCAGCGCTTTCAGAACATCATTGATAATAATCTCAGTCGTGGGACGAGCCAGTACATAACCACCCTTGTATCCTGGTGTACTATTGATAAAGCCGGCCATTCTCAGGACACGAGTCAGTTTAGCTACATAGTGCTGACTAATACCTTCAGCTTCGCTGATCTGAGGAATACTCATTCCATTGGTATCAGCACATCCTGCTATCCGAAGCAGAATCCTTAATCCGTATTCTTCTTGTGCAGTAATTTTCATCCCTATATCATTTGTCTTTTCAATAGCCGGATGGAACTAAGCCTTATATACCCTTCATTCAAAAAGCGCTTTTTCATCCCTGTATCGTTCCTGTTAATGATGAACAAAACCATACGTATTCCTATTCCGTGAAGAATATTCATGTATTGTTTCATCTTTTATGCTCGACTCATAACCAACCCAATTCAAGCTGTGCCACTTCCGACATCATAGATTTGTTCCATGGTGGATCCCAGGTAACCGTCACAAACACATCTTTAACCTCTTCTATTAGCCTAACTTTCTGGTCTATTTCAACAGGAAGCGTTTGTGCTGCAGGACAACTGGGAGCTGTCAATGTCATTATAATCTGTACAGTATTGTCGGATTGAATATTCACTTCATACACCAGTCCGAGCTCATAAATATTCACCGGTAACTCCGGATCGAATACAGAGCGAAGCACTTCAATCACTTTTTCCTTTAATGCTGCCGTATCCATAATGATTACCCTTCGGTTTTTATTTTGTAGGCCAATGCATAATTTTTCATCTGCCTGACCATCGATAACAATCCATTAGAACGTGTTTGTGCCAGATGTGACATCATACCAATCTCTCTAATAAAATCAAGACGAGCATTTACTATATCATCGGGTGATTGTCCTGACAAAACCCTTATTAGCATACTGATCAAACCTTTCACAATCACAGCATCACTTTCCGCTTTATAGATCAGTTTTCCGTCCTTATAATCTGCTGCCAGCCAAACGGTCGACTGACATCCTCTTACCTTGTTATCATCAGTTTTATGCTGATCTTCCAGGGGCGCGAGTTTTTTTCCGAGATCAATAATATATTCATATTTGTCATCCCAGTTTTCGAATAACGAAAATTCTTCTATAATTTCTTTTTCTATTTCTTCTATTGATGGTTTTATATCACTACTCATCAGGATAACATTTTAATAGCTTTGGCAAGCGCAGTGATCATCACATCAATTTCTTCTTTGGTATTATACGCAGCGAAAGAAGCGCGTATAGTTCCGGGTATACAAAAACCATCCATCAGAGGTTGTGCACAATGATGACCGGTTCTTACCGCCACTCCTTTATTATCAAGAAGAATTCCTATGTCCTGCGGATGTATTTTATCTATTACGAAAGATACCAGACTCACTTTTTGTCTGGCTTTACCAATAATTCTTAATCCGGGTAACTGCTCTAACTGATCCGTCGCATATTTCAGCAGCTCATATTCATGTGTACGGATATTTTCTTTACCTGTTTTTAAAGTAAATTCAATAGCCGATTTAAAAGCAACAGCGTCGGCTATATTGGGCGTTCCCGCTTCAAACTTGTAAGGAAGATCATTATAAGTAATATTGCTGAAGTTTACTTCTTTTATCATTTCTCCCCCACCCTGATAAACGGGCATGGATTCCAGCAATTCTTTTTTACCGTATAAAATACCTATCCCTGTAGGACCGTATAGTTTATGAGAAGAGAAAGCAAAAAAATCACAGTCTAATGCCTGCACATCGATATCCAGATGTACTGTAGATTGTGCTCCATCTACCAATACCACTGCTCCGGCCTGATGTGCTTTATCAATAATTTCCTTAACAGGATTAATTGTACCTAAAGCATTCGATGCATGAACAATCGATACAAGTTTTGTTTTTGGTCCGAGCAGCTTATCAAATTCGTCCAGCAGTAGTTCGCCATTTTCATTAATAGGAATCACTTTCAGGTGAGCGCCTTTTTCTTCACATAACATATACCAGGGCACTATATTCGAATGGTGTTCCATATTGGAGATTATAATCTCATCTCCTTTCTGAATATTTTGCCGTCCCCATGTTTGAGCTACCAGATTAATCCCTTCGGTAGTACCACCGGTAAAAATAATCTGCTCCCTGCTTCCGGCATTGATAAAATCCTTAACGGTATCTCTTGTTGATTCAAAAGCGGCTGTAGCTTCTTCTGCTAACGTGTGGATACCACGATGAATATTGGCATTGTATTCTGAATAATATTTAACCAGGGCATCTATTACCACCTGTGGTTTCTGCATAGTGGCAGCATTATCAAAATATACCAGAGGCAAACCTTTCACTTCCCTGGCAAGCGCAGGAAATTGTCTGCGTAATTCATCCACATCAAACCCCTGTATTGTTGTTGCCGTATTACTCATTATAATTCAGATTCCAAACGTTCAGAAATTAGCTGATCCACATATTTACGAATGGGTTCAAACCTTATATGATCCAGAATATCTATAGCAAAAGCCTGCACCAATAATGATCTGGCTGCTGTTTTATTAATCCCCCTTGATTGCAGATAAAACAAACCTTCCTCATCAAGTTGCCCTATTGTACAGCCATGAGAGCATTTTACATCATCAGCATAAATCTCCAGCTGAGGTTTGGTATTTACAGAGGCATTGTCGGATAATACAATGTTTTTATTCGACTGAAAAGCATTTGTTTTTTGTGCCTGTGGTTCAACAAAAATTTTACCGTTAAACACTGCAGTTGCTTTATCATCGATCACTCCTTTATACAATTCGTTGCTCAGGCAATTTGGCTTTACATTATCAACAATAGTATGATTATCTACATGCGTTTGCCCTTTAATAAAATATAAACCTGACAGGTTTGACTCACAGTATTCGTCTTCCATAACAATATTCAGATTATTTCTGACGATACCTCCGTTAAAAGAAATGGTTACTGCATGCACCACACTCTTTCCAATCTGCCTGAAATGAGTAGTGCTCACCAGGTTAGCATTTATTTTATCATTCTCTATCTTACAATATTCTACTACTGCAGCTTTTTCTACAATAATTTCCATCACCTGATTAGTCAGGGTTTCAGAAACTCCTAACGTTCTGTAATCTTCCACTATCTGTAGTTGCGCATTCTCTGCCACATGTATCAACATACGCGGTTGAGCAAATACATGCTGATTGCGAGCATCGGCAATATTGTATATATATACCGGATGTTCAGCTATCCTACCTTTTTTAACTGCTACAAAAACACCTTCTTTAACAAAAGCAGTATTTAGTGCATAAATACCATCTTTCATATATTTACCGCTATGACCGAGGTGAGTAGCTACAATATTTGCATACTCATTTTGCGCTGCATCACTTAATGGTAAAACAGTTAAGGAAGGAGATCGAACAGTTGATAATGAAGCATTAAACAACCCGTTAACAAACACCAGTTCATTGGCATTTTCATAACCCGGCAAACGTATTTCTTCCAGTTCTACTGCTGTAATATCTCCTACAGAAGCTACGCTAAGATCTTTATTAAAAACATTTCCTATACGGGTGTACTTCCACTCTTCATGACGGGCAGTCGGCACTCCCCAGCGGTTAAAATTATCAAATGCCTGCGCTCCCAAATGACCTAATACTTTACTACCATTTGGAGAGGATTGTTGCTGGTATCGCTCTTTAATATTATCAATAGTGTTCATGAAAATCTTTTTATGCCTCCTGCGCTTCTTTCAATTCGTTCTTAATAAAATCATATCCTCTTTCTTCAAGTTCAAGTGCTAATTCTTTAGTACCTGACTTAACAATCCTTCCTTTATATAATACATGAACAAAATCAGGAGTGATGTAATCCAGCAGTCGCTGATAGTGAGTCACCAACAATACTGCATTGTCTTTATTACGCAACTGGTTAACACCATTCGATACAATACGGATAGCATCTATATCTAACCCGGAATCTGTTTCATCCAGAATAGCCATTCGCGGTTGTAACATGGCCATTTGGAATATTTCATTTCTTTTCTTTTCCCCTCCTGAAAACCCTTCATTAAGTGAACGACTTAATAAAGACTGATCTATATTCATGAGTGCCATTTTCTCTTTCATCAATTTGAGAAACTGAACAGCATCTAAAGGTTCTTCGCCGCGATATTTTCTTACCTGATTTACAGCAGTCTTAATAAAATTGGTGGTTGTCAGACCTGCTATTTCAACCGGATATTGAAATCCGAGAAATAAACCTTCACCTGCACGCTCTTCCGGAGCAAGATCCAGCAAATCTTTTCCCAGGAATTCCACTGTTCCTTCCGTTACCTCATAATATTCCCTGCCTGCCAACACAGAAGCCAGCGTGCTTTTTCCAGAACCGTTAGGGCCCATAATTGCATGCACTTCACCTGGTTTTATTTCCAGATTAATCCCTTTTAATATTTGCTTCCCTTCAATTTGAGCATGCAGATTTGATATCTTCAGCATAATTATACTTAGTATTTAAAATATTAAATTATCCAACGCTTCCTTCCAGACTGATAGAAAGCAGTTTTTGCGCCTCAACGGCAAATTCCATAGGTAATTGGTTCATTACTTCCTTGGCAAAACCATTAATAATTAAAGCTACAGCTGTTTCAGTATCGATACCTCGCTGATTGCAATAAAATATCTGATCTTCTCCTATTTTAGAAGTAGTAGCCTCATGTTCTACTACAGCAGAATTATTTTTAACTTCTATATATGGAAAAGTATGCGCACCACATTTATCTCCTAACAATAAAGAATCGCATTGAGAAAAGTTACGTGCGTTCCTGGCGTTTTTGCCTACATGTACCAATCCTCTGTAACTGTTATTGCTCAAACCCGCAGAGATACCTTTAGACACTATTCTGCTCTTTGTATTTTTGCCCAGATGCATCATTTTAGTTCCTGTATCAGCCTGCTGATGATTATTAGTCACCGCAACAGAATAAAACTCTCCTACCGAATTATCTCCTTTTAATATAACGCTTGGGTATTTCCAGGTAATAGCAGAACCTGTTTCCACCTGCGTCCAGGAAATTTTAGAGTTGATACCTTTACAAATACCTCTTTTCGTTACAAAATTGTAAATACCTCCTTTGCCATCTTTATCGCCCGGGTACCAGTTCTGTACGGTTGAATATTTAATTTCTGCATTATCCATTGCCACGAGTTCTACCACCGCCGCATGCAATTGATTTTCGTCACGCATAGGAGCTGTACAACCTTCCAGGTAACTTACATAACTACCTTCTTCTGCAACTATCAATGTTCTTTCAAACTGACCTGTGTTTTCGGCATTAATCCTGAAGTAAGTAGAGAGTTCCATAGGACATCTCACCCCTTTAGGAATATAACAGAATGAACCATCGCTAAAAACAGCAGCGTTCAACGCAGAAAAGTAATTATCTGTAATAGGAACTACTGAACTTAGATATTGCTGAACCAATTCGGGGTGATGTTGTATAGCGTCACTCATGGAGCAGAAAATAATGCCTACTTCGGCCAGTTGCTCCTTAAACGTAGTGGCTATAGATACACTGTCAATCACAGCATCAACTGCTACACCGGTTAAACGTTTCTGTTCATCTAAAGAAATACCCAGTTTTTCAAAAGTCTTTCTTAATTCCGGATCAATCTCATCCAGACTTTTTGGGTTTATTTTCTGCTTGGGAGCCGAGTAATAAATAATATCCTGGTAATTGATAGGCGGATAATCAAGGTTTGCCCACTGAGGCTCTTCCATATTCAGCCAGTGGCGAAATGCTTTTAACCTCCATTCCAGCATCCATGAAGGTTCATTTTTCTTCGCTGAAATAAACCTGATGGTGTCTTCATTTAACCCTTTTGGAGCTTCATCTGCTTCAATATCAGTAACAAATCCATATTTATACTCACTTAGAACAGTCTGCTCAATAGTGCTCATCCCCTCATCTACCTGCTTTTCTTGTTGATAAACTTCCGATTTCATCCTGCAAAGTTAAGCATCCGTCTATACAAAAAAGTATAAATAAGGGTGAATTTCGACCGTTAGCCGCTTTTAATACAGTTGCCGCCACCAGCATGCTGACAGATACGCTTATATTTATAAGAAAAAAGTCATGGAAGGCTCAGGAGTTACCCGAAGAAACTTTATCAATGCCGTCGCCGCAACAGGCGCTGCAACAGCCATCGGACCCTTAAAAGGAATGGCTATGAGCGAGTCGGGAAAACGATTGGCACCCGGACGAAAAATAAAAATTGTTAACAACGCAGGACTTTCAGCAACAGATCAGCAGCGTATTATTAAAATATCTCCTGATATTCAGTTGGAAACCCTAAACGGCAACAATGAACAAATTCTCGAAGATGCCGAAATTATTCTTGGTGGACTAAATACAGCCCAGCTTAAGCGTACCAGAAATCTACAGGTGGTTCAGCTATTCGGAGCAGGTGTGGAATGGATGCCTAAAGAATTGATTGAACATCCGGTGATAGTCGCTAATATGCAACGAACTTTTGCGCCGGTAATTGCAGAAACCGCCATCGGCATGCTGCTAAGTCTTACCCGTGGTATTGCCCATTTTGCCATTCCTAATTTTAATAATAAAAAATGGCAGGGTACTCCTCCTGAAGATATTATACTGGATGACCTACATAATAAAACCGTTGGTATCGTGGGTATGGGTGGCATCGGAATGGAAATCGCAAGAAGATTGTATTATGGATTTAATATGAAAGTACTTGGCACCGACGCCAAACCCATCCATAAACCAGAGTTTGTAGAAGAACTGCATGATCCCTACTGGTTCAGGGAAATGATTTCTCAGGTTGACGTACTGATGAGCGCAGCCCCATTAACACCCAGAACTAAAGAAATGTTCAATGCTGCCGTATTTAACAGCATGAAACGAAGTGCTTATTTCATCAATGTTTCAAGAGGCGGACTGGTTAAACAAACAGATCTGATAGACGCATTAAAAAACAAAATCATTCGCGGCGCCGGACTGGATGTGACCACCCCTGAACCGCTCCCTTCCAATGATTCGCTGTGGTCATGTCCAAACCTGATCATCACCAGTCATAATTCCGCAATAGCCGATAGCAGATTTGAAAGAATGATGAGCCTTGTAGAGGAAAATATTAAGAGATATATCCATAACGAACCTCTTCTAAACATAGTAGATAAACAAAAAGGATATTAGGAATTTGTTAGTGAACAGCGGCATTAAACTTATTAAACCTGTAACTAACAGATAACATAACATATCGTTTTAAAGTGTTGACCTGCCTCAACTCTATCGAATTAGCTGTTACTGACTGCTCTGATACCACGTTGTTATTTAATATATCATTTATACTCAGCTTAACACCTAATTGTTGTTGTTTCAGCATATCATATTTTACAGAAGCATTCCAGATGGTTCTTGAACGTTGAAGATTTACAGGAATCTGTGAATTATACATATGAAAAACAGAACTGCCTATATGAATTCTTTTGTGAGGAGATAACATAGCAAATACCATTAAACGTTTTGAGTTATAATTCAACCCCTCTATACTCGGTAAAGAATATCGGGTTATATTCTGATCAACACCCATATTCACTGAAAAATAAAGCAGGGATTTATAATTAATACCAGTATTTAATCCAGAACTGACCTGCTGCGTATTTGTTATATTATATTCCTGATTTGTCCATCCTATAGTCCGACTTCTATTAAGTCCGAGCTCTAAACTAATATCTATCCCCCAATCGTTTACCTTCCAGTTTTTTCCTATATTAGTTCTTGTAAAAACCTGTCGCTGACCATCTACATTTCGAAAACTGGTAATCAATCTCCCAATACTGTCATAATAGTTTTCCTGAATAATAGCATTGTATAGAAAACTGGCAGATGCATTTCCGGATATTCTCCATGTATAATTTTTAGAAAAATGCTGTATTCCTGAATGTAATGTATGCGTGATAGCAGTACCTAAAGCCGGGTTTCCTGTTCTAATATATAACGGATCACTATTATCAGGTAAGGGTGCCAGTTGCTCCTGACTAGGCGGCATGCTCTGCACGCTATAATTAAATGTCAATCGCGATAAAGAAGAAAAATCATATCCTAGTGTTATTCTGGGCGAAAAGTCTCTTTGTGCAATGGAAATTGTCGAGTCATACTTTAACAGCCTGTTATCCTGCTGCAGCCAGCGAACACCCATTCCAGCCTCTGC
>CAZQIQ010000006.1:74552-101287 GCA_964593835.1 uncultured Chitinophagaceae bacterium
ATAAAGTGAAAATATATGAAAAATAAGTTTCAACATAAACTTTTTGTATTTATATCCAATGCTTGCAGATGGCCAGTGAGTAAGCGATGTATTTCTGTTACTATTAGAAAATGCCGTATCACGCAGATCATATTGATCAGTAGCTGCGTTATAATCAAATAAATCCTTAGTAGCTCTCTCCTGCATAAGATTCAATTCATATCTGATAATAGCTAAAAAATACTTACTGATATCATAGTTTAATTGAAGATTAATCCTGTTACTTATATTATCTCCTTCCAGAAAACCACGTTGATCCATTAACTTTTTAACAGTATCACCAGACTGATAAAAAAGATTATCAGAATTATTCAGTTGCCGGTCATCATTCGTATTCAACCCCATCATCCATTCTGTATTAAATAAACTACGTCCATTTTTACTTTGACGCCTGTAAGCCACTCTGTTATTTATTGACAATCGCTGACCTTTGTTATTGTTATCATTTAATTGTGAATTAATAAGCTTGTTATCACTTGTTGTTGAAACCGCATCGGTATATAACCGGGAAGTGCTGTTTCCTAAGTTTATCTGCGGACTCACCGCTAATTGTTGTAATGAATCGATGTCAATGATCAGATTTGCATTAAGGGAATGATGACGATTGTTGTTTTTGGTGTTTTGTGTATTATTATATAAAAAAGTGCTATCTGGCAAAATGTTTGTTCGTTGTATAACAGTATTCATACTATTAACCGAATTTCTAAAAGTATAATTAACATCCAGCTTTGCTTTAGCGCTTAATTCATTATTTATATTCGCTCCCAAAGAGGAATTATTTTCAATAATGCCTCCCGACTCTATACTTCCAGTAATTTCCCCCAGGCCCTGACCTCCCTCTGCGGTATTACCAACATTACCATATAAGGACAGGTTTTTCCCATCTGCAAAGGAATTGAATGAACCTCCAGCTCCATATCTTTCTCTTGTTCCCACTCCTGCATTCGCGTTAGAAAATGTTCCCCGTTTACTTTCTTTTTTTAATACGAGATTAAGCGTAAGATCTTTTTGTATAGGCTGAATAATACTGTTTCTCGTCTGAAGAGGCTCTCTTGTTTCCATCACCTGTATCTTCTCTATAATGGCACCAGGAAGATTTTCCATAGCAGTTTTGATATTACCACCAAAAAAATCACGTCCATCAACTCTTATCTTATTCACCTTTTGACCGTTTACAGTAACGTTACCTTTTTCATCAATTATCATTCCCGGAAGTTTTCTCAAAAGGTCTTGTACCATGTCGGATGGCAACAAATCAATTGACGATACATCAAACTCCAGCGTATCTTTTCTCATGATAAATGGAGGTTTCCGGCGTACAACTGTTACAGTACTCAACTCATCACCTATTTTCATATTCCATGTGCCGGAAGAGAATGTTTTTGATGACTCCAGGGAGAAAACAGCTGAAGTATCCGCATAGCCGGTGAAAGAAATAATAACCTCTATCTCTTTTTGCAAAGGAATACCTCTGAGTGTAAATTCTCCTTTTGCATTGCTGACGGTGTGAACGATAAACTTGCCTGATTCCTGATAAAGGACACTTATTGTTGCTCCTTCCAAAGGTTCTCCTCCGAACTCAACCACCAAACCACTTATCTTACCACTGTTCTGGGCAAATAAAGCTATAGGCAGGAATAAGGTTAGGAGTAAGCCTTTCATTAGGGCGGCAATTTAGGATTATATTAAAAACCATCATCAACAATTGTGTTAAAAACCTGAAAAACAGACTATTCTGATTTCGAAACCGTCATTCATAGGTGCAAGGAAACAAAGGCCAGCCAACATAAAAGATAAATTGAGCCTGCATATTTTCTCTCTATCGAATAATGAATGAATACAAAAGGTACCCTCAGATAAGAAAACAAAATATCAGCTACTATAAAAGAAACACTGAACCTACATTCTCCTCTCCGCCTATAATGAATGAATATAAAAAGACACCCCCAGTTAAGGAAACAAATTCCGACTACCATAAAAGAAACACTGAACCTGCAAACTTCCTTTTCTGACTGATAATAAATAATACAAAAAAGACACGTTCAGACAAAGAAGTAAAGTACCTGCTATCATAAAAGAAAGACTGAGCCTGGATCCCCCCTCTACCTATAATAAATGAATGAATACAAAAAGACATCATCAAATAAGGATATAAAATATCAGCCACCATAAAAGAAACACTAAAACTGCACATTTGCCTCTCTGACTGATACCGAATGAGTATAAAAGACTTCATTCGAAAAAATTTTTTCATAAAAAACTTTGGTTGAATCAAAATAGCAGTATATTTGTCTACCAATTTAGTAGACTATTAAACATGAGCATCTTTAGCATATACGCGTATCATTATTGCAGCTCTTATTGTTGTTGCTGACACTTTCATTCCCCCAACTCATTTCATTTATACAATTTCTTAATCGATCATTTAGTGGTCGTAATAATATAACTATGTCAGCAACATTTCAACTCAATCATCATTTAACAGAAGATCAGATTCGTTTTTATAATCAAAATGGATATATCCATTTTAAAAATTTTATCAGCAAAGAAGAGGTAAACCTCTTTATCAGCGAGATCAATAATATCACTCATCATTTAGTGTCTAATAATATTTCCAAAATCAATGGAACTCCGCTGAAATTCGGTAGTTCATCAACAGGCGAAAAAATAATACAACGTCTCGCTTTTACTTCACAGTACAGTAATGTGTTAAGCAATTTTTTAAAGGATCCGAGGTTATCTTCTTTATTTCAGTTATTAGGTAGATATGAAGGAAGAATAAGTGAAAATGAAAAAGACGGACTGGTTGTGAATCATTATGAAAACACACCATTCAGTAAGTTTAAACAATTAGGATGGCATACGGATAGCCCGAGAGACCTTTTCCTCGGCAGCAAAATTATGCCTATGCTTAACGTGGGATTACATTTAGATGATCACCTTTCCGAAAATGGAGGGTTAAAAGTTTTACCAGGTACGCACAAGCAGGGATTATTCAAATTACTATTCAGAAAAAAATATTTCGTAGACAACAACCCTGATCCCAAAGAAATAGGATTTAATATAGAAGCTGGCGATCTGACAATACATAGCGGACATCTCTGGCATAGAGTACAGCAATCTACATTTATTGGAGAAAAAAGCAGGAGAAGAGTCATGTATATTCCAATTATTACCGGAAAACCAAATTATAAAACTGCCGAAAGCAAAACCCCTTTCTATCATAGAATAGGTCAATTGCAATTATTGAAATTCAAATTAGAATCATGAGTGATTATGCAATAGTAACAGGTGCAGCAACAGGTATAGGGAGAGCTTTGGCAAAAAACCTTGCCAAAAGAAATTATAATCTGTTACTAACAGATATTAACGAGTCAGAATTATATCATACTGCATCCATTATAAAATCGACATCTGATATTAGTGTTCACTTATTAGTCATTGATCTTAGTGAAGAGAATGCCGCTAATAAAATATTAGCATGGAGTGCACCCTATCACGATTCATTAAAACTGGTGATTAACAATGCCGGATACGGAATAAATGCTCCCTTTATTGAAGAACCATTAAAAAACCATCTTAATCTAATCAATGTCAATATAAGAGCGCTGGTAAGTATTGCTTACTTATTTATTCCTATACTGAACAGGCAGTCAAAAAGCTGGTTGATGAATGTAGGAAGTACTACCTCCTATCAAAGTGTTCCTTATCTGAGTACTTATTCCTCAAGCAAGGCCTTTGTATTATCCTTTACAAGGTCTCTTAAAAAAGAATTACGAAGATCAAATATTTCTGTGAGCTGTTTAAGCCCCGGAAGCACAGACACCCATTTTGTTGATCGTGCAGGAATGTCGGGTAAAACAAAAAGAATTGCTTCACGATATAATATGACTGCTGAAAAAGTTGCTGAGATTGGCTTAAAAGGGTTGTTTAAAGAGAAAACAGAAATCATTCCCGGCGTAAGTAATAAACTACATGCGTTCCTCACTAAATTTCTACCTAAATCATTAGCTGAAAATATAGCTGTCAATATCTACGGACCACTAAAGAAAGACGATCCTTTTTATAAGGCTCAATTCGCTGCTGAAGAAGAAGACTTTTTAGCAGTGTAATGTAAAAATCTTCTTCGCTGCAAGGCTATTATAGGTCCTTGCAGTGAAGAAGTACTATTTTACTTTCCTTTTGTTTATTGTCGTTCTTATTTACTTCCATTTCTCATTGCTATACGAGATTTACAGGTTTACCTGACTGAAACGCAATCAGATTATCAACCGTAATATTCATTAGGCGGCTTCGTGCTTCTTTTGTTGCCCATCCGATATGTGGAGTAATCAGACAGTTTTTTGCTGTAAATAATGGATTATCTGCCTGCGGTGGTTCCTGAGAAAGGACATCTATCCCTGCGCCGGCAATCAATCCTTTGTTTAAAGCATTAGCCAGATCATTGTCATTTACAATAGGACCACGTGAAGTATTGATTAAAAATGCAGAGTTCTTCATCAGACTTAAATTCTTTTCATTAATCAATCCTTTAGTTTCTGGCGTAAGCGGACAGTGAATACTTATAAAATCCGATTCAGCCAGCAGTTCCTCAAGTTTCACCCATTTAAAGCTTTTTCGGTGTGACTGATCAGTCTGCGTTCTGCTATACGCAATGACATTCATACCAAAAGCTGTAGCAACATCAGCCACCTGCTGACCAATTGTACCGAAGCCTATAATACCAAGAGTTTTATTGCTTACTTCAATTAAAGAATAATCCCAGAAACAAAAGTCTGGTGATGCTGCCCATTTGCCTTCTCTGACCGCATCGCTATGCTCTTTAACATGATGTGTAAATCCAAAAAGCATGGCAAAACACAATTGTACCACTGAGGGAGTACTATACCCGGGGACATTGGAAACCGGTATACCTTTTTCTTTTGCAGCTGCAGTATCAATGATATTGTATCCGGTGGCGAGTACTCCTATGAATTTTAAATTAGGCAACTTATCCATTGTCGCTCTGCTAATAGGCACCTTATTCGTAAAAACAACTTCTGCATCTTTAGCCCTTTCAACAATATCATCCGCTGATGTTCTCTCATACACCGTAAGATTTCCTAACTTTTCCAATTCGGCCCATGATAAATCGCCCGGGTTTAATGTATAACCATCCAGTACTACAATATTCATTGTTTTAGTATTTTGAATTACATCGTTATTTAGGAATGAAATTACTGCACAAACTAATGCATTCAAGCAAATAGCTTGTTTTTACATATAATTTTTCAGAAGAAACTTTATTTTAACAGTAGTTATCACATTCTTTTTTTCTCATTTGTAATCTACTGAAATATTTAAATTTTTATATAATGCAAACAACTTACTAATCTAATCCTGTTACATTACTCCTTCTTTGAAGCAGCAAAGTATCTCTCCAAATATTACCCATTTTTCCTATTCTTTCACGTTTGCCAACTACTCTAAAACTAATATCCATATTTATTTTTAAGCTCGCTTTATTTTCTGGAAAAATGCCGACCAAAGGTCACAGACCAACTTTTTCGCTTTGTTCAATTAATCTTTTTATTAATTGTTTACTAATACCTTTCCCTTGATAAATAGGATCAACATATATACTAACCTCAGTTACTCCGGTATATACAGACGGTTGGAAGTTGGGGAAAGAGCTGCCCATCCAAATATATTTCGGTTATTCTTAGCAATTAATCGCACGTTTGATACATGCGACATATCCCATTGTTCCCATTGAGGAGCATTGGTCTGAAAAGTTGCATTTCCTGAAGCTATTACTCATTCATAAATCCTTCATACTTCAGACCAATGATCCATCAAAAGAGGTGTAATTTGTATCATAATTAAAGACTATATATGAATCCCGAAATAAAAACACTAAAGACTTAAGAACATCGAAGATTAGTAAAGGACTGTAAACAACATTACTTCCTATAAAAAGTTAATAAAGTAAATAATGTTGTAGGAAACCAGACAGAGATAATTTTCACACAATACTCATTCAAAACTACAGTTAGAATAACCACGTTGAATAAAAAATTTTACCAAACTTCATTTATAAAAACTCAGCAATAGACTATCTAAAAAAGCGACAATTGAGAAGAATAAGCAGAAGAGTTATTGTGCAGAATAGGTTTTCCTTTAATAGTATACAGAGGCATTTCGTGATCACGTGAAGCCACAGAAATGTATCGGCCGGCAGCATGTGGTGCGAAAAGATTTTCTACCAGCTTTGGACAATTATTTTCTTTTGAAAGATGTGACAAAATCAAATGAGATAAATGCTTATTGCTATGATGCTGAAAAACCTGAAGAGCCTGCTCATTAGATAAATGCCCGCTCCCTCCTTTTATTCTTTTTTTTAGAAAATAAGGATATTTTCCATTTTCAAGTAGCTCCTCATCATAATTAGATTCAAGAAATACAGCATTACACTCCCTAAACCTGGCAATCACTTCCTTACAAGCATATCCGATATCAGTAAATACACCAATCTTTACAGAAGAAGAACTAATGACAAAACTGTGTGGATCGGCTGCATCATGAAATTTAGGAAAAGGAGATATCAACATATTTCCGATCTCCACCATTTGATGAGGTTGAAAATCTTTTATTAAAGATTCTTGAATGCGAAGTCGACTGTTGACAAAAGTTTTATGTGTAATATAAACGGGTAACTTATATTTTTTAGCTAATACTTCTACTCCTGAAATATGATCAGTATGCTCGTGTGAAATAAAAACAGCTTTTAACATGCTTATGGATAACCCGAGCCTGTTCATTCTTTTTTCAATTTCACGACAGGATATACCTGCATCAATCAGTACAGCATCATCGCTATCACCTATATAATAGCAATTACCGTTACTCCCCGAATTCAATGACGTAATAGATAGCACACATTATAACTTTGTGAACGAAGATACTATCTAAAACTTATTATTATTTTAAAGAAGCGGCCTTTAGTTTATGGTAACTGAAATAGGAAACAGCAAGCACTGCCAATACGATTAAAGGGAAAAATGTAGATCCTATCGGACCATCTACTGCCCATAAACTAAAGAAAGCAAATACAAAATCAAATGTAAATCCGGCATAAGCCCATTCCTTAAGTCTTGGAGACAATCTGGGAATAATCAATATTAACGATCCAAGCACCTTACTGATGGTGAGCAATACTCCAAAATAATCCGGATATCCTAATCGCCTGATGCCTTCCTTGGCCATTTCTGTATGGCCGGTGAGTGCCGGCATAACTCCCTGAAACAAAAATATCAGAATGGTAGTTATCCAAAAGATGATCCTTGTCTTTTTCATTTGTATAGTTTTTGATTTGTACAGTGAAACATTATATGTAAAATGCCATTAACAAAAACAGTCTTTACATAAAAGTCTCACTTGTTTCCTCAAATATATACAAACCATTTTCTGGCAATCAGGTGCATTTGCGACAAACTATGATCCTGCTTGCGTCATCATTACAACAATACTTAATTAGCTTCCAACACTATACTTGACTGAACTAATCCATCTGCTTTTGCTGTAACTGTGATTCGGCCGGTTTGATGATTCGACTGCACGATTGCTAATCCTTTACCATTTAAAACGGCATGCTCATTCCCCTTAAAAGACTCATGGCTCACCGGATCTCCGTTATCAACACCTGCAAGTAATCCAGCTCCACTTACGTGATAAGTTATCTTATGCTTTGCAAAAGGCACAATAGCGCCTTTATTATCTGTTACTGTAGCTGTTATAAAAGAAAGATCATATCCGTCAGCATTTATTTTTTTTCTGTCAGCATTTAAAATAATTTTATAGGGCGCTGATGCTGTTTTTATTTCTCTAATCAATACTACCTTATTATTTTTTCTACTCACCGCCTTTACGGTTCCACTTGCATAAGGAATGCTCCATTTAACATGCAACTGATCTTTTTCCTTAGTTTTTTTGCCCAATGATTTTCCATTCAGATAAAGCTCTACCTCATCAGCCATATTATAATAAGCTACAACATCTACTGTATCACCTTTATTCCAGTTCCAGTGTGGAGAAATATGTAATACAGGTTTTTTAGTCCAAACACTTTGATACAAATAATATACATCTTTCGGAAATCCTGCCAGATCAATAATTCCAAAATAAGAGCTTCGTGCCGGCCATGTATAAGGAGTAGGTTCTCCCAGATAATCAAATCCAGTCCATATATACATTCCGGACACATGATCGTGCTTTTCTAAAATCTTCAACGATTCTTCATGGGTGGAACCCCATGGAGTACTTACATGATCATAGGCGGATACTGTATGATCTTTGTTGCCATCTTCAAAAGGAATATCCCATCGCACCGGCCAGCGCCGAAGAGAGTCAACGGGTATTTTATCATAATACCCTCTGGTAGCCAGTGCCGAAACACTTTCTGTAACAATAAGCGAACGTCCGGGCCACTGATCGGGAAATCCTTCCCAATATTTGTGATTATAATTATAGCCGATTAAATCGAATGCACCTGACTGTATCAAATGATTACTATGTTCAATTTCATTGTTGGCTGTAACCACTACTCTTGTAGAATCTAACAATCGAGTAATAGCAGCCAGTTCCCTTGCAATTAACCTTCCTAAGGAATCACCTCTTTGTTCCTGAATTTCATTACCCACACTCCAGATAAATACTGAGGGATGATTTCTATCGCGTAGTATCAGATCTTTTAAATCACGATAATGATCATCTTCCCAGTTTAGATGATAGTCATATTCGCTTTTTTTCTGTTTCCACATATCAAAAGCCTCATTCATTACAATAAATCCCATTCTATCACATAGTTCAAGCAGTTCGGGAGCAGGAGGATTATGAGCAGTTCTTATCCCGTTACAGCCCATAGCTTTAAGCATTTCCAATTGCCGCTCAATAGCTCTTGTATTGACTGCAGCACCCAAAGCGCCCAAATCATGATGATTACATACGCCTCTTATTTTTACATGCTGATCATTTAAAAAGAAACCTTTGTCCTTATCAAAATGAAAATACCGAATGCCTGTTGTGGTAATATATTTATCAATTAAAACGCCCGAACGTTTTATCAATGAATAAACAGTATATAAATAAGGTTGATCAACCGACCATAACTTAGGATCATTCAGTTCAAAAGACTGTTCGACGGCCAATCTCATTCCTGCTAAAGTTTTAACAGGCATAGAATCAGCAGCTACCACTTTTCCGTCAGCATCATGAATAAAAGTCAGCAACTGAATATCACCTCCTTTTATATCTGCATTATTGATTTTTGTATTTACCTGCAGTGTTGCTTTTTTCCTGCTTACCTCATTTGTTCTTACAAAAGTACCCCATTGATCCACGTGTATTTTTTCCAGAATATTCAGCCAAACATGCCTGTATATACCCGAACCTGAATACCAGCGTGAGTTAGGTTGTAAGGAATTATCCACTTTCACTACAATCAGATTTTCCTTGTCATCACCATAATATAAATAATTACTCAAATCATATTGAAACGATATATAACCATTTGCTCTCCTGCCAAGAGAGTGTCCGTTTATCCACACTTCACTATTACAATAAATGCCATCAAATTCTATAGTTATGATTTTGTTTTTATCATTTTCTCCAAGTGTAAATTTTTTACGGTACCACCCTACTCCACCTGGTAAAGCCCCTCCTCCTGCTGTAGCAGGATGATCATTACTAAATGCCCCTTCTATACTCCAGTCATGAGGCAGATTAAGTAACCGCCAGTCTTCATCATTAGCAGAAGGCTTCTCCCACCTTCCTACACTATCAAGCCTAAACTTCCACGACTTATCAAAATCAATTTTTCTAATGCTTTGTGAAAAACTATTCTCCTTCCATCCCACTATCACTATCAACAGCAATAGCCATAACTTATTTATCATTCCTAATTGTGGTTTATTCATTTCCAATTATTGCAGCAAGAATATCACGATGTGCTACACTGCCGTCAGAGCGGTTAAATAATCCCATTGATTTATCACCGGTATAACCATTATCCCAGTAAAACGGGATCAAACCATGAGCTTTAATAGATTGAGTGATGTATTCTAAATAATATTTTCTGAAAGCAGCATGTTCGTTATTAAGCGCTTCGCTTCCCAGGTTTAATCTTGCTATTGCACCATATTCACCGAGTATTACAGCATAACCGTTATCTACAAACTTTGTTTTCATTTTCTGAAACTGAGCATCCGCATAAGATTCATTTGCCCAGGTTTCTGTTCTGGCAGGGTCTGTAGCATCATTCCCCCACTGGGTAATATCCGGACTTTCATTTAATGTAAAATTATAGGGATCATAATAATGAACTTCTACCATCATCCTATTGGGTGTTGCGTCAACCGGTGCAACAAAATGATCTATAGTATAATCGATATTTGTATTAAAGCCCTGTACAACAAGATGCCTGTAAGCATTTCTGCCACCCGTACTTCTAACTGTTGACACAAAAGTTTGATTAAAACTGTTTTGTACGGTGTAGTATTCTGCTGTAGGCGGACCATAATCGCCGTCCACCATTACTTCATTTGTACCGGCAAATAACAAATGATCATCGTAGTTTCTGAATCTTTTCGCGATCTGTAACCACATTTTTTGCAGGCGATCATTTACGTAATCCTGTTTTTGATATGTGGGCTGCATCCACCCATTGTCCCAGTGAATATTGATTATAGCATACATATCATTATCAAGTACATAGTTTACTACCTGCTCAACGCGTCTCATCCATATGGTATCGATAGTGTAAGTGGTTTCGTTAGAAAACCTGCTCCATGCAACAGGGATACGCACTGCATTAAATCCTGCTTTTTTTACAGAATCTATTAGTTGTTTATTCACCATAGGATTTCCCCATGCAGTTTCACCACCAATCGCATCCAGAGAATTACCAAGGTTCCAGCCAATGATCATTTCGCTGGCGAGTTGTATAGCGGTAATATTTCTCATACCTGTTTCATCCGGAGCTATACTATCAGGTACTACTACAACTTCTTCTTCCTCATCAGGAATTCTTCCTTGCTGCTGTACCACCAGTTCTTTACGCACATTTCCAGCGGCAATAATGATTGTTGTACTTCTGCTCACCGTAAGAGCATTAGGCTGTATGAGTATACTGAACTTACCGTCGTTACCATCTGAAATAACAGTGGTGAGACACCATGCCGAAGTATCAGTAACATTCCAGGCAACATTACTGCTCACAGCAATTTCTCTGCTGCCGCCAGCAGCAGCAAATTGTTCACTGGCTGAAGAAACTGAAAGTTGTACTGCTGAATTCTTTTTTGTACAAAATGATAATTGTAATAGTACCGCGATCAGAAAAATATTGAGTGCATTTATTTTCATATAAATGTTTTAGTACGTAACAGGCATTAATTTATCAGCGGGGGAAATCTCCCCCACTGATAAATGCATATGAAAAACTAAAATCTTAAGGAATTACATAATGAAATGCCAGCCATTCATTTTTTCCTGCATCGAAAGCGGTTCCAAACCAAATACCTTTTGTACGATAATCCTCTCCGAATGCTTTCACTACTTTAATTACGTTTGCTGTTGGACTCATCCAGCTATCTGTGTTTTGAAGAAGTGTATTGCCGACTAGCGTAATTTCATTTGTTGCTTCGTTAATGGTAAATGTTCCGGTAGTTGTGGCACCATTCTGGAATCGGGTGTAGTTATTACCTCCGATATTATCGAATCTTATCCATGCATTATTAACAGCAGCGTCCCAGGTATCATTCCAACCCCAGTCAAAAGATGAAGATTTAGATTCAGTCCATCCATTTCCATTAGTGATCCAGTCAACCGGATTACCATCCACATCCAACTGCCAGAAACGACCAGCGTTTATACCCCCCGTTAGTGTGTTAAGAAGTTCGCCCGGAGCAAATACCGGATCAAATCCTTCATCAGGTTTTGCTGGTGGTGGAGCTGGTGGAGTCCAGTTATCACTATATGTTTTTGATATATAATTTAACACCTGATACTCATCCTTTGTTTTGTTTTTAACAGCTAACTGCATGGTATTTTCTGTTAACGACAATATTCTCCAGCTATTCAAACCGACAACATCATTAGGCGTATAACTAACAAAAAGAGGTGTTGCACCTGTTGTGGTTAAAGTAAGTGTGTTGGCATCAAGAAAATATGTGCCTGATTCTGTTGTATAGCCTGCCACACCTTTATGATCTGTTATCATAAACGGACCATTCTTTAAATTAAAAGTCATCGTTCCATAATCACGTTGTTCCGCAGCCCATGTATCACTAGTGTAATTAGGGCCGTAAGTCCAGCAATTAGGACCGTCAGGATTAGAGCATACCTGTTTCCATTCCACTATACTGCCATCAGCACTTTTTGTACCCATGGCGTTGTCCATACCCACGAAATATATTGGACTTGTATAGAATTTTTTATCGCCGTGTTCGTTACCATCCAGCATCCATGTTTTTTCATTACCAACACCTCCGGCGAGTAGAGTCCATAAAGGATCATTTACGTAATTAAGATTGTCCTTTGTTACAGTAATTGTCACTGGATCTTTAGATACAATACCTCCGCCCGTAGCTGCTGAAAACTTAATTATATAATCTCCGGCAAAAGCAAATCGCACAGTGTCTTGCTGACGAGTAGACTTACCGGTACCATAATCCCACATAGGAACAGCTTCCGGAGTCTGATTAATTAGTATAACAGTATTTCCTCCTTCGTCAATACTAAAATCCTGTACTACATCGAATTTCACTTCGCTTGCAGAAGGGATTGCAGCCAGTTGAGGATCTGACTTTTTACAGGATAGAATACCGGATAAGCCGATCAGGACTATCCATGTAAGAACCGATGATAAATTTTTCATACTTACTCAGTTTAATATGTTGAGCTTCGTTAATTATTAATTGTAAGATTACCAACCTGCGTTTTGTATCAATACACCGTTAGATAAAGTAATCTGCGTATATGGAATTTGCTGCAGGCCTTTGGTTTCTGCTATTTTAGCCGCGCTGATTGTTTTAGTAGCATTTGCACCGCCATTCTGCACAGTTGTTGTTTCAGCAATTACTGCTGCAGCATTATCCACGCCCTGCCTTAACAGATCCCAATAGCGAATACCTTCCAATGCAAATTCCAGTCTGCGTTCATTCAGAATGTTCTGCTGTGTAACAGGAAGTGCAGTAAAATCATCTCCCAAAGCTCGTCTTCTTACATCATCGAAATAGGTTTGTGCCTGTGCAGATCCAAGCTCTGTAGCCATCAGTAATACATCAGCATAACGAATAGAAACATAATCCTGAAACTGACCAATCATAAAATTGGCTGCGCCTTTTGATACTGCAGTGCTATTACCTGCACTGTCCACCATCGGAGTATATTTCTTTGAAGTATATCCGGTATATTCTCTTTGATTATTTAAAGTTGTAAAATCGATGCCCTCATCATCAATAGAAATAATAGAAGCAGATCTGCGTGTGTCATTTGCACTGTAAGCATTCCATAATTTTGGGTTAACAGTACATCCACCCCATCCGTTACCATATGGATAAGAAGAAACCTCTCTTAAACCAAACATAACCATCCAGTGGTTGCCATCTGTGTTACCATCATAATCGCTGGTAAAAGTGTATTTAATAGCAAAGACTGTTTCTTTATTATCTTCTCCAACATAATCATTCAGAGAAGCTGCCGGCCATAAATGGGCGAAATTCTCTACTAAACCAAAACCACCATTCGTAATAATATTCTCTAACCCTGCCAAAGCATCCTCTTTAGAAATAATTCCCGCCAAATCAGTTTTACCGTAATATCCTGTATAGTACAAAAATACCCGGGCCGTTAATGCCTGTGCTGCCCATTTGGTAACTCTTCCATAAGTGGAAGAAGCCTGCGATGCATATGAAACAGCCGGCAGGTTATCTGCTGCAAATTTCAAGTCCTCTGCTATGAGTTTATATACTTCATCAGGATTTGATTGAGGAACATTTTCACTGGTAGGAGCTGTTAATAAAGGAATATGTCCCCATAATCTTACCATATCAAAATAGAGGTAAGCACGGATAAATCTTGTTTCCGACTCATATGCAGTGCGTAATTCATCCTGTCCATCCCATTCAATCTGGTCCATTTTGGAGAGAAGCATATTACAACGATATATAGCTTTATAATAAGCAATCCAGTTAGCATTAAACATATTCTGATCTGACGGAGAACGTGCTTTATCAAATTCATCCATCATCTGGTAACCAAATCCATCAGAATTACCAGTTCCGCCAAAAGTATTATCGGCCATTATTTCCGAAGCTAAAGGCAATGCCACCCCATCTGCCCATACGCTTTGCAATCCGTCATAACATCCTACAAGAGCCTTATATGCATCTGAGGGTGTTCTATAAAAATTTTGTTCTGAAGCAGTGGTAACATCCTCTGTATCCAGAAATGATTTGCTACAGCTTTCTGATGCAAAAATGATCAGTAAAGCGATAATATATATATGAAAATTTCTTGTCAGCATATTTTTACTTTTTTATTGTTGTGTCAGTACAGATTATCATTAAAATTTAATGTTTGCACCGATCATAAAAGTTCTTGGCCTTGGATAATAACCCACATCAACACCTGAAGAAAATCCTTCTCCATAACCCACTTCCGGATCCATTCCGCTATATGAAGTAAACGTAACAAGATTCAAGCCTGCGGCATATATTCTCACTTTACTTAAATATGATTTTCTGGTTATTCTTGAAAGATCATATCCTATTGTAACATTACTCAGTCTGAGAAAATCGCCCTTGTGTATATATAAATCAGAAAACTGTGTCCAGTTTCTATTATCTTCTGTTACACGGGGAATTCTGTTGGAAGAACCAGGTCCGTGCCAACGGTCAAGAATAGCTGCAGAATAATTAGCTCTTGGACTGGAATGATCACGCCATGACTGCACCAGTTCATTTCCTGCAACACCGGAAGCAAGAATAGACAAATCAAACCCTTTGTATTGAGCAGATACACTAAATCCAAAAGTAAAATCAGGATTAGGGTCTCCAATCAACGTACGGTCATTATCATTAATAACACCATCATTATTTACATCCACATATCTGACATCTCCTGGCGCAGCTGCAGGTTGAATACGATTACCATCTTTACTATGTGAAACAAGGTCTGCTTCTGACTGAAATACGCCATCTGTTTTAAGTCCCCAGAAATAACCAACAGGAAAACCATTTTGTGCCCTATAAAATTCGAGTGAATTGTTATAGAGCGTATTGGTATTTCCATGAATGATATTATCCAGCGTAGGAATATTTCCTATTCTATTTTTGTTATATGCTCCGTTAGCGCTTACAGTATAATTCAATTCTCCAATAGTGCCTGCATAAGAAAGTCCTACTTCCACACCTGAGTTTCTTACATCACCACCATTTATAACAGGGGCATCTGCACCGGCTGTAGCCAGTACCGGAGCCGTAATGAGCCAGTCTTTTGTGTCCTTGACATAAAAATCAATATTAATATTAAATCTTTTAAAGAGAGTGGCGTCGATACCTATATTGGTTTGTTGCGAAGTTTCCCATGACACATTGGGATTACCCAATCGGCTTGGATAGGCGCCAGCGGTAAGCACTCCTTCTTCAGGACCGAATATATAATTAGTATTAGCAAAAGTAATAGGCGTCAGGAACTGAAAGCCATCAACATTCTGGTTTCCTACCCTGCCCCAGCTGGCTCTGAGTTTTAGAAAATCAAGCCATGCATTATTTTGCAGAAAGGATTCATTTGACATTACCCATCCGGCAGAAACCGAAGGGAAATATCCCCATCTGTTACCACGTGCAAATTTAGAAGACCCGTCAGCACGCATAGTAAAATTAAACAGATAGGTTTCGTTTATGTTATATTGTAATCGTCCGAAATAGGAATTAAGTGCATCCTCGTAAGGAGCACCATTTAAAGTGATGTTGGCGCCATCTCTGTTGGTAGCATTGGTAAGCCATGCATAACGCAATTCCGGAAAGATGAGATCACGATTTCGACCAAAAATACTTGACCCTGTATTTTTAATAGCAGAAGTTCCAGCCATTACTTCAAAATTGTGAACGTCTGCTACATCAAAATTGTAACTTATGATATTATCAAACTGGAACGATCTGTCTCTACCCATCGACTGAGCAACATTTGTAAAATCATTAAACTCATAAATGGATAATTTATATTGAGGCAGAAACGAACGGCCTTCATTCGCAGAATAGTTCATTCCCAGTGAAGATCTGAAGCGTAATCCCTTGATGGGCTCTACAATAATATATACGTCACCAAATAATCGTTGTCTGTTATCCCTGTTCTGATTAGTATAATACATGGTGGCGTATGGATTGGCTTCACCATTATTCCATGTTGAATTACTGTTATCGAAGAATATACCATCAGCATCATACATAGGGACAAAAGGGCTTACACCAAAAGCGCCACGCAGTGAATTATTATAGATATTACCTACGCCAATACCATTATTCTTATCATAAGTAAACGTAAGATGTTGTCCTATCTTAATAATATTATTATATAATCCATGTTCAGAATTAATACGGAAAGTATACCGCTCATAATTTGAAAGACCTTTCCCCCCCACAATACCTTCCTGTCCCGTATAAGCCAATGAAGTTGAATAAGAGGAAGATCCGCCACCACCGGTTATTCCGATTACGTGGTTTTGGTTCATAGCATTTTTTACAAACATTTCGTCGAGCCACCTCGTATCAGTAGTAAAATTGTTCAGCTCATCATTAGTGAAGTATGGATCTTTTCCCGAATTAACAGCCGCTTCATTCATGATAATGCCATACTCTCTTGCATTCAAGAGACGTGGTCTTTTCGGCGCATTTTGTATTCCATAAAACCCATCATAAGTTACCTGGGGTTTCATGTTCGTGCGACCTGTTTTAGTGGTAATGAGTACTACACCATTTGCCGCCTGAGATCCGTAAATGGCTGCAGATGCAGCATCTTTTAATACGTCTATTGACTCTATATCTGCGGGGTTGATATAGGATATATCTGTGGTGTTGATACCATCTACAACGTACAGCGGACCGAAATTACCTATTGTACCTTTACCTCTGATAATGACATTCATCCCCGAACCAGGCTGACCTGAAGTGGTAGTAATCTGCACACCAGGAGCCTGCCCCTGCAAGGCCTGCAAAGCATTTGTGGTACTCTGTTTTTGTATATCGGCTCCCTTCACTTGTAAGTTAGCACCTGTCAGCAGTTTTTTCTTTTGAGCGCCATACCCAATAACCACTACATCATCCAGCGAACCATAATTTTCAGTTAGCTCAACGGTAAGATCATTGATATTTTCTTCCACTCTGATATCCTGCGAGAGATGCCCTACAAAACTGACTTCGAGCACATCGCCTGTCGATGCATTAATAGTAAAACGACCAGCATCATCCGTTGTAGCAGTCGTTTGGGTTCCTTTAATACTAACAGTAACTCCTGGTAATAGAGCGGACCCTGATTTTGAATAAACGGTTCCTGTTATCTGTCTGACCTGGGCATTGACTGCCGGACTGAAAAGCAGACAAACAGCAAACATTCCAAACAAAATGATTGATTGTAAATGTGATTTGTATTTTTTCATATAGAAGCAGTGAAGTTTTACAAAATTGTTTAATTATTATTTAAGCTTGATTGTTTTGGCTTTACCATTATATAGTATTGTAGACCCTCCTTTTCTTTTTTGATCAATAGATATATTATTTCCATTTTTATTTATTGGTACTACGACAAATACTCTTTGCGCTAACATTCCATTAAACTCACCTTTACGATTGCCTATAGTAATTTTTCTTTCAGATTCATTGTAAATAAAAGGTATCGTAGCAAAATTTCCTTTTTCGTAATTATAATTGATGCCTTCATCTTCATATAATTCAAAAGAAGCATTTTTACCTGTGTACACATATACAGTGATAGTATCAGCTGGTTTTTCATTTGTATATTGCAAATCAGGTCCTACAGTAATAATAGAACCTTCCCTGACAAACACAGGCATACGTTCATATGGGGTATTCACTTTTATTGTTTGTTTTCCTTTATAATATTTTCCACTGTATAAATCATACCAGCCATCATTACCTGGTAAATAAACTTCTTTTTCTCTTTGTTGATATTGGTAAACGGGACTGATTAGCAGAGATGGACCAAACATATATTGATCTCCCATATTCAGTACTTTCTTATCATTCGCAAAATCCATAGGCAAACCGCGCATGATTGTATAATCATCATGATATGCTTTTCCGGCCAGCGAATAGATATAAGGCATAAGTCGGTACCGTAGTTTATTATAATAAACCATGCTTTTATACGCTACATGTGAATCGGGTGCCGTATTATATATTTCTCTGAACGGGTATTGACCATGAGATCTGAAAATAGGAACAAAAGCGCCAAACTGATGCCAACGGGTTAATAACTCTCTCCATTCTTCTAAGTCATTTTTATCAGGTTGTACAAAACGGTCTTCTACGACAAATCCGCCAACGTCCATTGTCCAGTAAGGGAGGCCCGACATAGAGAAATTAATTCCTGCAGAGATCTGTGCTTTCATATCATGCCATGTGGCTCCGATATCTCCGCTCCATATTGTTGCTGCATATCTTTGCGAACCGGCAAAACCAGAACGTGTAAGAAGAAAAACTCTTTTATCATTGTCCACTGATCGCTGTCCCTCGTAAATACCTTTTGCGTTCTGCAATGGATAAGCATTTAAAAATTCAGCAGCCAATCCTGCTGCTGTAGGAGTCATTTGTTGTTTTCTTTTTTCGGGCGAAACGTTAGAAAGAATATCCGGTTCGCTGGCATCCATCCACCAGGCATCAATTCCTTTTGTGTATATTTTTTCATGTATAAGATCCCAAAATCCTTTTCTGGCTTTTTCATCAAAAGCATCGTAAAAAGTAGATACATATCCCTCTCCTATCCAATCCCTTTGCCTGTCAGCAATATTTCGTTTGTATAACCAGCCATTGTTATCAAATTTTTTATACGCCGGAATTCCTTCATAAAATTTTGGCCATACAGAAATCATGAATTGAGTATTATACTTTTCATGCAGCGTTTTAATCATCCCTTCCGGGTCAGGAAATCTTTCCTGATCAAATTCCTGACTGCCCCATTCATTTTCTTTCCAATAACTCCAGTCAAGGACTATATTATCGATGGGGATTTTTCTTTCTCTAAACTCCTTCACTGTGTTCATCAACTCCTCCTCTGTTTTATATCGCTCTCTGCTTTGCCAGAAGCCCAATGCCCACTTAGGAACAATAGGTGCTTTGCCCGTAATAGCTCTGTAACCTGCTATCACTTCATCCATATTACTACCATAAATAAAGTAATAATTGAGTTGTCTTCCCGCTTCTGAGGAAAATGAAAAGATTTCTTCCGGGGAATTTTCAGTTATAGGTTCAATCCATTTAAAAGAAAGATATGCTTCATCAGACTCTGGTATCCACTCTATTTTTATAGGATAGTTTTTACCTTTTTCCAGATGTATGGGCAATAATGCAGGAGCCGGATTCCATGCCCTTCTCCATCTGTCCGCTATTAAATTTCCATCAATCCATACTTTTATATACCCGCCATGCAACATCTTAATTTTATGTAATCCTTCAAAATCAGAAACCATACTTCCTTCCCATACTACTTTACCTTTTCCGGGATCGAACAATTGCGGTAAAAGCATCTTTGATTCATTGAGATACTCATATCTTATGGAGCTTTCTGCTTTTTCCAGAACGGGACGTGCATTATCGGAACGATCATTATAATAGGTAGCTGATAACCAGCCCTGCTCGCCACCTTTAGAATATAACTGAAGGCTGGAAAGTGGATGATAGGGCCTTACATCTCCAACAGTAGTAAGAGAATAGTTATCCCAGAGTATCCCATAATTTTTAGCAGACACAACAAAGGGAACGGCCACCTGAGTATTATTCTGAAATAACTGAACCTGGTTCTGTCTATAGTTAAACACATCTTCCTGATGCTGCCCCAAACCATAATATGCATCATCAGGACTTGTATAAAAATCCTGATTAATTTGCCAGGAACGTTGCCCTTCTACTGTTATCGGCACAAACCTGCGTCCGCTTACACCCTTCTCCACTAATACACTCTTTCCGTTCTTATCAAAAAAGCTAACCGCTCCTGTTTTTAATAACACTTCAACGGATAACTGAGAAGTTTTAATAATAATCTTTTCTGCTGTTGAATCTATAGAAAACGATGAAATATTAAAATTTCTTTCTATAACAGAAAGACTTTCTATATGCTGGATTTTCTTTTCAGGAGAGGCTGATACATGTATAATATGATCAGCTAAAACCTCCACTTTAACAGCTTCGGTTTGAAAAGTATAGTTCGGATCAGGAAAAACAATCACTCCATTTCCCATCAACTGATATGACGGTGTAGCATTTGTAGGAAAACATTCAGCACTGAAGTGAACGAAAATAATACCAACAAGCAATAACAGTTTTCTCGGCATAACAATCGATTTGGCTCGTTAACTAAAGACAAGCAAATCTATATTTATGACGTACAGGACATGGGGTGCAAATGTTTCTAAATAGGGTATTAAATGTTAACCTTAAAAAAATAACAATGATAATCAATTACTTACATTATTTTATTATCAGGCAGGGAATGCGTTTTTTGATATTGTGAGGGTGACATTTTATACTCTTCCTTAAAATATTTAGAAAAGATTTTGGGATTATTGTAACCCACTTCATACGCTATCTGAGATACCGGCATCTGACTTTTAGACAATAACTGAGCAGCTCTTTTCATTCGCATCGTACGGATAAACTCTATGGGTGTTTTACGGGTAAGGGCAAGAATTTTTTTATATACCGCCACCCGACTCATAAAAAGATCCCGGCTCAAATCTTCGACCGAATAGTCTGCATTTGAAATATTCCGCTCTACCGCTTCGCTGATCATTGTCATGAACTGCTCATCTGCAGAAGTAACGGGAGTATCAGTTGGGTTGACCTCTACCTGTCGCTGAATATTTTTTATGAGTTGTTTTTGCTGAACCAAAATATTTCTAATCCTGGTTTCCAGAATCTCAAAAGTGAAGGGTTTAGGTATATAATCATTAATACCTATATTATATCCTTCAATCTGCGATTCTTCATCATTCATAGCGGTAAGTAATACAACAGGTATCTGTGCCGTACGGGGATCATTTTTAATCCTCTTCGACAATTCGATACCCGTAATAAAAGGCATCATGATATCGCTGACCACCAGATCTGGCAGATGCTCTTTAACCATTTGCCATCCCAATTTGCCATCGGCGGCTTCTATCACATTATATTTTTGCTTGAGGTTGTCTTTCAGATAAAAACGAAAATCTTCATTATCCTCGACAACCAGTATAGTCGGACGTTTTTTTACATCGTGTGGAGGTAATATTATGCTATCAGCCGACCCTACATTGGGAAGCTCTGCTAAAGAGGGCGTCTTAACAGCTTCATCAACTGTCCGAACAGGAATATCCACAACAAAAGTAGTTCCCTTATCAGGCTCACTCTCGACTGACACTTCCCCATTATGGAGCCTCACAAATTCGCGTGTAATAGCCAGCCCTATTCCCGAACCCTGATTGTCCATACTTTCGGGTACATTCTGAAAAAATCTTTCAAATATTTTTTCTTGTTTGTCTGTGGGAATACCGATACCAGTGTCTCTCACTTTAATTCGAAAACGATCGTTTTGCGTTAGACTAAGGGTAATGCCAACCTCTCCGTTATTGGGGGTATATTTAAAGGCATTAGATAATAGATTAAACAGGATTTTTTCCAGCTTATCCTTATCAAAATACATTTCAAGCTTTTCAACTTCACTATTAATAGTAAAGCTGATGCCTTTATGTTCAGCTATATCGGAAAAAGATGAGCTAATATCTTTACAAAACACTACCACGTCTCCAACACTCGGATGTAAAATAAATTGCTGCACTTCCATTTTTCTGAAATCCAGCAATTGATTAACAAGTTGAAGTAATCGTTTGGCATTTCGTTGAATAAGCTGCAACTGATTTTTCTGGTTGGGATCATGTGTATTTTTAACGACCTTATCCAACGGTGATAAAATCAGACTTAATGGCGTTCGAAATTCATGGCTAACATTCGTGAAAAACTTAGTCTTCATTGTATCCAGCGCATGCATTCTGTCTGCTTCTTTTTTTTGTAATACCACTTCATATTTCATCCTGGTTCTTTCTACCGTTATTTTTCTGGCAAGAAACAGAATGCCGGCAATGACCAGACCATAGATGGTAAATGCTAACGGAGTCTTCCAAAATGGCGGGAGCACTGTAATTTTCAGCTGCTTTTCATCAGTCCATACCCCTTCGCTATTAAAAGCCTTTACTTTAAAATAATAGGTTCCCGGATCGAGATTGGTATAAGTGGCCTTACGCTCTTTGCCATCCGTTGTCAGCCAGTCTTTATTAAATCCTTCGAGCATGTAAGCATACTTGTCTCCATTACCATGAGAAAAATCCAGTGAAGCATATTCTATGGAGAAAAAGTTCTCTTTTGACCGAAGGGTTATTTCATTTGTTTCAGCAATAGCAGCATTGATAATCACACTGCCATTTATCATATCACCGGCCGCTATATCTTTATTAAAGACCTGAAAATTTGTAAAAACAATTTTAGGTTTGGGCTGTTTTTTGTGTAAAAAAGAAGCTTCGATAATATTAAATCCGTAAGGGCCGCCCAAAATCAATTCACCTTTTTTTGTTTTTAATGCAGCATTCTCATTAAACTCTTTTCCCTGGAGATTGGTGATTTCATCATAATTTTTAATATCCTCGATAATATTTTCCTGCGTGAAATCTTTTTTTAATATAAGATTACTCACTCCATTGGGAGTCGTAATCCATAAATTGTTATTATTATCTTCGAGAATAGTGAGTACCGTATTATCTGCAAGTCCATCCGATTTTGTAAAAGTCCTGAAATTATTATCACGATCATTATACAGGTTAAGCCCCTCCCTTGTTCCTACCCACATTCTGCCCTGATTATCTTCATGAATACTTAATACATTATCATTACTTAAACTATTGGGCTGACTACTGCTATTATAATGTGTTGCCTTGTTAGTAGTAAAATCAAATACTTCTATACCGCCGGAAGTACCAATCCATAAATTCCCTTTTTTATCTTCCTGAATAGCCATAATGTAATCCGATTGTGGTAAAGCATCAGGATTAAAAACATTTTGAAAATGTATAAACCTGCCTGATTTTCTATCGAACTTATCAACGCCTTTTCCCAACGTTCCTATCCATAAATTCTTTTTAGCATCCTCCATTATTTCCCATATTCTATCTTCTGCCACACTGTTTGGATCAGCAGGATTATGCCGGTAATGAATAAACTTCTTTCCATCAAAACAATTCAGTCCACCCAGGTAAGTTCCAATCCATAGCTTCTCCTCATGATCTATACATAAACTTACGATCACGTTACTGCTCAGACTATTTTGGTTATTAGGATCGTGTAAGTATTGATAAAATTTATTGAGCTGTCGGTCGAAATAAATTAATCCACCACCATTTGTTCCTATCCATAAATTGCCCTTTTTGTCTTCCACAAAACGATTTACATCATCGTAAGGCAAACTATTCCGGTCAGACGCCTTATGTTTATAATGAGCAAACTTGATCAGATTCTCGTTAAAATAACTTACTCCCTGTTTATATGTTCCTATCCAGATAATTCCATTATTATCTCTATATAAAGTATTGATACTATTCTGCCCGAGACTCTTGGCATTCTCCGGATCATTCAACAAATATTTTATACTATTTGAACGCTTATTGATCAGGTTAATACCACCATGATCTGTAGCTACCCAGATATTTCCATGATCATCTTGTGTTACACCATTCACCAGATTATTATTTAATCTGCAAACAGCAGAAGACTCATTATACACGGCGCTATTATCAGAAGTATCTACATAAAATAAACCTAATGGCTGCGTTGTCCATATCCAAACAGCACGATCTTTATCAATGAACATGTTATAAGAATATTCTCCTTTTAACATTTGCTTCAACATGGTTGATCTGTAAATGATTTTACCTGCATCACCATCCAGTATTTCCAATATTCCATTCCTATGTATCAGCCATAGATGACCGTTATCATCTTCCGTAATATTTGTAACAGTATTTGAGCTTATAGAAGTGGTAATATTATCATCATGTACAAACCGCTGAACCTTTTTATCATGACCTACTTTATATACTCCTGCGCTATCGTATACAAACCAATAATTATTTTTACTGTCTTTTTTAACATGATTAACTGTGCCTGTCGGCAATTGCAGAGAACGTAAATACCCCTGATCATCTCTATTAAACTTTTCTTTGACCGGATCATACACAGACACTCCGGCTCGTGATATCACCCAGAATTTATTATCGGGGCACTCCCATATACTATTTACATAATTATCGACCAATGACGTGCTATCATTGGGATTATTTTTAAAAACCTTGACAGTATATCCATCATACCGGTTCAGGCCCGACATAGTACCAAACCATATAAAACCGTTATGGTCTTTTCGAATAGTATTTACCTGATTATTAGATAGGCCATTCAACGCGTCCAATCTGGAAAAAACATATTGTTCATTTTGCGCATTGGTCACAAAACAACATATCGCCAGAATCATTACCATTAAAGGTTTAAGCGACATACGTATCATTTTTCCGGCTAACAAAATCTATTTGAACTTTCCGCATCCACGGAATTTTTTCTCATCAATAAAAATTTCAACTTTTTTAGGTAGCGTATCTCCCGACATGTCATTTATACAAAACTGATCAAGAATCATCACGTTCAGCAGTCCTTTATCCGTCGGTGTTTTAAAACTTATCGCTTCTGCATCTGTTAATATTTCAGGTTGAGGAGTATTTATCTCAATTGTATCTCCAGCCAGCAGACGAAAAATGATTTTACCTTGTGGTTGAATATTTAAATACCAGAATGGTTCATTTCCCGTTGCTTCAAATTCCTTTTTTAATTCAAACTCAACATTTATTCTTTTATTTACTTTTTGAGCAGAGGAATTAGTTTCTCCACAGGAAATTGTCAGCATTATTATTAGTGCTGTAAAAAACACATCTATACTTAGTCTCTTCATTAATCTTTTTCTTTACCGGTAAAATTGCAGAACAACATTATTGTTGTCATATAAGACAAGTGATCCGTCATTTGCAAATGAAAATCTGTCAACCTTCGCAAAAGCTTCCAGAAATTCGTTTTCTATATTTTCATCAATACAAGCCATTTTTGTTGTAGCGACAGGGGAAAATTTCAATTGATTATCAGGTAATATTTCAAAGCTGCCGGTAAGTCTGTTGCAGCCGGTAGTTCCTGAAACACTATTCACATCTCCATATAAAAATGTGAGGTTTGGAATAAGCTGAGGTTTATCTACGGAAATATTCTGCCCGTTAATAGCAGAAAGCATCCATTTGTGTTTGTAAAGTTTTTCGGCATCATCACCTGATAATTGTTGCACTTCAACATCTTCAACACAGGAAACCAGTTCTAATGCTATACTTTTAGTGAAATCAATATTACTAAGGCTTTTAAACATCATTTTACCATCTTCTTCAATCATTTCTCCATGACCTTCCACTGCACCATTTTCTTTCAATAGAAAAATAACCTGCCTTGTCGACCGGATACCTTCAGATGTAAAAGAATAATCGGCCAATAAAGTATCTCCCATACGTATCCCTTCAATGTCACCGCTATTTTTATCCTTTTCATTTAATTGATAAGAAAGCGTTCCTGTTATTACATTAGGAAAAGTTTCAACTTTAAGTTGGACGGTATCCTTACCATTTACAGACCTGAAACATGCTGTAGCCGGAATCTGGATGGAGAACTCATCCTGTTTTTTTGATGGTTTATCATGAGAAGAATCGTCGCTATTACAAGAAAATAATACTATGGCAATAAGTGCCCCTGATAATAAAAAGTTTTTCATTCAGTTTATTTTACGACAGCCTTCACATTAAGTATGATCAGCTTTATTGTTTATAATCGGCACCCTTATTAAAGAGCATCGGCTTATTGTTTTACGGTCAGCTCTCTTATTAAGGAACATTAGCTTTACTGTTTTACAATCAACTCCCTTATTAAATTTAACAAAGTTTGCCTAATTAAAAACCCACAGCAAAAATACCGTGGGTCTTCTCTTAACTAAAAAATACATTGCAAAGCGAGTTAGCAATACGTTCATAGCAAATTTAAGACTTTTTAGCCGGTAGCCGACCCGTAGTTTTACGGTATTTACCTTTTATGTAGGTTCGGAAAGACGTAGATCAAAACCTTCTGTATTGCCATTTTCTTTCCGTAAATTTGCAGACTCTGTCAGAAGCAAATTATGGGGCCGCCCGGTTTTGACAGCATAGATCTTTGAAAGTGTAAGCATGCCGTGCGTTGGATAATTAGCACGATAATCTGAATATTCAAAACACTAAATGGCAATACTCAGTATGCCATGGCTGCCTAATCAGTGATTAGATAGTCATT
>CAZQIQ010000007.1:0-12700 GCA_964593835.1 uncultured Chitinophagaceae bacterium
GTAGGGGAGTATAGGTATCTTCTATCCGGGAGGTTCTTTTTTATAATGGCCATGCGCATGATTACTACATTGGTGGGATGGTGGATCTATGAACTGACCAACGATCCTTTTGCTATAGGTTTGGTAGGATTGTCAGAGTTTGTTCCCGCTTTTTCTCTTGCACTTTATTCCGGACACGTTATCGATAATGCAGATAAAAGAAAGCTGCTGGTTAAAACTTTATCGTTGTATACACTGGCCGCCACCATATTGTTGGTATTAAGTACTTCCAGGGTTACGGAAAACATCGGTAAACCAAACATATCACTGCTCATTTATTTGGTCATATTCTGCACCGGTATATTAAGGTCTTTTACTGGTCCGAATTTTACTTCACTCATCGCTAATATTGTTCCACGCCAGTATTTACAGAATGCCACCACCTGGAGCCAGGGAAGTTATATGGCAGCTTCGGTTATCGGGCATGCTACCGGTGGATTTCTGATTGTATTACTGGGAAATACCGGTACCCTTACTGTAGCCTGTATATTATTAATTACTTCACTGACGATCATTACACAGCTTAAGCCTAAACCTGTTCTTGTTAAGAAGAAAGAAGAAAGTGCGTGGCAGAGCATGCTACAGGGGTTAAGGTTTGTTTATAAAACAAAGGAGTTACTGGCTGCTTTTACATTGGATATGTTTGCGGTATTGTTTGGTGGAGCTGTCGCTATGGTTCCGGTATTTGCAAGGGATATTTTAAGTGTGGGACCATTAGGGTTTGGTTGGTTAAACGCAGCTGCTGATATTGGCGCTATCTGTAGTGTAATCATGCTAACCATTTCTCCCTTTAAAAAGGCACAGGGTAAAAAGCTGTTTATTGCCATTGGTGGATTTGGTGCTTGTATTATATTATTTGGTCTTTCCAAATGGTTCCTTTTATCCTTTGCGGCATTGGTAATAGCCGGTATGCTGGACGGTATTAGTGTAGTAATCAGGGGAACAGTTATGCAACTTAAAACTCCTGACCAGCTTAGGGGAAGGGTAAGCAGTGTTAGTTCTATGTTTATTAATTCAAGTAATGAATTGGGGCAATTCGAAAGTGGAATGACCTCCCGGTTAATGGGAGTAGTTCCTTCCGTCATATTTGGGGGAGGAATGACTATGTTAGTGGTGCTTATTACCTGGTTTAAATTTCCTTCTCTGAAAAAGTTTGAATATTAGAATACTGATTGTATTACTGACTCAATGGTTTGAGTTTTCTTTTTTGTCGCTGCACTATGTACAAACCCGATAATACCAATAATATTCCACAAAGAGTATATACTGATATTTTCTCATGCAGCGTGACGGCCGCGATGGCAAAACCAAATATGGGACAAAGAAATAACCAGAAGGCCGCTTTTACAGGATTATCCGATAGTAAATACAACCATAATTGAACAGCAATAATAGATACAGGAACTACCAGCCATAATACTGAAATAATCATAGTTGAATTAAACTGATTACTATCACTTTTATAGGTTAATAATAATGCCGGTACAAGGAAAATCCCTCCTAATAATGTTTGCCATCCGTTAATAGTGAGTATATGAAGTCCGTTCCAGTGCTGCCTTGAAAAATAGATGGCTGATACAGAATAAGAGAGCATCGATACCAATAATAATATCAATCCTGTTGGTGTAACATAACTCGTTCGCAAAAGAGGGTAAGCAGCAACAACAATTCCTGTAACACAAATCGTTAAGCTGATGATGGTTGTGTTATTCATCTTCTCTTTTAAATACAGAGTCGATATAAGACTGATTAAAACAGGATTGGCCGCAATGGATAATGAAGCAATTCCTGCAGATGCATACTGCATAGCCACTACATAAATGCCCAGATATATGGAGATATTTAATAATCCGTATATGGCCAGTTTTTTCCAATGCCTTTTTTCAGGAAGTTTTTCGCCCAAAACAAGATGTGCAATGATTAGCATAATTGAACCTGCCAGGGAAAAACGCATAATAGAAATAACAAATGGCTGGGCGTAATGTAGTCCTATCTTTGTTGCGGCAGATGCTGAAGGCCATAAAATTGCGAATAAAATTCCCGCTAATAACAATTTTACACTAGAACCTCCAGCCTTGGTTGACAATTTTTAGTATTTGCCGCCAAAGTTAAAGGGATTTTTTTATCCAGCCTTTGGCTTATTGGAAGAAATGCTTTCAATATATCTTTTAACCTCATCATGCGGTTTATTCATTATTTGCGATAGTCGATCCAGTAATGCATCTTCCTGTCCGGGCGAATATTCGAGATCATCATCAGAAAGATTCATGTCATTCTCTTTCAGTTTCTCTTTGACATCTTTCCAGGGCGACTGTAAATTCAGTTTGTTATCCATAGCTAACAGTTTGATTACCTACTAAAATATTTATACCATTCTATTGCAATAGTGGCTATTCTATTCTATCTTAACCGAATCATAGGATAAGGTTTAATGGGCTAAATGCCTGTAAATTCCCCAGGTTTCTACCGGGGAATTTTTTTTAATATGTTTTATTTTCTGTTTTTGGGCATTAATTAATACATGTAACTTTTAAATATGTGACAATTAAATTAATTCCTAACTTGTTTTTTTCGTATTTTCATACAAGTACACCAGAATTGCTGAGAATGCGAAGGACAGAAATAGAAACTAACACGAAAGAATTACACCTGACAACTATTGACTGTTTATTTGAATTAATATTTAAACAGCACGAGCAATCTGTGTACCGGCTTGCCCTTAAAGTAACCAAGTCCAATCTTATAGCTGCAGACATTGTTCAGGAAGTATTTATTAATATATGGGAACATAGGGCTGATCTTCAACAGGTCAGAAATATAGACGCCTGGATTAATAGGATTGTTCGGAATAAGCTTATCGATTTTATGCGTAAGGTTTCTGCTGATGAGCGGTTGAAGAGTGGTTTGTGGAACAGACTTAAAGATATGCAGCAACCTGTAGAGTCAATGGTCGAAATGAAAGAATCTGATCATCTTCTTAGAAAAGCTGTTGACGAATTACCTGAACAACGCAAATTAGTATACCGGCTCAACAGAGAAGCCGGCCTCACTTATCACCAGATTGCCGAAGAGCTTTCCATTTCAAAACATACCGTTAAGAATCAATTATCACTTGCCTTAAGATTTCTTCAAAAAAAATTATCCTTTGAATAGGAACATTTTCTTTTTGCTTCGTCAATAGTATATATCCACATGTAAAGTATGCTGATTTTGAATGGAAGAAAGGATTAAATACCTGATACGCAAATATATAGATAATGCCTGTACCAAAGAGGAGTTTGACGAGGTGTTTAACTATTTTAAAGAAAGCGATAATAATTTCACTATAGATAATATTATAGATGAATACTATCGTTTGGAATCTGGTGCAAATGTTCGAAAAAAACGCATACCTATCTATTCAGTTGCTGCTGCTGTATTGATACTCATCGTATCTGTAACGATATGGTTTATGATAGGGAATAATACTATAACTGATACATCCCGTGAATTGGTATCTGTCAATAAGGTTACCAAAACTACTGAGCGTTCGGAGTATAAGTATCTTTTATTACCTGATAGTACTCAGGTGTGGTTAAATGCTGAAAGTACTATTCAGTTTGCTGAAAATTTCAGTGATAAAAAACGTGAGGTTCACTTAAACGGAGAAGCATATTTTGATGTTAAACATGCAGATAAAATACCTTTTATTATATACACTGGAAAAGTGAGCACAGAAGTACTGGGTACTGCGTTTAATATTAAGGCTTATCCCAATCTTGAAAAAGTTACAGTTACTGTGAAACGTGGAAAAGTAAAAGTGAATTATATAGATCAGCAGGTAGCGCTGCTTACACGTGGTCAGCAGGTGAGTATTTCCAACAAGGATAAATCTGTAAAAGAAAAAATTATCAAAGAAGAAGAATCTACAGCCTGGCATGAAGGCAATCTGATTTATGATGATTATACATTACTGGATATCATTACTGATCTGGAAAGGGTATATGACGTAAAAATTGATATTCAATCACCGCTGACAGGAAATTTAAGATTAACAACATCGCTTAAAAGAGAAGTGGGAATTGAAAATGTGCTGGAAATTTTATGCCGGTTAACAGACAGTCAGTTCCATCAGGAAAACGGAAAATATATTATTGTAAATAAAAACCAGAACAACTAAAAAAAAGAATATGACCTAATTACAAAAAAGACCGCCCAGTTGCAGCTGGTTCGGTCCGAGTTTAAAGTAAATCCTGTTATAGAATTTTTAAACTAACCAAAGCTATGAGTTTTTATTCAAAAATGCATGGAAAAACCTCTCCATGCGTTACTCTCCTGCCCACTCATTCCCGTCTGAAGATGGGTAGGAAAACCAAAGTATTCATTATGAGAGCAATGACACTGGCTTTATTGCTTACAATCAATGGAGTTCTGTTCGCGGCAAATTCATCGGGGCAAGACCTGAGTAAAATCAAAGTAACCCTGAACTTTAAAGATCTTCCATTGAAAACAGTATTAAAGAAGATCGAAGATGTTACGAGCCTAAATTTTTCTTTTAAAACAACTGATATTGCTGCTGTTGCCAATATTAATTATGTGGCTTCAAATATTAGTGTCGACAAGGTGCTTGATGATCTTTTTGCTAATACTGGATTGCGTTATGAAGTATTGAATGCTAATATCATTATTAAAAGGACGGGGTTTTCGGCGAGTGAAATTAATGATGAAAAAATCCTGTTTAATGGTGGTATAAAAGGTAAGATCATTAATCAAAATGGTGAACCTGTATCCAACGCCTCTGTAATGATCATTGAAACGAAAATCGGAACTGCCGCAGATGATGACGGTGCGTTTTCTTTTTCGGGTATTGCACCAGGTACCTACACTTTGCAGATTTCTGCTGTTGGATATGGAACTACTATTCGTAAAGTAACAGTTACGAGTAACGCTATTACTGATATATCACTGCAGCTTACAGATGATAGTGCCAACATGGAGGAGGTAACAGTAACTGCCTTAGGTATCAGAAGGGAAAAAAGAGAATTAGGTTATTCAGCACAGGAAGTAAAAGGTGAAGTACTTACTGCCAGCCGGCAATCGAATGTGGTGAATGCTTTACAGGGACAGGCTGCAGGATTACAGATTAATTCAGGTGGTGGTGCTCCTGGTCAGGGTGCGAAAATTATTCTGAGAGGAATTAACTCACTGGATCCTAACAGACCTTTTCAGCCAATTTTTGTTATTGACGGGATTCCTATTGATAATACTACCGACGTTTCTGATGGAAGTGATTATAATGGAGTAAGTAACAGGGCGGCTGATATAAACCCTGATGATATAGAATCTATTAATATTCTTAAAGGTGGTGCAGCTACTGCACTTTATGGATTACGTGCAGCATCTGGTGCAATAATTATTACCACCAAATCAGGTAAGTCAGGTAAGCTAAGAGGTAGTTTAACAACTACTGGTAGCATTGACGAGATCAATAAATATCCTGAAACACAGAATAAATTCTCTCAGGGATGGTTAGGTGTTTATGATCCTAATAGTTTCTGGCCCGGTTATGGTCCCACTATTGAAGACGCAAAAGCCATTGACCCTACTCACCCAGATGCCATTTTTAATAATTTCAAACATGCTTACAAAACAGGAAAATCTATAAGGAATAGCCTTAGCTTATCAGGAGGAACAGAAAAAGCTGTATTCTCCGGATCATTCTCGCAGTTTAATCAGGATGGTATAATGCCGTTTACCAACTATAAAAATTATTCTGTGAAAGTGGGTGGTGAATTTAGATTTTCAGAAAAATTCAGGTTTAATACTTCTGTGAATTATATCAAAAGTGGTGGACGCAGAGGTAACGCTGATAGATACAACGAAGGCCTGACTTACTTCTCCCCACGGTGGGATATATGGGACTACGAAAAGGAAGATGGTACGCAAAAAACTATTGAAGGTTCTGGTAATGATAACCCAATCTACAGGCTGAAACATAGAAGATATGTTGATGATGTTGACAGGTTGCTTTCAAACGCCAGTTTTATTTATTCACCAACAAAATGGTTGGATATCAATTATAGATTTGGTGCTGATATCTATAATGATGGCAGAACGGAAACAGCCCCCGGTCCACTTGGTGTAGTCGACGAAATTTATCCTGCAGGTGATTTTAATTATGGTTTCGTTAGTGAATATCATGCAAAAAACACCGTGCTGAATTCAACCTTCATGTTGAATTTTAAGAATAAAATAGGTAGTCGCCTTACATCATCGTTTAAGATCGGACATGATATGTATACTACTCAGCGGAAGACCGTTAGAACGCAGGGGGATACACTGATTGTTCCAACATTTTATAATTTGAGTAATACTAAGCGTGTGTTAGGTGCAAGCAGGTCGACTGATTATAGAATTATCGGGTTATTTGCAGACTGGACATTGGGATGGGATAATTTCTTATATCTAAACCTGACCGGCAGAAATGATTTCACGTCAACTTTAACTAAAGAAAACAGATCATTCTTTTATCCATCTGCAAGTATCAGCTGGATATTTTCAGAAAACATGAAATTACCTGACTGGGCAACATTTGGTAAACTGCGCTTCTCGGTGGCAGGGATAGGTAAAGACGCATTACCTTATGCTTTGTCAAGTGGTTATAATATTGGTATTAGAGGAACCAATCCACCAATGCCACTTACAAACGGCACTAGTCCGTTTAATCTTACAACCAGAACAGGTGATCGGGGAATGGTGCCGGAATTTACTACATCCTATGAAGGAGGTGTCGAGCTTAAATTTCTTAATAACAGATTAGGACTTGACTTTACTTATTATAATAATACCAGTAAGGATCTTATTATTCCTGTCAGAGTGCCAATCAGCAGTGGATATGATGAAGTGTATCTGAATGCCGGAAGTATAAGAAATAAAGGTGTAGAAATTAGTTTGTCGGGCACACCTATTCAAACGAAGGATTTCAGCTGGGATGTTCGAGTGAACTATACAAGAAACCGAAATGAGGTATTGGAAATTTATCCTGGTCTTACAGAAATTCCGATTTATGAACAATACGGATATTTAAATGCGAATGTTACACAGAAATATATTCCGGGTCTACCAGTGGGAGCATTGTTCGGAAGAACTTATCAGCGTTATTACGGTGATAAAGTAGAAGACCCTGCTGTATTGGAAAAGGATCTTCCTATGGTTATCGGAGCAAACGGTTTTCCTGTTCTTAATCCCGCTTCCAAACAACAGTATATAGCCAACTCTCAACCAAAATGGATCGGCAATCTGAGCAGTACTTTACGTTATAAAAACTTTAATCTTTATTTCGTACTGGATGCACAACAGGGTGTTTACAGATACAATCAGTTTGCCAACTTCATGGCTTCTTTTGCTTTGCAAAAAAGTGCTGAAAATAGAAATGATATCGTTGTTTTTGATGGGGTGTTAGCTGATGGTACACCTAATACCAAAGAAGTTTGGTTAGGACAGGGTATAGGACCGGATGGGGTTGACTACGGAAACGGATACTACAGAAATTATTACAGAGGTGCTTCAGAAACATTTATTGAAGATGCTTCATGGTTAAGGTTAAGAACCTTAAGCATAGGATACACATTGCCAACATCTCTTGTACAGCGCAGTGGTTTCCTTAATGGAGCAACAGTAACCTTTACCGGTAATAATCTTTGGATCAATTCTAAATGGTCAACATTTGATCCGGAAGCAAGTACCACAAATTCAGGAAGTGTGGCTGATGGATTCTCAGGATTTACCTATCCTTCAACTCGCAATTATGTGGTATCAATCAACTTTAACTTTTAATACCTGCAATGATGAAAAGACTAACAAATATATTGTTCGCAGGGAGTCTTGCGATAATTTTTACAGGATGCAGTAAATTTCTTGATAAACTGGATGATCCGAATCTGGTAACTAATCCTCCGTTAAATGGTCTGCTTGCAGAAGCAACATTCGAAACAGGAAGGGACGTTTTCAGAATGGGAAATGTAACTTCTTATTATACACAATATCTTGCTTCGTATGTACAGGGTAGTGATGCTGATATTTATAATGAGGTAAATTATTCTACTGCATGGACTAATTTTTACCAAACCATGATGAATATCAAGCAAATGAATATCAGGGCAGCCGATCAGGGAGCTACCTTACATCTTGGGGTAGGTAAAATTCTGATGGCTTACAATCTGAATATGCTCATCAATGCTTTTGGTGATGTTCCTTTTAGTCAGGCTTTATTGGGTCAGGAACAACTGATTCCGGGATATGATAATCAGACGGCGCTATATGATTCAACATTGTCCTTGCTGGACCAGGGTATAGCGGAGCTTAATAAACCTAATCCACTACTTGTGCTGGATGAACGCAGTGATGTTATTCATGGAGGTTCGGTGAGTGCATGGCTGAAAACTGCATATGCATTAAAAGCCAGATTCCTGAACCAGCATTCTAAAAAATCTACTTATAATACTACAAACATCTTAACTGCTTTGGGTAATGCATACACTTCTAATGCAGATGATGCCATGCTCACAGCTTTCGAAGGAAGAAGTCCCTGGAATGCGGTAGCTTATAACAATACCCAATTAAATCTTGATGGCTGGTTAAGTTCAAATGTGGTAGATGCGATGAATGGAAATATATATGGAGTTTTTGATCCTCGTTTACCGTTAATTGCATCAATTACCAGATATGATGATTACAGAGGTACAAGAAATGGTGCAGGACGTATTGGTTCTGGGTCTAATAGTGATGAATCGTATTTATGGGTAGATGGTTATTATTCTAAAGGCGGTGCTCCGGTATTAATGATTACTTATTCCGAAATGAAATTCATCGAAGCGGAAGTAGCGATGAGAGATGGAGATCCGCAAACAGCTTATACTGCTTACCTGGAAGGTATCAGAGCAAATATGGAAAAACTGGAAGTGGAAGAGGCTGATATTAATACATATCTGTCAAATCCTGCAGTAGCAGTAGGCCAGGGAAATATTTCTCTTGAACTAATTTTCAAAGAAAAATATGTTGCTTTATTTCTTAACCCGGAAACCTGGGTAGATATGAGAAGATTCGATTATCAATATCAGGGTTTTCAATTGCCATTGGGTGCAGTAATGAATACTTTTATCCGCAGATTAGCTTATCCTTCAGTGGAAATTAGTCGTAATGGCGCTAATGTTCCGGATATTTCCGGACTGGATGAAAAATTGTATTTCGATCAACCATAATTAATCAATATATCAAGAGTGTATTAAATGTTGAATTAGTCCGAAAATTACCGGGGCCTGAGTCGAGATTAGGGTATCTAGTAATAAATGGAATATCTAACTTTTAATACACTCTCGATAACGCTTACTTGATCATGAATATATTTCGATGTTTGATGAGCTGTCTGATATTAGTTATTATTCAGCCAGTGCTTTATTCCCAAAAGTTTTCCATTCAATCTGTTACAGAATATCCATTTCCTTCTGAGTTAACATCGGGACCAACAGGATCTTCTATAGCCGTTGCCATCAACGAAAAGGGATTAAGAAATATTTATGTTGCCGAAGCACCGTCTTTTATATTAAAAAAAATTACTGACTATACTACAGACGATGCACAGGAGATCACATCAATAAATATTGAGCCCAATAATAAATGGATTGTTTTTGTAAGAGGTGGTGATCACGGTGCATATGATGAAACTATTCCACGTAATCCTATGTCGCTTCCATATGCACCAAAAGTGCAGGTAATGAGTGTCCCTTATGATGGTGGTAAACCGATAGTACTTGGCGAAGGGGATTATCCAACTATTTCTCCTGATGGCAAAAATGTGGCATATATAAAAAAAGATGAAGTATGGATATCACCTGTTGATGGAAGTAAGCCCGAAAAGAAAATGTTTCATGCCAGAGGAAACTGTAATACTATCAGCTGGTCTCCTGATGGCTCAAAATTATTATTTGTCTCTTCAAGAAAAGATCATTCTTTTATCGGAATATATACTGATAGCACTTCTCCTGTTAAGTGGATTGCTCCCACATTTGCGCGTGATTTATTACCTAAATGGTCGCGTGATGGAAAACAGATCGTTTTTGTCAGAAGGGATGCAGCAGGAGGTAAGCCAGATTCTTTAACAGTAGCAAAGCATCAGCCCTGGTCTATCTGGGTGGCAGATGCTCAATCAGGATCCGCAAAACAAATATGGGAAGCACCGAATACACTTCGTGGATCTGTTCCCGGTACACAAGGCAGGTATAATCTGCATTGGGCTGCCAATAACAGGATTATTTACGTTTCCTATGAAGATGGATGGCCGCATATTTATTCTATTGCTTCAGCCGGTGGTAAACCTTTACTGCTGACAAAAGGTAATTATATGGTTGAACATATAAAACTTAGCGCAGATGGAAAATGGATATTCGCCAGTGCCAATACCGGGCCTGATAAAGATGATCTTCATAGAAGACATGTGGTTAAAATATCAGTAGATCAGGCAACGGTTGAAGTGATGACCAAAGGAAAAGGAATAGAGAGTTTTCCTTGTATTACTGCTGATGGTAAATACATAGCTATGTTCAGCGCGGACGACAAACGTCCTACATTGGTAGGTGTTCAGCCATTTGGCGGTGGACCAATTAATCTGTTAGGTAAAGAACTGATTCCGGATAATTATCCTTCAGATAAGTTTGTCACACCTACTGCTGTAGAATTTAAAGCAGAAGACGGATTAACCGTTTATGCACAACTTTTTGAACCGAAAGAAAATAAGTCGACAAAAAAACCTGCTGTGGTTTTTATTCATGGTGGTCCGCAACGACAAATGTTACTGGGTTGGCATTACGGTGATTATTATGCGAATACGTATGCGTTGAATCAATATCTGGTTAATCAGGGATTTATTGTATTGTCTGTGAACTACCGGTTGGGAATTGGTTATGGATATGAGTTTCAGTTTCCTGGTAAAACCTGGAGAAATGGAGCTTCCGAATATTATGATATTAAGGCTGCAGGTAAATGGTTAATGAAACAACCCCAGGTAGATACTTCAAGGATAGGAGTATATGGAGGTTCTTACGGTGGCTTTTTAACTGCTCATGCACTCGGCAAAGACTCCGATTTATTCAAAGCCGGAGTAGATATTCATGGAGTACATAATCTTACTCAGCATCGTCGTGTTGAGGACATTGAACAAGCACCTGATGTTACACTGGCTAAACAACTCACCTGGACATCTTCACCGGTGGCATGGGTGGGTAGCTGGAAATCACCCGTATTGATTATTCACGGTGATGATGACGGAAATGTTGAATTCAGTGAAAGTGTAGATCTGGTTAAACGTTTTCAGCAGATCGGTTTTAAAGATTATGAAACAATCGTTTTACCCGATGAAACGCATCACTGGATGAAATATTCAAATACAGTATTGGTAGATTCGGCAACGGCAGAGTTTCTGGTTAGAAAACTTATTAAGAAATAATATAGTCTTGAGAAGATTAATCATATCAGGCATATTCGTTTTTTTTGCGGTTATAGTTACAGCACAAAGTTCTCTTTCCGGAAAAAAAATATGCATTGATCCTGGTCACGGTGGCACTGCTTCGACAGACCAATACAGAGTGGGTGTAAATGGTGAAAGGGAAGAATGGATTAACCTTAGAGTGGCGCTGCTCTTAAAGGAATTGCTATTGCAAAAAGGTGCATCTGTGGTAATGACCAGAGTATCGGATACTATGGTTGCCCTTGCTGACCGCGCTGCGCTTGCTGTAAAAGAAAAAGCAGATGTATTTATTTCTATTCATCATAATGCTACTGCTGACAGATCTGTGAATTTTCCGATTATTTATTTTCATGGAGCTGTTTCTGAAAACCAGGCTAGCGTCCAATTAGGTAAACATTTGGCTCGTTCATTAAGAAAATACTTTTTTCGTAGTAAAACTCCTGTAAGTCTTGTTTCAGACTATACAGTTTTTCCTGCAGCGGGTGCAGCCGTATTAAGAGGTACTTACGGAATACCCGGATTATTAGCTGAGGCTTCTTTTTTTACGAATGCTAAGGAAGAGGAAAAACTTAAACAGGAAAAACATAATAAAAATGAAGCCATTGCTTTTATGCATGCGCTGGAGTTATTCTTTACTGAATCAGCGTTAGAGATTAAACCTAAAAAAATTCCTTTTGACATAACTCCCTTTCCTGTTTATCAGGAAGCAGAAAGAATGAAACCTGAAGCATTGTTGTGGAAAGAAAATTTTTACACCGCAAAAAAACTTTTGAAAAAAAAGGACGCTGTAGCAAAGAAAAAATCTTATGAAATGTTTACTAGCTCGGTTAGATCATTTCCCGATTCATGGCTAGCCCGCAAGTGTCATAAATATCGCACTCAGCTTCTTTTAGATATGCAGAATATAAAAGAAGCTCAGATGGAAACAATCAGGGTGACTGAGTTTTATACAAATTTTAAATTATGAAGACATTAAATTTTATATACCGGCTAAAAACGAATCGATTATACAAAACGGTTGCTATTATTAAAAAATTCAGATTTATTGCTGTTTTATCTCTAATGTTATTTTTATCGGACTCGGCCTCGGCGCAAAACAAACAGACTTTGCCTCCCGGCCTGGATAATTATATAACAAAAGTGCTTAAGACATTTAATGTG
>CAZQIQ010000007.1:12710-36334 GCA_964593835.1 uncultured Chitinophagaceae bacterium
TGTGCCGGGCGTATCTGTAGGTATTGTTAAAGATGGAAAAGTATTAATGGCTAAAGGATACGGGGTGAAAAGAATGGGCGAAAAAAATCCTGTTGATGAAAATACATTATTTCTCATCGCATCAAATACAAAAGCATTTACAGGTACATCATTAGCTATATTGGTGGAAGAAGGTAAAATAAAATGGGACGATAAAGTGATTAAGCATCTTCCATGGTTTAAGATGAGTGATGATTATGTTACCAATCATTTGACAGTTAGAGATCTTTTAGTCCATCATAGTGGTTTACCACCTCAGGCAGGAGATATGATGATGTTCCCGCCGTCAACCATGAGCAGGAGAGGAATAGTTGAGAAGCTGGATAAAATTCCATTGATTTATGATTTCAGAACCACTTATGCTTATGATAATATTCTGTATCTGGCTGCAGGTGAGTTAATACAGGCGGTATCAGGATTAACATGGGAGGACTTTGTAAAAACACGAATTTTTGATAAAGTTGGAATGACCGGAAGTATTTCCAGATATTCTTTATTAAAAACAAAAAAGAATGTTGCTTATGGTCATTCACGCTATAATAATGAAGTAAGGATTGTTGAAAGTTTTATGGATAGAAATACAGGCGATGCTGCAAATCCGGCCGGTGGAATATGCTCTAATGCAGCTGATATGACCCAATGGCTTATTACGCAATTGGATTCAGGCAGAACACCACTAAAACAAAAAATATTTGAACCTGCTACAACTCCTGAATTATGGAAAATTATTCGCCCCATGCCGATTAAAAAAGTGCCTGACGCGATTAAACCCACTCAGCAAAATTTCTGGGGATACGCTTCCGGTTTCAGATCATATGATTATCAGCGGCACAAGATTATTTATCACGGAGGTTCTCTTCGCGGATTTGTTTCTCAAATATCGATGGTACCTGATTTGAATCTGGGAATTGTTGTGTTAACTAATCAGCAGTCTTCAGGAGCTTACTGGTCGATCATTAATCATGTACTTGACTATTATATGCAAAATCCTTCGTTCGACTGGATAACAGGATATAAAGCGGTGCAGGATTCTGCGATAGCCAGGTCTATCATTTCTCAAAAGAAAACCGAAATAGTAAAAAAGAATAATGAGCAACTGGTTTATCCTGTTGAAATGTTTCTGGGAAATTATGAAGAAGACCAAATGGGTGGTGCGACCATTACAAAAGAAGAAAACGGTCTGGTTTTAAGATTTGATAATTCCAAACATTATATAGCTGATCTTGAGTATTTTCAGTATAATAATTTCCTGGCAAAATTCAGGAATACTGAATTTGCAACAAATGCCTATTTAACCTTTGAAATGAATCCTAATGGCACTGTAGAACTCGCTAAATTAAAAGTTCTCAACAGTGATATAGAAGTTGATTTTGATGAAATGGTCTTAAAAAAAGTTTCAACGCCTAAAACACCTGACGCTTTAAAGATGGCTATTCTTAAACAGTTTAAAAATCAACCTGAAGGAGAATTCGCTGTAGCGTTTAAGAATCTGTCAAATGGAGAAGAGTTTTTGATGAATGCTAAAACCATGTTTCATACTGCCAGCACTATGAAAACACCTGTCATGATTGAGGCATTTAAACAGGCAGGAGAAGGAAAATTTAAACTGACAGATTCTGTACTAATAAGAAATGAATTCAAAAGTATTATTGATGGTAGTCTTTATTCGCTTAGTACATCAGATGATAGCGAACTGGATTTATATGGTAAAGTAGGAACGAAGCAAACTATTTATGATGTAATATATCCTATGATTATTTTAAGCAGTAATCTGGGTACTAATATTATGGTAGATATGCTGGGTGCAGATAAAATTACCGCTACCATGCGTTCTCTGGGTGCAAAAGATATTCAGGTAAGAAGAGGTGTTGAAGATCAGAAAGCTTTTAAGTTAGGGCTGAGCAATGAAACCACTGCTTATGATTTAATGCTAATTATGGAGGCTATTGCCACAGGTAAAGCTGTAAATAAAGAAGCATCTGAAGCAATGTTAAAAATATTACTGGATCAGCAATTCAAAACCAGAATCGGAGGAAAACTCCCTAAAGATGTGAAAGTAGCTAGTAAAAGCGGATCTTTTCCTACTGTTTCACACGATTCTGGTATTGTGATATTACCTGATGGAAGAAAATATGTTATTGTGTTATTGTCGAGAGGTGTTGAAAGCGAAGAAGATATCAAGAATACACAAGCTAATATTTCTAGATTAATTTATGACTATATCAATTAAATTATGGAAACTGCTATTTTATTAACTGCTGGCCTTTTAAACACTCCGGATGCAAAAACTTCTCATGGACTCATCAGAGAAAGTAATCGATTTAAAATTATTGCTGTTGTAGATCAACAGGAAGCTGGAAAAGATGCAGGTGAACTATTAGATGGGAAACATCGCAGCATTCCTGTTTTGTCATCTGTTGAAGAAGCAATAAAAATGAACCCCCAGTATTTTATTGTTGGGGTAGCTACCCTTGGTGGAATTTTTCCTCCCTCAATGTTAGAAGATATAAAAATTGCTATTCAGCATGGAATATCTATCATCAATGGTTTGCACGATTATCTGTCAGAACGTAGTGATGTGGCTGAGCTGGCCTTAAAACATAATGCGAAACTGCTGGATATCCGAAAACCTAAATCAAGAAAAGATCTTCATTTCTGGACAGGCGATATTCTGGATCTAAAAATTCCTATTGTCGCTGTATTGGGTACTGATTGTGCATTAGGTAAAAGAACCACTCAAAAGTTAATATTAAATGCTTGCAAGGAAGCTGATTTTAAAGCTGGCTTTGTTTATACCGGACAAACAGGATGGTTGCAGGGAGGTAAATATGGATTTATATTCGATTCTACTTTAAACGATTTTGTTTCTGGTGAAATGGAACATGCGATTTTATCCTGTGCCAAAGAAGATAAGCCAGAATTAATCATCATAGAGGGTCAGTCTGCATTAAGAAATCCTACTGGTCCATGTGGATCAGAAATGTTGGTTTCCGGTAATGCCAGACATGTAATATTAGTGCATGCCCCTAAAAGAATCTATTATGAACATCATGAGCCTTGGGGAGCAATACATAGTGTAGAATCGGAAATGGAACTCATTGGGATGTATGGAGCTAAGGTGATAGCCATTGCATTAAACACAGAACATTGTACTCCGGAAGAAGCCTGGAAGTTTAAAGAAGAATATGAAGAAAGAACAGGTTTAACAGTGATACTTCCATTGTATGAAGGCTGTAAAGCTATTGTTCCTTTATTAAAGCAATTAACTATACAGCCATAAACATTATGCTGTTCATCAAATGAACTACTGTTTCCTTATGAAGTTATAACAGTGTTATGAATATAGTGTAATGGTTGCTTGGTAATAGTGATTGACCTACCACGACCAAAATGATGTATAGGAATACCTGATTAGAATTTAACAAGAAGTAAAAGAGGAAAAATATACTAATGAAAATAAAATCAATTCATTTTTATAAACAAAAGCTACCCCTTAAGAGACCATATGTTATAGCACGAAGCACTATTGCTGAAGTTGAAATCGTATTTCTGGAAATAGAGCTGTACAATGGAATTAAAGGAATTGGTTCATCAAGTACAGATGAAGATGTTGTTGGAGAAAATGCTTCTCACACGATCGCGAATTTAGAATCAGATCTGGTTCAGGATCTTGTAGGGAAAGACATTCGCCATTTTAACTTTCTTATTGATTTTTATCGTCAGTCGTTTAGTAAGTTTCCTGGTACGCAGGCGGCTATTGATATTGCCCTGCATGATACGTTCTGCAAATGGTTAGATATTTCAGTGCTGGATTTTTATGGTCGTTATCACCAACAATTGCTAACATCTATAACTATAGGAATTAAAGGTGTTGAGGAAACATTGGAAGAAGCGAAGGAATATTACGACAGGGGATTCAGAGCGCTTAAAATCAAAACAGGTTTGGATCCGGATCTTGATGCAGAAAGAATTATCAAACTAAGGGAGAAATTCCGGGATTATTTTTCTATTCGGGTAGACGCAAATACAGGTTACGGATTATATGAATTAAAAATATTTCTGAAGAGAGCAAAAGTGACAGGCATAGAACTAGTTGAGCAACCTTTTATACCGGGAAATGAGAAAGAATTACTGAAGTTGCCTGCTGAAACAAGAATGATGTTGGCTGCTGACGAGTCCTTAAAAAATTCCTTGTCAGCGCTTGAGCTTACTCATCAAATGCCTTACGGTATTTACAATATCAAGCTAATGAAATGTGGGGGAATAAGAGGTGCTTTTGAAATTGCTGGTATTGCCAGGCCAGCCGGTATTTCATTGTTTTGGGGATGTAATGATGAAAGTATTATCAGTATAGCTGCTGCCTTGCATACAGCTTATGCCTGTCCTCATACCAAATATGTTGACCTGGACGGAAGTTTAGATCTTGCTGAAGATATTGTTAATGGTGGTTTTGTGATAAAAGATGGTTATATGATACCTTTATCATCTCCCGGATTGGGAGTAACACTTTTATAATATGAATGAAACCGGACTAAAAAGAACCATTACTACTTTACCTGCAATCTTACTAGTTATCAGCGCTATTATTGGATCGGGGGTGTTTAAAAAAATAGCACCTATGTCTGATATTCTGCATTCCCCTACATTAATATTATTATGCTGGGGGGTAGCGGGATTATTGAGTTTGGCTGGAGCATTATGTACAGCAGAACTCGCATCTATGATGCCCGGATCAGGAGGCGAGTTTGTTTATTTCAAGAGGATATACGGTAAGCTTTTTTCGTTTTTGTATGGTTGGGCCAACCTTACTATCATGAAATCAGCCACCATTGCTGCACTGGCTTTTATTTTTGCCGAATCTTTTAATGTATTGGCTCCGTTGCCTGCTATCGAATTATTTGATTCCAACGTGAGTATTAAAGTATTGGCTTCTTTGCTTATCGTGCTGTTAAGTTATATTAATCACAGGGGAGTAGTGTTTAGTGAAAGGTTAAGTCGTGTGGTGATTATGGTAATCATTATGGCTGTGGTCGGATTTATTATCACTGGCCTTACTTCTGGTCAGGGCAGTATTGAGCATTTTCAGGCATCAGATAAAGCCCCCGAAGGATGGGCATTAGTGGCTGCATTTTTTGCAGCTTCGTTAAGCGCTTTTTGGGGATATGAAGGGTGGAATAACATTGGATATATTGGTGATGAAATAAAAAATCCGCAAAGGAATTTACCTATTGCACTGGGAGTAGGAACTTTAATCGTCATATTTCTTTATCTGTGTGTTAATTCTATTTATTTATACGTGATGCCTGTTGAAGATCTTACAGCCATTCATCATGCCCAGAATAAAATTGCCGCAGTAGAAGTAGCAGAAGTGATGAGTGGAAAAACAGGCGCTATCATATTGTCTGTTTTAATATTGTTTTCCACGTTCAATTGTACTAACAGCACTATGCTGATGTCGGCAAGAATATTTTTTGCGATGGCGCGCGACAAATTATTTATTGAGCAGGTGGGAAAAGTACACAAGGTTTATCAAACTCCATCAACGGCCATTTTTTTACAGGGCATTTGGGCCATCGTATTGGTATGGTCGGGTAGTTTTGATCAACTCACCGATTTATTAATTTTTGCATCATTTATATTCTATGGAGCCACAGCATTAGGTGTATTGCTGCTGCGCAGGAGAGAACCCGATACAACACGTCCCTATAAAGTTTGGGGATATCCCTTACTGCCATTGTTCTTTGCCATATTCTGTTTCTCATTGGTTATGGTAACATTATTTCAGCGTCCTGTTCAATCTTTGATAGGATTGTTTTTTATAGCAGCAGGAATACCAGTGTATTATTATTATAAAAAAAGATTAGACAAAAAAACTGAATAATCACTATTATGAGTACAAAGTTTCAAAATAAGGGAACCGCAGCCGTTTGGGCAGGAGAAGAAGAATTATTTGCCAACGGAGCAGTCGTAACTCCGGTTACACAAAGCGTTGCTTTTGCTTACAAAAACACTGATCACTGGTATAATGTTGCCACAGGAAAAGAACCCGGTTTTATCTATAGCAGAAATACGAATCCTACAGTAGCTGTACTGGAAGAAAAAATAAGAATTCTGGAAGGTGGAGAAGCTGCTACTTCATTTTCTACAGGAATGGCGGCTATCAGTAATACTCTTTTTACTTTTTTAACACCAGGTAAGAAAGTAGTTTCTGTGAAGGATACATATGGAGGGACTTCTAAAATATTTCTTGACTTTTTGCCTCAGTACAATGTAAAGGTTGAGTTATGTGATACCACTGACCATGAATCTCTTGAATTGGCTATTAGTAAAGGCTGCGATCTTGTTTATCTCGAAACTCCAACTAACCCGACGCTAAAAATTATTGATATTTCCCGAATAGCAAATGCTGCAAAAAAAGTGGGAGCTATTGTTGTAGTGGACAATACATTTGCTACACCAATTAATCAAAACCCTTTGCAGTTGGGTGCTGATCTGGTATTACATAGTGCCACGAAATATTTGTGTGGACATTCTGACGCCATGGGTGGTGTGCTTACAGGTAAGAAAGAATTAGTACAGAAGGTTTTTCAATTCAGAGAAATTAATGGCGCCAGTTTACAGGCCGATCCGGCTTATTTAATTGCAAGAGGATTAAAGACGCTAGAGTTAAGAATTGAAAGACAAAATTCATCTGCCTTAAAAATTGCTGAATATTTATCCAGTCACTCAAAAATCAGTCAGGTGTTTTATCCCGGATTATTACATCACACCGGACATGCAATAGCGAAAAAACAAATGAGAGGTTTTGGAGGAATTTTAAGTTTTTCGATTGATGGTGATTATTCATATGTCCAAAAGTTTTTACCCAATCTAAAGCTTGCTCACTTGGCAGCAAGTCTTGGTTCCGTAAGTACACTTGTGGGGCCTCCACGAACCACGAGTCATGTAGAATTGACAGAAGAACAAAGAAAACTTTTGGGAATCCCTGAATCATTGATCAGGTATTCTGTTGGAATAGAAAATGCTGATGATTTATTGGCTGATCTGGAAGCTGCATTAAGTAAAATTTGATTATAGGCATTCGAGCAACTTATCACGGTTGGTAAGTGAAAGTACTGAATCCCACACGGATGATTTATTATCTGTTTCTGAAATTACAGTTAGTCAATCTTATTGATGTTTGAATGAAGTGTTGTTACATTATGTTACCGATAAAAATGTATTCATGAAGCGTATAATTATTGGAATAGGATTTTTTTTAGTGGTCTGCTTTAGTCTTACGGCTCAGCAATCCTCACAGCCTATTGGTGTGTTCGATTCAGGAACAGGTGGTTTAACTGTGCTTAATACTATTATTACGGATTCTGTTTTGGCAAAGGAAAAATATATCTATCTCGCTGATCAGGCCAATATGCCCTATGGAAATTATCATTCAGAAAATAAGGATGGTTTTTTAATAGAACTCATACACAAGGACGTTGATTTTTTGGTACAGAAGAACGTGAAGGCAATAGTAGTGGCTTGTAATACGGCTACCGCTTATGGCCTTGATAAAATAAAAGAAAAACTGGCTAAAGATAATATTGGTCTTAAAGTGATAGGTGTGATAGATGCAGGAGCCAAAGGTGCGCTGGATGTATTCAAAAAAAATGAAAGTGGTTCAATCGGAGTTTTTGCTACAGTGGGAACAGTTGCTTCTATGGGCTATGAGAAAACACTGGAAAGATTAAAAAAAGAATATGCTAAAACAGGAAATATCCAGATATATAATCAGGGTGGGTTGGGCATTGCTGAATCAATAGATGAGGATCCTGATTACATTAATCATCAATCAACATCACCTCTAATAAACTACAGAGGACCTTCTTTAAATCATCCTGATTATGCTATTCATAAGACCTTATTAGATGTATATGACTTTGATTTTGACAACAACCAAATGCTTTGTGATGCGAAAAATATTAATGATTGTCAGGTGATGCAAATTAATTCTCCTGAGAATTATATAAGATACCATCTGGTATCTATGATGGAAAAAATAAGAAAAACTCCCGGTGCTTTGCCTTTGAAAGCCCTAATCCTCGGGTGCACACATTATCCCTATCTTAAAAAAGAAATTATTCAAACCTTTGACCAGTTATACAATTTTAGCGTGAATGGTAAATATATATACCGTCCGTTTATGCAAAAGAAAATTGAAGTTATAGACCCTGCTGAAAATCTTTCCCGTGAATTGTCCGCTTACTTAAGAGAAAATGCATTACTGAATACCTCTGTTGTAGATACGCTTATTTCAGAATTTTATATCACAGTTCCCAATAAGGAAAATAAAAATGTTCAACTTGATTCTTTAGGAAAGTTCAGTTATCAATATAAATACGGAAGAAAGACCGGGCAATTTGATAACGATGTACTGACAGTTCCTTTTAACAAAGAAAATGTTCCGTTAGAGATATATGAACGTTTCAGTGAAATTATTCCGGCTACGTCATTGCTGATCGAAACATTTCAGCAAAAAACAGCTATTCAGTATTATGTTTCATTAATAGATAGTATATACAAGGATTATGCTTCTAAAATTCATTCACCGGGAATGATATATGCTGTGGTGGCGGGAGATAAAATCATTCATTATGGTGAACAAGGGTGGGGGAATGTTGAAGCAAAATATTCTGTTGACAGACATACGGCATTCAGGGTAGCTTCTATGACAAAAAGTTTTGTAGGCATGGCTATACTCCAGTTAAGAGATAATGGTAAAATACGTCTAGATGATCCTGCTTACTTATATATTCCTGAATTAAAAAAGCAGCCTTACATAGCAAAAGATGCACCTGCAATTACTATAAAACATTTACTCTCTCATGCTGCGGGATTTCCAGAAGATAATCCCTGGGGCGATCGTCAGTTGGGAATATCGGATGAGGAAATGTTATCCATGATCAAAAAAGGAATTTCTTTTTCGAATACTCCGGGTGTGGTTCATGAATACAGTAATATGGGTTTTGCCATGTTGGGGTATATTATTAAAAAAGTTACCGGAAAAACGTACGAACAATACATAACAGATAATATTCTGAAGCCATTGGGTATGAACAATACATATTTTGAATATGCTGACGTTCCGGAAAAAAAACTCGCACTTGGTTACAGGTATGTAAACGGAGGATGGGTAAAACAACCTATTCTGCATGATGGCGCTTATGGTGCAATGGGAGGATTAATTACCACTATGGAAGATTTTAGAAAGTATGTATCATTTCATTTGAAATCATGGAATCATTCTTATGTGGGAGAAACAGCACCGTTAAAAAGAAGTTCTGTAAGGGAAATGGATGGGCCGGTTCAATTTGCATCGCTTAACGCAGATTATAAATATCCCGGAGGCAGAGCTTGTCCCACTGTTACTGCTTATGGCTACGGAATTCGTTGGTTTAAAGACTGTGATGGAAAGATATCTTTAGGGCATTCGGGTGGATTGCCTGGATATGGAAGCAATTGGACTATTCTTCCCGATTACGGTATTGGTGTAATTGCTTTTTTTAATATTACTTATGCTCCCGGCACTGCAATGAATGCGCATATGCTTGATGAAATAGTGCATAGTGCAAAATTAAAACCAAGACCAGTGCAAGTGCCGGCAATATTGAAACAAAGAAAAGAAGAACTGACAAGTCTTTTACCTGACTGGAAAAATGCTGAAGCATCGGGAATATTTGCAGATAATTTTTTCCTCGATTATTTTATTGATTCATTAAAAAAAGAAGCAAAGTCCATTTATAACAAAGCTGGCAAAATTATTAGTGTCAGTGAATTTAAAGCAGTTAATCATTTAAGAGGTTCCTTTACGATACATGCTGAAAATGGGGATATTGTCGTATGGTTTACACTGAATCCTGAAAATCCACCTTTGATACAGGAGTACAAAATCAGGTTTGAGAAGAAACTTTATTCCCACTTAAATAATGCATTTAATTATACTCCTGTTAAAGATGTGATAGCCAAAAATGGAGTGGTTGTTTCTGCGCATACATTAGCCAGCGAAGTGGGATTAAATATGCTGCAAAAAGGAGGGAACGCCATTGATGCGGCAATAGCCACTCAGTTGGCATTGGCAGTAGTATATCCTAATGCAGGTAATATTGGTGGTGGTGGATTTCTTGTTGCCCGTTTAGCAAATAATAAAAATATTGCACTTGATTACAGAGAAAAAGCCCCATCTATTTCAACCAGAGATATGTATCTGGATCATTCGGGAAATCCTATAGATGAAAAAAGTATGCGTGGAGTGACCAGCAGTGGAGTACCAGGTACGGTAGCGGGATTATTTGAAAGTTTACAATATGCAAGTTTGTCTTTTGATGAACTTATAGAACCTGCTATACTTCTGGCTGAAAAAGGTTTTGCTATATCATTGAGAGAAGCTAATGCACTGAATAAACTACAAGATGAGTTTACAAAATATAATAGTATAAAGCCGGCATTTGTGCGTCAGGGATTATGGAAAGAAGGAGATACATTAATACAGACTGATTTGGCAGAAACTTTAAAAAGAATAAAGAAAGAGGGAAAGAAAGGTTTTTATGAAGGAGAAACTGCAAGATTAATTGTAGAAGAAATGAAAAGAGGCGGAGGCTATATATCATTAGATGATCTGAAAAATTATCAGGCAATATGGAGATCACCGCATTCTTTTAACTATAAAGGATTTGATATTATATCTATGCCACCTCCAAGCAGCGGCGGAATACTTATTCACCAGATGCTGAAAATGATTGAAAACAGGAGTATTGAAACAATGGGTCCGCTTTCATTAAAAAGTATTCAGTTGATGGCGGAAGTGGAAAGACGAGCGTATGCAGACAGGGCTAGATATATGGGTGATCCTGATTACTTTAATGTTCCTGTTAATGCTATTACAGATAGTTTGTATTTGGTGGAAAGAATGAAAAAATATGTGCCGGGTAAAGCTGGTAAAAGTAAAAAAATACAACCCGGAAAAGTAAAGGGATATGAAAGTGAAGAGACAACACATATCAGTATCATCGATAAATATGGAAATGCAGTGGCCATAACAACTACATTAAATGATTCGTATGGAAGCAGAACAGTTGTGGGAGGAGCAGGTTTTTTGCTTAATGATGAGATGGATGATTTTAGTGTAAAACCAGGATCTCCTAATATGTATGGCGCAGTGGGTGGAGAAGCTAATGCAATAGAAGCAGGTAAACGGATGTTGAGTTCTATGACACCAACAATTGTTTTAAAAAATAATCAACCTTTTCTCGTATTAGGGACTCCGGGTGGAACAACAATTCCTACTTCAGTTTTTCAGTCAATAGTGAATATTCTTGATTTTGGTCTATCGCCTCGTAAGGCTATTGATTTGCCCAAATTTCATCATCAATGGTTACCCGATAAATTGTTCGTGGAGCCGACACTTTCACATGAAATGAGTGAACAATTGACGAAAATAGGCTATGAAATACATAAAAGAGAAGCCATAGGCAGAACTGAAATTATAAAAGTATTGCCTGACGGAAGTTTCTGTGGCGCTGCTGATAAAAGAGGTGAGGATAGCGCTGCAGGTTATTGATAATTGTCAAATAAATATAAACGCCTATTCTTGATTAAGAACAATAATGTAACATTAAATGTATTATATATACGAACTTAGTATACCTGTCCGTTATGGTTAGAATTAAATAACCAACCCCCTAAAACTAGAACCTATGAAACTCGTTCTACGTCGAACTATTAAGGCAATGTTATTGCTTTTTATTTCTATTACATCAGTACATTACGGTCATGCTCAGTTAAAAATCGGAGATAATCCAACGAGCATTCAGAAATCTTCTATTCTGGAATTGGAAAGCACAAGACAGGGTCTTTTGCTGCCAAGGTTAGATGATACTGTAAGTATCAATAATCTGACACCTCCCGACGGGATGATTATCTTTCTTACTCCTGATAAAAGTCTTCGTTTGCGCAGTAACGGAAGCTGGAAAAAAATAGCTGATTTAGCTGCAGCCAATGCAAACTGGTCACTGCAGGGTAATGCCGGATCTGATCCCAGTATTAATTTTATCGGAACAACCGATGGTCAGCCATTAGTAATGCGGACAAATAATAATGAAAGACTTCGTATTGATGCTGATGGTAATATTGGAATAGGAACGAATACGCCAACAGCTAAACTTGAAGTAGATGGTTCTGTTAAATTACCTTCTATTAACGCAGGAACAGCTGAACTTGAAGTGCTGGTACTAGCTAATGATGGTTCGGTATTTAAAAGAAGTCTTTCTTCTGCTGCTTTCGAAAATGCTATTAAATCCATTAACGGTATTCAAACACAGGCGATGTCTTTTTCTGCTCAGGCTTCATTAACAGAAGATTCTGTAAAGGTGGAAAACAGAAGCAGTGATAGTACAATTGCTTTATATCTTCCGGTTCAGGATGGTGCAGCTGGCGCTGATAAGCCGTATGGATTTCTTACCTACAATGACTGGCAGAAAATAGGAACCGGATTACAAACCCTTACTATCGGTGCTGTAGCTTCTACTCCCGATGCTAAAGGCGCTTCTATTGTAGCTGATAGTACTTCAAGAGAAATTATCTTACATCCGGCTGATGCTACTAACCCTGGTATTGTTACTGCCCAGGCACAGACATTTGGTGGTAGTAAAACATTTCAGGATAGTGTTGCTGCTGCCAAAGCAATTATTGTTGGATCGGCAGGACAGGCAAATTCAACAGTACAGGTAGCTGGTTCTATAGCTATGGCTATCAAAACAGTCAACAGTGCTTATACATTAACAGGAGAAGATAATACGCTGCTTGCTAATACAACTTCATCTGCATTAACTGTCACATTACCTACACCCGGGTCAATAGCCGGACGTATTTATACTATTAAGAAAATAGGTAGCGGAGGAATAGATAATGAACTCACTATCAGTCCTACTACCGGAACAATAGACGGAGGTAATTCATATGTTATTTATAATGATTACACTTATGTAACGCTGCAGACGGATGGCGCAAACTGGTTTATTATCAAAAAATAGCTACCAATTGTCCTGATTACTTTTATTAAGCGCCTACCAAACCTTTGATATGTATTTGCTGAATATTTTCACTGTGGGATTGTTGTGTCTTGTGATGACTTTGTCAGCGTATACTCAACAAATGAAATTAGGATTTAATCCTTCTTCTATAAATAAGTCGGCAGTATTAGAAATTAATGCTGACAGACAAGGATTGTTATTACCCAGAATAAATGATACCTCACTTATTAATACTCTTCATCCACCAGATGGGATGGTGGTTTTTTTCTCCCCCACAAAGCAGTTATTGATCAGATCTGATAACGCTTGGAAAGTGTTGGTGTATGGAGGAACTTCTTCATCATGGAATATAAACGGAAATACCGGACTAAATGCGGCAAATGCATTTTTAGGTACAACTGATAATATACCATTAATACTCAAATCAAATAATAATACATACCTGTCACTGGGAAGCAGAACTGCTTTGGGTCTGGTAGAATCGCATGATGGCTATAATAATGGTAATGAACTATTGATGCATTTAAGATCGGCTATTCAATTTGATGCACCCGGAATACAGTTTAAACCTAAAATTTCGGTTGATGGTAACGGTAATTTACGGGTAAAAGGAAGTGCTGGCAATACTGATTATTTTGAATTTGGCGCTACCGGCACAAGTAATGACGGAGGTTTTGAGTTGATAGTTGGAGATGATGGGAATGAGCCCATTGTTTTTAAGAATTATAGTACGGTAACAGGAATGAAGGAAATTATGCGATTGCAGCATGGTAACATGGCTATAGGCACAAATGTATTTGATGGATCAAATGCAGAAAAACTATTGGTTGATGCCGGTACTACCAACTCATTTAATTTAATATCAGGACGTGGAAGTATTAATAATTATCTGCAATTAAATATTAAAAATCAATCCGCTGGTACACATGCCAGTTCTGATGTCGTAGCTACAGCTAATAATGGTTCAGAAACAACAAATTTTGTTAACCTGGGAATTAATTCGAGTGGATTTGCGAATACCAGTTACCCGGTTATTAATGGAGCAAACAATGCTTATCTGTATAGTACCGGTAATGATTTTGTCATTGGAAATGCTATTGCAGGGAAAAACCTTCGATTTTTTACTGGTGGATATGCCAATGCCAACGAAAGAATGCGAATTGACGGAAATGGCAATGTTGGTATAGGCACAACTTCCCCTTCTGCAAAAGTGGATGTGAATGGAACGCACAAACTGGGAGCAAAGGGGTCAGTTAATAAAAATGTGATTAGTTTGGTATATACCGTACCGTCAAATATTACTATTCCTGCAGGAAGCTCCACAGGTACAGGATCCTTAAGTATATTACTATTAGGAAATTATACTGTAAATACAACTAATACGATCAATGCAGGAGTTGTTGATATGTCAGTCTCATTATCTTCTCCACATCAACCTACTACTACACAGGCAACAGTCACTGTTTCTCCGGCTTTTGATCTGCCTAATAATATTGTTATTGCTTTTGCGAGAGCAAGTTCTACATCTGCATTAAAAGTAAGATTTCAGAATAATGGTACTACAGCGCAAACAATTACATCAGGACAACAGTTTTACATTACAATCAATGAATTCTGATAACGATGATGAATGAAAATAACCGTTAAAAATATTAGCTGTTTACTGCTGATGGTATTAATCAGATTATCCCTGTTCGCTCAGCAGGGATTTTATATTCCTGCTAATGCCAGAATTTTTTTTAACGGTGACAGCTCCACTATTTTTTCGGATGTAATTAATTACGGAAATGTTGGACTTGGAAAAAATGCAATAGTGAATTTTAATGGTGAAAATTGGGAAAATAAATACAATGCTTTAATAACTGATGAGAGCGATAATGGATATGGAGTGTCTGGCATTGGTGGATTGTTGCGTTTTACCGGAATAACTCCTCAATATGTAACTGGTGGATATAATGCTGCTGCAGGTACAGGGACTTCATTTGGTAATATTGAAATAAAAAATGTTACCGGTGTTTTTTTATCTAACGGGTCAACAAAAATAAGACATCACCTGTCATTCAAAACCGGTCACTTGTATCTCATGGATAATATTTTGACAGTTGGTCATAATTATCCTGGTAAGATTACGGGGTATGATTCAATAAGATTTATAGTTACCAATAATAAAGCAGGTGAGGGATTTTTAATCCGGGAAAATATCAGGTCTTCGGATGGTACAGTGGTTTTTCCTGTAGGTGCGGGCATACTCCAATATACACCTGCTGCTGTTAAAAGCAAATCAGCGGATGGAGCCAGTTATTATGTTTCTGTATTTGACAAGGTTTTTGATAAGGCAACTGCTGGTCAGTTGATGCAAATAAATACGGTGAATACTACCTGGCAAATAGGAAGAAAATCAGTTACACAAGGTATTCACGCTGAAATTTTATTACAGCATTTGCGCAAGAAAGAAGGCGGTCTGTTTGCTGCTAATAGAAAACTGGCTTATGTGAGTATGTTTACTGATGATAATTGGGATGACAATGGTCAGAAGACAGAACCCTCAATGACAAATTTAGGTTCAAGGTCAATCTGGAGATCAATAGGAGTGAACCAGAGGTTGGTCAGGAATAATACATTTGAATATGCCTACTTTACAAAAACATATGGAAAAATAGACGATAACCATCTTAAAAATCAACTATGGTTTTCCGGATATAGAAATGATGACAGAACAGTTTATTTAAGCTGGGTGACTAAACCTGAAATCAATAATGAATATTTTATTCTGGAAAGAAAGACCGCCAACGAAAATGACTATTCAACCATAGATACTATTTATTCGAAGTCTGGTGGTTATAACCTGGACTCTCTACATTATAATTATACAGATGATAATAATTTTAAAGGAGTTACTTATTACAGAATCACGATGGTGTCAGGAACAGGAGAACATACAATCACCAAAACTATTGCTATAGGTCCTAAGGTGGGCAAAAAAACAATTATCATTTGGCCTAATCCAAGTAGTGGTAAATTCAGAATAGCCATTGTTAATTACCCTGGCATTAAGAGTGTTGTTATATGGACGATTATTGGACAGAAGTTAATGGAGGAAAAATTAAATGACCGCACTATCATAGATATGGAACTCCTTACTCCCGGAACTTATATAGTAGGATTTGTAGGAGATAATGGATTAATTGTTGAAAGTAAAAAGTTACTTATTGTGCCTAAAAAATAAAGATTTTAAACGGTTCTATTCTGCACCTGTTACTTACCGTGTTGCTATAGTTGATGGTGAATAAATTGCAATACATAGCATGGACCAATGGTTTGTTTAGGAGAAGCGCTTCATTTAACTGTAGGATAGGCGTGTTTATACGAAAATTGACTATCGTAATTGTACTATCGCTAAGTATATGTATTTATTGATAAGGTGAGTAAACTACAAGAGATGTTAATAACTAGTGCAAATCTTTGGAATAGGGTGGTTTTCTGATGCATATTTGTGTGGTCAAAGCAATCGATCCCTAACCCCTAAAACTTAAACCGTAGAAAATAATAGTTAAGATCCAATGTCCTGATTTTAGAATCCACTATCCAAATCAATCCAAATCCAAGAAAACCAATTAAGCATCCGTTACCCAATCCAATCCTTATGAACACCAGAAAATCCGGCACTTTAAAAATGAAAACCTATGTAAGATGAAAATCTCTACTTATGAAATCTGATGACGTGTCCGATATCTCTTGATTGAACCTCAACAAATGAATCAATCTAAAAAAGAGATAAAATGATTAACCCGCTTCGAAAGAGGCGGGTTTGTTATTTTAAGCAGTTCTGAGTGTCTCCTAATGAGATTCTGGCAGGTATGCCTGATAACCTGGTTTGTTATTCTAGGTAATTGAGAGTGTGCTATATCCATGATGCAGGAGATTATGAACATCATGTTTGTTATTTTAAGCAGTTCTGAGTGTCTCCTAATGAGATTCCGGCAGGTATGCCTGATAAACCTGGTTTGTTATTTAAGTAGTTGATAGTTGAGCGTGTGCCGTATCCATGATGCAGGAGATCGTGCATTACATCGTGTTTAGTATTTTAAGTAGTTATGATTGCCTCTTAATGAAATTCCGGCAGGCATGCCAGATAACCTGGTTTGTTATTTCAGGTAGTTGAGGCTGCTCATTATCCGTGATGCAGGAGATCATGCATTACACGTGTTTAGTATTTTAAATAGTTATGATTGCCTCTTAACGAGATTCTGGCAGGCATATCTGATAAACCTGGTTTGTTATTTTAGGTAGTCAAGAATCTGCTACATCCGCGATGTATGAGATCATGGATTACATCATGTTTGTTATTTCAGTTAGTTGAGGCTGTACCTTATCCATGATGCAAGAGATCATGGATTACATCATGTTTGTTTTCTTAGCTAGTTGAGAATGTATCTTATCCATGATGCAGGAGATTATGAATTACACCATGCTTGTTATGTTAGGTAGTTAGATTTTATCTGATTGTATTTCAATTGCTTATTAAGTTTTTGTGAGTGTATTTCTTTGTTTTCGTTCCATGTAAATATTGCTTAATATTGGTCATGCAAATGCTGAATAACCTCTTCCAATTTGTATTACACTGGTACTGGGTACTTCCGTTTATTACCATTCTTTTTGTTTGTTATGAAATATTGCTGAGAAATGGCAATCCCACTAAATCCCTGGCGTGGATTATGGTGATCTTGTTTCTGCCTATTGTTGGTATTATTCTATACTTCTTTTTTGGCAGACAGTTTTCGAAGGAGCGATTCCTAAGACATATTGATTTGTCATCGCGTGATATGGTGATGAAGAAGTGGAAAGAAATGGATGAGTTATTAGATAATGATATTCAGGAAGTAGAGCAGTCTATTGGCGGTTTGTCAGCAGTGTTTACCTATTTAAACAATAAAAGAGTCGCTCCCCCGACTTTTCATAATGAAGTTAAAGTCGTGATTAATGGAGAAGAAAAATTTCCATTGTTTGTAGAGGCTATCAAGAATGCCCGACACCATATTCATCTGGAGTATTACATTTTTGATGAAGACGAGATTGGGAATACAATTATTGAATTACTGATTAATAAATCGAAAGAAGGGGTGAAGGTCAGGCTGTTGGTAGATAATTTTGGATCTCCCAAACTCAGTAAACATAAACACCTGTTTGAAAATACCAGTGTGCAGTTTGCTGTTTTTCAACCTGTCTATTTCGGATCATTAGCTAATAGTAATTATCGAACCCATCGAAAAATACTAATTGTGGATGGCGCTGTTGGTTTTGTAGGAGGAATAAATATTAGTGATAAGTATATTAATTCAGCTACAGACAATAGCGCTAAATTATACTGGCGCGATACATCTGTTCAAATTAAAGGAGATGCCGTTAATATTCTTCAAATGTTATTCTGGGTGAACTGGAAGGCAAGCAGTAATGAAAAATATTCTCCTTCAAGAGAGTATTTTGTTGATAATCGTGACATTTATCCGAAAGGAACAGTTGTTTCATTTGGTCTTACCAAGCCGGGTGATGAAGTTCCTTCTGCAATGGAGGTGATAATATTGGGGATTTTAAGGGCTCGTAAATCAATACGTATATGCACTCCGTATTTTATTCCTACTGATCAATTGTTAAGCGCTATGTATATAGCTGCAGGTGCTGGCGTTAAGGTCGAATTAATGATTCCGTATGCAGGGGATTCGGTTTTTGTGCAACAGGCAACACTTTCTTATCTGCGTCATCTTGCTGAAAGAGGTATACATGTTTATTTATATGAAAAGGGATTTCTGCATGCAAAAACCATAACGATAGATGAATGTGTGGCTTATGTAGGAACAGTGAATCTTGATCAGCGGAGTTTGTTTATTAATTTTGAAATAACAGCTGTGATGTATGATAGAAAGGCTTGTGAAAGACTGGATAAACAATTTGAAGAAGATAAAAGAAGCTCGATTTTATACAATTTGGAAGAATGGGGTAAAAATCCCTGGTACAAAAAACTTTTCTCTTCTCTTTGCCGTTTATTAGCTCCACTGATATAGTAGTAACATATTGAAGTCCCTTCATCAGCATATTTTTGACGGCCTATTTAAATCTGCTATACATAGCCCTCTCAAGATTTTCTTTTTGTTCGGGATGAGCAATATTTATTAATGCTTTTGCACGCTGTTTAAGGTTTTTACCAAACAGATCGACAATGCCATATTCCGTAACCACCCAATGCACATGTCCCCGGGTAGTTACAACACCCGCCCCTTCTTTTAATACAGGCACAATCCGTGATATTCCTTTTGATGTTGAGGAGGGCAAAGCAATAATTGGCTTCCCCCTGTATGAAAGCGATGCTCCTCGAATAAAGTCCATTTGTCCACCTATGCCTGAATATTGATAAGTACCAATTGAGTCGGCACATACCTGTCCGGTAAGATCAATTTCTATTGCGCTGTTAATAGCAGTAACTCTCGGATTCTGCCTGATAACACTGGTATCATTTACATAGCCGATATCCATTACCCTTACAGAGGGATTGTCATCGACAAAATCATATAACTTCCTTGTGCCTATTATAAATCCGGTTACTGTTCTACCCTGATTTAGTTTTTTCTGACTATTATCAATTACTCCGTTTTCCAGTAATGGAATAATGCCATCCGAAAGCATTTCTGTATGTATGCCCAGATGTTTATGGTTGGTAAGATTTTTAAGAACCTGATCCGGAATAGTACCAATACCCATTTGAAGCGTAGCGCCATCTTCAATGAGTGAGGCAACATGACGACCAATACTGACTGATACCTCATTAGCGCCTGCTGAATAGTCAACCTGAGGTAGTTCAGAAGAATGCTCAACAGCCAGGTTGATTTTATTCACATGAATAAAACCATCTCCCAGTGTTCTTGGCATGCGTGGATTGATCTGTGCTATAACGTACCCGGCTGTATCTACAGCAGCTCTAGCTATATCAACTGAAGTGCCTAAGGAACAAAACCCATGACTGTCGGGAGGTGATACCTGTATTAACGCAACGTTAATAGGCAATATATTCTGATGAAATAACTGTGGAATCTGACTAAGAAAAACAGGTACATAATCGCCGCCCTCACTATTTACAACAGCTCTTGTATTGGCAGAAACAAAAAGTGAATTAAAGAAAAAACTTTTTCTATAAATAGGAAGATCAAAATTCAACTCCCCGAGATTGGTGATGCTTACTAATTCAACATTTTCTAATTCCCGGTAACGATCCTGTAATGCTTTAATTAAATGAACCGGAGTGGCAGCACTGCCATGTAAAAAAACTCTGTCATTTGATTTTATCACTTTTAAGGCTTCTTCAGCAGATACGATTTTATACATTATGTGATTTTTTAAAATTCTTCTTATTTCTCCGAACTTGTATGAGCCTGAAAGTGTATGGGTTTTATATTATTTTTTATCACTCTAATTGTCAGACATATGTCTATTGCTGTTTTATCTTTTTTGACCCTATCCCAAATACGGGATATTTCTACAATAGATTTTCCGGGCTTTTGATCGCGTCCCAAACCCTTGATATTTCTATATTAAAGATATCACACTTTGAACATGTTCTTTAGCCCAGATATTTTCTTCATTGAGGATTTTTCATGTCAGCTTCCTTTAAAAGAGAGACACTGTTGATTAGGGCACTCTGATCAACAGTAGTTGAGAAAGTATCTGTTATTCACGGTTAAAATGATCCGGGATATTCAGTAATATGGAACTTTCTGCCCTACACTGATACATCACTAATAAAATCAATACTCCCTACTTTTTTCTGTTGCATTTTCTATATGTAAAAATCAATTATCGTTTAGACATTCCTCTTCAATATCTTATTAAACGATTCCAAAAATATTTATCGGATTATGTAATAGTCATGGTAAATACTGACGTTACTTCTTTATATATCATAACAGGATGAAACTTCATTACGTATGTTTCCGTAAGGATTCATACTTCTTTCTGTTAACAAATCTTGTTGTTTTAGTATGTTTATACAAATTGAAGTTGAGCACAAATGTTATCAGCCATAATTCTGCTTGTCAGGCAGTTCTCATTACTCTTTTATACATAGAGAAAATGGTGATTATATTTTTATCTGGAAAGATAAGCTCCGTCAACCGGATAATAGCTTCCATTTACAAAAGATGCTTTATCGGATGATAACCATGCTACTAATTCAGCCACTTCTTCAGGTTCTCCAAGTCTTCCTATGGGATGTAAAGATACCAGGGCTGATTTAAGATCTTTATCCAGATTATTCAGCAGGGGAGTATTAATAAAAGCCGGGCCAACAGCGTTAATACGAATGCCTTTGGCGGCATATTCAATAGCTGCTGTTTGTGTTAGACCTACCACACCATGTTTTGCGGCCACATATGCTGAGGAATTAGCAAAACCCACCTGTCCAAGAATCGAAGCCATGTTAATAATCGCTCCTTTACCTTTTTTGAGCATATGCTGAAGTTCATACTTCATACAAAAAAATACGCTGTCCAGGTTAATACCTATTACTTTGTTCCATCCCTCAATACTTAAATCTGCAACAGGATTACTTTCTCCCCCTATACCTGCATTATTAACGGCAATATCCAGCGTGCCATAGGTTTCGATTGTTTTGGATACCAGTTGCTCACATTCTTTTGACTGACTAACATCTGCAGCGACAAAAATAGCGTCGCCTCCAGCTTTTTTTATCTCATCAACTACTGCTTCTCCCGATGCTTTACTAATATCTGATACGACTACTTTAGCGCCATATTTTGCTAATAAGATGGCTGTTGATTTGCCTATACCTGAAGCACCGCCGGTAACAAGCGCAACTTTAGATTCTAAATCTTTCATAATAAGTATTGTTATGTGATAATCAAATTGGTGTATATAAGAACGCTTCTTAAGCGTCAATAGCAAATGTATAATCAGTTTTAATCACAAAAACTGACTCCGGTCAGGTGATCCATTGATAATAGTCCTGGTGAATTTGTTTGCCTGCGACATTTGATAAATACGATAATTTGATCATATTCATCCCATCATAATTATAGCTTGAATAGCATTCAGCATCCAAACTTAATCAACTAAATACAAGAAACAAACTCCCAAACCAAATTCAGTGCCCCAAACTCTATCAGCTAAATGAGTTAAGTAACACTAGTGCTTATCAAAGAGAGATACAGATGGAAATATCGGTAATTGGTCTTTGAAATGGCTATTGCTGATCTCCGCTTAAGCTGTTTTGGTCTGGATAAGCGGTCGATAATTCTTTTGACTAATGGAGATGCTTAGGAGTTGATTTAAATACATATTGTTGTAGCAAATTCACCCTATACTATTTATGTAATAAAAATATTGGTGTGCTCAATATGAATTTATTTCAATTGTCAAAAGCACTGGCGAAAAATAGTAAAGACAGCCCGAAAAAGATGTAAGACCAGATTGTCATGTTCATAAAGAACAATGAGTTTTCTGAATCCATTTTCTTTTTATAACCTTCCTTATCTCTATAATAGTCATCCTTTGTGAAATAAGTCCATATACCTGCTAACAAAAGGGCAAAGAAGCCTATGCTGTCAAATATTCCCCTGACATAAGTGCCTAATCCCCATAAAATAAATGCTGTTCCAATTAAACAAACAATTAAATAGACTATTATTAGAATTCCTTTGTTTTTATAAAATACAATCATAGCGATGAAAGTTTAAGAACGTTGTACTTTACAAAACTAAAAAAAACGAATTATTCAGCCTGTTCCTTTTTGTAGGATGATGTTGGTTATGGTAAAAGATTCATTAAGAGTACTAATGCTCATAATTCTTTTGGTTAACCTGAATTGGATAGCTGATTTTATGCGAAGCTTTTTATACATCTTAGTGAAATGATCGTACTCAAGATCTAATGTAGCTGGATAGATATTATTTTCGAGTTTTTTGCTGGATAATTTTACTCGTTAGTCATTATGGAGACCTATATATTACCTCTTGACACTTTTATTTAGATTGTTTTCCTGCATTTAACAAACCATAAAATGATATTAACTATATAATCAGATAATACATTTTAGGAAGAGTTAACACAATCAAATAAGGTCTGAGCTTGCTGTTGAGGATAATTCCAAAAGTTCTTCTTCTGTAAATACTCTTGATTGAATGTAAAACCGAACTCCGAGTGGGATTTCGAGTGAAAAGCTGCTGCCGCGTCCGGGTGTAACATCCAGAATTAATTGAGTATGCTTCCAGTATTCAAACTGATCGCGGTGCATAAAAAACGGGCAACCTCCAACTTCTCCCATATAGACATCACTGTTGCCCGTTTTAAATTCATCAGCAGGAAAACACATGGGTTGCGAACCATCACAGCACCCACCACTTTGATGGAACATTAAGGGACCATGCTGTGATTGTAGTGTTTTAATTAATTTAATGGCTTGTTCGGTAGCTATTACTCTTTCGGTTTTCATAAGAATAATATTATAAATAATAA
>CAZQIQ010000007.1:36344-51303 GCA_964593835.1 uncultured Chitinophagaceae bacterium
GAAAAAGGAGCGGGTAAAATTTAGCCTGTGCCAACTACTCACAGATTTTACCCGCATATTGATTCCCTTTCAGACTTGCCATTATTAGAAAAATCCAAGTTTGGTTTTGTTATAGGAAACAAGCATATTTTTAGTTTGCCTATAGTGATTAAGCATCATTTTATGCGTCTCCCTTCCAAATCCGGATTTTTTGTATCCTCCGAACGGAGCATGTGCTGGGTAAGCATGATAACAGTTCACCCATACACGTCCCGCCTGGATAGCTCTGGGTACCTGGTAAAGCTCATGAGCATCTCTGGTCCAAACTCCCGCGCCTAATCCGTACAGCGTATCATTAGCTATCTGAATGGCTTCTTCTGTGGTTTTAAAGGTGGTAACACAAACGACCGGTCCAAAAATTTCTTCCTGGAAAATTCTCATTTTATTATTGCCATGAAAAATAGTTGGCTGTATATAATACCCATGCTCAAGTCCGCTGTTTTGATGAAACGCTTCACCACCTGTAAGTACTTTAGCTCCTTCCTGTTTCCCAATTTCCAGATAACTAAGAATTTTTTTATACTGATCCTCGGATGCCTGAGCGCCCATCATCACGGTACCATCCAGCGGATTACCCATTTTTATAGCTTTAGTGCGCTGCACTACTTTACTGATAAACTTGTCGAATATATTTTCATGGACAAGTATTCTGCTGGGACAGGTGCATATTTCGCCCTGATTTAAAGCAAACATTACAGCGCCCTCTACGGCTTTATCAAAGAACTCATCATCGGCCGCGGCCACTGATTCAAAAAAGATATTCGGACTTTTGCCTCCTAATTCCATTGTTACAGGAATCAAGTTTTCGGAAGCATATTGCATGATCAGACGACCTGTTGTTGTTTCACCCGTGAAAGCCACTTTTTGAATATGTGGTGATTGTGCTAGTGGTTTTCCTGCTTCAATACCAAAGCCGGTAACAATATTCAACACTCCTGCAGGTAATACATCCCCGATTAATTCCATCAGACACATAATACTGGTAGGGGTCTGCTCCGCAGGTTTTACTATCACGCAACAACCGGCCGCCAGGGCAGGGGCTATCTTCCATGTACCCATTAGCAAAGGAAAATTCCAAGGAATAATCTGACCTACAACGCCTATAGGCTCGTGCAAATTAATGCTCACTGTAGTGTCATCATGCTCTGAAATTGTTCCCTCTTCACTTCTGATGACACCCGCGAAATATCGAAAATGATCAACTACTAATGGTAAGTCGGCAGCACGGGTTTCGCGGATAGGTTTTCCATTGTCAATTGTTTCGATACGGGCCAGGGTTTCGAGGTTATCCTCAATGATCTGTGCAATCTTCAATAATAAATTACTTCTGACACTGGCAGCTGTTTTGCTCCATGCCGGAAATGCTTTTTGCGCCGCATCTACCGCTTTTTCAATGTCCTTGGCATTGCCTCTCGCGGCTCTGGTAAAAACCTTTCCATCAATAGGTGAAATATTATCAAAATATTCACCACTATCAGGCGCTACCCATTTTCCACCTATATAATGATCGTAATGTTCTTTAAACGTCGGACGAGGAACGACCGGTGATTTAGCTTCAACTGCTGTATTGCTCATATGAAAGCTGTTTAATCGTTAATTAATTAGTTCAATTTTCATTAATAATTTAAAAAAAACAGAAATTTTAGTATTTATTTATAGCACAATCGTACTCTCGGCAGATGTTTGAGGGTAAACTTGTTGTAAATTTAAATACAGCAAAAAGAAAAAAGTGGGTACAAAAAATACTCTTCATCATATTGGACTTTCCCACCCTTCTCAATTACAAACACTCGTTGAAAGTCGTCGCACCTTTAATCTGAATAATTGCGAACTGAGTATTTTTGAATCCTATCAGGAAACTTATGGTGTTCCTTTAGCTTTTAGTGATTTTGTGATTACTAGCATGGTGCGTGGAAAAAAAATAATGCATCTTGATAATAAGCCCTCATTTGATTATTTGCCAGGAGAAACGGTTATTGCTCCTGCTTATGAATTAATGAAAATTGATTTTCCGGAAGCCCGAATGGATGATCCCACACAATGCATAGCATTAACACTTGACGGATCTTACATAAAAGATGCTTTGTCTTATCTTAACCAATATTATAATTCCAATACTTATGCTCACCATTGGAAATTACAATTTAATCAATATCATTTTGATAATGATAATGAAGTGACAAGTCTGATTAATAAACTAATCAGGATTTGTACAGGTAGCGATAAAGGGAAAAATATTTATGCCGATCTTAATATTAAAGAACTGTTGATTCGTCTTGTACAAAGTCAGTATTTACAACAGATTACAGAAGAAATTGGAGAAAAATCCAATCATACCCAATTGCATTATTTGCTTGATTATATAAAGGATAATCTTTCGGAAAGAATATTGATCAATACATTATGTAAAAAAGCTTATCTCAATAGAAATGATTTCTTCAGATTGTTTAAAGAACAGTTCGGTTTATCTCCATTGGAATATATCAATCACGAAAGAATAAAAATGGCAAAAAAATTATTGTCAGAAACAAATTATTCTATAAAGGAAATTAGTTTTCAATGTGGATTTACAGATGTTAATTATTTTGTCAGGTTGTTTAAGAAGAAAGAAGGAATTACTCCGGGATTCTATAAACAATCAGCTAGTTTTGAACAATAGCGAAGGTGTGCGTAGCTATCTCTTTCTGCCTAAAATAATAATTGTTTCATCTATAAGTATGCATAGTGTTAAGGGTGTAATTCTTCAAAGAGATGCAATTTTATATAGAATATCCTTTTCATCGATTACACATAGCGTAAGAGTATAACACTTTTTTAAATCCGGTAAAGTTTGTATGGGATGTTTTTATATGTAAGTGTATATTGGTATTATTAACATAAGCATATTTTTAAGTGGTTATTCTACATACACAATAGCCGTTTCTTTAATAATTGTATTATATAAAGTGTAGTTCTCTTTAAAGGAGTTTAACCGATAAAGGTTGGTTAGAGCCCGAAAATCGGGCGGCAAAAAGACACATCTCCCGATGTTCGGGCAGTCTTTTTGCATCTTATAAGGTGCAACCCCTTTGCCAAAATATACCTCCTCACATTCCCTTACTTACATTTTATCAAACAGGTTGCGACATTATTTGCGTGGGATATTCAGTATCCCATTCGTTGTTTTTGGTAATGACTTTTTTCTTTTCACACAGCGACCAAAGAAAAGAAGCAAAAGAAGGTCACCTGGTTAGTGTTGGTTTTTATTTTGACGATTGTTAAGGGTATTTTTTAATTATGTAAATTTGCTAATAGAAAAACAAATACAGTTTGAAAATATTAGAAATCCAAATATGGAGAATTTAAGTAAATATGTTTCGATTTATAAAGAACAACTTAATAAAGGCGATATACTAATAGCTTACAATGAGTTAGTGAAATTTGTAATGAGATTAAGAACCGATTTTATCAAAAACCTTTCTGATAAATATTCATTTTCCGGTATCCTTCACGGCTATATGGATTATACTTATTTCTATTATTCCAACGATTTTTTAAACAGTAAAAAATTGAAGTTTGGACTGGTTTTAAATCATATCGAAATGAGATTTGAAATCTGGTTACTTGGAAATACGGTATCCATCCGGAAAAAATATTGGGAATTATCAAAAAATACAAAATGGAACAAGGATAGGATAGAAATGCCAAAATACTCAATTATTGAAACCACCTTGGTGAAAAATCCTGATTTTGATAATCTTGATATTTTGGAACAACAAATAGAGGAAAAAATGATTGAAGTCTCCGATGAGATTACTAACTATTTAAAGTCGATACATTGAATGTCCTTGTGAAAAAATAAACTTCTTTTCTTTCCACATAAGCGACCAAAGAAAAGAAGCAAAAGAACGCCGCCTGATTAGAACAGATATTTTATACTATTGAAGCCGGATGATTATTTATTGCTAAAAAATATTTAGCTAATCCCGGATTGTGCTGCATATAGCTTGGTTGTTAAATAACAAGAATACATATAAAATATAAATGACAATATGAGTGTGTTATTATAATAAGTCAGTTTGTTACTTACAGCGGTGGTAAGTGATTAAATGAGGAATTCATTACGGGTTTGTCTTTATGATTAGACAGTTTCCATGCTACTCTATACATCCATTCTGTCATTTTACGTAATTTTTTGTAATCAATAAATTCCGCTTCATCTTTAGGAGTATGATAATCTGCGTGAAGTAATGATGTAAAAAAAACAGCAGGTATTTTTAATGGAAAGAATGATGCATGATCACTTCTGAACAGAAATCTTTCAGGATGATCGGGATGGTCCCATGTCGTATCTAACAAAAAACGCGGCCCTTCATTATTGGCTTCAAGCGCGAAATGGGTTAATAAATCAGAAATGTTGTTTTTGCCATTTGTTCCAAGTATCGCTGCACTGTCGGGTGAATTTCTTCCTATCAGGTCAGCATTCAAAACTGCAATCATTTTATTGACAGGTATAGTCGAATGTTTGGCAAAAAAATTTGATCCAAACAAATAAGGTTCTTCCGATCCAAAAAAGGTATATAACTGTGAGCGTTTAGCGGGTTGTTTTTTAAATGCGCGAGCTATGGCAAGAGCCGCTACGCAGGCGGAAGCATTATCGTCCGCGCCGTTGTAAATAGAGTCACCCTGCTGCACTTCCCTTACACCCATATGATCTATATGACTTGAAATAACGACATGCTCATCCCTGAGTACCGGATCTGTTCCAACTGTTTTTCCAATGACGTTAACAGAAGGATAAATAAATGATTCGGTAAAAATATTTGCTGTTAAACGATAGGTTTGTGTGTTGTCAAATTTCGGGAGATTTTTTGCCTTTATCCAGAATACGCCAAGTCTGGCTGTTCCCGGAAATAAATTGTTTTCATTAAAAAGTCTGTAATCACCTCGTTGCATGCGAACATGTACATGTTCATTCCATGCTCTTTCAGTAAAATCATCCTGTGCAATAAATATTACTCCGGCTGCTTTTTTTTCCAATAACAATGCTGCGTATTTATTTATAGCTAAACGCTGAACAAATCTTACCTCAGGAAAAGAAACATTCAGATCTATATTGTCATATGTTGGAATGATAGCGGCTATCTTACCTTCAAGATTGGCTTTGCGTATATTTTCTTCGTTGCCTTCTCCTACATAAACAATTTCCGCATTCAACTGAGTCTGTGCCGTTAATCCTATTAATACTTCATTCCATAAAGAAAGTTGTTTGTTGTCTATTGAAACATAACTTAACGGAGATATTCTATGTCGCTGTAGTTTAAAAAACTGAAAAAAAGTGCCGTCCTCACCGGCAGGTAACATTCCTGCTTCGCGAGCTTTTTCAGCAAGCCATACTGCTGCTTTTAATTCGTCTTCTGTGCCAAATTCTCTACCACGAAAATGATCAGATGCAAGTTTGTATAGATCTTCCCGTAAATCTTTTTCTGTTATAGCATTAATGCCCTGCTTTGGTGCTAGTTGTGTGAAACTGCTAAAAGGGAATACTGATAAAATGAAAAAGATAATACAGAAATGGTTCATTGGTTTATTTTTCTTCATGTATTAAATAAAGTGATTTGGAGAAACTTATTTTTTAAATTATGTAAATATTTGAATTGAATAAATTTGGAGTAACTGTTATATACATAAAAATTTTACTCTCTTAATGGATAATCTGTTTTTTAATAATGTTAAGATAACTGATATCTATTTCATGAATAATAAATTATATATTATTCGGATGAATAAATAAAAGTATTTTGCAAAGTCTGAGAATCAAACATCCCAAAGATTATTTCAAAAGGTATCCCGACTAAAATAAAAAATAGAGGTTTCTTAAAAGAATTAATACATTCTAATATGTTTAAGAGTTCCTATGCTGCTTATTTTTTTGTAATCTATGTATCTTAGTCTAGCCTGATTTAATAATTACTGTGTTGTTAAAGTTTTTTGTAGTTCATGTATCTAAATCCAACCTGTTTGATAATCCCTATGCTGTTTGATTTTTTGTAATCCATGTATCTAGTCTAACCTGATTTAATAATTACTGTGCTGTTAAAGTTTTTTGTAGTTCGTGTATCTAAATCCAATCTGTTTGATAATTCCTATGCTGCTTAAGTTTTTTTGTAATCTATGTATCTAGTCTAACCTGATTTAATAATTACTGTGCTGTTAAATTTTTTTGTAGTTCGTGTATCTAAATCCAACCTGTTTGATAATCCCTATGCTGTTTGATTTTTTGTAATCCATGTAATCTATTCTAACCTGATTTAATAATTACTGTGCTGTTAAAGTTTTTTGTAGTTCATGTATCTAAATCCAATCTGTTTGATAATTCCTATCCTGCTTAAGGTTGATTTGTAATTCAGATATTATTAAAATATAACTAGATTTAATAGTCACTATGCTGTTTAAGGTTCGGGTTGGTGGATAATTCATCAAGCGGAATAGGTAAATGCAGATCTTTCGTGGAGAAATTAGGTTTAACGGATTGCAATGTTTCCACGGCTTTGCCGGTTCGTTTTAAATCAAAATAACGGTGAGAAAACTCTGCCCAGAATTCAATTCTTTTTTCTTCAAATAGCGCCTCCAGCATTTGATCTGTAGTTAAGTTGCTGGGCCAGGGGAGGAGGTTTGCCCGTTCCCTTATAGGGTGAATAAGATTTGCTGCTAAGTCAGTATCAGCTGTTGAACGAAGTAATGCTTCTGCTTTTATAAAATGCATTTCTGATAGACGAAATATGATCAGACCTTCGCCAACTGGTCCGCCTGACTGTGCTTCAAACCCACCGTGTTTATATTTGTTAGGAACGATATGATCTTTTTCATTCCATATATCAAACATAGACGTCAGCCATTCTGTTTTTCGGGCATCTTCATCAGCGACGGCTTCCTGAATGGATGTTGATGCTGCAGCTCTGAAATCGTTATACATAATAGGTCGGAATAAGAAACCATCCGGCGTTGCATTCATATACATACCTCTGTTATCAGGAGGAATTTGCCAGATGATTTCTTTGCTACTAATATTGAATAAGGTATTTAAAGGTTCAATAGAAAAGGTTTCATGACTGTTTAAAATATTATCAGCATATCGAATGGCTTCAGTCCAATTTTCCTGATACAGATATAACCGAGCTAATAATGCATCTGCAGAAAATATGCTGGCCGTTGCTCTTCTTGCTGATCTTCCTGAATATTCTTGTGAAAGGAGCGGACGTATTGCTGTGAGTTCATCAATAATAAATTGAAATACCTGCTCTCTGTCTGACTGTGACAAGTTTTTTGTTACCCGCCAATCACTCGTTGTTACAATAGGTATGTTGTCGTACAGGTTGACAAGCAGAAAATGTAAATAAGCTCTGATAAATCTGCATTCTGAAACAGCAACCGACTTAAATTCATCATTCAAAGTAGTACTTCCCTCCAATCCTTCTATAACTGCATTGGCATTGTATATTGCTATATATGCACCTGACCATAAATTAAGCACATGATTATTGATTGGTCGAATAGTGTTTTGTGAAAATTCATAATCATCAACATAGGAAGTATACCCAACATATTCCAATTCATCGGTGAGCAATCCTAAAAGATAAGTAATACCAGAAGCTGAAATTCTAAACTCGCTGGTGCTGGTTAATTCAGTATACACACCTGCTAAAGCAGCTTCTGCTTCGGGTTGGTTTTTAAATACTGCTTCTGTGCTTATTTTGCTTGGTGGATCGCCTATTTCAACCCATTTTTTGCAGCTGGAAAAGGTACTGAGACATATTATGAATAGAATAAAATATTTCATTGATTACAGGTTAACGGTTAATCCCAGATTAATAATTTTAGGTCTTGGCATAGCACCAAATGATTGTACTTCCGGATCCAGCCCCTTAAAAGGAGTGATGATAAAGATGTTTTCCGCCTGTAGTACCAGCGCCACATCTTTGATTTTCATTTTGTTCATCCAGTTGCGTGGAAGTCGGTAACTGATTTCAACATTCTGCAGACGAATAAAAGAAACATCAGATAACAGATAATCAGAAAAGAAAAAGAAGTTATTAATGTCCTCTTCCAGGTTTCCATTAAGGACTAATCTTCCATACTCGGCATTGTCACCTGGTTTTTGCCAATAATTCAGCATACCTACAGGTAGATTATTTGGCGCACCTGATATGGCTGCTGTTCCTGTTGGAGTAACTCCTGTTTTTCCTAATTGTTTGCGGAAGTAGATAAAAAATCCAGCTGACCAGTTTTTATAAGTAAAGTTGGATCTGAATCCTCCATCGAATTTTGGAGTCATATCAAATATATGTCTGTCATCAGCTGTTCTTCCCGAAAGATCTATATCTATTTCTCCATTTTTGTTTTTATCATCAAATTCATAGTATCCGGTTTGTGAGTTTACTCCTGTGTATCTAAGATAACGTTGAATATTCAGTGGATACCCAACCACCATAGAACCGACAAATGGGGATTGTTCAAAATTGGGATATGATTTTAATCTATTTCTGTTGAAAGCTATATTGCCACTGATATTCCATTGAAATTGATTATGCTGAATGATTTTTGAATTGATAAGAATTTCAACGCCTGTATTTTCTATATTAGCTGGTGAATTAGATCTTACATTATTAACGCCCGTTATCCATGGAGTGGGAAAACCAACCAGCTGATTGTCGCACCTGTTTCTATACCATGATGCTTCAATATTAATTCTATCGTTCAGAAAGCTTAGATTAAGGCCTATCTCCAGTTTTTTATTTACCTGCCATTGTAATAATGAATCACTGGGACTACCTGGTGCAATGAGAGGAGTTCCATCATAATTATTCTCGCTTCTCATCGTCCACAAACGCACATATTGATAATTTGGAATTTCATCGCCACCGGTTAGTCCATAACTGGCTCTTAACTTACCAAAGCTTAGGAAGGGCAATGCGGATTTAATTAATTTTTCTTCGGTAAAAATCCATGCAGCGCCAATCGCACCAAAATTTCCGAACTGGCGGTTATATCCGAATTTGGAAGATCCATCTCTCCGGCCGTTTAAATTAATGATGTATTTATCCATGTAATTATAACCGAGGCGACCAAATATTCCAGCATATTTATAATACTCTTCATTGATGAAAGTGGTTTTAAATGGTGCATTGTTGATAGAGTTCAGCATCAGATCACTCGTATACTGACTACCGCTCAAAGTGGTAGATTTTGACTGATTATCCTGCAGCGTTGTACCTGCCAGAACATTTATTTTTCCGCGCCCAACAAAACCATTATACTCCATTTGTGGTTCAAGAATGTAGTTGTTTACTTTGGAATTCCCTACATTCATATTTCCTCTCGTAATAGATGTTGGGTATTGTGCGTAAATAGGTGTTTTGGATAATTGTTCGGTATAAGAAAAATTATAGCCCAGCGTTGTTCTGATCTGTAATCCTAGTACAAGTTCGTATCCAATTTTCATACTGGTATTGAGGAGATCTGTATTAGAAGAATAGGGAGAGAATAGGGGTGTGAAAGGATAAGATAATTCCTGTGAATTTCCCCACTCTTCGAAATTCGGAAGTCCGTCTTTATTTTTTATATCTGGTGCGTTAGGAGGTAACAAAATTGCATTTTCGGGTACTCTTATCAGATCAATATTTGTTTTTGATAACATTGTTGTAGAGCTAACTGTAAATTTCTGGTTAGTCGATCTGTGATTGATATTAAAAGAACTTGAAAATCTATTGTTTCCACCGGCTACAGTGAGAATATCATTTTGAAAATTATATCCCGCTGAAAGTCTGAAGCTGGTTTTGTTATCGCCACCGGCAACAGAAGCCTGTAAGTTGTGTAGCTTTCCAGTTGAGCCCCATATCGTTTTCTGCCAGTCAATATACCTGTCTTGTTCAAATCTGGTTAAGTCAAATGGTCTTATAGTAGTATTATAATCAATTCCGGAATTAGCAAAAGCTTGTTTTCTATAGTTAAGGTATTGTTCCGTGTTCATCAAATCGTAATAACGGTTAATAAAAGCCCAGCCGTTATTGGCTTTTACCTGTATTTCTGATCTTCCTGATTTTCCTTTTTTTGTAGTAATCAAAATTACTCCGTTTGCGGCTCTGGATCCATATATAGCGGTAGCATCTGCATCTTTTAAAACTTCCACACTTTCTATATCATTTGGGTTAATGCTAAATAACGGACTTTGACCATATGCAGGAGTGACACCAAAATTAGCCATGGCAAATCCCTGAGAGCCCATTTTACCACTGGTACCAACTCTTTTTTCTGGTATGGTTAACGGTACTCCATCAATAATATATAGGGGGTCTCCTGAAAATTCATTGTCTAACGTATTTCGTCCCCTGATTTCTACCTTTACAGCGCCGCTGGAAAAACCTGAATTATTGGTCACCACCATACCTGCTACCTGTCCCTGAATTGCCTGCAGAACGTTCATGACAGGATGTTTTTCTATCTCTTCCGCTTTCACAGAACCTATATTGCCCGTTGCCAATCTTCTTGTAGTAGTACCATAGCCCTGAACGATTACTTTATCCAATTCGTTTTCTGCCGGACTAAGTTTAATGATTAGAACATTATTACTACCAGCTGTAATGGACATTGTTTTATAACCGGCATAGCTAATCAGAATCGTTTCGTTGGGATTGATATTTTTTAGTGAAAAATCTCCTTTTGCATCTGTTGTGGTACCTCTTCCAGAAGTTTTTAGTGTAACTGATGCTCCAACAAGGGGGTGTTCTTCCTGATTGAGCACCTTCCCTGTTATAGAAACATTAACAGCAGAAAGAATTCTTTGTAAATCGTCATCAAAATCTGAACCTGACCTTTTTTTTCTTTGGGGAGATGAAACAACTATAGTTTTGTCTTCTATAACGAATGAGAGATTTTGCTGCTGTAATAATCTATTCAGAAAACTTTTTAGCGGTTCATTTCTGGCCTCGATGGTTACAGGGAGACTTGATTTAAGGACTTCTGCATCAGATATAACAACATAATCTGTCTGGTTTTTAATGTTTCTTAATACTTCTGATAATGGCGCATCTTTTACTGAAAGAGTAATGTTTTGAGAGAAGGAAATCAAAGAGCTTAATAACAATCCCAATATGATAAAGTGTCGTCTGATATGAGTTGTTAAACAAATATTTGCAATAGAATAATGATAAGCTTCTTTTGTCATTCGTTTTGGTTGGTTAGTGAGATTTTGTAAACATTATTTGTGATAACGCTACTATTAACAAAATTCCAAAAGCAATTGCTTGCTTTTCACATGGATTAATCTCATTTGATAAATAATTAGCATCTTTACCACATAATTCTATATGCTTATCAGCATAACAGAAAATAAATTACAAGAGACTGGATTTTATTTGCTAGTTAACTATAGTCAATGTTCTGTTTTCAAGACGATATTGAACACCCATGTTTTCGAGCAGTGACAGACACTTTGATAATTCAAGATTTCTCTGCATTTCACCCCAGAAAATTTTTTGGGGAATTTCTTTTTCATAAACAATATCCAAATCATACCATCTGGCTATTTGCCGCAATGCTTCCTGTAAACTAAGGTTGTTAAAATCAAATAAATTATTTTTCCATGCTACAGAAGACTCCGTATTGACTGTTTTTACTGTTAATTCCTTTGTTTGATAGTTTATACTGGCCTGCTGACCGGGTATCAGTTTTGTTTTTTCTAAAAAAGGAGCTGATAATTGAATACTTCCGTTAATAAGCGTTGTTCTGATAGCATTTTCGTCAGTGTAGGCATTGACATTGAAACTGGTTCCAAGAACTTTTATACTCAGATTGCCCACTTCAACAATAAATGGTTTGTTTTTATCTGGAACAACATCAATATATATTTCTCCTTTGACTTTTATTTTCCTGTTTCCTTCAGAAAAATCTGTTGGATAATAAATACTGCTTTCTGCATTCAGCCACACTTTTGAACCGTCAGGTAAAGATAAACGAAACTGTCTTCCTCTTGTAGTTGATAGTGTATTCCAAAAAACGCTGGAAGTGTCTGCAACTGCCGGACGCTGATATAATAATTGACCATTAGTAAGCATAATAGGGGTATTATTTTGTTGGGCAATATGTCCTTCTTCAAGACTATCCAGCACTATTTGTTTTCCATCTGCGAGAGTAAGTATAGCGCCAGATTTTCCGGGTGGGTAATGAGATGAATGAACAGAGTCATGAATAATTTTTTCTTTTTGATCTTTTGTAGAGAGTAAGTAGAAGGTAATGCTGATGATAATGAATAGGATAGCTGCAACGCGGAGCTATCCTATGTTTTTATTAATCAATCGGTAAGCGACAGGACCGGCAGAACTATTGTTATGTACTTCAGCAATTTCTTTTAATTTAAGCTGTAATCTGTTCCAGTGTTCATCAAGCTCTTGATGATAACTTACAAACTTTTTAAAGGAGTTGATTTGATAAGTTTCTTCCTGCAATTGTGAAAAAACTTCCTGGTTGTGAGGCGAGGAGTTAACCCAATCCTGCAGAAGAATTTCTTCCTCTGTGGAAAGCGCTTCTCCACTGAGACGCTTAATAATTATTGTGTGAATTCCTTCACTCATAGATCCAGTTGTTTTGTTGGCAGTTGATTGTGTTATCAATTGCTATACTGTAAAATCCTTTAACGAGCAAAACGTGACAAAAAAAATGAAATTTTTTTCGAATTTTTTGATGTCAATATCTTTCCTGATAACAAATCGTTTTTTATGAAGAAGATGATATGTATAATGTTCTCATTGCTCTTGGAGTTTTGTAAGTTGGTGATGCTCTGTAATATGCTTGTTTTTAATAAAAATTTCAGTAAGCTAGCTTTAAATAACCTTAGCCATCGATTAAATGTATTATCATTTTCAATAATAAAATGGTAAACTATCCAGAGGTTTGCATCAAGGCTCCCTCCGGTAACCAGCCCTATTTTTTTTGAGAGGTCAAGCTCAAAAAATCTTATTCCTTCCTCCTTCGTTATATTGCTGCCAGCATTATTTTTGGCAGACTAACATTTAAAACGGTATACTTATTAATGATGTACCTCTGTCCTTAATCTGCCGTACCCGAACGCTTTATTGTATAGTAATAATCTGTATTCAATTTAATTTTTTATATATGAGGATCGTATAAGTATATTTTACGATAAACAGCCCTGACAACTACATTTTTGGAGATATTTTTAGTGATTGAGTGCCTATGGTAAAAATTTTCTCGAATAAAATTGTGGTGGACAAGTTTTGAAAAAAGTATTAGCGATGGTCTATCAGGAATTTGGTTTCAGATTGCAGACTGTTTTTTCTGATGTAGAGGATTTTGTGTTTATTAAAATAAAATGAGTCACAGGTGATTTTATCGGAATCACAAATAAGAGAGTCAGGCATAAGTGCTATATACTTTTCTGCCTTGTTAAAATCTGATCTGATTTCTTTCCTGCTTAATCCGGGTTGTTGATGATCCGCCGGAACTAGCTCTCCACCATAAAGATTAATTAATCGCTCTCCTTTTTTTCTGGCATATCTTTCGGTTGAACATCCATATAGTAACATTATAATAATAATAGCATGACAGCTATTTTTGATTGATACTTTTATCATAATTGAAACATTTCTATTTTTCCTTTAACCATTATACCCCAGGCACTATTATATTCTTCAGTGGTTGCTCCAGATAAAGACGGTATGGTTACCGTTAATTGGATTCGAAAAGTTTTACGATAAACATATGTGGCTCCTAAAAGTACTTTCTCATGTAAAAAACCATTGTCTATTAAATATATACCTGTCATTGGCATAGTGTATAAATTTCCCTCACCGTGTGAGTGGTTGTAATCATAGGATATATCTTTTATTAGTCCCCCTTCTAATCCATTCTGATAAAAGAGAGATTTGTTAACCTTTATTAAACCACCTCCCGGAGCTTTTCCACACATTAGAATATAAATACTAGGATACTTTCTGGCGCTAAGCTGAGGGAAATTGAAGGATAAGTCAAAATTGAGATTGTTTAGATAAGCATAGTTCATTGAAGAGTATGCTGAAAGAATATGTAATTCTTGAGTTGTTGAATTTTCTGATTGAGTATTAACGGAAGGAAATAGGATTTGATCACTTTTTATAATAATTTTTTTTGCATTATTTTCTATTCCTCTTATCTCCATAAGATTTAAAAAATCAGCAATTTCATCTGCAGATACTTTTTGCTCATTTAGGGGAATAGGAAAAGTGTTCTTATCTTGGGTATCTTTCTCATATCCATAATGATACAAAATCGAGTCGACCTGTTGTATAGAGTAAAAGGAAGGTTCTTTTTTAAGGAAGCTAATTGTATTCTTTTTGCACGATTCCAATAGTATTCCCCAAAATGAAAATAATGTTATAATCTTATAAAATTTAGTGATAGATTAAGTTTTAAAGAGTGCTTTCAAGATGTTTTTAATGCGGCTTTACTTGTAGATAAATGGGTTTGAATTATAACTCTTTATTATTAGATCCCAATCCGGATAAAACGTGACAAAAAGATCCTTTGTAAAAAGATATATTAGAATGAATCCAAAAGCCATATGGCATATAGCAAACCGAAATGACTTAGCTTGTGTTGAACGATCTGGTTCTTTAATAATTCGATGGCCCGTTGTTTTCTTTTCCTTAAATTTTCCTGGGTAATACCTAGTTTGTCTGCGGTATCTTTTGGGCTAAGCTCCTCAATAAAAAGTAGTTCTATAACCTCCCTGTACTTTTCAGGAAGCTGATGGATTTGGTTATATAACTGTTGTAATACCTCTGTAAGGATTATTCTGCTTTCAATAAATTCATTGTTGTCGGCGATATTGGTAATGTCTTCTTCTGTTTTGTGCAGTTTATTGACCTGTTGGTGGTAATATTTATAA
>CAZQIQ010000007.1:51313-66851 GCA_964593835.1 uncultured Chitinophagaceae bacterium
TATAACATTCATGACGAACAATGGTATATAGATAACTTTTGATAGCTCTGATATTATTAAAATCCTCTTTTTTTTTCCAATACTTTGTGAATGCAATCATCACTATATCTTCCGCCTGTTCCCTGTCATGAATGATGTTTTCTGCAAAAAACATAAGGGATGGTTGATGCGTGTTGAAGAAAAAATGTAAGGCCTGTTCATTGCCTTTTGCAAGCTGTAAGGATAACTCAGCTTCCTGGTAAATGGGGGTGATTGACAATGTTATATACCAATTGATTTAAGTTTTAGTAAACTAATAATAATATTGTTAAATATCAAAAATAATAATTATTTATTTTAATGATAAAAATCGACTGATTTAAAGGTATAAATATAAACTGACCTTATTTCTAAGCATATCCGGGTTCAATAAGCATTTGCAAAATGGTATTTAATGCCAAAATGTAGAAAGCACGACCTGTTAAATATAGGTATACTAAAACTCGCTTATGCCACCAAATTAGAATAATTGAGTAGATGCTTTTTATTTTGAAAAACTGATTGTTTTAATATACAAATGCGTTTAATAAGAATTTTAATTTATTTTCGGAAAAACCCCGATAGCATGCTGACTGACCAGAAGATCAAAAGATGCTTTTTAATAGGCCCGATGAAGAATATGGACAGGTTGCTTCTCTTAAGAGATAAGGTGATTAAACCCATCCTGCAGCCTTATGGATTTAAAGTGATCAGTCCGGATGAAGGGGAAATAGGCAACATCATGCGCCAGGTATTACTTAATCTTGAACAGGCTGATATTCTGGTAGCCGATATTTCCGGAAATAACCCTAATGTCATGTATGAGCTGGGGGTGTATCATTGCTTTGGCAAGCCTTACGTGACCATAAAAGATCTTGATGAAACAGGTGGCAACGACCAAACTCCATTTGATATTGCCGAACATCGTTTTAGGGAAATACGTCTTTCTGAACCCGATAAATGCATAGAAATATTAAAACCTGTTATCGTTGATCTTATTGGTAAAATAGATAAAAGAGATTGGTTCAGTAATCCTGTAACAGATTTTTTTCAATCTCCCATAGCTGAAATACCAACTGCTATAGGATTGTTTAAGAATTACCGTAAAAACTTTCTTGGGAATGTACTTCCGGTAGTTTTTCAAAGAGAAGAAAATAATAATAATTACAGGATTAATGTTAGGATTAGTACTGGAAAAATTGGCGCCGATAATGTGCCTGTTATGGAAGAAGTGAGTCAGGAGGAAAGAAAAAACCTAAAAGTTGAAATATTAATTCCGCAAAAAATGGTAATGGCTAATTATACTTTTATTGATGATATGAAAGATATGGGAAGAGTGGAGTACGGTATAGCTGAAATAGGCAGGAGGGTTCGACCATTTAAATTACATTATTATCGACAGCAGAATGGTGCATTAGTATTATGCGATATACCAACAGTATTAAGCACATTAAACGAAAGTATAGAGCAGAGAAGAAAACTTCACCAGGACCAGTTTGATAGTGATGAATGGGAAGTGTTAGAAAAACAAGAATTGGAGCGATTTTACTTTAAATGTGAATTATATAAAAAAGAATTAGAAGGACATTATCCGATTTCCAGAAATAGGATATCTATAAAAAGAGATTGGAGTCTTGAGTGAAGGGAATGGATTACATAAAGCATGTAGAATACTATGATAGTTTATGAACAATTCTTTTGTCAGGGTTAATGCACAGAAAATTAAATCGTTGTCTCGCTCTCATTTGCTGGTAGGAATAACCGGCCATAGAGATCTTTTCTCTGATGATTATTCTCTTGAAAAGAATAGTGACAGGAAATTAAATAAGGCATTTAGAGAAACATTCTTAGAGATAAAGCAACATTATCCTAATCGGCCAATCGTATTGCTGAACTGCATGGCAGATGGCTCAGATATTTTAGCCGCTTTCGTAGCTGCAGAAATGGGAATCAAAACAGTAACAATTGCTTCTGAGCAGGAGATAGTGGGAGACGCTATGGCTGAAACTTTTTATGCAGAATCAGCAGCACTCATTGCTGGTTATTCCAATATTCTTATAGCAATTTGGGATGGTGTAGACACAGGACTTAAGGGCGGCACATCTGATATTGTTCAGATGATCATTGAGGGAAAAAATGTTAGCGGCGATAAACATACTTATTATCAAAATTCTAAATTGATTTTTGATAATGCATTTATTAGAAAATCTAATAAGGAAGGTATTGATCCAAAAGGAATTTTATATCATATTCTTACGAGGAGGCAGGTCAATCCATATCCTGTAAACAGGTTTGAAAATAATACTCATCTTTCCGGTAATGATAATATCACTAAAACTGTATTTCCGCTACGTCCATATTATCGGAATAAAATTGATGATCTTTGGCTGAATATTAAAAAATATTTTTGGTATAATGATTTGGTATGGAAATTTTTTATGCCTATTATATTGGCACTGCTGACAATAATACTAGGTACATACGGGTTCAGAAAGTTAAGATTAAGTAATTCATTTCTTTCGGGACTTACAGAATACAGGAATTTTTCTGGTGACGATTTTTTTAATGCCATAAACCTAATAACCTTTGATTCTTCTGTATTAGAGGTGGAAGAAATACACTGGTCCCTATCTTTTGCACGCGTGTTAGGATTAATTACAGTTATATTAGGATTTTCTATTGCACTTATAGCTGCTTTGGGTAACAACTTTAAGACAGAACTGGCTTTGTTATGGTTTAAATTCTTGCGATTATCAGGAGTTAAATCAAAATATAACCTGGTCGTAGGTATTAATACTATTGGATTTAATCTGGCTATGGATATACGGAAAAAGGGTGAGTTTGTTGTGGTTTTAGATAGCACAATAAACGATATGTTTAGAGCTGAAGCATTAAAAAATGGTATTTATCTTTTTAAAGGGTCACCTTATGCATTAACTATTCTTAATAGACTAAAAGCTGCCGATGCTGATGAAATATTTATTACCACTCCTGCTGATACTGATAATATCAGGGTATTGCAGGAACTAGATCAGTTGTGCTATTCCCGAAAGGATAAAAAGTCTTATAAATGGTTTATTCATTTACAAGACCAGCGTTTAAAACAGGCCATCAGAAATACTGATATTCTTACAACCCATGCGGAAATTGTGATCGTTAATATATTTGAGAATATAGCCCGAAGATTATTAATTAGGTATCCAGTGGATCAATTTGATCCCAATAAAAGCGGACAGCTCACTGAAGTCATCGTTTTCGGTAATTCAGAAGTGGCTACACAAATAGTCATGCAATGCATCAGGCAGGCACAGTATAACAATGAAAACAGGTTAAGGGTTGTGTGGTTTGTGGAAAATAAAGAATCGTTTGGTAACAATTTCTATAAAAAATATCCGTGTTTATCGTTTGAAGAAAATACAATATTTGGTAATGGTTATGCTAAAGAGATAAGAGATCATATTTTTCCTGCGGATATTATTCAATTCAAAGAAATTCCTGCTTCGGATACTGCCTATTTTGATGACAGGATAATTTATAATGCAGTAAAATCTGTCAGTATTGTTAGACTTTATTTTTGTATTGAAGATAGTATTTTATCTGCTGCATATATGAATGCAATTGCAAGAAGAATAAAGACAGATATTTTTGTAGAGGATAAGCCAGTAACAGCGAATGTACAGTTGTTTTGTTTTTACAATATTTCAGATAAGGAAGAAGTTAAGCATGTTGAGTTGATGAGCAATAAGAATTTGCCATATATGCCTATTATATTTTTCGGCAATTTTTTGGATGAATGCACATGGAGAGCTTTTGCTGAAAAATCTCTGGATAAACTTCCTATGCTCATTAATTTTTGGTATTCCATTAGACGGGAACCTGGTAAATGGCAGGATGAGCATGTACTGAATGTGATGAAACAGGCTGAACAAAAATGGAAAGTTATTGGTGAGAATGCAAAGGAAAGCAGCCGATTGGCTGCGGATCATTTATGGATAAAACTTCGGATGCTGAATATTTCACCTGATCAGCTACAATCAAACATATTTACTGCAAACAACCCTGATTTTAAACATCAAATAGCAGAATTGGCTATGATAGAACATTACCGCTGGTGTCGTGAACGAATATTAGAAGGTTATATTCCTATTCAGGATATTGAAGAGAGAGCTGTAACAGAGCCCGGGTGGTATATTGAGAACTGGCAGGATGCCAAATTTAAAAGTTTTTATCAGGATCAAAAATTACATATTGACCTGATCTTATTTGATAAACTTTTTTCTGGTTATTATAACGGTCGATATTATGATGAAAAAAATAAAGATATATCGTTTATTGAAGCCTTTCCGTTTTTCTTAAAATGGATTAAAAAATAAACTGAAAGTCTATTTGCCTCTCTTCATTCTAAGAGATGAATGCATAAAAATTTACCGTCTTCTGTTTGATTATTCTATTGATTTCTTAAACATATTAAATTGACAGCGGATAGATGTATCTGATATCAATTTATCAAACATGGTAAAAGATGCTGCATGCCAGATTGACAAATATTATTCTGCCACTTGTCAGGAATATTTACCATAATAACAAGTGGCAGAATAATACTGAATATTAATCTCGTTTAACAGCATTGTTTATGTCAATAATTGCCGGAGTGATTTCTTTAGGTTCAAAACTTCTGTCAACTAACTCGTCTATAGGAATTGCTTTCTTTAAATACCCAAGCTTTATTCCCATGTCTCTTATTAAGGTCAGGTCTTTATAGGATGCACTGAGATCTACATATTTAACGCGACTAGGATTAGAGGTCAATACATAATTCAGTATTTCCTGACTTTGCCTGAAATAGGGGGCTGCAAGTTTGGCTGCTTCTTCTCTATGTGTTTCTGCCCATGCACCGGATTCAGCTATACCATGAACCAAGTCTTTTACCACCTCAGGGTTGTTGCTGATGAGATCATCATGCACGACTAAGGCACAGGAAATAAAGTTTGGCCAGATGTCATTGGAATAATATAAAATACGCCCAATACCATCAAATTCAGATTTTGCGCAGAAAGGTTCTCCAACAAAATAGGCATCTATGGCACCTGCTGCGAGAGAAGTAGGCATATCCGGCGGAGGGAGAATGACAAATTCTATATCTCCGTCTTTCATGCCATAGTCTTCCATCAATTTATGAATCACAAAATTCTGGTTACTGAACATACTGGGGAAAGCCATTTTTTTGCCTTTAAGGTCTTTCAGACTTCTGATGTCTGTGTCTTTGCCTACAACAATCTGTGAACCCTCTCGATGCCCTAAATAACAAATCTTAACAGGTACTCCCTGTTCACGCAGTTTCATGGCTATTGGAACATTCATGAAAGCAGCTTGTATTTGTTTCGCTTCTATTGCACTGGCTACTGTTGGAAAGTCAGTAAACATCCGCGAATTAAAATTCGTGTTTGATTGTGTTGTTTTTGAAGCAAAATCTGTAACAGGGCAAGTCAGATGACAGGTTACAGGAAGATAGGCGATAGTCAATTCCCTGGTGGCTTTTGTATTCGGGCCAACATGAATAATATCACGCCTGTCATTTTTATAATTATTCCAGGGTTTAAAACGCAATAGTCCCAACGTTGTAACAGTAAGAACTACAGTTATAATAATATTTTTTGCATTTAATTTCATGTATTACGCTTTACGATTTTAATAATATGCCGACTATATCTCAATGAAATTCTTAGAAGGGGATTGTAATCCCAGTTCTTCCAGAATTTCCTTCATCACTTTCACTAATGCTATGTCAGTAAGGTCTCTTGGCTGTGCAACATCAACTGTTAATTCACGGCTAATCGTTGTTGGTCTGGGTGACAATACAAGAACACGATCCCCTAATTGTGCAGCTTCCTCTATATCATGTGTAACGAAAACTACTGTTCTGGGTCGCATTTTCAATAATCGGATAAATTCTCTTCTCATCCTCAATCTGGTTTGATAATCCAGTGCAGAAAAAGGCTCATCCATTAATAAAATATCTGAATCGCCCGCCAGTACTCTTGCCAGTTCTACACGCTGACGCATACCTCCGGATAATTCATGTGGGTAATGATTGCCGAAATCTTCCAGATGGATGAGTTCCAGTAGTGTCTTTAATTCCTTTTCTTTTTCGGACTGATCAGCTATTGCGCGAAGTCCCATAGATATGTTTTCACCAACAGTTAACCAGGGAAAAAGTCCATCCTGCTGATATACCGTTCGAATGACTCCTTTGCTTTCCACAGATCCTGATACGGGTTTTATAAATCCCGATAACAGGTTAAGAATAGTTGTTTTGCCACAGCCTGAAGGGCCTACAATGACGACAACTTCACCCGATTTTACCTCAATGTTGAGGTTGTTGATTACTGATACATTGCCGTAGCTATGTGATACTTGTTTAAGCGTAAGTCTGTTTGTTGATTCTTTATCTTTCATATCCCCAGCGTACATTTGGTAGTTTTGAAAATTGAGCAAGGAGCCGGTCTATTACCATACCCATTAACCCGATGACGATCATGTAGCAAACGGCTGAATCTAATCTCAATCCGTTTCTGGCCTCCCATATTCCGTATCCTAATCCATCCTGGCAGCCGACCATTTCAGCAGCAACAATAACAACCCATGATATTCCATAGCTTACACGAACCGCAGTAATAATCTGGGGCATTGCCGCTGGAAAAGTCACATTGGTAAGCAACTGAAAACCTGTATAATGATAGTCCTTAGCCACCCTGAAATAGATACTGGGTATTGTGGCAACTGCCGACATGGTAGCCAGTATCAGGGGGAAAAAAGTAGCCATGAATATGATAAAGATGGCCGGCTTGTCACCTATATGAAACCATAATATGGCAAAAGGTATCCATGCCAGTGGTGATAAAAATCTGAAAAAATTAAGCATTGGCACAAATGCCTGCCTTGCGTACAGATGCTGACCAAGCCATAATCCGAACGGAATGCCCAGTATTGCGGATAAAAGAAATCCGATGACTACCCTCCATAATGAAGAGATGATGTCATTAAACAATCTGCCTGCCTGCAATTCTTCTCCAAAACTTTTTACTACGCTTAAAGGCGTTGGCAGTGCATAAGCTGGAAATACATTTAAAGCTGATATAAGATACCATATACCAATAAAAAGCAATAACACAATTGAAGGAAATACCCAATTGCGCCAATCTCTTTTAGCAGCTGTTTTGGCTGGGTTTTTTTCTTTTAAAAGAGGCATAGCCTCCGAAGAAGTAGACAATGATATAAAATTTAATAATCCTGAATAAATTGAATAAAGATAAATGGAAGCATATTTATAATATATACTATGCCATTGTAGGATAGGATAAGGATATTAAGACATTTTCGGAGGAAGTTCCGGAATTAAGATAAAAGAAGTATAAACAGAATGATCATTGATTAATGAATATCCGGTCTGTTTGGCACTCAACGAACAAAAAGCATAACCCTGATGGGTATAATTGAATTCTTTAACCCATGATTTTTCTACTAAGTTTAACCCGTTTTTACTTTCATGGGAAGACCTGGCATCGCCATTCATTTTTGCTAGTTCATCTTTTACTTCTCTGAGTTTTTGTTTGATATGATTAGGAGTACATAAAAGAATTAAAGTGTCATTATATACTTTCCGCTTTACATAATTATAATGTATGCCCTCCAGCTCAATTGAACCATCAAAGCGTTCAAACTCCTGCCAGTTATGGGATGAATAGGGAAGGTTCAGTGGAACTTTTATCGTGATGAGGTCTTTTTCCTCGTAAAAATCCATATCCAGTTGTTTAACCATCTGTTTATCAGCCTTCTCTGAAAAAAAATGGAACAGCAATCTATAACCACCGATATTAAAAATATGGACAGTAATTAATGATATGGCAAAAAACAATTTCAAGACGTTAATCTACTATTTTTATCATTTATCGCTGTTTTGAATTCCGTTCTAGGAGCGTTTCTTCTAAGATCGATAAATCGGGCCAGTGGTCCCACAAGAAATAAAGCGTAAAACGGAGCGTAAATATAATTATTCAGACGCAAAACGAATTCTACCAGGGCAACCAGCACTGCTACTAGGATCTGTCCTTTTTTACTCGATACAGAAGTAGGAGGATCGGTGATCATAAAAAATATAAATAACTGATACATAGGGCCTGTTAAAGGTGCCAGTTCGGCCAGAAAAGCATTATCGTTAATAATACTCCTTATAAAAGCAAAAAAGATAAAGCTGGCAACATATGTTAATGTCACATGAATTCTTTTTGCTCTATTGACGATGATCAGACCCAGCGTCCATATGACAGCCATCGCCAAAAAGTTATTTCCCCACTGTACACCTAAACCTGCTACATGAGCAGAGCCCAGAAAAAGCATCCACGATACGCCGAAATTAGAAGGATTCCATAAATGCCTTCCTTTATAATTCAACACATATTTTGACATGATGGATATCAGGGAAACAAAGAAGTAAGGCCATATCATGTTGGAGCGAATCAGAATGCCCACACTGATACCGGTAATATAGGCGCTGCTAAGATTTTTCCATGTGCCCTGTACGTATCTGGCCAGCAGGATCTCTGCTATCATAGCTGTAGATACGGATACAACGAAATTCATGTAGTTATCCAGAATACCAAAGCTGATCTGTCCGATCAACAGGATCAGCGTAATAAAGGCCGGAGGGATATATTGAAAATTCTTTTTAATCCAAGAAGACAATGAAATTGTAGCAACAGGATTTGCTGATTTATATTCCTGCATTATTTTATCGCTTTATTTTCTGTAATAACGTGAAGGGTATCAATTGAGGGATTTTCGATAGTAGTCATTTCGCCTGATGGCCAGTAAATGGTTGCTTTATCTACTGCTGTATTTTTCCCTATACCAAAGTGAATTCTGCGCTGGTTTTGAGAGGAAAATCCAATTCCTCCTGTAACAATCTGTGTTTGTTTTTGTCCGGCCCATTCCAAGACTATTTTGGTGCCGATGGCGCTCGCATTGCTTATTGTTCCGCGAACATCAAAACCTATCCAGTGATGGTCTTTAACTACTTCGTTTTTGTAAATAAACGGGACATTGTTTTGATTGGCGACTATAACGTCCAGCACACCATTGTTCCAAAGATCGGCCATAGCTACTGCTCTGCTGTCAAATGTTTCGTTTGTGCTGGCTATGTCGGACACGTTTTCAAACAAACCCTTGTTGTTATTTAACCATATCATATTTTGCTGATACCCCGACTGACTTTTTCCTTTCATATCCGGCCAGTTATTAGCATCACTTATAATGGCTTTATTTCCACTGGTGATCTTAGAGTAGTCATACCAGTACGAAGTTCCTTTTTCAGCGGAAATGTATCCGTTAGCTACGTACAGATCCTGGTAACCATCATTATTCAAATCACCGAACTGACCGCAATAGCTCCATCCTGAATGTTCAATTCCATATAGCTGGGAAAGATTGGCAAATCTGATGTTCGTATGGGAATCTTTGGGTTTCCAAAAACTGTTCCCCTGAATCAAAACGCCTTCTTCGGTAATGTTGGTAACATATACACCAGGAACTCCTGAATTGTCAACATCACCGAACGAGACGTTCATGCCGCTTTTGGGAATATGTCCCATGCCGGTCTGTCTGCCTCTTTCTTCAAATTTTTTTCCTTTTACATTAATATAAAACTCCTCAACACTGTAATCATTGGCTACTATTAATTCAGGAAAATTGTCTCCATTCATATCTGCGGCTCCGGCTGCCAGGGTCCATTTGGTAGAAGATAATCCGTATTCAGTTGTTACATCAACAAACTGACCATTACCCTTATTTTTTAATAAGTAATTTCTGCCTCCGTTGTTGGCATATTTAAAGCTTTCGGGCATTATTTCAGTCGTATTCAATTTGGCCAGATTAAGCTCTTCTCTGTAGTAACTCCCCAGAAAAATGTCGAGTAAACCATCATTGTCAATGTCGAGCCAGATAGCTGAATTGGCGTTTACCCATTTTGGTAGTCCGCTATTTTCTGTAACACGAACAAAGTTTTTGCCACTATCATTCCTGAATAATTCCGGTTGTCCCCATTTGTATAATAATAAATCCTCATATCCATCATTGTTATAGTCAGCCCATACAGCTCCCATGGATATTCCGGTTTCATCATTATTCAGCTGTGCAATTCCTAATTGAGGAGCAATATTTTCAAACTTACCATTCTTCAGGTTTCGATAGAGCGCATTTTCTGTACCTACACGACTATTTGTAAAATAGATATCATTCCATCCATCATTGTCAAAATCACATATAGAAACAGACGCACCCAGTGAAGCAATCTGTCTTTCAATGTGTTTGATTTTCGGATCAAGTTCAGGAGCCTGGTGAATAAAATCTATACCCAGATCTTTATTATGAGGTGCTAGATAAAAACCCTTTTGTGAAAGAGATTGTTCTTTTTTTTGTGAAGTATTGTCCGGCTCATACGGCTTTTGTCTGGAAAATAATACTGTACTCATCAGCAGTCCCACAAATAATACAGTAGTGAGTGCTTTAGCCAGTTTTGTTCTTTTATTCATAAAGCTCAGCTTTCTTGCAGAGCTAAGTTAGGAAACAAATTATTAAGCCTGGAATTTAGAGAAATAAGCTCAGCTGGAAGAAGGTTATAAGTGTTCATAAATAAACTGGTCGCCCGTAAATATTGGCTAATAATGTTAACTTCATCCTCCATATGAATAATAATTTCGGAACGATCATTTTCACATATTCCTCTTCTCGTTGGGTTCTTTCGAAGACTTTACTATTGAGTGTACTAATATCAACAGCATTTATATTGATTAGCTGTGGTGATCAGCAAAAACAAACGGAGGAAGGACAAACTTTATCTCCACGCAATCTCGCGCTTAGTTATCTGGTGAAAAACCAATATGATGAAGCAGAAGCTGCGTTTGTAAAAGCAATTCAACTGGATCCTGAAAACGTTTCCAATCATTCAGATCTTTGCCTTTTGTATATGCTGCAGAAAAATTATGATGCCGCAGAAAACCTGGCCAGGAAAGGACTAAAAGTAGATGCTGATGATGTTAATCTGAAATTTGTATTGGTGGATATTGCTATAGAAAAAAAACAGGACGACAAAAACGAAGCAATAAACCTGTTAAAAACTATTATACAAAAAGATGCTAAAAATGCCAGAGCATACTATAAGCTTTCTGTAATCGCTTCGAGTATGTCTGATAGCGTATCACAAAAAAAATATCTTACCGATCTAGTAGATATAGTTCCGGCTAATATAGTTCCGCGTATTCAGTTGTCAGAAATGCTTGCAGCCGAGAGTAAAACAGATTCGAGTCTGTTCTATCTGGAAAGTGTAAAAAGAATTAGTGCCGATTTTCTTCCTGCAACAAAGGAAAGTTATCAAAGTGCCGTAAAATTTTTACAAAGCAATCAGCCCCTTAAAGCACTTATTTCTATTAAGCAATTTGCCCATCAGATGCAGATTACTGCCGCTTACAGTCATGGTGAAGAAGAGCTGGAAGGACCAAAACTGATTGCCGGTCATCCGACAATTGTTACCGGAGAGTTTTATCAGGTTGAAGGTGAAAATGTTAATCAACTTGAATTAAATGATCAGCTTCAATTGTATAAACTGGTAGATGCTTCAGTGTATTCAGGATTAACGCTTGAAAATAAAACAAAGGGCGATTATTCTGTTGTGGCAATGGCAGATATTGACGTTAATGGTAACCGGTATGTTTATATGAGTAAGCATATTGCTGGTAACCAAAAATCTGAACGATACCTGTTTATCAATAAAATGGGGTTATTCAAAGAGTCGATAGCATCAACAGGTATTAACCATGATGGACAAGATGTGGCAGCTGTTTTTGCTGATTATGATAATGATGGTTATCAGGATCTTTTTGTAGTGACTACCAAAGGCAATTTTTTATATAAAAACCTGGCTGATGACAAATTCGCCAAAATGCCAATTATAGGAAAAGGTAATGTTGGTAATGGAAGGAGTAGGGTAATCTCTGCTGACTTCGATCAGGATGGTGATCTGGATTTTTACATTGCACGTAAAGGGGCTAATGAGTTTTATAGAAATAATGGCGATGAAACTTTTACTGAAAATGCAGTCACCATGGGACTTGCAGCATCTCGTCATGCTACTATCGACCTCGATTTTGGCGATTTTGATCAGGATGGTGATCTGGATATTGTGTTATTAAATGATAATGGGACATTACAGCTACTGGATAATCAGCGTCACTCCAGTTTTAAAGATGTTACTGAGGCCTCGGGATTAGAAGGATATTCAGGTACTGCATTTGGTATAGCAGATTATAACAATGATGGGAGGCCTGATATCTTGCTCGCTGGTGGAAAAGATGGCAATTGTTTTTTACTAAAAAACACAGGGGAAAAACAGTTTTCTGCCGAAACACTTCCGGCGACAGTTTCCGGATTGTCGGATAAGGTGGAGGTTAAAAATGTTACTTTCTTAGATATTGATAATGATGGTTATCAGGATGTATTGATTAGCGGTACTGTTAACGATAAATCTATTCCCGGGGTAAGGTTGTTACGTAACGATAGTACAAAGGCGTTTAAAGATATCAGCACGTTATTACCAGAAACAGTCAATCAGGGTGTTGACGCGCTGATTTTTGATTTTAGTTCGGATGGAGATGAGGATATTATATTGGCTGCACCCGATGATATTAAGCTTATCAGAAATGACGGCAGACAGACCAATAATTACATGCAGGTGCAATTAAAGGGGCTTTCTTATGGCAGTAGCAAAAATAACAGATTGGGTATTGGCGCTCAGGTGGAGTTAAAAGCAGGTAATCTTTATCAACTGAAAACTGTTACCGGACCAATAATACATTTTGGTGTGGGTGCGCGTGATACCATCGATGTATTACGTATTATATGGCCTAACGGTGTACCTCAGACTATAGTTGACCCATCGCTTATAGAAAGAATGGTTGAAGAAGATAAGCTGAAAGGATCCTGTCCGTTTCTGTTTACATGGAATGGGAAAGAATATGAATTTATAAAAGATATGATGTGGAGAAGTGCTTTGGGGATGCCTCTGGCGATTAAAGGAAAAGATACTTTATATGCTTTTTCAGATGCTTCAAAAGAATATCTGGTGATTCCCGGAGAAAAACTTAAACCGGTAGAAGGATATAAATATTCAATTAAAATTACTGAGGAATTATGGGAAACTGTTTTCTTTGATAAAGCTTCATTGATAGCGGTTGATCATCCTGCAGACACGGATGTGTTTGTGGACGAAAAATTTGTACTTCCTCCTTTCCCCGGAAAAGATCTTTATCACGTGAAAAATAAATATTTGCCTGTAACGACACGTGATGAGAAAGGAACAGATCTTCTGTCAAAAATTGCTGAATATGATTTTCAATTTATTTCAAATTTTTCTCTGGGTAAATACCAAGGCCTTGCAGAAGATCATGAACTAATATTGGATCTGGGTGATAAAGCTATAGCAGACAGCCTTTTCCTGTTTATGAGAGGATGGACTTATCCAACTGATGCCAGTATAAATACCGCTTTAACACAAACCGGAAAATACAATGTAAAATCTCCATCACTTCAGGTGATGAACAAAAATGGGGAGTGGGAAACTGTAATAAAGGATATAGGGTTTCCGATGGGAAAAGATAAAATGGTGATCACCAATCTTTCCAATAAGTTTCTTACAAAGAAGAACAGACTGATAAAGATCAAAACCAATATGCAAATCTATTGGGACCATATATTTTTCTCTGTCGGAAATATTAAACAATCTCCTGTATATACGTATGATCTTCCTATAGTACAGGCAGATCTTAACTACAGAGGATATTCTGCTTACTATAAAAAAGGAGGTCCTTTTGGTCCTTTGTGGTTTGATCACGGGAAAACGAGTCAGGGTCAGCAATGGAGGGATTTGACGGGATACTACACACGTTATGGCGATGTATTGCCTTTGGTAAAAGAAGGAGACGATCAGTATGTTATCGCCAATTCCGGCGATGAAATTACTATTGATTTTGATGGCAGTAAGTTGCCTGCTCTGCCAAAGGGATGGAAAAGAGATTTTCTTATATACAGTGAAGGTTGGGTGAAAGACGGAGATCTCAATACTGCACATGGCCAAACTGTGGAACCGCTTCCATTCCGAAAAATGCCCTCTTATCCATATGATGGAAAAGCTAAATATCCGGCAGACAAAGAACTTAAAAAATACAGAGAGGAGTATAACACCAGAGAGGTGAATACAAATGATTTTAAAAATCTTTTACGCGACTATAAAAAATAATCATCCACATGCTATTTCATCCGGCTATAATTAATCGGCTAGTCATTAATTATATTACAACGATATAGTATTCATGTGTTTTTGACAGGAGACTAATCATAAACGCGGATGATTACATATAGTCTATCGCAATGTTATACGCTAAACATGTTGGCATTATCAGTATAATAGCATACTGTGCTTTTATATATCTAAACAGGTGTATTTAAGAAATGTTTAAAGTGTTAGTACGTAAAATACTATACTGCTTTTATGCATATGGTTGAAAGAACAGTTTTAAAACCTTGCTGTTAGTTTCGCTAATAATAGACCAGTAAAAATTATAGTTAAACATGTAATAGAGGATTAACTATAATTTTTTACGACTGTGAAAAGAAAAAAGTTTACTGTGCAGCAAATTGATGCTGCCTTAAAGAAACAATAATCAGGTGTAGCAGTAAAATATGATAGCGCACAACTTTAAATATAGTTTACATGGACAATTTTAAAGCCTCGCTACGGTATGATAATACATATTTTTAGCCTTCGGATTCAGCAATCCTGCTGTATTAAATGGTTCGATTCTTTTTTTAATCGTATCGGTGAATTGAAGTACGTCTTTGGGTGAGGGACTTTTTGCTATTAACTTAAGCATTTCTGCATACGAAATATTTACGTTATTTCTGATTTCCTCATTATCTGCACCTAATAAATATCCTGGTGGTTTGTTTTGTATTCTTCGTTGTTCATAGGTAATGGTAGAAGCAAAATATAACATTGACCATGCATTAAATAGCTCAAAATGTTTCATTGTTTTATAACATCCTGCAACAAGTTGATCGATTAGTTTTAGTTCTTCTGAAACAGATTGTTCATATTTTTTTAACTGAGCAGAAAGTGTTTCAGGATTTTTCCAGTGATCACTAATGGCTTCGATTATTTTTTCAATTCCTGCTAATGAGTGCGCAATACCTGAGCTGAACAAGGGATCAATAAAGCCCACCGTATGAGGAAGCGCTACCCATCCATCTCCAAAACTTTTTTCAAGTTTTCTTTGCAACCTTCCTGATTTTAATATCGATCCAGGTATGTCTGCTAATGTGGCCCTTTCTAAAATATTATTAATAGATGGATAACGGTTACGCATATAATCCCAAATCTCATTGGCCGACATTTTGTTAAGCGTTTCTTCCTGAC
>CAZQIQ010000007.1:66861-100619 GCA_964593835.1 uncultured Chitinophagaceae bacterium
AATCCGAAACTTAAACGTTCATCATTAAATCTTAGCATCCATATCCACCCTTCATCTAAAACCTGATGTAAAGCAGAATCGTCGGGATCATAGGGAAAATCTCTTGTTGAAATATCGGCTTGCTGAAGCATTGTGGTCCATCTTGGAGTCGACTTTAAATGAGAAAATACAGCAAATGAATCTGTCAGAAATTCGTCTGCAGAAGATTTAATTCCCAATAAGTTATTGAGCAGAAAACCACTTCCTGTGGCATCTATAAAAAAATGCGCATTAATAATAATTTCATTCTCCCAACGTCTTGCTTTAAATTCCCAGGTTTCCTTTTTTTCTCCTGATACTATTTCTGTATGGTCATAATAGATTACTCCATTCTCTTTAAGTTTTCCTGCTAAAAACGAGTCAAAGTCTGCACGTAACCAGTTAGTATCAGATTCTATATCATTAACGCTTGCAGCAACAAGCAATTCGTTGTTATGATCTTTGTCAGTAAAAAAATCTTTTCCCGGGTAATGTTTGAAGTAGCTGAAACCTCTTTTTAAACCACATATCACTTCGGGATGTGTTTTCTGCCAAGTTCCATAACGGGAAAAATCATGAAGCCAGGGTAGTTTATATTTTACGGCAATATCTCTTAATATCATATCAGCAATAGGAGTGGAGGATTCGCCAATAGCAAATCGGGGATGTTGCCCTTTTTCCACTACACAAACTTTAAATCCCTGATTCTGTAAGGCCATTGCTATAATAGTTCCTCCAAATCCGGAACCGGCAACGAGTATATCGCATTGAAGAATAATTCTGTTAGACATAATAAGTATTACAACTACAAGTGTTCTTTTGGTAAATTTTTTGATGGAGATTCATGGTTTCAAGTCTTTGTTTTCTTTCCTGAAAACACAATGGACAGGTAGAGAGAAATGAAATATCCCAGGTGTCTACAAAAACCTGCCCTGCCCGCATATTTAGCGACTGTTCAAAAACTTCTTCGAGCATATCTAAAGTTGGAGGTATGTATTCCCCTTCTTTATAAAGTATATCCATAATCCCATTTCCTGGCCTGACAGGAATAATTGAACAGCGATCAACACCATGTTGAAAAGCAAATTCAACTGTTTTGATTGTCCAGTGAATATTTTCTTCTCTATCAGTTATTCCGGGTGGGTTAAGAAGTACAAAAGCACGGATCTCTATACCGTTTGTTTTTAAGAATGCAGCTGCCCGTTTAAAGTCTTCGGTTGTTAACTGCTTATTTAATTTTGGTAATACATGGGGATGAATAGTTTCAAGCCCCATTGCTATTTCAAGTTTTCCTTCAAATTTTTTATTAAATGCAATACAATGTTTATTGATAAGGTTTGGATGATTTTCTACTACTATCTTACCATATGTTTTTAGTCTTTCAATGATATCTGGATAGTCGGATGGAGGAATAGCTTTGGGATCAAAAAAATTCCCATTATTGTATAATTTAATAATGCCGGCGGCAGGTAGTCTTGCAAGCGCATAATCTATTTGATGAGCGATAGCACCTGAAGGGGTAGGAGTATTCAAAGTGTTTTTCCACAAATCGCACATCAGGCACTTGAATGCACATTCCCTGCTGGTGAGAAAAATAGTATTTACTTCACATAGTTTACCATTAACATCAGGTTCCTGTTCATGAATAAAATGATAGGGGAGGTAAGGATCAAGAACATTTTTTGCCGACCGGAAATTTTGAATGGCATTATTGTCATACATACAGAGAGTTAAAATAAATTCTGTAATCTATTCCAGTTGGTGAAAATAATTCTTTGAATGTATTTTCAGGAGTAGCGCCGAGTTGGAATCTGCGTTTTTCGAATACAGGCATATCCATGCCCGTTAAAGCTTTAATGCCACGTTGAACGATATCACCTTTTAAAGCATACAATGCTTCTTCGCTCCAGTTAGTTAGTTGTATGAATGGAATGCCTTCGGCTACTTCGATTACGTTAGGGAGAGCATAGGGACTAAAGCTTTTAAATCCGTATTTTCTTGCAGGAGCATAGGAACGAACATGTCCACGGCTTTGTCCACCAGAGTAAGTAAGGGAGTGTTTGATTTTATCTACTCCCCATCCTTCCTGATATAACATCGTATTGTTGAGTACACTTCTTATCGTTAACTCGGTATTTTCTTCTATAGGATAATCTTTCAGATTTTCATCTCCTCCGTCGCCGTCTGCGAGATATTGCCAATCAGGGTATGTTTCCCGAATTTTCTTATATAATGCAAGCGTCATACTGGCTGCTTCAATATCCAGCCGTTTATAATCTTCCACAACTTTAATAGCCTCTTTATAGCTTATAGCTGAAGCCGGAACGTCAAGCACTTCCAGGAAAAGAGATAAACCCAGTTTATCCAGGAATTCATGCGCTTGTGCAACATCGGGACCATTATTCACTGAAAGTGTAAAGGCTTTTAATCGCTGAGGGGAAAGTCCCATTTTAAGCATGAGGTGGTAAAGTACCAGGAATACTGATCCGCTATCCACTCCACCTGAAAAAAGCACGCCTATGGGCTCATTGGCAGAAATAGATTGTAACCATTTCCGACATTCATATGCTAACGTTTCTATATATAATTTTCCGATGGCATCAAGATCTGTAGGTAAAGTATTTCTTTGCGGATCAAAAAATCTGGTATAAACAGGATTAGGATCAGGGCAGCCAATAATTTCCAGGCGCACCACAAAATGAGCTGGAACCATTCTGGTGTAGGAGGGGTGAAACTGAGTATGAAGACCTTTTGATTGTAGAAAATCATATATTTCATCTATTCTTTCGGCTACTATTAAAAGGGGACCCGCAGTCTGCTTGGCTAAGAAATAACGCATCGGCCGACCAATAGATCTTGCCATAAATACCTGCTGACCAATTTTTTCTACTATCGCGAATTGTCCTTCTATGGCCCGTACTCTTTCCGCATCACCGGAAACAACAGCTTTGGAAGCTTCTTCCTGCGTCATATTAAAAATAGTGTTGCCTGAAGGGTCAATAAGACTTATAAAATCTGTAACAGATTGTGTGTTAACATTCATGGTATAATATTAAAGAATTTAAACAGCCTGTCCAAAGCATTTTTGAATGAGAAAGTTCTTTCATATTGGTTATCTGTGAATAAATCGGATTATTTAAGATAAATACATTGTAGGTTTATGTTTTTGCGATTGATTTTAACTTACCCGCAAATTGAAATATAACAATAGTCCAATTAAAATTGAGCGTTTTTAATGTAGTAGAGCGTAAAGTTAAGAATCCTCATTATTCATATGATGAATTATTGTAAGTCTCTCTTTTGAGACAACTGTTATTTCATGATTTTTATTGCTTGATCGTGTTAGAAATACTGGACATTTTTAAAGTGGATTTTTCGGGTTCTTGACCCTATCCCAAGCATTGGACATTTCTACAATAGATTTTCCGTGCTCTTTTTGTACGTTTCAATATTATCTGGTTTCGCGTTAAATCATTCAGCGAACTGTGTGGCCTGATGTAAGTTCCCCGTTTTTCAGACAGTTATTGTTTCATAATTTTCCATGTTAGAAATACTATTTGCCCATTCTGTCGGTGTCATGTTATTCAACGCTTCATACAGGTCAAAAAATAAATTGTATCTAAGGCAGCTTATATAAAAACTAAATCCATCCTTATATTATCTGATCATTAGATTATTCATAAACAATCATTGTTACTAAATGAGCATCAATCAAATTTGGCTTTATAATAATTGTTTACTTAAAAATAATTGATGAAAAAAATATTTCCATGTTAAAGTTTATATATTCATGTTTGCTGCATTTAAAAGAATTTGATATTGGACACAAGGTTTTGTGTTGAATTAATTATTGGGACAGCATGAGCAAATGTTTCAATTAACAAAGCATTTATCACAATAGTATATGATTTAAATGGTGAAATGATTTAACATGGGCGAACAAAAGATTTATGCTTCTTTACAGAATATTTTAGATAGGGCAGTAGATAATAAAAAAGTGTTCGGTACTTCTTTTTGCATTTGTTACAAAGACTTTAGCTGGAGTGGTGCAAGTGGTAATATGGAGAAAGATAGTTGTTATTTTATAGCCAGCACGACTAAACTATTTGTTACTGCTATCATTTTACAACTAAGGCAAAAGGGACTTTTGAATTTTGATGATAGGATTACGAATTATGTTTCTCCGGCATTTATGAAAGGCTTGCATGTTTTGAATGGGAAAGATTACAGTTCATCTGTTACTATTCAACACTTGCTGGCTCATACTTCGGGTATATCGGATTATTTTCAGCAGACAGGTAGTAATGGTGAAAGTCTGCAGACTGAACTTATGCAGGGTAAGGATCAATACTGGACTTTTGAGGAAGCTATTGAACGTAGTAAAATATTACAACCAAAATTTCCCCCTGGTACAAGGGGCAAAGCGTTCTATTCGGATACAAACTTTCAATTACTGGGACATATTGTTGAAAAAATAACCGGTAATTCTATTTCTGATAATTTAGACAGAAATATTATAAGTCCCTTAGGTCTTACTCAAACTTATCTTTACAAGGATATAGCTGATGTTCGTCCCAAAACGTTTTATTACAAAAATAGAGAGTTGTCTATTCCCAGGGCAATGACATCTTTTAGTTCGGATGGAGGCATTGTATCTACCTCAAATGATATGATGGTTTTTTTAAAAGCTTTTTTCGGTGGAGGATTATTTCCTGTATCCTATCTTTCCGAACTGCAGCAATGGAATAAAATATTTTTTCCTATGCGCGCTGGTATCGGCATTCATTTATTCAAACTTCCATGGATCTTTAATCCTTTAGGAAATTTACCTCCTTTAATAGGACATTCTGGTTTATCTGGTGCACTAGCCTATCATAATTCTCAAAAAGATTTATATATCACCGGAACAGTTAATCAGGTTGCTCATCCCGATACTTCCTTCAGGCTTGTTTTGAAACTTATTCAACAGTTACAGTAAAATTAACATCGTATATTTCTTATTAGTAATAACAAAATATTTTTATACGATCTGTTTTATAAAATAGGGACATAGAATATGTCGATTTATTGTAAAACTGTTATGAATATACGATTAGTGTATTTTAAAATTTGTAATTGATTTACTCTTTTCTTTCACCTGATTTTATCAATGTATATTGGTGCTGACTATAAACGGAATGAGGGTTTTAACAGATTCGTATACATATATTGAAGAAGTAAAACCAATATTGGATTTTTTGAAATAAACATTAATTGTAATTTAAATTGTCTATCTTTACAGAGACAGTTTGAGTTCTATCGCTCTTGTAAACACTCTCACCCCATTTTTACATCCGCCATTTTTCTCAACATATTTATTGATTTTTTATATTACTATTATGAATATCTATGTATCAAACCTGGGTTATAGTTTACAGGATGAAGATCTGAGCAAGCTTTTTGGAGAATATGGAGATGTGTCTTCTGCAAAAGTGATTATGGACAAATTTACCAGCAGAAGTAAAGGCTTTGGCTTCGTTGAAATGTCTGACAAGCAATCTGCGGAAACAGCTATTCGTGAGCTTGATGGCAGAATGATTGAGGGGCGTCAGGTTAGAGTGTCTGAAGCTAAACCCAGAGAAGAAAACTTTAATCGAAGCAACAACAATAACGGCTATAACAAGCGTTGGTAATGGATGCCTGTAAAGAGTTGTAAAACTATGTTTCTCATATATCTGTACTTTGTATAATTAAATTGAAGAGCTAAAGAACTACTAGCAAGTATTATAAGTCAGCTTTACATACGATACAACTATTTATAATATTTAGATGGCCGGTTACATTTTGACCGGTCATTTTGTTCATCCAGATGGTTCTATTGGTTATTTATTTGTACCTGATTAGGTATTTGACATGCTGAGCAGTACAGTGATTTAATAAATATTTATATGTGGCGAGGATATGTTAGCCCGCTTACATTAACGAAATCTTTAATAATTATGGCTACAAGCTGGAATAAAAAAGAAAGAGAAAACAAAAAAAGAGACGAGCGCAAAAAAAAAGCAGAAAAAAGACAAGAGCGAAAGGAGAATGCTGGTAAGACAAAAAGCCTGGATGATATGATGGCTTACCTTGATGAAAATGGCAATCTTACATCTACTCCTCCTGATGGAAAGATAAAGGCTGATATTAATCTGGATGATATTGTTATAGGTGTTCCCAAACAAAGGGAATTGACTCCTGAAGAGCTCAGGCGTAAGGGTGTGATTACTTATTTCAACAGTGCGAAGGGCTTTGGATTTATAGAAGATAGCGGAAATAAACAACGCGTTTTTGTTCATCAGTCATCTATTAATCAACAATTGCAAGAAGGGTTAAATGTAACATTTGAAGTGGAAAAGGGACAAAAAGGACTTGTAGCTGTGGATATTGCAATTGTTTAGTGATTTTAAAAGACCATTCTATTTATTATTAATAAATAACCGAACAAAAAGTAGTTGCGTTTAACTTTACTTTTTTATTAGGTTAATATGCGGTAGAGATTTCCTTCCGTACAATTTATCAGAGATAGTTCTTACTCATTATGAATTTTATCTTAAAAGGTGATGTGTATCTACTACATACTTGACGGGTTCCTGCATGAATAAATTCTATTGATTGAAAAGATAATTGTTGCTCAGAACTTTGTAATAAATTATTGTTTTATGTGCAGCGGCATCACCTGACTTTATTCTGTATTTGTAGATAATAATCATTAGTCATAAAAATATCGTTTACTTTTCTGCCAATATATTTTTATTGAGTTTTTTTATACACTTTTTTAAATAATATTAATCATAGTTAATATTCTATTCCTATTTTTCTCCTGTTTTTATGGATACTCATCCTTTCTGAATAATATTTGGCATAGTGAACGTAGGGATTTTTACATAAAACTGAATTAGTTAAATACTGGTTATTGTAAATAACTGATAGCATTGTTTATTTTCAATTTATAGATCATAAATTTAGTAATGTCTTTCAGCGATTTTATTTATGCATTGGTAAAAAAACATATAATAATGGTTGACTTTATTAAGTCGTCATTCTGCTAATTACATATGATATGTAATTATTATTACGGGTAACGATAATTTTGTGTAAATATCATATTCTTTTCTCCTAATAGGAATTGCCAATTAAATGTGGAACTAAAAATGGTTTATCAGTTTTGCAGGATGGTTATTCTCTTATTCTGAAATATTTTAATTCTGCTCGTTTGTATTTGTAAGTATCCCGTTTCAGAAATAATTTTTGTGTGATAATTTTCCTTGTTGAAAATTTTATTTGCTCACTCTGTCGATGTCATATTATCTAACGATTCGTGAAGTCTTATACCGGATTTACTATATACATGATTTTAATGTGAAGGAGAGGAGTAGGAGATATAGTGAAGTCCAAAAACTAAATAAGCACATGTAGTTGTCTAATTGTTTTTAAATCTGTTGGTAAAAATATATACAATAGCAGCCATTGATTAATGGATTTTTAATTAAATGTCTCAGCGGATATTATTTTTTTCTTGGTAAACAAAAAATCTGTACTACATTTGTCTACTAAACAAGTAGACTATTGTATTAAAACAGCTTTACATACCAAACTAAATAAGAGATTTATATGAATTTTCTACGACAAAATTCTGTAGAGCACTTCTATGTGCTTAATGGTAACTGCAGGATGAAGAATATTATTGCTTTATACCCGACAGCGGATTCTATTTCACATTGTTGTTTCGGGTGAAGAAACTGTCCTTAGCCTATGGTGCTGATTCCGGTATTTAATCTTATTGCTGTCTCACGATATAGTATCAATTATCTCCTTATCCAACTTTTTAATAGTTGACTATATAAAAACCGTGGATCGTTCATTTATCATTATCATCCATTATGTATGAATTATTAATAGGGGTTAAAGCGCCTACAGGTATTGTTATGTGCCTATCTCGTCCTATGAGGTTAATTATTAAAAGCTCAAAAATGTTTATAAAGAATAACGGTTTATTTTCCGGTCTGTTAATGTATTTGGTTTTACTATTTTATACAGATACTTTAAAAGCCCAGAACCCTGCTTCTGTAAATTCAGTTTTAGAAGGAACTGTAACGGATCAAACAACTGGTCTTCCGCTGGAAGGGGCTACAGTTCAGATTAAAGGGGTCACCAATCAGACGACAACAAATGAAAAGGGACAATTTGTATTGCGTACCGGTCAGAAATTTCCCTATAATATCAGTATCACTTTTATAGGTTACGAAGAAAAAACAGTAATCGCCAGTGGTTCTCCAATTTCCATTTCATTAAAACCAACCAATAGTAGTCTAGATGATGTGGTAGTAGTAGGATACGGAACACAACGAAGAAAGGACTTTACAGGTTCTTTGGCTTCAGTACCTACAACATTGAGAACGCAGTTGACAAGTTCTCCTGACAGATTACTGCAGGGAGCTGTGACCGGAGTGCAGGTTACACAGGCTAATGGTCAGCCGGGTGCCAGCACTTCTATCAGAATCAGAGGAGGAACTTCTATTAATGCCGGTAATGAACCCTTGTATGTAATAGATGGTTTTCCTGTTTATAACAGTGACGAAAGCGTAAATGCCGGTGTAAGTAATGGAACTTCCATTAATCCTTTGTCATTGATTAATCCTTCTGATATAGAATCTATTGATGTTTTAAAGGATGCATCTGCTACAGCCATATACGGTTCCAGAGGAGCCAACGGGGTAGTAATAGTTACGACAAAAACCGGTTCAAGAAGCGGATTTAATATAGAATATGCAGGATCATTGGGAACGCAGGAAGTCACAAAGAGAATTCCAATGCTGAATGCCAGACAGTGGGGAGAATTAAAAAATGATGCGTTGCAGGATGCAGGCAAAGCACCATTATATACCGATGCACAACTGAATGAACTGGGTGAGGGTACTGACTGGCAGTCCGCTATTTTCCGCAAAGCAAACATTCAGAATCATAGTATTTCATTATCTGCCGGAAATGAAAGAAGCCGTGTATTGTTTTCGGGCAATTATCTGAAACAGGATGGTATAATAATTAATACCGGATTTGAAAAATATGTAGGTAGGTTAAATACTAATTTTACACTCAGTGAGAGATTTAGAATTGGTTCTACAATTACCTATGGATATACAAAAGCTGATTTAGCACCTACAAATATTGTATACAATTCCCTGGCAATGGTTCCGGTTGTACCTATAAGAGACGCCAATGGTGAATTTACTGAAAGTAGTGCATTCGGTTCCACGGTATCAAATCCGGTAGCTACATTAACGCTTCAAACTAATTCCACAAATACAGGACGTTTACTAGCAAACACATTTGCTGAATATGATATTCTGAAAAATTTAAAATTCAGAACATCGATGGGAGTTGATGTCATTAATAATAAACAAAATTATTATCTCCCTTCCACTTTATACGAAAGTGCGGTAGGTGGTAAAGCTTCTATCGGATCATTAACCACTGTAAACTGGATAAATGAGAACACTTTAACTTATCGGAAAACATTCGGTTTACATAACCTGGAGCTTTTGGCGGGTAATACACAGCAAAAATCAACAACAGAATCCTATTCAGCTCATGCTGCTAATTTTGTTACGGACGATTACAGGTATAATAATTTAGGAGCTGCTTCAGTTTATTTAAGTCCGGGATCTAACAGAATTGTATGGACACTAAAATCCTATCTGGCCCGTGCTAATTATTCATATGATAACCGTTATTTTTTAACTGTTACAGCAAGAGCAGACGGTTCTTCCAGGTTTGGAAGCAACAATAAATGGGGAACATTTCCCTCTGCCGCTTTCGCGTGGAATATCAGTAATGAAGACTTTTTTGGCAATGTAGAATTCGTTAATTCCTTAAGGTTCCGATTAAGTGCCGGCACAACAGGTAACCAGGAAATAGAACCCTACCGGTCATTATCCAGATTATCAAACTACCAATACTCTTTTGATAATGTAATAGTAAACGGATTAGCCACCAGTAGTTTTGAAAATAGAAATCTTACCTGGGAAAAAACAGCACAATACAATGCCGGTGTGGATGCTGAATTTTTCTCCAACCGTGTACAGTTGACGGCTGATGTATATTACAAACGAACTTCTGATTTATTGCTGGAAGTGCCGGTTCCGTACTCTTCGAGTCTTATCAGTGCCTTTCAAAATCTCGGTATTGTAAGAAATCAGGGGATAGAATTAAGTCTCAGAACAAATAATCTTGAAGGTGATTTCAGTTGGACAACCAATACTTTTTTCTCTCTAAACCGTAACAAAATATTGAGCTTGGGAGAAGGAACAAATCAGTTCTTCGTTACAGATCCTGGCGCACCAACACTTTTACCTTCTCAGATTATTAAAGTGGGAGAATCGGTAGGTGCCTTTTATCTCTATCAGGCTGATGGAGTAGATCCGGAAACAGGATTGCAAAAGTATAAGGATCAAAACCACGATGGAAAAATCAGTCAGGATTATGATCGCGTAATAGCTGGAAGTTCGCAGCCAAAATTTTTGGCCAGTATGCTAAACACTTTCAGATACAAAGATCTTGACTTATCCATTTTTCTTAATGCTTCGTATGGTAATAAAGTGTTTAACTGGACAAGAGCTAATCTGGAACTGGGTACTGGTTACACAGGTGCTGTAGCTACCTTGCTAGACAGATGGACACCAGAGAATACAATAACAGATATGCACAAAGCTATTGAAAATCCATCTGTGACCTTATCTGACAGGTTTTTAGAAGATGCTTCTTTCCTCAGACTAAAAGGAATAACCTTAGGATATAATATTCCTCAGGTATTATTGACGAAGATTAAAATAAAATCACTGAGAATCTATTTGACAGGAAATAATTTGATCACCTGGACAAAATACACTGGTTACGATCCTGAAGTGAACACTAATGAACAAAATTCTTTAAGTACAGGTATCGATAGATCGGCATACCCTAATGCAAAATCAATCGTGTTTGGATTGAATATTAAAATTTAAAAGTTTATGAGAAGATATATATATGTTATAGGAGTAATACACATACTTGCATTAAGCTCATGTGTTAAATTGACAGAAGTACCTGATTCATTTATTTCTCCTGATCAGTTTTTTAAAACTGCTAGCGATGCAGTGTCTGCTGTTAATTCTATTTATTATCCAATGGTTGATAATACCACTGGTGCTCAACCTGTTTACAATAGATTGTTTAATACTGGAATGGATTACATGACTGATGATTTGGATGCAGGTCCGGGATCGCCAAATGCAGAAGTAAGAGCAATGGCACAACTCATGCATTCCTCCACCAATCTGAGAGTTCAGCAAATATGGACACAGCATTATGAAGGTATCAACAGAGCAAATGTTGCATTAGAGCAAATTCCTAATATTCAAATGGAAGAGCCATTAAAGAACAGATTATTAGGAGAAGCTTCTTTTCTTCGTGCTTTCTATTATTTTAATTTAGTTCGTCTATACAGTGCTGTTCCATTATTACTGAAAGATCAGACAAAACTTACCATAGAGGAATTAAAAGTTCCGAGAAGTTCGGTTGATGAGGTATATGGGCAAATTATTGAAGATCTTAAAACGGCTGCCACATATTTTTCTAATGGTGCATCAGGTGAGCCTGGTAGGGCTACAGAAGGCGCTGCTGTTGCATTGCTCGCAAAAGTTTATCTCACAAAAAGAGATTGGCGCAATGCCATTGATTATGCCGAAGATGTTATTAACGGGCCTTATGGGTATGATTTGTTTGAGGATTACTCCCATGTTTTTTTACCTGCACACAAGAACGGAAAGGAGCATATTTTTTCCGCTCAGATAAAAGGTAATTCCATTAGTACCGGACATCTGGTAACACCTACAGAAATTAGAGCGGGAGTGCCAGGTATTCGTGGTACATACGGTACACAACTTACTTTCTATAAGTCGGGAAATGATAATTATTATAGCCTCTATAAAATGTATCCTTTGGGAGATAAAAGAAAACATGTTTCTTTTACTACTTCTTATACCAGTCCGGTTGATGGAAAGGAATATTTTACCTTATTAGCACCCGGTGATTCTGTCCCTTATGTGCATAAAAGTTGGGATCCTAATTATCCTTCCACTGGTCAGTCAGATGCTAATGGTAATATTCTCAGATTTTCCGAAATCTTACTGATTCACGCGGAAGCTGAGAATGAATTAAACGGACCAACGTCTGTGGCCCTGGCTTCTATTAACAGAGTTCGCAGAAGAGCAGGAATTGATGATTTGCCTAATACACTGTCAAAAGATCAATTAAGAGATTCAATTTATCTGGAAAGGCGTTTAGAGTTAGTGGCTGAATATCACCGTTATTTTGATTTGATCAGACAAACAGGAACTGAAGTAACAGGGGTAGGACCTGAAGGCAAAGGTACTCTATTGAAGAATCTCAATCTTGTAGGAAAAACCAATGTGAGAGAAAGGCACTATTTATATCCTATCCCTCAGGATGAAAGAGATAGAAATCCCAAGTTAACACAGAATCCGGGTTGGGAATAGGCCATAAAATACATAACAGAAAAAAAATATAGCATGAAAACAAGATTGATTCTACCGGCAGCATTAGGTTGGCTGATGAGTTACACAGCTAACGTAAATGCACAGGTCAGTAATTCTCAAAATGAATATAAAGGAGTTATTGGCAAAACAATAGAAGAATCCAAAGAATATTTTCCTGAAAAGAAAAAAGCTCCTGCAGGAGCTCCTAATGTAATAGTGCTTTTGATTGATGATGCCGGATATGGAACATCAAGTGCATTTGGTGGTCTTATGCAGACGCCGGTTTTGGATAGTTTAGCTAACAACGGGTTGCGGTATACAAACTTTCATTCTACCGGTGTATGCTCTCCTACAAGAGCTGCATTGCTGACCGGGAGGAATCATCATTCTGTACATATGGGTACATTAAATTATTCTTCTCTGGGTTTCCCGGGTTATGATTCAAGAATGCCTGCAGACAAAGCTACTATCGCAGAAGTATTAAGAGAAAATCAATACAGCACTTTTGCTGTTGGTAAATATCATGTTGCTCCGCTTGATGAAATTACCGTGAATGGTCCTTTTGACAGATGGGCGGTTGGCAGAGGTTTTGATCACTTTTATGGATTTCAACTGGGACATACGGATCAATATCATCCGAATTTATATGAAGATACAAGAGTGGTGGATGTGGAACCCAACAAAACTCATTTAACTACATTATTGGCAAATAAGTCTATCAGTTATATCGCTAATCAAAAATCAATTGCTCCTGAAAAACCTTTCTTCCTTTATTTCGCTACAGGCGCTATTCATTCACCTCATCAGGTTGATAAAAAATGGAGTGATTTATACAAAGGTAAATTTGATAAGGGTTGGGATGATTACAGAGAACAGGTTTTTGCCCGCCAGAAAAAGCTGGGCGTTATTCCACATGATGCTGTTTTGCCGGATAGAGATACGAGTGTAAAAGCATGGAATAGTCTTACTGCAAAACAAAAGAAAGTGTATTCAAGGTTTATGGAAATTTATGCGGGATTTCTTACTCACACTGATTATGAATTCGGCAGAATCTTAAATTATGTAAAAGAAATAGGTCAGGATAAAAACACAATAGTCATCGCGATAGTGGGAGATAATGGCTCCAGTCACGGACCGAGTAACGGAAGTTTTAACGGATATATCAGCTCTCTCGGAGAAGAAGAACAAATAGAAGAGTTATATAAGAATATTGATAAAATGGGTACTGAGCATTCTTTTTCTGATGCTCCTGCCGGATGGACACAAGCGACTAATACACCATTCAGATTATGGAAAGCCGATCCGAATAGTGAAGGGGGAACTCATCAGCCACTGATTGTTTTTTATCCTAATGGTAATTACGAAAAAGGAGGTATTCGTCATCAGTACGGACATGTTATAGATATAGCACCAACAATTTATGAAGTAGCAGGTGCGCAGATACCAGAAGTGATTAAAGGTGTCAAACAAGCTCCGGTTGAAGGAACCAGTTTAGCTTATTCACTAAAAAATGCAGACGCTCCTAACAGACATACGGTACAGTACTATGAATTGTTTGGAAAAAGAGCTATTGTGAAAGATGGTTGGAAAGCTTCCGTTTTTCATAAACCCGGTACAAGTTTTAATGATGATGTTTGGGAGCTTTATAATTTGAACGAGGATTTTAATGAACGAATCGATCTGGCAAAAAAACATCCTGAAAAAGTAGAGGAGCTAAAGAAAGTTTTTGATGAGGAGGCAAAAAAATATAATGTGTATCCTCTGCATGACAGATTGTTTGTTTCACCTACCAATAGAATTGGCGGAAGAAAACGTGGTCCCTGGGGCGAACGTAAGGAAGTGATTTTGTATCCCGGAATTGATCAGTTTTTGACATTAACCGGTCCTCAGTTTCAGAATGAATCCTTTACTATAACAGCTGATGTTGAAATTAATTCAAAACAGGACGAAGGTGTTTTGTTTTCAACCGGTTCTCAATTTGATGGCTTAAGTCTTTTCGTTAAGGACAATAAGTTTTATTCTGCTCATAACACAGGAAGTATTGTTCGTCATTTGGAATCTGCAAAAACTATTGCATTGGGAAGAAATAAATTAAAGTTTGATTTTGTATTTGATGCGAATGCAAAACCTGGCAGTGTTGCAGGAAAGGAATCGTTATATATAAATGGCGTTAAAGTAGCTGAACGCGAAGTTTCGGTTAAAGAAGGTTTGATAGGGTTATATAAAGATGGAATAGATGTAGGAGCTGATAGGAATTCTCCTGTTTCAAACAAATATCAATCTCCTTTTGCATTTAAAGGAACATTACATAAGGTAGTGATTGAGTATAAATAAAAATTGAGTATTAATCATCAGCATTGTAAGATTACATGTTGGTGAATAAGGGTGTATCAAAATATAAGAACGTTTCTGATTGTCGCATCATAGAACTGTTTTCATCAGGTATCCGGACAAAAGAAATTGTACTTTATTTTGATATACCCTTAATTAAATATTGAGATTATTTTATGTTGATATTCTTCTCATCACAAAAGTATTCAGACGGAAAATTAGCTGTGCAACAAAGCATCGAAGGTTTAAACAGCGGAATGTATTTTATCCGATTGCTTTTGCTGATTGTTTTATTATTGCATGTAAAAGTATTTTGGGCACAACAACAGATTCCGGATACGTCGTTTAGTTATACGTCAAAAAAAACTCTTTATAATAAAGGAAAAGGACCTTTAGTATTAATTGATGAAGGCCATCATAATTTTCATACGAAGGACGGCCGTTATACAGCATTCGCAAAAGTGACTTCTAATGACGGATACAGGGTTGCTGCGCACAAGGGCAGTTTTTCTGAACAAAGTCTAAAAGGTGCAAAGATTTTAGTAGTGTCCAATGCTATTCACGGTCGGAATGAGGATAAAGAAGACAGGGAAAACTGGATAAACCCAATACAGCAAGCATTTAATAGTGAAGAAGTAGAGCAAGTCGTGAGATGGGTCAGTGATGGAGGTGCTTTGTTTTTTGTGGCTGATCATATGCCTTTTCCTGCAGCTGCAGAGGAATTGGCTACAGCATTGGGAGTAACATTTTATAATGGATTTGCAAGCGAGAACAGATCTGGTGATTTTCCCGGCAAGAAAAAAGAGTTAGACATTTTCCGCTTAAGTGATGGTACGCTGACTACACATCCTATTACAGCCGGTAGAAACAGGAGTGAAGCGATCCCTTTTGTGTCAACATTTACGGGACAGGCTTTTGACATTCCTCAACAGGCCATATCCTTAATGACCTTTAATAATGACTATGATGTATTATTGCCGGATACTGCCTGGGTTTTTCATTCAGCTACAAAAAAGATTTCTGCAAAGGGACTTTCACAAGGGGCCATTTTTAAGTTGGGTAAAGGTAGAGTAGCCGTATTCGGGGAAGCTGCTATGTTCTCTGCTCAATTAAAAGGCAATCAGCATTTCCCGTTTGGAATGAATAGTCCGGATGCACCCCATAATCCTCAGTTTTTATTAAATGTTATCCACTGGCTGGATGGAAAACTGGATTAACATACCTAATACATCATTATTGAAATGATATAATATGTTTTCTTGTGAAGCAACTGACTGTTTTTCGTCAGTTCTATTCTGAGCAATTTTTATTTTACCCATTTCAGGTTGACTCCGAGAGAAAACATAAATCTATTATCTTGAAATACAGATCCACTGGTGATATCATTCGATAACTCATTTAAGAGTCTTCCTGTTACGAAATTTATTTCTGCATTTACCGGTATTTTTCCGTCCGAAAGATGATGAAGAGGAACCAGCGTTCCGTATCCCCAGGTAAATCCTCTTTTGTTTCCTGTAGCCCATGTTCCTCCGGTAGGTCTCTTCTCAAAATAATACCCCATTCTAAAAGCTACTCGTTTCATGAACCAGGCTTCAGTACCTATAGCGATATGTGAATTGTTTTTGTGATTAATATTCAATGGTTCTTTGCCGGCAAGCACTTCCCTGTATTGTACATGCAGGCCGAGGTCCAATAAATTAGGAGTCTCGTCAAAGTATTTAGATTTTCTCACGGCCGGTATATTAAATGGTAATGAAAATTTATACGCACCTCCCATGTTGACGTGAATAGGAACATCACGATAATGGTAATGCGTAAGGTAACGCTGAGTGGTTTTGTTTTTCATTAAAACGTTCACAAAACTTCCTGCCAGACGTATCTGCTGGTTAGTTATTTTCGGTGAAGAGAATAGTTCAACTTCCTTATCGTAAATCGCTCCTAATGAGAGTATCATATCTGTAGCAGTATTTGTTCCTGGTACCGATTGTTTAGTAAGGTAAGTTCCGGAAGCTCCTATGTGCAAACCGGGAAGAAACTGATAGGCAGCATGAATGGCATAAGCGTTTTCTGAGGACCTGGATACCGATTCGTTGTAACCACCAATAATGGGTTTCCATACAGGCTTATTCGTATGCCAATGCATGATATGCGCACCGGCTGTGAGTTTATCCGTTAATTTATAGGAGAGACCTGCAAATAAAAACTTAGGCTTAAGCAGCATCTGCGGACCACCACCGGAAGCATAATTAAGATGAACGTTTAATTTTTCTTTTACCGGACTGATGCTGGCAGGATTGTAAAATGCAGTTTCTACCCCATCGAGCGTAATAGTAGTTAACCCCATTCCCGCTGATCGCGCGCTCGGTGGCTGTTCATAAAAAGTGGCATTATAATGAGAAGGAGTGTAATACGATATTTGGGCAGATACGGTAAGGTGTAGTAATGCTAGCGTGATGCATAATAACAGGAAGGTATATACTTTAAGCATGTCGCAACGTTTGTTTTACGCTTAATATCGAAGAAATGTTGAGATGTCATCAATAAATACGTGCAGGTTAAGAAATTTTTTGTGTTCAAAAAATGATTCAATTGTAGGATGCTGATCGTTTGAAGAATAGTTTTATTTTCAGGATTCTCGGAAGTGCTGTGAAAGCGGTTTGGGTTGTCCGGATGCGTATATTCATTAATATGCGATAATCCACATTTTAGATAGATTAGTATGTATGGGATTTACAACCATCTCACTCAAGAAGGGCGGTCTTTCTATTTATTTTTTTGATACGGATGCTTGCAAGAAATAGATGATGTTTAAGAATTTATTTCCATGAATATGATCTTTATCTGGCAATCTCTCTCTAATGACAAGCCGATCTGTATGATGATTACAGTTCCAAATGATTTACATTTTACAAAATGAAAATTTTGTGACTGAATTATGCTAATTTGTTCTGTCAAGTATTTTTAATCGTTTTTTATCTATGCAGCGAATTGGTTTATTATCAGATACACATCATTTCATTGATGATGCTGTATTTAATTATTTTGAAGAATGTAATGAAATATGGCATGCGGGAGATTTCGGGACGATTGAGATAGCTGAAAGATTAGCTGCATTCAAACCTCTCCGTGGAGTTTATGGAAATATTGATGGACAGGATATAAGGTCGGTTTATCCTGAAACGCTCTCATTTTATTGTGAAAATGTAAAAGTGTTAATCAAACATATTGGAGGGTATCCACCTAAGTACAACTCTTCAACGCTGCCACTCATTAAAAGTATCCGCCCCGATTTATTTATTTCCGGTCATTCACATATCTGCAAAGTCATGTATGATGATCGTCTTGAGTGTCTGCATATGAATCCGGGTGCAGCCGGTAAACAGGGGTGGCATACCATCCGTACATTACTTCGATTTACAATTGATGGAAAAAATATTAAAGACTTAGAGGTTGTGGAAATAGGAAAAAGGTGATGTTGGTTTTAATGTTCGTATAAAAAATAAAGAAGTTCTTATTGACTATATCATTAGTCATTTTTTATTTTCGTCCATACGGATTGTTTTGTACTTTTTGAAGTAAGTTCTTCTGGATGGTTTTACGCGGATTTAATATATTGTATATCTTTATATAAATTTTATTCTAAAACTGAAATAATGATAAAAACCTTATCTGGATTCATAGTTATTACTCTTCTTTTTGCTTTGATCGGATGTACAAAAGAAAATGATAATTCATCAAGTAAAAAATTGCTGATTAGTAAAATGAGAGTAGTTTATACTGCTGGCAGCGATGTTTATAGTTATAAGTATGACGACCAGGTACGAATAGTATCAGCAGTGGAAGTCAGACAAGCTAATATAAATCTGGAAAGAGAGTATACGTATAATGACAATGGTCTTGCTGAAATGAATGAAATTATTGATAATGTCTCTTCTCTTCGGCTCAATAATTCTTATTACTCAGCTAACGGAGATACTGTTATTCTGCAGAGATTGCTTGAATCGCATATTGCAGGTTTAATGGATACAGTTCGTTATACTTATATTTTTAAAAATGAGCAGTTAATAGAAGAATGGATGTATGATCATATGCAGAATAGAACTCCTGCTATCATGTGGTTTGAAAAGATTTACTACAGTTATAATGAAGATGGTAATATCACGAAAATAGAGAGTGAAGGTTTGAATCGTCCGCGTGAGACTAAATGGGAATTTTTTGCCTGGGATGATAAGGTGAATCCTTTTTATAAACAGGCTCTGGAGAATTGGTATGAGTACAGAGGTCCATTTGGATTGCGTTCTTCATCAGTTAATAATCCGACTCTTTTTAAATATTTAAATTCATCTGTTCAGGAAGAGATGAATATGACATATAACGAACATGATTATCCTATATCTTTTTCATCAGCTGCATTTCCAAAGGTTACTTACCAATACGAATATGAATAGTATTAACTTAATGGTTCGGATATATATATAATAATATTAATAGCCCTGAGAATATAGTCTTTCCCGTAAATGGTAGTATCAGTAATTTGTTGAAAGGCGCAGGTATTGTAAATGACGCAATGAATTCTTGGTATAATTTGAATATAGGGAAAACTGAATTAGTTGGTGGAATGGCAGAGTATTCAAGGAATCGTCATAATGCACAAAGTTTAATTAATAATGGATTTACTGCCCCAGAAACGTTTATAGGCTCTGCTTCGGTAAAAATTCTCCAATTAATAATAAAGAAGTATTAGTTCAAGTATTGAATGTTACGAGTCTAACATCTGGGGATTTTAATAAACATTTTCTATGGAATAAATATCCGGTTTCAGTAGTAAGGGATCCGGGATTGCCTAATGGGTCAGAAAAGAATAAATATGGAAATATTAGTCAAACGTATCAGTTTACCCTTACAATTGATCAATCAAGATTAAATGAGCAATGAGAAATTATAGGAGATATATAATATTGGCGATCAATCTATTGATACTTGTTTGGCTATTGAAGATTATGCTCATTGATGAAGTAAGTGATTTTATTGGTGCTTTGGTTGTGTTGGTAGTTGTTTTTTTAGTGTTTTTTAACTTGTATTCTTTTGTGCTATATAATTTATTCAGAAGATATAATAGAAATAACATTTTTCACAACATAATGTTTTTTATTTTGTTGATTCTTCCTATAGTGGCAATTTGGTATTATACTTCTTAGGAGGTAAATACCTTAGCTTTATGCAGCGATAAGCAGGATAATGTATCAGGAGTATGGTGGAAGGAGCAGTCGTTGTATGGCAGCAGCAGATTGGGAATGTGGCGTCCGAATATTAATATTCAAAGTACCAGTGGCAGTTCTGTATGGAGTACAGTAGGCGTTACCCACTATGAGTTAACGAATCACCTGGGTAATGTGCTGGCTACAATCAGCGATAAGAAATTAGGTCATGATGACGGCAATGGTGGAGTAGACTATTACGAGGCAGAGGTGTTGAGTGCAACGGACTATTATCCTTTCGGCATGCAAATGCCCGGTCGTTCATGGAGTTCTTCGACATATCGTTACGGGTTTAATGGGAAGGAGAATGATGATGAGGTGAAAGGTTCGGGAAATCAAATCGATTTTGGAGCAAGAATATATGATCCGAGGGCAGGGAGGTTTTTGAGTATTGACCCCAAAGCTGCTGATGCGACTGGTTGGTCGCCTTACAATTCAATGTGGGACAATCCCATATTGAACATAGACCCGGACGGTGCGTGGGTAGGACCAACGGGTGACTATTACAATTATGATGGCAGATATTTAGGCTCTGATGGAATCAATGATAAGAAATTTTATATGGTAAACAGCATTGACCCCGCGACAGCATCAAAAGGAATGTCGAGTTCTGATTTGTTAGCTCTAAGAGATAATGATTTTCATTCAGGTTCCACAGATCCGGTAGCAACATTGCTGCCAATAACACATTCGCAATTTCAAACAATATCAAACATCGTAAAACACGAAGGCGTTACCAATGAGGCTAACGAATATCTCTGGATTGCCCATACTGCAAATAACGCGGCAAATCTTTGTATAGTAAATTAATATCAGGTTATTCGTCCATTGGAAAAGCAGACAAAATACCGTTATCAACATCAGATCAGTACTATTGCAAAATATGCCAGAGCTGGTGTTTTAAGTGCAATGTCAGGAAAATCAGATCCAACAGGCGGCGCTACTTTATGGGACGGTATAGATTTTATTGTGTGGGGTTTAAGCTCGCCAAATTGAACACCGCAGAATAAGTTTGAAGAGTACAAAAGCATATCTATTTCAGGTGATATTTTTAACAATTTTCTAAATAGTAAGTTGAGCAAGTACAAAAGTGAGAAAGTGAGATATGGTGGTACTTCCTACAACATACCCTCAGGCGCATTTACAGATAAGGCTAATTGGACCGGCGGCAACTTTTTTTATAACACAGGACAGAAAAGAACTTAAGGGTTAAGTGCTACGGGTACAGCAGGGAGTTCAATTTTTTGGAAAAAGGAAAGGTAGAGCAATATGAGAAATATAATTTACATTATACTATTAGTATTCTGCATATCGTGCAATGGGCAAAGTGTCCAATACGGCAGTTCTAATAGAAGCACGAAAGATGGTACGCCAATAATAGACACACTATCCATTGTGTCATTAAAGAATAAACAATATGAGGGTGTTGACTACAAGGTATTACGCTTGTGTAATTTAGATAGTAGTGGGTATTGGATAGATACATCAAGAAGAATAGAACTAACTCGAGAAAATAAAACGGTCGTATCCATATCGTTGCCTATTCCTGATGAGGATCTTAAAAATTTTTCCATTACTAAATTAGAAGAAACTGATAGTGGTTTTAAAGTAGTTGCAAATTGGGGTGGAGGCAATAATTTTTACGGTAGAGAGTTTTGTTTTACGTTTAAGGGAGAGCAATTTTATTTGGATAGTTTAAAAATGAGTAGCTACACACAAGAGCCGGAGAAAGAAAACAAAACAATAAAAACAATCAGTCCATCTATACCAATAGATGCATTTGATATTTTTCAATATTTTGAAAATGAATAGAGCGAAACTCCAATTAAAACAGTACAGCCGGCTTTATCTTCAATGGTTACTTCTGCAGCTGCGGCGTCATTAAAATGCACGAACAGGTCGATGCTCATGGCAAAATATCTGGCGACCTATTCAGTTCATCGATAGTAAATTCGCGCGTACCGTTCTCGATTTTGTTATAGCTGATATATGTATGGCTACATCCACAGCGAGCTGCTTTGGAAGCATAGCAAAAACTGGAAAGAAACTCATCCACCATTTGTTAATGAAGTTTTATATAAACATAGTAATGATTGTTTTCCACCTCTGCAATTAAGGTTTACATATTTTATAAAATTTTAATCTGAATACATTTTTTGTCCGATAGAAACCATTTTTTTATCATATAATAACTTTAAGTTTGGTAAAACGTTATATATGAAAAGAAAGATTCCCCTTGCCATAGTAAGTATAGCTGTGATTACATTGTTTTCTCAATTTGATTTTCCTGGTGCAGGAGCCGAAAAAGACAATAGTATTAATGATGCCAGTAATAGCATGCAGGTTGCAATGGCATGCGGTCCCACACCTAACAACACAAATCAATCAGCGGCTGCAAAGGGTAATTTCCAGATTTCGAAGTTCTTGTCAGACGAAGAACTTTCAAAATTTAAATACGAGTCCGGTATATGGGAGTTAGGTCCCGGACAATCGGATACCATATCACATCGTCATGACTGCGATGTATTTGTTACTGTGCTGGAAGGTACATTGTTAATGGGGCAGGAATTTCAGAAACCTGATACAGTAAGAACCGGTGAAATATTTCACGAGCACAGAAATGTCATTCATTCAGTTTCTATCAATCCCAGTAAGGATCAGCGCATGAAAGCATTTGTCGTTTACATTCGTAAAGATGGACGAGCAGGTTATACCCCGTTGTATCCTAAGAAATAATGTTGATCGGCTATAAATTCCGATCTATAATTCCTATGGGTGTGTTTTTTGCTGAATTACATAACTATATAAGAAATAGACAGTTAGCGATTGTCTAAATTGTTATTGGTGACCATTACAGATGTGATATTGCGATCTAGAGAAAAATACGCCACTGTTTTCGATTTAAATTACCTAAAAGGTTTTCTATCGGATATGTTTACTCGGAGTCAGAAGTGAGGGTATGGGTGGGTTAAGTGGAGAAGTTTTTCAGATTAATATTCTCAGGCGCTTCTTTAGAGCTTTGCACATGTGAGGATATAGGGAATAAAATATTTATATTTATTCTGTGAAACTGACTAATGAAGTGAAATATTGATAATTCAATAAATAAAAAACTATGACGCTTAATAAGGTCCTGAAAAGAATCACAACTTTTTCTCTTTTAATTTTAGCAGCTCCATCACTTAATGTTGATGCCTGTACCCGGGTAGTTTATAAAGGTCCGGATAATACGGTTATCACTGCACGTTCTATGGATTGGAAAGAGGAAATAGATCCGAATATCTGGATTTTCCCCAGGGGAATGGTTAGGGATGGTAGTGTAGGTAAGAATTCAGTTAAATGGACTTCTCAATACGGAAGCGTCATTACCAGTGCCTGGGATATTGCTACAACAGACGGTATTAATGAAAAAGGACTAGTTGCCAATGTGCTATGGTTAGGAGAAAGTAAATATCCTAAATATGACCCACAGGGTTCTGATAAAGGAATTGCTATTTCTTTATGGGCACAGTATGTGCTCGACAATTTTGCTACGGTTAAAGAAACCGTCGACGAGTTAAGGAAAAATACCTTTGTAATTGTTTCTGATTATATTCCAGGTACAACTAAATTCACTACTGTGCATCTCTCTATCGCTGATGCATCGGGTGATAATGCAGTTTTTGAATACATTGACGGTAAACTTCAGATTCACCATGATGCTTCTTATACTGTAATGACCAATTCTCCGGTGTTTGAAGAACAATTAGCCATTAATAAATATTGGCAAAGCATTCCGGGTACCATAATGCTGCCGGGAACTAACAGGGCGGCAGACAGGTATGTGAGAGCTTCTTATTATATCAACGCTATACCACAAACTTCAGACGTAACAACATCGATAGCCAGTGTTTTCAGCGTTATCCGGAACTGCTCAGTTCCTTTTGGCATTTCCTCCGAAACAGAACCTAATATTTCTTCTACCCGATGGAGATCTGTTGCCGATCATAAAAACCTCGTCTATTATTTTGAAACAGCAAAAACACCTAATACTTTTTGGGTAGATCTTAAAAAACTAGACTTCAGTAAAAATGCTCCGGTTAAAAAACTAAATGTGAGTAAGAATGAAATATATGCCGGAGAAACATCTGACAAATTTGTCAAGACAAAACCATTTACTTTCATGGGCATTTGATAAAAGAATGGCAGGCATAAAAAAGGGTTTAAACTATGAGGTTTACAATCTTTTGTGCCCAGAACAGGCACGAATTTGTATAAGATAATCTTTAGATTATAAATCCCGATTGTCAAATATTTGGCAGGTTTCAAATAGCTTCTGCCACTCGTCTGCTGATTTGTATGTATATAAGGTTAATTGAATTTTCAAGGACTACTTTTTAGCTATTGTAACGATTGTTAGAACATTATAACTGAATATTCAGGTACTGTTGAATATGTTGAAGAAGCTCCTCAAACATAGACTAACCTTTACAGTATAGCGCTTTTTTCTGTTGGTAACGCTTACCGGAACTTGTTCCGCAATCACTCATCTCTTAGCAGCAAAGCTCTATTTTCCTATAAGGGAATAATGAAGTCTTCATTTGGAAACAGCTTTTCTATTGATAATTGACTGGAACACCATATCCAATAAACCTAATAGTCCATTACGTAGCTCCTGATAACGCGTCTTAAATCGCAATGATTGTTTTCATAATGTGTACACATTTTTTCATTAAAATGAAAACAAGAAAAACCGAAGAAAATTCGACTTGTTCAGTTAACTACCTGTGGATGTTGTTTATTTAAACCATTATTTGGATAATTTGCGGCTTTTGGCTGAAACGTGTGCTTAAATTTATTAAAACAATAAATATGAACTTTTTACGCAAACATTGGTATGACCTTGGCGGGTTGTTCGCAATAATTATTGTTACAGGCTTGTTTTATTTTCATAACGGAATGACCAACTATCAACTCTTAATTTGGTTAAGTTTAGTTTCTCTTTTATTCCATCAATTAGAGGAGTATAGAATTGTGGGTACTTTTCCAGGAATGGTTAATCGTGTAATGTATAAAAGCAACTTACCAGACAGATTTCCTCTTAATACAAACACATCAGTTTATATAAATGTTCTGGTGGGCTGGACAACTTATTTTCTTGCAGCTCTTTTTGCAGAGAAAGTAATTTGGCTGGGTATTGCCACGATTCTTGTATCGCTAGGTAATACAATTGCGCATACCTCAGTTTTTAATATTAAGGGAAAGACTATTTATAATGCAGGGTTGGCGACTTCTTGGTTGTTTTTTGCTCCTTGCATTTTTTTCTTCTTTTCAATCATCCATACAGACAACTTAGTAACAAGTCTTGACTATTTTATAGGCATTCCCTTAGGTATAGTGTTGAATGTTGTTGGGATAATTAAACTTATTGATTGGTGCGCCGACAGAAACACCAACTATATTTTTGAGCAACGTAATTTGCTTCCCCAAGATCGAAAATAATAAGGCAACTATTTTTCTATGATGATGCCATCAGGCAATTTCCCTTGATTTCACAGCATTAGTTTGTCATTATGGGATTATTCTGCAATTTTATACTTGCTGCTATAGTAATTTTTTCCCTGTAATTCGATATATCCCAGGAAAGTCATGCCCCAGATATCCTGTTTATTGATTACGCGGAGTCTCTTTCCGTTACTACGATTTACTTCCCAGGTTTGTTCAGTTTTCGTTGAATTTTTCTGAATTTTTTTATACAGATAAGGAGTGAGGGTATCAATTTTTTCGATTTCTTCTGAAATTTCTTTTTTGACCTGCTTAACATATTCGTTTTCGTTGGCCGATTCGAATAAAATATAGGTGAACAATTCCTTGTTTTCTTTTTTAAACCTTGTAAGCCGAAGCAAAAGATCCAGTATTTATTTGGGGGAGTTGTTTTAGTTCTGTTTTGATGGTATCAATAGAAGCTGAGTGCATATTAATGCTCGTTTTTGGTCACTGATCTTTGAATGATTTTTTTGACGCTTGCGCTCATCAGGGTAAAACGTTTTTTACTGATGATGCAGATAATAAAAAAGGTTGATTAAAACAATTCTTTATATTGCAAAGCCCATTTCAACAGCGCATTGTTTTCATCTTTCAATCCCAATTTACGGCAAATACGGTGACGGTGATTTTTAATAGTATAGGGGCTTAAAAAAAGAATATCAGCAATTTCCCTGCTTGTTTTATTCTCTAAAATAAGTTCAATGATTTTTAACTCTGTAGCACCGAGCAATTGCTGAAGCGGGAGGCTCTCCTGCACTTTTCCCAAAGCGGAGTTGTTAATCATTATTGGCCATGCCAATTTTAATGCAGTAAAAATAGCAGTTTCGTCGGCCGGCTTGATGATGTAATTTAAGGGTTTGTACTGTAAGGCTCTTTCTATAATTGCTTTGGATTGATAAGAAGTAATAAAAATCACTTCAAATACATATTGCTGACGCAACATTTCTATCAGTGTAATGCCGTCATTTTCTTCCTGAAGATTAATATCGCACACAATAACGTGGGGTAAAAATGTTGGTATAACATCCAGTACCTCATTTTGGTTAATGGCAATAGTAGTGCTGCAGTCAAAATTGCCGGTTAATTGCTGCTCAATAAACCGTGCGATAATAATTTCGTCTTCGACAACAAGAATACGCATCTATAGCTGGTTAGGAAAGATGAAAAAATACTGAACGCCATTATCCTGACGAACCCCATACTGACCTTTAAGCTGTCTCGTAAGATCAGCAATAAGCGAAAGGCCAAATCTATGACCGGGGGTATTATTGAGACCTTGTCCATTATCGCTGTATCGCATTTGCCACTGCTTATCTGTTCGCTGAATTTTGATATTTATTTTGGGTGTGGGCTGGTTCGCAAAAGCGTGTTTATATGAGTTTGTGATCAGTTCGGTAACAATAAGTCCCAGGCAAACACCGGTGGTAGCATCTAAAATAATATTGTCAGCTATTTGCATATTAATATCCACCGGTTCAGATCTGGCAAACATTTTTTGAGAATGTTCCACAATGTTAGTAATAAAGTTTACAGCTGAAATAGTTTTCCTGTCAATGTTGCTATCGGGATTCAGGCTTTCGTTGACGAGCATCATGGCCTTGATACGCGATACGTTATCTTTCAGCACATTAATTGAATGTGGATCCTTGCTTTCTATCAATTGTAATGCATTAAGGCTGTATAACAATTGCAGATTATTTTTTACCCTGTGATTCAACTCGTTCATGAGCAGTTCAATATGTTTATTCCGACTATTGAGTTCATGTGTTCGTTTAGCAACGCTGTCTTCGAGAAGCCGGTTTTGTTGTTGTTGCAGGTGATTCAGCTGGGTGAGGTATAGCGTTTTATCTTTTTCATTTTGCCAGAGTTTGCCATTGATGCCTGTTAAAAACAGCAGACTGATTACCACTAATAAACTACCCGACAAGAACGAAAACAGGCTAAAAATTGACTCACCCACAACAAAAAGTGCTACGGTAACAAAAAGTCCGATGAGTAAGTAAAATATAACTCCGTAAGCCAAAAAACGTTCTTGTTTGTCGAGTTTTTTCCAAAGCAACAACAGTCGCAAAAGGTAGGAAATCTGTATAATGAAGAAAAAGCCATTGATTTGGCTCATGATTTTAAAATTCGCAATGTAGTGGTTGGTGAGAAAGGATAAAGCCGATAGTGTTAATACACAATACAAAATGACTTTACCAAAGCGATACAATAAATAGCTTTTCTCTTTTACTTTCCAAAAGTCGAGGATTAGTAAATACAACCCTAACAAACTGAAATGAAGAAAATGAATGGTGAGTCGCCAGCCTCGGATAGGGTGGGAAGGGAAAAACCAATCAATCATATAACGACTCAGCGCAAGGTTATACAGAATAAGTCCGGTAATAAACACAGCCAGCCACAGGTAGGGGCGGTAATGATTAGTGAACCAGCAGATCAGTACGTACAATAGTAACAACATTCCCGCTCACTGAAACCAGAAATCGATCAGTTCTCGTTGCCGCTGATTTTTGTTAAAAGGATATTGACTTTCCAGGCTGAAATCAAATACAGGCTTGTATTGTTTGGTATGCTGGCTGAGGATTAGTATTCGATAAGTAACTCCTGCTGCCAAGTCGAGTTGAAAATGAAAACGACTGTCACCAGCACTTATCTGATTTGCTGGTCTGAATGCACCAGCATAACGCTTGGTATACACTGCTCCGGGAGTGTCTGGCAAAATATATAGTTCTGCGTACGTGAGGTGCTTGAATGACAGTACCGCATCAGCTGTTTCAGAACTTTGAATGTGGGTAAAAAGCCAGAATATATTACCGGGTTTTGTTGCAGTAAAGCCTTCAATAGGGTTAAATAGTTCGGGGTGAGAAAAAAGTCTATCTGGTGTGTAAGCAGCAGAGGAATCCTCTATGATCCGGAAATAAGGCTGCATAGCTACTGCTGGTGCAGCGGGATTAAAAAGAATGCTATCGCCTGCGGCGGTTGATTTTTCACAAAACAGGAGGATACATTGAAAAAATATTACGAAATGTTTCAAATTGAAAAATTGGCCTGATATAGCAAATTATTTGATGAATTATATGTAAATGAAACCTTCACATTTAAGTTCCCGTTTTATCAGGCGATGGATTGAAAACTTTAATGATCAAAGATATGTCTGACAATCAACTACACATTTATCGCTGCAATTAAAGAAAAATTGCGAAATAGACATAGCACTTGTCATAACTTATAATTGATTATGCTGCCTGAACTCATCCTTATGCTCAAAATAGAACCCTGGGGTCTATTTTGAGCAGCTACAGCTATGGTATCTTTATTGTGTTTTAAAATCCTTTTGCCTGAGTGGTTCTTACCGAACGCATAAGGCTAAAATCTAATTTCTCATGATAACCTCTTTAAGAATCAAACACATTTTTTTGTGTATTGATGACTTGTGCAGACCTTCTCTCAGGCTATTACCATTGAAGAGTAAATGGTTGCTTGCTTTTTCATTATTATTTTTCCTGAATACATCCGCGCAAACGCTTACAATTTCGAGTAGTGGGCAAACCGGTACCTCTGGTACTAACTGGAGTACATCCGGAACAAATCCCGTAACAATAAATGCCAATAACGAGGCACATATTAACACAAGTGTTATTACTGGGTACCTTAACTCAGGTATTCGTGTTATAGTAAATAACGCCACTGTGGGCACTGCCATCAATTCAAGCATCAGTAAAACATCCGGTGCTGCTGCGTCATTAACATTCAGAGATATTGGCCGAATATGGGTGAATACAAATGTATCTATTAGTTCTACTTCTAATGCGCTTGATATTATTCTGTGGGTGGATACCGATCTAAGTCAATCAGGTACTGTAAGTGATTACCTGGCTACAGGGGATGGTGTGAGTTTTATATCGAATGGAGGTAAAATAGTGTTGGCTGGCGGACCCGATAATGGTGCTAACGGTGGAACCAGTGGTGATGGTATCCCGGATGGTTTTGCCTGGAATGGCTCTAATACCAGTAACAATGGTGCCAATACGGTGGGCGGGCTCACATTAGGAATCCGTGCTGGTACGGGTGCCTTAGTATCATTGCTGAGTAATGGAGGAGATATCATTCTTCGTGGGGCCACAAGTGGCAATAATAATTTCCCGGGCATTACTTCGCAGGGAAGAGTACGGATTGAATCCGGATCTGGAAAAATAATGATGTATGGCCGATCTGAAACCGGGCATGGAATTGAGCTTACATACGGTGCTGCTCCATCCATTGCTATAAGTTCTTCCTCTACCAATACTCCTGCTATCGACATATTGGGTACTACCACTGCGGCCGGCTATGCCGGTTTCTGGGCAAGTAATAATGCTACAGGGAATATATTGATTCAGTCCACTGCGACTACTGGCGGAGGTGTTACTATAGAAGGAACATCCAATAATGATGGCGGAATACGCCTGGGTGTAGGCAGCACTGGTATTATCACGCAAGTATTATCGCGTGCAGGCCCTATTTTGTTTAAAGGACGTGGCGACTCAGATGCTTCGTTAGCTTTACTGGGCGATGTACATATAGGAAGCAGAAAAAATGGCACAGCGGTGGAAGGTGTAACTCCTGCTGTAACCACGTCTGCTGCTAATATTACTATTCAGGCAAACGGTGCTTATCAGTTCACTAATACCTCCGGTATGAAAACAAATTTTAATAGCACCGGGGCCCTGAACATTGCGGCATACAACAATAGTTTTACGGGAACCCTCAGTTGGTCACTTAATGGTCAGTTTGGGACAGGATTCAGTAGTATTATGCTGGGTGATATTGCTGCAAACTACACTTTCCATGTCAATACCGCTCTGGCTACCACCGGCACGATCACGGCTTATGCAAATGATATTGCACTCGGTGATTATGGTGATCTTTCTTCTTCGGGAGCAGGTGATATAACAATCAATGCCAAAAGAAACTTTGGTATTGGTGGCACGAGGCGCAGAACTATTAGTACGGTAAATGGAAATATTACAATTAATGCGGATGCAGATGCTAATGGTAGCGGGCAACTCGGTATTGGTTACATCACTTTTAATCCGGGGACAGGCAATACAATATTACGTGCAGAAACCCTGAACTGGTCAACTGCTAATAATACTGAAAAACCTTATATCAACGGCAGGGGTGCATTCACGTTAGAACCCTCACGTACTACATTTCAGAGTGTACAAACAAATTGGTTTTTTTTTGATCAGGATGCTAATGGCATTGCCGGGCTCACCATTGGTAAAATTAGCAATAACGGCAATATTACACACGAGGCTCCGGCACTGAATATAGCAGGGCCTGTCAATTTGTATGGTGGAGTGGTAAGGTTAAACGCAAACCTCACCAGTTCTGCAAACGGCGATATTTTTATAAAGGCAAACACCAATCAAACTGGCGGTCCTGCTATTGAGAATGCTGTATCTATTCTAAAAACGGGGGGAACAGGTACCTTAACTATGCAAAGCCAGGCGCGGTTAAACACTGGTACCATTACTGCATCTGGATCCGGAAGGCTGAATGTTGTGTTATGGAGTGACTATGCCGATTTAAATAATGGAGGTGTGACTATTAGTTCAGATATTACAACGAATGGTGGGCATCTTTGGTTGGGAGGAAGTAATAGTCCTAATGGCACCTATAACTGGAACGGGCTTTCAGTAGGAAATGGGCCATCCGTTGGGTCAGCTAATAACAATCACAACGCTGTTGATATTGTTGGGTCTGTTTCAACCAATGGAGGAGAAGTTCTGATATGGGGTGGAGTAGGTCGTGCCGCTGCTAATAATGGTATAGCGGTGTTGAACGCCGCAAGGACTATTAACACCGGCACCGGCGATATTACATTGATCGCTACCAATATATTCGGGTATGATTTGAATATCAATACAACTGGCAGGTTAAATCTTGCGCCCGACGGGGGAAGCTATCTTGCTAATATCACCTGGAATGGAGTACTTAGCGGTGGTAATTTTAATGCCAGCGATAAATATGATAGATTAAATATTCTGAACTTTGCTAATCTGGGTGGATTAACCATAGGTTATTATAACCAACATACGGCATCTGGTGTGCCAGTTATACAGAGTAACAACAGTAATATTACAGTTAGTTCGGCTGTTAGCATAACGGGGCCCATTACACTTTACGGAACCGGATTAACTATCAACCAGCATCTTACTTCCACGGGGGCAGGAAATATCAGTCTTAATGGTAATACACTTTCTATCGCTGCAAGTGCCAGGCTTACCTCAACGGGGAATCTAGTAATAGCGCCTATTACGGCAGCTACTACCATAGGTCTTACCGGTGGTACGGGAATCTTAGCGGTAACTGCTGCTAATTTCAACACAAACTTTAACGACGGATTTTCTGAGATACAGATCGGTAATGCTACTGCAGGCAACATCACGTTTAATACGGCGATAACAACAAAAGACAACCTGCGTATTATTACCAGTAGCAGTAATAATTTATCACTCAATGAAACACTTGAAATTGCTAATAATAACCTGTGGTTTTTGGGCAACAACATTGTACCTGCAAGCAATAAATTCGTTAAAACTAATGGAATGGGTAAGCTGTTGATGAACCTCAACCATAATGTTGCCAAACTTTTTCCAATAGGCATAGATTATTACAATCCTGTAACCATTACTAATCGCATAGGTGCTACCAGTGCATTTTATGCAACAGCTTCACCAGGTGTTTTTCATGAGGGAACCACAACCGGCTCGCTAGTGCCTTGGTCGCCACGAATTGATGTAACCTGGAATATAGGCAACGAGGGAGGCAACACCGGCGCCGGAAATGTAGATCTTGCTTTCAGGTGGAATGCTTCCAATATAATAGGAGCACTTAGTAGTCCGGTATTAATACATCATAATGGTGCAATGTGGGAGCATTTATCGGGCACACCTGCTTTTAACCTGGGTGCCGGCACACTTAATTATACAGGCTACACGGGTACATTTTCACCTTTTGCCATAGTACAATCCAATATGATACTGCCAGTTAGCTGGGTGTCTTTCAATGGAAAAAAAGTTGAAAATGGAATATCGCTAAACTGGATCACTGCTTCAGAACATAACAACGCTTATTTTGAAATAGAAAGAAGTATAGACGGGAATAACTTCGTTCCTATTGGTACTGTAAAAGCAAAAAACAACCACAGCGGTAATACATACAATTATATTGATCATCATCCGCTCAAAGCAAATTCGTATTACCGGTTAAAACAGTTTGATATTGATGGCAGGAGCAGCTATAGTTCTATCGTAAGAATTTTTTCTGAGAATAATGACGATATAAAAGTTGTTGCAGTACCGGGTAGTAAACAATTGATCGTTTCCATACCATCACAGGTGGAAGGCAAAATAGAGGTGGTTATATTTGACAGTGGAGGGCGTCCGTTGTTGAACAGACAAATTATATCAGGTCAGCAGAATATTGTTCAAACTGGATTTGCACAGGTAAAGGGGGTCTATTATTTATCTGTTGTTCGCGATGGGAAACGAATTTTCACCGATCGATTTGTATTATAATGAAGGTTGAAAACATTGAGGCGAGTCGATGATTGATATTAATTGTGATGTACTCGCTAATATTTGGTGATAATAAAACCTCTGACGGCAGGGCCTCTTTCTGTTTTTTACTTGTCGTTTGTCGGCGTTACAATTTGAAGGATGCACCTTTAAGCCAATAGATTTTTTTGTAATTAGCTTGAAGCCTGAATAAACAAAAATGTAGATAGGGTAAAGTCCCTTCCTTAGTTTTTTATCTTTATGGGCAACTGGAATGATGTTGTATTTCATGTTCGTTTATTTAGTATTAGTATAAAAAATCAGGGGTCGTACCTGAAGTTTCTATGGTCTGTTTAAGGGTCTGTAAAACCTAAACAATCCCAAATAATCCTAAACAATTTTAAACATTGAAACTCGCGCCGGACGTGGCTTTAATGAAAAAACCCCTTGATGACCAAGGGGCTTTAAAGTGCCCAGAACAGGAATCGAACCTGCACTCCCTTGCGAGAACCAGATTTTGAGTC
>CAZQIQ010000008.1:0-42944 GCA_964593835.1 uncultured Chitinophagaceae bacterium
AGCGATCAAAAAACCTGGTCTTCTTCAATGTAAAATCAATCTGTGCTTCTGCTTCTATTTGTGCATCAAGACAGGCTTTTACAAAATATTCCACCCAGGGCGTTACCTCGTTTGAACGCTGTGCCTTTTCTAATGAAGTATAATAAAGACTATTGTTCGCCTCAATTGTTCTGGACAGGCTTAGCATGACCGGTCGCCCGATTGTTTGGGACAATGCCTTTTCCGCAATGGCTCGGCCGATCCTTCTGTTACCATCTTCGAATGGATGTATTGTTTCAAAATATAAATGAGCGATGGCAGAACGGACAGGTGCTTTCCTGATCTCGTTTTTTCCTCCTGGTTCAGTGCTGTTAAACCATTCTATGAACGCTCTCATTTCATTATATACCTGAGAGGATGGCGGTGCTTCAAAATGTATTTTTCCTTCCCCATAGCACCCGATATGATCTTCATCGGTTCTTCATGCGTTCGCCATGTTCCTACTGCAATTCCCTTATTTTCTCCAAGCAACAGTTTATGCCATGCAAACAGTTTTTCTTCAGTCAAAGGCTCTTTAAATGTTTTCCGGGCATCGATCATCAACTCACCAAGACCTGCGGCTGATTTATCCTTTATAAACTCCTGGCTATGGTGAAGCCCTAAATTTTTGCGTATGGAAGACAATACATCCTTTCGGCTTGGGTACTCCCACTCGATTTCAGAGGTTTTGATGGCCTCAGCCAGCATGATGTCGACGATAGCTTCTTGTTTGGTTTCTTCCGGCAAACCCTCAAAAATGCCTGACACCCGGCCTACTTTTTCGGAGAACAATAACAACTCATCCTCAACTCCAATGAGTGAGTATTTAAACTGGGTCCAATCCTCTTTTTGCCAATTGTATGTAGTCATGAGCCGATTATAACATATATTCGGCTCACATATAAATATAAAAATGAGCCGAATAGTTCGCCTAATCGGCTCATAGGCGCAATTGCTGGTTTATTTCAAAGCAAATCCAGATTTAGCCCGATATGTAACTTATTAAACTAAAGGCAAGCAGCTTTCCTTTCAAATCGTCACTCCGGAGAGTAGGTAAATGACTGAAAATCAATGATTAATTGGTTCAGGAAAAGTGCAGCAGGGGGCTGAAAAACAATCAGTTATGAAGGTTTCTTTACAGCTGCTTTTTACTGCAACACAAGTCAAAGACCAGCATAAGCTTTCTTTTACAAAATAGTCATTCGTCTTGTCAACCAAGGGTCAATATGTATTGGCTACTTTCCTTGATTATTAGCGTCTGCCTAACTCCGGCTTTAACTCCTAGCTTCCTTAAGAATGGGTTGATTAAAAGTCAATTAGTTGACGGAGGAATATATGCATATTAATTATTTATCATAACTTCCTTGGCTATGCGCCTTATCTATCGATACGTCAATACATCCCTCACTGACTTAAGCCTATCCATTTGTTTTTGAACACCAACAATCTATAAAGGCTCATTGTAAGTGAGAGTTTTGTATTAACGCAATCGAATTGCGTATATTAATAAGTTAGCAGCCATATTACAGAGACAGTGCACACTAATAAAAACATACCATATTATTTGACAGCAGTTGGAATTTTCATTTTGTTGAAATTTGCATTTACACTTGCCGACAATAACGACCTGATTTTTCTGCTCAAACCAACAGACAAACTCGTAGGACTGCTGACGGGCTCACATTCCGTTTACCTTGCCGACAATGGATTTTATCACGAAAAACTGAATATCCTTATTGACAAATCTTGTTCAGGTTTCAACTTTTGGGTTTTGTGCTTTCTTGTCTTTACATATCTGACAGTAAAACATCTTGACAAACTGCTGTATAAAATTCTGACTATTCCAATCGCTTTACTTTTTGCTTACATGCTGGCAATTTTTGTAAATACCTCACGGATTTTTGCTTCTGTTATTGTGAAAACCCAAACCAAAAATGTTTTTGAGAACCAACAACATTTAATACACGAAGCCATTGGTATAATTACAAATTTGACATTCCTTGTTTTGACTTATTACCTTATTGAAAAATTTTTAACCCATAGACAATTCAATGCGAAACCTGCTTAACCCAAAATGGCTTTTCATCATCAACACACTACCTATTGTAGTGCTATTTATTCTTTTCTTCGGACAGTTCAACATTATAAAAACACTATTGGACGAAAAAAATATCCAACTTTGGAAATCTTTTGGATTGTTGTTAGGAATTTTGGGTTTATTGAATTTCGCTTATTCAGTTTACCTGACTTTGAAAAAGCAAAATGTTTCCGCTTGGTATGGCATTATTGCCTTGCTTTGCTACATTCCGTTTATTTATCTGTATGGTTTTCATTTGGACAAAATCATTCCGTTCAATGTGCCACAATGGATGATTTCGGGGAATATTTTCATTTATGTTGGTACATTTTTAATGCCGACTCTTGCTTATTCTCTTTTTGTTTTAATTTCACATTTCACGCCCGAAACAAAAGAACATAAGGCGTGGGTAAATTTTCTAATTGCAATCATCATTCCTGTTGCAGGTTATTTGTTTTCTCAAATCATTCTTCCATTGTGGCAACCGTTTGACAGGGGATTTAATGTTCACGCTATACTGATACTCGTGATTGTTGCTACATTGATATTTCTCTTTTTCTTGGTTAGAAGTATTTTTATTCTTGCAACAAAAAAGGCAGATGCTTGGCACAAATATCAATTAGCTTGGAAAATTCCTATTGCTATTGTACTTCCGTTAATAGGATTATTTGTAAATAACGGACATTTGTTCAATGGATTTAGAAGTTTTAGTGAAAACAATTCAGGTATTTTCGGGGACTTCAATAATTCTTGGTTTTATATTCTTGCCGTCGTCAATGGTATTTTGGTTTGCTTACCAAACCTTGACAATAAAAATTACCGACTTCTTTTATTTATTGGACGAAGCATAACTTTTGCTTATACATTTTATTTCTTTTTGATATTTCTCCCTTTTTTGCCTTTGTCAGTCGTCGCCATTATTGCCATTGGAACAGGATTCTTAATGCTTGCACCTTTGTTTCTTTTTGTCATTCACGCAAACGAACTTTCAAAAGATTTTCAGTCTTTGAAAACTTTTATTTCAAAGAAACTCATCATCGGAATTTCGTTGTTAAGTTTTTTGGTAATTCCTGCATTTATTACCGCAAATTACCTAAAAGACAAAAGCGTTTTAAACGCAACGCTTGCTTATTTATACAGTCCCGATTATTCAAAGAAATACAACATTGACAAAACATCCCTACAAAAAACGCTCAATGTTGTCAAATATCATAAAGACAAAAACAACGATGTTATTTTCGGTAGTCAAACTCCTTATTTATCGTCTTATTTCAATTGGTTGGTGTTAGACAACCTTACTTTATCCGACATAAAAATCAATTACATTGAAAAGATATTTTTCGGCAACAGTTCTATTGAAATAAGATCCGAAAATATTCAAAACGACAAAGTAAAAATATCAAAAATTTCAAGCAACAGCACTTACGACAAAGCGCAAAACGCTTGGAAAACTTGGATTGATTTAGAGATAACCAACAAAAACGAAAGCACTTGGTTTTCGGAATACTCTACTAATATTGATTTGCCCGAAGGTTGTTGGATTAGCGATTATTATCTGTATGTCGGTAACAGAAAAGAGTTTGGGATTTTAGCCGAGAAAAAATCGGCAATGTGGGTGTTTTCAAATATCAGAAATGAAAACAAAGACCCCGGAATTTTGTATTATCTAACAGGCAACAAAGTTATTTTCAGGGTTTTTCCATTTGCCAAAAACGAAGTGCGAAAAACAGGAATTGAATTTTTGCACAAAGAACCGATAAAACTGACGATTGACAACAACGTTGTAGAATTGGGCAACGCAGAAGAAACAACGAACGAAAAAACGGAAACCGAAAATGTCATTTACGTTTCAACTCAACAAAAACAAACGCTGAAAGCAGTTCAACGCAAACCATATTTTCATTTTTTAGTTGATGTTTCACAAGGTAAAAACAAGTATTCGACAGATTTCACAAAGCGAATTGAAACAATTTTAGAAAGCAACAAATTACTTTCTGACTCTTCACAAATCAGTTTTGTAAACAGCTATGTAAACACTTTTCGGTTAGACAAAGATTGGAAACAACAATTTCAGTCGCAAAGTTTTGAAGGAGGTTTTTATTTGGAAAGAGCGATAAATACCGTATTGTTTAATGCATACAAAAACAAAAGCGAATTTTATCCAGTAATTGTAGTGGTTACGGACAGTATTAAAAATGCGGTTTTAGACAAAGATTTTTCCGACTTCAAATTTGCATTTCCAGAAAGTAGTTTATTTTTCAACCTTATCAATAACGGAACTTTACGCGAACATTCTTTAATTGTCAATCCGACCAAAGAAGTTTCGGACAGTATGACATATTTGTTTGATCAAACTGTTTTGGAGTACAAACTTGCAGACAATTCAATCGCCTATTTGCCAAACAACAATCAACCAAGCATTATTTTAAAGAAAAACATTTTTCAAACGACAGAAACGGAAATCAAAGAGAAGAATTGGCAATCTGCTTTGACAATGCAAGCAAAATGGATATCTCAAATTTTGCACCCTGAAACATCGGATAAAGAATGGCTGGATTTAGTAAAATACAGTTTCATTTCAAAAGTAATGACACCTGTAACATCTTATTTGGTTGTAGAAAATGAAGCACAAAAATCCATCTTGAAAAAGAAACAAGAACAAGTTTTGTCAGGCAACAAATCATTAGACCTTGATGAAGACACGCAACGAATGAGTGAACCAAGTTTGTGGATTTTGGCAATGCTATTCGGACTTATAATTTGGCACAGACAGACAAGGAAACAACAATGGACGCGGTAAACAAAAGTACGACTGCTAACATCGTATTGTCAATAGGCGTGGAGAACGGCTTCGTATTAACCGAAGTCCAAAATTCAACTTCTGTTCTTCGATTTAGCTTCAGTGCTAAAAATACTGCTCATCGCCAATGTGCGACCCATTAGCAGTCAGCTTAAATAACGACATCAAATTAGAAAGACAAAGATAATAATGGACAAATCCAAACGACTAATTCTTTATGGGCTATATATTATTTTGTGTTTGACAACAGAGGCTTTTATACTTTGGCTATTTCCCTATTCAGGACTTGCCGGACTAATTTGTTATCCATTGACAATTGCATTTTCATTAGGACTCGGTTTTGTACTTTATAAAGTGGCGAAGAGACAGTTAAAAATTTGGCAGCTATCGCTACTCTTATTGTTGGTTTTTACATTTCAAGTAACATTACAGCTGTAGACACTGCCTCAGGATTTCGGTGGGACAACTTTTTCTAAGATTAAGAACGTTTTTCAAGCATACAAGAGTTATAACAAAATAGAGTTTGAAGACTTCTCAAACTTAACAACAGCAGAAAGAGTTGCATACATTTATAAGTTCAAGGCTAAACTTCCTAATTCATTTGTTATATTACAAATTGACAGTTTAAAGAATGAGTATGAAAGTACAAATCCAAGAACTTATTTAATTCAAAATATTGAAGGGAAAAGACATTTTGATGAAAGCAAAATCAATATTAATGAAAATGACACAGCGACAATAATTACAGAATACTACAGTTATACCGACACATTAGTTTATAAAATGCATAGAAATTTTATGAATACTAAGTCCGGAGGTTACAATGACAGAATTATATCGCTTGACATTTACGAAGACAATTTTAAAATTGAAACAGGCATTGAGAAATTCTTATATAGAATACTAGAGCTAACAAAAAGCCGAGCCGATAACATGGAATCTCCAACACTAAATATCCTCCGTTGTCGAAAGGAAAACGATGTATAGGCATCACTCTTTTCATTTCGCGACACTTTCGCAATAAGTAGTCAAGTTCTTGTCTTAAAAATATCTTTTGACACATAAATGAATTTCACGACACTCCAAGTGCGAAGCTGGCAGAAGGATAATTCTGCTCTAAATATTCGATAAATATGCATAAGGATTTCTAAAAAATTTATGCATTTTCATAATAATCTGTAATTACCCGTTTGTGATGTATCACATCCCTTTTGAACAACTGGAGCCATGGGTATGCAAGTTTATTCTGAGACGAAAAGATGAATCATTTCAAGGGTCATTATCCCCATATATCAAATATTTGTAAGAACATACCTCTATTCAAGTGTTGAAGAAAAAGCTACAATCCTTTTATACTTCGTGATTAAAAATCATTCCTCTTCCAATGGAAAATAAAAGTATCACTACATTTTTTCATAATTTCTTGAAAAGACAATATTTATACAAACGAGCTGTAAGCAAGTGTATAGCATACAATGCATTTGTTTTCTTAACGCCAATGACGGCAGAATCGTAGTCAGAGGAAAAAGATACTATGATAAAGACTGTTGTAAAACTTATAAAGAGGAATAATTAAAATCAGCAAAAAAACCTTTTAGAAATGCCATGATCTTGCTATCATCTACTAATTCATCAAACCCCACCAGTAAAATACTGACAGCTACCATGAATATTTTAGTTGTGATGTAAGGTGAAGTTAGCTTTTCCCCAAAACTATCCGGTTGCGTTTTAATCAAAAATCAAGTGATATAGTTGAGCATTTCTTATTCACGGTTATTGATCCCTGAACATGTTTTATGCCGCAGTTGGTCGTATACTTGTATTTACCATAGGGTATTTTCATAAAAGTGTAGCCGGTATTCATGTCGCAGGACGCTGCTTCACTCGTGATTTTTGTGAGAGTTCCTTCCCATGCTTTTGTAATATCGGCATCATCGCTGTAAAGAAATACATCTATTTTGTCGCAGTCTGGTACTTTTTTGACGTAAAAAGCTACATTGCCAGTACTTCCTCCACCAACCTGTTCTTCCTCTTCTTCGTCATCTTTTGAACAGGAAATGAGGGATAATAATAGGGCGGTGGCAGCGAACAGAAACGCTTTTTTCATGATTTTGATATAAAGTGATTAAAAATTGTATACATTATATCGTTGGAGGGCATTAAATGTCATCATTGACGACTAGGAAAGAAATTTACATTTTATGCTAAAGGCTTCGATTGTTCTCTTTTTATTCATACTATAACGCTTTCAGATTGCAGGTCGCTTTACTCTTAATTAGAGGTGTGTAGGTCCATGTCTGGCAGATGAGCTGAAGCTATTAATAGATTGTAAACGCCTAGTTATAGATGCTTTTTTGTTTATGCGGTTCTGAGTAAAAGCTACGTATCATATAAAATGGATGAAAGCAAAATACTGGCAGATAATGTATTTCTGACCATAACCGTGATGATTGTAGCATTGAAGCAGATCTGATCAATTCCTCAATAAGATTATTTCTACTTTAGTTGTGAAATGCTCCTTCGAAATTCAAATCATAGTTGGTAATAAAAAATAGCTCCGGCAATTTGTTATGAAAGTCTGCAACCTGATCACTCTGCAAAAGCAGTGCATGAGGGTGCAGATGTGTATGTTGCAAGTGTAGCTAAGTCAAAAAATGGTGTAGAAATGGGATTGTTACATTATCCATCAATAGCGAAAAATTATTCTATACCTGTTTTAATGTCCAATTGTATTGGTTTATGCGACAACTTTGAAAGTGCTGGCAAAAGTTCTGTATGGACAAAAACAGGAAAATTAGTGGGCCAGCTTAATGATATTCAGGAAGGGCTATTAATATTTGATACCGAAACGGAAAGGGTTACCGAACTTGTAATTTGATTTGTGTTCATTGTACTGCCTTTATTAATTTATTTTCGGGCAATAGGTGTGGTCACAAGGTCCTACCGTAAATCCATCAACTTTTCCTTGTTGCAAGTTAAAATACATCTCTCCACCTCCATTAATCGGTCCGGGAATTCTAAATTTTGTTTCAGTTATAGGCGTTAATAGAAGTTTTTTATCTGTAAGCGACGATTTTACATACAAGCTGCTATCCAAATAACTTACTTCAATAATTGCTTTATCTGAATATTTATAGTTTCCTATATAGCTTTTTAAGACTTTAACATCAACATTGACAGGATGCTTCTTTTTAGATTTGGATAAAAACCAATTATAAAGCTCCTGATTTTGATATGCTGGCGTCCAACTATCATGTCCCAGATCTGGATAAAGAGTGAATTTTACATCGCTTCCCCATTCTTTAAGCCTTTGTATTAGTCGTTCCGATTCTGTATAAGGAACTGCACTATCATTTAAACCATGAAAAGCCCATACCGGCATATTGCGCATTATACACAGGCGCTCTATATCCCCTCCTCCACAAATGGGTGCTATTGCAGCAAATCTTTCAGGTGCAGCCTGAGCAAGTTTCCAGGTTCCGAAACCACCCATGCTCAACCCTGTAACATAGATCCTGTTTTTATCTACAGGTAATGTTGCTTCAACATGATCAAGTAGTGTAAGTAGATTTTGAACATCCCAGTTTCTGTTGTCAGGACATTGAGGTGAGATAACAATAAATGGGAAATCAGTTTTATTGTCTAAAAAAGACGGGAGGCCATTTCTTTTTAAGAGATTTAAATCATTGCCTCGCTCTCCACTTCCATGTAAAAAAAGTAAAAGGGGAAATAGCTCATTACTTGATGAATCTTTAGGCATGTAAAGCAAATAGTTTGTATAGGAAATCATGCTTTTTTCCTGCTGTTGAGCCATGGATACTAAGACGCCAATTAAAAAGACGATTGTTAATAAAACTCTCACCTTTATTTTGATACATGAATTTTTGCCCATTATTTTTTGTGTTATGGATAAGGTTTAACAGATGTAATAATAGAAATCGTTTATACTTGATTAAGCACCTAATAGCAGTCAAATCTAATAGAAAGATTACTATGATAGGCCTATACGCTAAGTTAGTAATTATTGGTATTCACCTGATTTTTATAAAATATCCAAGCCGTTTTTAAGGAATTCTTTAAGCATTGATAAAATGTAATCAGATGAAGTTTGTCAACAGTTCTGTTGCCTTCATAGCTTATTACAGCTTCCAGAAGATCTAATAGCTCTGCCTTTGCATAACGATAACTGTAATGGCCAAAAAAGTGAATAAGAATATTATGGGGGTGCTTGATTTCCAGATCGTTTAAGCAGATGATATTGTTGAGTGGTGAATCTGCCATAATAGTATCTGGTGAGATGGTTTCCTGAATTATTGTATTGTTGTGGAAATTGTGTTTTTTGTATATGATATATAACACTTCTAATACTTTATATAATTCATTACAGAATAATAAAAGATTTTCCCTGTTGATATTATTATGATAATAGCTATTGTCGTTGCAAACAGCCAGTTCTTTCCAATAATGAAGGTTGTTATAAAGGTCACTTAGATCAATAGCGCGAAATATTTTACCCAGCGACTTAAATGGTTTTTTACGTCTACAGTTAAAATAATTAACCTGCCGGCATCTCATTGAGAGTCTTTTTCTTTTCATGATAAAGAATTCATTTCGGTGAAGACATTAGCTAATGAGCATGACCTGATCAGTGGATAATTTTTTTCTATCGGCTAATCATATGGTGAATATCAGTAAGGATATGGTGTAAGGATCAAAAGCATTCCATGACTAATTGTTGAAAAGAACTTTCTACGTTTTGAATAACGTTCTGGGTTTTTAATAATAACAAATCTGATTGTTCGTAGCTGACTGAAAATGAATTTTTGTATCTCGCATGTATATAAGCTTTCTGAAGAATCTGGAACAGCGCAACTTCAGATTTCGTGTCCCTGGGAAAAATTTGATATATCTTATTATTAAACCTTCTTGCATATCTGAGGAGTTTGTGAAGATTGTGTGTTTTAATGCGGTATTGTAATAGCGGAACCAATAATGCATTCAGGCTATGTTCAATGCTTTGATGCAACATAAACGTGGCCAGAGCGTATTCGACTTGTTGATGATACAGTTGAGCGCCAGTAAAAAAATGTTTAGCCTTATTCATTAATAGGTTATGTTCTTCTATAAAAAGTAAAGCTGTTTGCTGGCATTCTTCTTTTCCGGATATAGGTGTTTCGCCAAAGTCATATATTAAATTTTCGTTTCTGCAACAGGAAGCAAAAAACGGATTTCCCTTACGTAATAGCTCGTTTATTTTTTCTATCGTAAAAACACTCGTATATACAGGAGCCATATCTGTACTTCTGTTAATGATAATACTTTCATATTCATCCATTTTTTTGTGCTGAGTATTCTTAATGAGTACAAGAAGATCATATTCCTCTCCCGCCTCTCTTGGTAATAAAGGATATTTACCTAATAGAAAAATCTTTTCCACATCCATTGATCGATGAATCATACCGACTATTCGTAATAGATCTTCGTCTTTTTTAGCATTTTCCCGAACATAATGCATAAATGAACTTTTATTTCTCTTTATATCTTCTGCTGATAAACATGGTGCACTCTCATAGGGATGAAATTTATTATTCTCTTCTTGTTTTGGTTTTTTCAAATACTCTACACATTCTTCTCCTGCAAAGTTTGACAGATAAGAATTATTTCCCTGAATGGTGGTTGCTGATAAAGGAATTGGGCTGCAACTGGTTTGAAACTGCTCTATCAGGGACATTAATTGTAATGTAAAATCCATGATAGTTTTTTCTGTCAAACCGCCACCCTTGGATTGTTGTAGCCTGATAAGCGTTGCAGAATACATTTCCAATAAATAGGATTTGCATTCGTTTACATTATATGTATTGAAAAATGAGGGAATGATATCCTGACGATATACCGGGTCATTTTCAGTCATTAAAAAACAGGATGATTCCTGTAAAGAGTACGTATAGATTTTCATACACAACAATTACCTGATAAAAAATGCTGAATTGTTCCAGCAAAGGATTAAACAATTCTTTTTAACAAACACTATCTATATCTAAATGAGTAAATCATCTGTAATACACTCCATTCCCACCTGATTAATTTATAATAATCTGATAACTATTTTAAATCTACTGATCAATAAATGGTTGTATAATGCCTTTTCCGGACTTAAGAGGAATAATTTGTTCTATATCGCTGAGGTAAATCCTGACAGTAAAGATAGGAGATTATTGTATTATTTTATAACGTTTATAAAAAATTATCAGACGAAAATATCCGGAATGATTTAGTGAAAAAGCCTTCCATTATATACAAAACGATAAACATTATTATTGATGATGTTTATTTATTATAGAATGCAAATGGATGTTTTGGTGCATAACATAATCATTGTAAAAAAGTGTCTGTTTCATTTTCTCATTTATGAGATATAAAAACGGTTTAATGATTTATTAAAAGCAATGCATTGATACAGATTTTATCGTATAAATAGGATTAGCAAAAAAATTCCATCTTTTGATGTATGTAAGAAGGAGTAATGATAGTATTTTTTATGCGTGATCTATATTATTGATCAGATTTATAGTACGTAGATATTTTCGGTACTCATTGTTTTTGGATTATACAATGAAGTGAGGTTTAAATGATTATTATCTTGACGAGTGATGTGAAAAGAAGATAATTCTATAAACATGATGAGTGGTATGTCTACAGGCTTTTAATGAATAAGTAACTGAAAGGGCGAGGCTGGTAACCCTTCTTTATTATAAAGATTTGCAGTAGCAGGATTATCAGCCCAGGCATATCTCACGATATAAGGTGCTGAAATTCCCTGACAATTAAGTATAACTGAGCTGCCTTTTATTTTTGCATCTACCCATTTAAAATTTCCGCTACTGTCTCCTATAGCAAAATGATTCAGTTTTTTATTATGTTTTGTATTTAATCCCGATCCGGTATGCGCAAATTGAATGGCAACTTTTTTGCCCTTTCTTTTTGCTGAAATAGCTATTGGTCCGGAAAAATCTATTTTTTCCTTATAAACAATAGCAGCAGCCTGAAGCGCCAGTCTTTCTCCAACATCCAATTTATTAAGGGGATGTACATCGTTCCACTCGCCTATATCAATGGCTACAGCCATTCCGGTGTGAGGAACTGATAAGGTTTCCATCTGAGCCTGTCTAACTATTGCCCAATTGCTTTCAGTGGGTTTTTCAAATGCAGGAAGATAGCTGGCCAATTGAACATATAAAAAAGGAAGCTGGTCGTTTTGCCAGTGTTTGCGCCAGTCAGTGATCAGTGCTTTCATTAGGGATAGATATTCGGATGGACGATCTACATTTGATTCTCCCTGATACCATACAATGCCTTTAACAGAATAATTTAGTAATGGGGCAGTCATTGCATTAAATAAACCCACCGGCTTCCATCTTAAAAATACATACTCTGGTTGTGGTGGCATTGTTGCCCCTATTTTATATTTCCAAGATCCTGTAAGTAAAATGGTATCCCTGTTCCCAGTTAATTGATAGGGTTTATCAGGTATAAATCCACCTTTCCCACGTTCATTAATTAAGCGTATGACGATTGTGTTTTCGCCTTCCTGCAAAACTTTACCCGAAATCTCATAGCTTCTTTGACCAAACCTGAAAGGAACTGATCCCACAAAATTTCCGTTTATAAATGTTGAGTCTGCATCAACAAGGTGACCTAAATGCAAGGTGTAGGTTGAGGCAGTGTCAATATTAAGCAAGTTGATTTTTTTACTAAACCATATCACTCCATTTATATTTCCTATATGGGTATCTGCCCAATAGCCTGGAACATTAAAGTTTTGCCATGTTTGATATTCATCAGGAGCATACTTCCAATTATATAATAACCCCTGATCTTTGTTATTTACTTCTTTATTCCAGTTGCGTATGTTAGCCCAATTGGTAGAATCTACACTGGCAACAAATTGTGTGTCTTTATACTGTTGAAACTCTTTATAATAATGTGGAAATTTTTTAATGCTTTCTTCACTGATCCATGCTGCTGCTGGTGAACCTCCTACGGCATTATTAATAATACCGATCGGGATTTTATATCGTTCATAAAGGGATTTTGCAAAAAAATAGGCTACTGCTGAAAAATTCAATACGGTTTGCGGATCTGCTGAGGTCCAGCTTCCACTTTTAAAGTCATTTGCAGGTCCTCTGAAATCATAGCTGTCGCGTGCTTCAAACTGCCTGATAAATGGATTTGAGCTATTACTAATGATGTGAGCATATTTTTTCTTCACAATTTCCATGGTGAACTCCATATTCGATTGTCCACTGCAAACCCACACATCACCAAACAAAATATCTTTTACCGTTATCCTGCTCGAGCCCTCTATAATCATTGAATAAGGTCCACCGGCTGGTTGCGCCGGAAGATGAATATTCCATTCTCCATTGTGATCAGTTGTGGTAGAATATTGTTTATTGAGAAAATGTAATTGAATAGTTTGTCCCGGCCTGTCCCATCCCCATACTTTAGCAATGGTATCCCTTTGTAATACCATCCCATCATTAATCAGTCGAGGAAGTTTTATCTGACCATACATCAATACCGGCAACAAACATATAATGGATAAAAAAATAACCTTTCGCAAAATGAAATATTAAGGAAGTCAATATAAGAAAATTATGACAGACTGATTCAGTTGCCCATTGCTGATTTACCTATTGCAATAATTTTACTGTTCTCTATTTAGCGTTGAAAGAACAGGATTCGGATAAAGATAATTTGGTATACAGATTTGAATATATTTTTGGTTCACTCGAAAATCGATACAAATTTGAACATATTGTTCTTCACTCCCACATCCATACAGATCTCCCACTGAAGCCTTATCCTTTTTAGGACAGGAATAATTATGTTTCATTCATTTAAAAGTATATGATTGTTCGTTCTGCTGGTGATCAGCGCTGCTGATAAAGTCATTTTCCGGGAGTAGGTGAAGCACGTTCTGCCCTGACTTATTTAATAGATCGAGATCTGGATAAAGTGATGGTATCGTTAAAACAACCGGTGTTAGGAATTGTTTGGGTATGCAGTTAATGTGTGAACATTCTGAAGAAAATGATACGGATTGTCTGGACATTTTTAAAGAAAAAGCCAAACTCTTTAAAAACAAAAAGCATGCGTTAATGAACGGATACGTTCTCCCATACTTCAGTTTATCAATTTTAAACGTAAACAGAATTTCAATGATCAAACATGCTTGAATTTTTAATACCACAACGCGTTATAATATATTCTCTTCGAATCTTTGAAAAGCAGCTCTTTGTTTTCTACAACGGACTGCACAAAATCATCCAGTTGAATTTTAGCAATATGGAATCGTTCTGTTAATTATGGATCTTCCCTTTGTAATAATAATAGATGGTATTATCCATATCCGGCCACACGAATCTTCGAACATACGTAAAATGAGATTGGGGAAAGACCGTCGGTCGTTGAAAAGTTTTGAAGTTTACCGTCGAACCGGCTTACGCCTGATTTTGTTCCCAATCTTATAAAGTCATCTTTATCCTGCTATGGTATACGAACGTATTCGCCAAGCTGTCCTTTGCATCATACTGTTTATAGCTATATTCCCACGTGTAGCCGCCGCGGATGCCACCATTAGCGCTTCGAAAACACAAACAGACCCTATACGCCGATGAGTCGCAAGTTCTGATATTGTTTTATGATACAAAGCTAACCTCTAAGGTTTGCGTTTCACCCTGAACTCTCCTTCCGTTATCTGAACATTCGAACTGGTTGTATTATCATATATGTTGGCAGAAAACTGGCCTTGTATGATGTCATCGTTAATTATTGAATAGCGAACAGTTGCATTTCCGGGATTATTTACCAGATTCAGGCCGGTCGACATGACAAACAACTTACCTGAATTGTCATAGTATCCAAATTGCATCAGCGTGAGGCCCGAATTACTTGCGGTAGTATAATCCGTTCCCGTGGTGAATTCAACCGGGCCGGTCATAACCACCGAAATGGCATCACGCAAGGTCTGATTAATATCTTTTGTGGCAGAAATGACGGCAGAAAAACCGGGCACCGAAGGCGTAGTGGTATTTACCGATGTTGTGCCAGGATAATATGCCTGATTAATGGTGGTATTGTAGTCGACCTGGGTTCCATTGGCCTTGAACCTGAAGTAAAAATCGCCTTCATCGCCATTCTTATCCGACTTCGAGCAGCCGATAAGCACTAATGAAATGACGGTAACGACAATCGCTTTATTACAAAATATTTTAAACTTTCTTATCATAACTGTTTTGTTTTATACACCTGGTGATTTTCGAAAATGGAGCAATCAATCAAATTTAAATCATAGAAGCAAACATTCACGACATAAACTTTTTGAAGAATATTGAACACATGCCATAGGAAAAGATATCCTTGGAGACTATGCAGACATAAAGTACTATGCATAGTCATACTCCCGAATTGTTGGCAGACTAACATCCAAACTGTCAGGAGTTTGCCTGCTTCCGTTTATCAATTTAAGAAACGTAAACAGAATCTCAAAGATCAAACACGCACTGAGTTAATAGCACAATAATTGAGTTATTTCTGATGAGTATATGAAAAGTCCGGAAGCATATTATGTTTGAATATTTGATAAAAACCTATTATACCACTCTAAGGATTTTCAAAATACTTCTGATACCTCTTTGTTTGTTCTGTTCGAAATTAAGTTCTTCATATCGAAGTACAAGTTGTATTTATTGTTTGACGATACTTATCGAGCAGACGTTGGGAAAGATTGAATAGCTGATTTCAGAAGATGATAAAAATTTCCTCTTATTGAATAAATCCTTTCTTTTTGCTTTCATCTATTTTGTACTGCATAAGTCCTGCCATAGATAAGGCTCTTCTTTTTGCAATATCTGGTTGTGGTCCCTCAAAAAACTCGTCTAGCGTTTCATTAAATAATTTCAGCCATCGGTCGAAGAGTTGTTTTGTGAGGGGATATCTTCTGTCTAATTCCAGATGTTTTCCCATCGCATTTCCTTTATAGGATGCTGTGCCGAGTAATACGGATTCCCAGAAGCTGATCATAACCGGTATATGACTATCCCATGAAAAATTTTCAGCGTTATTAAATACAGGACCAAGTTGTGCATCTGCCTGTACTTTTTTATAGAATTCCTGTACAAGCAGTGTGATGTCTTCTGTGTTATGTAGAAGCCGTTTGTTCATGATAATGTTATTTTGTTAAGGCCTGCTCCAGATCTTTAATGATATCTCTGCTATCTTCAATTCCAACGCTCATTCTGATTAAACCGTCGTTAATGCCTGATTGTATTCTTTGTTCGCGTGACATTCCTGCATGCGACATTGAAGACGGATGAGAAACCAATGTATCTACAGTTCCCAATGATACGGCTAGAACACATAGTTTTAAACGATCAATAAATCGTTTGGCCTGTTCAAAACCATCTTTTAACTCAAAGCTTAACACTGCTCCGTACTGTCTCATCTGCCGGCTGGCAATATTGTAGTCGGGATGAGAGGGAAGTCCGTTATAATGCACTTTGTCTATTGCAGGATGATTTTCCAGAAACAATGCCACCTGCATGGCATTGCTGCAATGCTTATCCATTCTTATTCCCAGCGTTTTGATACCCTGTAATAAAAGAAAAGCATCAAATGGATTACTGTTGCCGCCTATAAGTTTATAATGATGAAAAATTTTAGTGCGCATGAATTCCGTATCCCTGCCAATAAGTACACCTCCTATTGCTGAACCATGTCCATTAAGAAATTTTGTTGTTGAATGAAACACGAAGTCTGCTCCATACAAAAAAGGTTGTTGCAAATAAGGTGTGGCAATAGTATTGTCAACAGATACTTTTGCCTGATGCTGATGGGCGATATTGCAAATAGCTTTAATATCTACGCATTGCAGTGTGGGATTAGATGGTGTTTCAATGTGAACGAGCTTAATGGGGTGGTTTTTAAATAAAGTTTGGACAACTTCCTTATTATTCAGATCTGCAAACAATACCTGTATCCCTAATGGTTGTAGGATTTGCTGGATAAACTCGAACGTACCTCCATAGAGATTATTTGTTGATAAAATTGCATCTCCGGGTGAAAGCATTGTTAGGAAAAGTGTTGACATGGCAGACTGACCACTGGCATGTAAATAAGCTACTAACTCTATATCGTCAATACCAAATCCTTCAAGTTGTGCAATCATCGATGCGGCTACAGAGCCGGTCGGGTTGCCAAATCTGCTATAAATATATCCCGGCTCTTTACCGGAAAATCTGTTCATTCCCTGCTCTGCATTGTCAAAAACATAGGTAGAAGTAGCATAAATAGGTACAAGATGTGCATGCTCCGGATTGGTGTTTTCGGTGCCATGTATGGCTGCTGTGCTCATATCCTCGAACTGTTGCTGTTTCATTATATATGTTTTATATGCAGAAATACTCAACCAAATTTTACGATAAAGGTACTAACTGTGTAATTCTGTTCCGACTTAAGAACTTTTATCCGAATTTTGCAATCCGGCCAGTTAAATCCGGTTTCAAGCTGCATGAACGTTAATACAATGCGTGCGATAGACAAATGGGTGGGTGTACCGCTTTGTTTTGTAGCCTCTCTTTTGTCGCGCATCAGAAATATTTTTACCAGTGTCAAGAGGATACCTAATACTCAGAGAACGCTTTTTATAGAACTCTCTGAAATGGGAAGCGCTGTTATTGTTGATCCTGCAATGCGGAAGCTGAAGCTCGAAGCTAAGGCAGATCTGTACTTCGCCATATTTAAGGATAACGCTAAATCACTTGAAATTCTTGGTACTATTCCGGATGAGAATATTTTCAGGATGAACTCTTCCAATCTGGTATCGCTGGCTATCAGTGTATTCCAGTTTATGAGGTGGTGCCGTAAAAAAAGGATTACCTGTGTCATTGATCTGGAGTTGTTCTCCAGATTTACAGCTTTACTTTCTTTTTTAAGTGGCGCCAGATCTAGAATAGGATTTGCCAGTTTTCATGATGAGGGTTTGTACAGAGGAAGTATGATAAATTTTCCAGTGAGGTATAATGCTCATGTTCATATATCTGTAAACTTCATATCGCTTATTAACAGAGCAATGAACAGATTTGAAAACCCTTATGCTACAGTTGAAGTGAAAGATGGGGATCTTGAATTGGCAAGAGCATCTGTACATCCTTCGCAGGTTGCAAAAGTGCGTTCCAAAATAAAAGATCTTTATCCTGCGTGGAGACATGAAAAAGTAATTCTCCTTAATGCTAATGCTTCTGATATGTTGCCACAGCGACGCTGGCAGCAGGAAAACTTCGCTAATGTTGCCCAGCAGCTGCTTAACAATTTTCAAAATATAATTATCGTCGCAACAGGCGCTCCTTCGGAGAAAAAATATGTACAGCATGTGGTAGATATGGTTAATAACGAAAGGTTTATTAATTCGTCAGGTGTATTTAAATTTGATGAGTTAGTGCCGCTATATTCTTTATCAACTTTGATGTTGACAAACGATTCCGGACCTGCACATTTTGCTTCTGTAACACCATTAAAGGTTTTTGTATTGTTTGGTCCGGAAACACCAGCTTTATACGGGCCTTTGGGAGGAAATGCAGAGCCATTTTATCTTAAACTGCCATGTTCTCCCTGTGTGAGCGCAGCCAATCACAGAAAAACAACCTGCGAAACCAGACCATGTATTACGAGTATATCACCTGATTGGGTGGGTGGAAGATTAAAAGAATGGCTGACCGAAAAAGGAACGGTCTAAGGAGAGTAAATAATATCACAATTATGTTTTCGGGTTTTCCTATTTCTCATCAGCTTTAAAAGCTTTAGGTAATACATATAATGTATTAGATCATGTAAGCGAGAGATATCTGCTTAGGATCGTTTTTGTCTTTTTTATCCGGCAAATGACTAATGCTGATAAATTACAAAACCACTGCATGCCATGATAAGATGCGAATGAATGTGGCATAATACTATGTTTAAATGGTCTGTTTGTGTATAACTAAAGTCAATTTTTCTGCGATCAATACAGACCATTCAATGCAAAACTATTAGGGCTATCTACTACTAACCATCATATGGTAAGTATATATAACCAGGAAGTAGGTGTATGCACTTTATTGATTGAATATTATAACGATAGTTTTTCTTTCAATACATACTATTAGATGTAAAAACTATTAATACCATCTGCTGCTAATCATCATATGGTAAGCATATATAATCAGGAGGTGGGTGTATGTTCTTTATTGATTGAATATTATAACGATAATTTTTCTTTCAATACATACTATTAAATGCAAAACTATTAGGGCTATCTACTACTAATCATCATATGGTAAGTATAAATAATCAGGAGGTAGGTGTATATACTTTATGGATTGAATATTATATTGATAATTTCTTTTCTGTATAAGAAATTCTGGTCGGATAAATTTTTATTTCATTATTGAGCAATACTGGTAAACTGAGGATCAGGAATGTTCATTTCCAGTTTGCTGATTCTCAGCAAATATGTGTTTTTTACTTCGGTGTGACGGGTTTTATGATTAATGAATTTTCCCGTTAAGCGTGTAACAGGAAAATCGGGAAACTGCTTGACAACCTCATATGTGAGATTACCGGATTCAATCATATTTTTTCCTTCAGTTGAAGTAAATACGTACTTCTCCGAAATCACTTCTTCCTTTAAATCGCTCAGCTGTATTACAGGAATTGTGTGATGTAAGATAACATCCGCAACCGATTCCATTTCACCTAAAAAAACTACTTTATCAGCAGGTATGTTTTGTGCTTTAATAAAATAAGCTACCTGGCTCTTGGCCTGGTATTTAAGTAATTCAGGATAGAAAGCTATGCTCAGGTAAAAATTGATGGATAAAGTAACAATTGCAGTACCAAAAAATATTCTCTTCAACTGACTCTGACTCGTAAAAACGAAAAATCCGAATAATATACCACAAATGGCCAATAATAATATTACCAGATAGTTCATGTTACCAAAAAAGAAGCAATGAAGAAGTGTCAGCGCAATAGTTAACAGTATGGCTAACACGAAATGTATAACCGAAAATATTTTTAATGTCTTTTTCGTAGAGGAAAGTATTGCTGCTGTAGTAAAAATAGCTATAAGAGGGAATAACGGATTAAGATAAAATGATAACTGAAATTTTGATGCAGAAAAAATGAAGAATAAAACAATAAATCCAAAAAATGTATAATGCTCACCCTCTGTTTTTCTTTTTATCAGCGTCACAATTTTTTTGTACATGGCGAAAAATGCCATAAATGCCCAGGGAAGAAATGCCCATAACAATGTGTGAATAAAATAAGTGATATCACCTTTGCCGGTGATTGGTCCGGTGTTGGTGAATCGGCCCCATTGACTTGTCCATAAAAAAAACTCTACGCCTGACACATTATTTTTTCCGAATACCAGTTTCTCGGGATGCTTATCAAATTGTAAATAATATCCGTATAAGGAAGGAAATAAAAACAACACAATAAAAAACAATGCAACGATCCATTTCCAGTCAAATATTGCTTTATAGTTTTTATTATATAGAAGTGTTAAGCCTATTCCTGATGCGATAGGAATAACAGTAAACAATCCTTTTGTCATAATCAGACAGGCAACAGCTAAAGAACCCATCAACAGGTGTAACAACACCTTACCCTGCCGCTCTGCAATCATTACATAATGGTACATACCCATGATGAGCAGTCCTGTTAAAAAAGGCTCAGCTCTTACATCCTGGTTGGAAATGATAATGTGTTGTGCCGTAATAAGTATTAATACTGCAATGAATGCATGCAGAGAAGAATAAAACCTTTTTGTAAAAAGAAAAGTGTAAACAGCAGCCAGTACTGTAAATAGTATTGCGGGAAATTTGTAGGCAAATGTGTTAACGCCAAATATTTTATAGGAAATAGCCGACATCCAAAAGGGAAAATGCGGTTTATCGAGCCAATCCTGTCCCTTATGGTAAATAGACAACAGATCATTTCTATCATACATTTCCATTGACACCTGCGCATATACAGCAGCATCGGGCTCCATTATATCAATAAAAAGTCCGCATGCATAAACCAGTATCGTTATCAGGCATACAATATTCCACAGTGATGATGATCGTGCAATATTCATTAATAGTTTGTTTTATATTAACTATTCTTGTACCAGTTTTCTTTTAAGTATTTGTGTTCGGAATAACAATGATATTAATATTCCTATGCAAGTCCCAAAAAAACCTCCTACCAATACATCTGCCGGATAGTGTTTTCCTACATATACCTGTGCATAACAGATAAGAAATGCCCACAACCATAGCAGCCACCATTTTTTTGATTGACTGCCCATAGCAGGAATAGTAAAATACCAGAACGCTGCCAAACCAAAATGATTAGAAGCATGAGAGGAAGGCATTCCATATTTTCCTCCGCAACCTACAAGATCACGCACAATAAGAGTGATATCGTGACAGGGTCTTGGCCTGGCAAATAATGGTTTAAATATAGAAGCGCTTACAAAATCAGTAATAGCGAACGTAATGAGCGTGAACAATATAAATGACAAAGCATACTTCTTATAATACTTAAAAACAAAGAATAGAATAAAGGCATATAAGGGTATCCATGTCAGCGCATTGCGAAGTAAACGAAACAGCCAGTCTACATAGTGAGAAGAAGCTATAGAGTTAATAAATGTAAATAATTCCCGGTCTAACTGTAGCAATGCATTCATTAATAAAAGAATTCTGTTTTATAAGGATATCTTTCTCGATAAAGAGCTCTTACTCTTGATATCACTACTGATCTTAACTCCTCAATATTTCTTTTTTCGATGGCTGCCACAAAAACACAATTATCATGAGTTTCTCTCTCCCATCTTTCTTTGAGGTCGGTTAATATTTCGTTGCGAACATGTTCTTCGAGCCAGGGATCAAAAGTATGTTGCTCGTACACGTCCATTTTGTTGAAAATAGTAATAGTAGGTTTATCAAATGCCTCCAGTTCCTGCAGCGTTTTATTTACTACTCCCAGTTGTTCTTCGTAATTGGGATGGGAAATGTCCACTACATGCAATAGCAGATCAGCCTCTCTCACCTCATCCAGCGTACTTTTAAAGCTTTCGACAAGATGATGTGGCAGCTTCCTGATAAAACCTACTGTATCGCTGAGTAGAAAAGGAGTATTTCCAAAAACTACTTTACGGGTAGTGGTTTCCAGCGTAGCAAACAATTTATTTTCTGCAAATACATCACTCTTGCTTAAAATATTCATGATGGTGCTTTTGCCCACATTGGTATATCCAACAAGGGCTACACGAATAAACTCACCACGATCCTTTCGTTGTGTAATAGCCTGCTTATCTATTTCTGCCAGTCTTTTTCTGAGTAGTGAAATTTTATCACGTACAATTCTTCTGTCCGTTTCGATCTCCGTTTCTCCCGGTCCCCTGGTTCCAATACCACCACCCAAACGTTCAAGATGGCTCCACATGCCTCTTAGTCGCGGTAATAAATATTGATACTGAGCCAGTTCTACCTGGGTTTTTGCCTGAGCAGTTTTAGCTCTTCTGGCAAAAATATCCAGAATCAGATCTGAACGATCTATCACTTTTATACCCAGAATTTTTTCAATATTGGTGATTTGTGAACCGCTGAGCTCATCATCGAAAATAGCCATCTGTATATCTTTTCCGATCAGATAGCGGTTGATTTCTTCCAGCTTACCTTTGCCAATAAAGGTTCTGCTATCAGGATGCGCGAGCTTTTGAGCAAAACGTTTGACGGTTTTGGCGCCAGCGGTTTCTGCTAAAAATGCCAGTTCTTCCAGGTATTCTTTTACCTGTATATCAGTTTGGTTTTTGTGAATCAACCCAACCAGAATGGCTTTTTCTTCCTGTAAACTTTTCTTCTTTTCTAACATTCGGACGCTAAGGTAAATAGAAAAGAAATCGCCTGGATGCTAATGCTGTTATAATCCACTTAATGTAAGTCCAATAGAATATGGACGAACATCAGGGCCAAAGCCCTCTTTAATTAAAGCATTGATCTGATAGGTTCCGAAAATGGAAAGATTGCCGTAACCCATCCTGCCTGTCAGACTAATACGTGTAGAATTAAAAAACCTTTTTGACTTTTCTTTTGAAGTGAAATTATTGATAGACTGACCGGAGCCGTTCAGTAAGTTTTTTCCTTTAACTACTGCGGAAAGCATGGTTCCAACTTTTACACCTGCAGCAGCTTTAAAACTTTTTTTAGGTGTTTGAGGACGTGCGGTATATCGCAGTTCAACAGGGGCTTCCAGAAAAGCAGTAGCAAGTTTATACTTCTTGAATCTTGTTGTATCGGAAACGTCATTAAAAGAAAGTCTGTTTCCTTGTCTGCCTGCAATATCAATATAAGTATCCTTAAAGTACATATTGCTGGTCCCGATTCCTGCTCCAATGCCTACACTTAGTTTAGGACTGGTTTTGAAAGGAAAATCAAACATAAGATAGGCATTAAAACTTCTTGAAAGCCCTCTTGTGTTAATAGAATCAGGCATATTGCCCCAACCGTCAAAACCAAGTTGCAGCAATAGGTGATCTTTTGATCTGTTCGCAAGGTTAAGGCCTGCCATCTCCATTTTTTTTCTTTTCTTTCTTTCCTCCCTGGTTTCTTCAATTAACACATCAGCGTCAACATTGGGTACGGTATCCAGCACATTATCAGCGTTGGCTCCCTCAAGCAGATTGGGTTGTGGAGTTTCCTGGGCTGCAGCAGAAAATACCAGGGCAAGGGATAGGCACAATAAGAATAATTTGTTCATTTATTTGTCTTTTCAATGGACGGAAGAATGCTAGCCTTTCCTGCTATCTATTCTGGAAAAAATTGGTCGCTTTCTTCCGAAAATTTATTTTTTTAATAGTTAAATGAAACCCATTCTATACAACACCTTGCAGACTTAAGCATGGATTGTTGTGAAATGAGGTTTCCCCTTTCTTCTATTACGTATCAAATGTATCCTGCTGACGCCAAAAAAAAAGTTAATTCGGCGGCAGGTGTGCAAATGTATCAAATTGCCTATTAACAGTGCCTGTGTTGACGTTAAATGAAGAATTTAAATTTTTTATCCTGAAATGTAGCATATGTTTTTTATGATGGCCTGGTTAAATGGATAGCTATTATGGTTGTTATATATCTGATCTCTGACTGTAGTTAGACCCACCTAAGGGCTTATAATTTTACTGATACCAGTTTTTCCGTTGGATGAAATTCAGGAGTTTATAATAATCTGTAATCTGGTTGTATTCATTTGGTACAAAATCCTACTACTTGTTTGATAATCCCCCTGCTTAATTCTTAAAACCTTTTCACCAGAACATATTACAGCTTTTGAGCTTTATCTGGAAAAGGTTATTGCATCGGATCTCAGGAGTAACCTCTCAGGAAAGACACGCCCCTCTGAAGTTATTGACCCGTAGCGTTTTCGGGAGATATGCATGCTTCTAATAGCGTGCATATATGACTAAACCGAGGCAGATATTTTATTTTGTACGTTCTGCGCAGGCTTCTCACCCCATGCTTATAAGGCTAAATCTGAAAGTTTCCCTCACCCTCGTTATGTTTTTACTCTTATCACAGTATAATATGGCAGAAACCTGTCAGAGCAAGAATGTATCTAAGGAGTTTTTAACAGATTATCATTATCTTTTCTACTCACCCCGATACCATGTTCAGGTCGTGTTTTGTTATACTGTTTATATGTTATTGCATTCCTTGCAATGCCCAGCAGCGCGAGCTGGATTCGCTTCTTCTGGAGTTGCAGAAACATCCTGCTCAGGATACTACACGAGTCCGGATGATGAATGATATCGCTTTTTATTATAGTTCAATAGCACCTGCTAAAGGACTAAATTATGCCCGTGAAGCGGCCGAACTTTCTCTCTTATTAAAGGATGACCATCATCTTGCTCCGTCATATTCTTATCAGGCTATGAATTATGGAGGAATGGGAGAAGATTCCCTTGCGCTGGAATATTATAAAAAAGCATTGTTTATTCATCAGCGATTAAATAATACGCTTAGAATAGCTACAAGCTATAACAATATAGCCATTACGCTGGTCAATCTTTCCTCTTATAACGAGGCGCTTTTATATCATACTAAAGCATATGAAGTATTTGAACAGCTTAAGGATAGCTCCCGAATGGCTAATTCGCTAAATAATCATGCCGTAGTGTATCTATATCTGAATGACTACAGACAGTCGCTGGAGTTTAATTTAAAAGCTTTAAGAATTCTCGAACATCTGGATAATAAAACAGCGATGGCGAATACCAGGGTAAATATTGGTTTGGTATATAATCATCTTTCTGATTTTGATAAATCTCTTTTTAATCATCGCGCTGGTTATGATTTGTATAAAGAGATAGGCAACAAAAAAGGAATGATAAATGTTTTAGGCAATATAGGAAACGTTTATCATGATCTGGATAGTAATGATAAAGCGCTGGAGTATTACAAACAGGCATTAGAGATGAGTCAGGAAATAGGTGATAAACGGGGTATTGCCAGTAATACCAGTAATATTGGAATTGTATATAGCGGAATGGCTGAATACTCAAAAGCTCTTCAATATTTTGATCGCTCGTTGGAGATAAATACAGCTTCGGGCGACAAAAAAAGAATAGCAGGTGATCTTATTGAAATAGCTAAAATACATTTAAAAGCTTCTGGTTTACCTAATCAGCCAACAACTATTCAGTATAATTTGATTGAAAGCTATGGAAAAAGAAGTTTACAGTTAGGAAAAGATATAGGAAGTCTGGATGCCCAGCGTGAGGCGTGGTTAGTGCTTTATCAACTACAGGAAAGACAACATAAACCTCAGTTAGCGCTGGAGGCGTACAGGAAGTATATAGAATTGCGTGATAGTATCCTGAATTCAGCAATAAAAAATGATATACAGAGAAAGGAAATTGAGTTCGAGTTTGAAAAGAAAGAAATGAGATTGTTAGCCAATCAGCAGCAGCAGCAGGCAGAATCGTTGGCAACTATCCAAAGACATAGAATTATCAGAAATACATTTATTGTAATTACTATAGTAATAGTGTTATCAGCGATAATAAGTTTCCTTTTTTATAAAAGGAAAAGAGATGCTAATGAGAAACAAAGAGCTGCTGAGTTTAAGCTAAAGGAGAAAGAAAATGAAATGGACGTACTGTTATTACAGATGAATCCTCATTTCATTTTTAATTCGCTGAATTCCATTAACTATTATATGGATAACAATGAAACGGCAACAGCAACTGATTTTACGACGAGATTTGCTAAATTGATGCGCATGACCCTGGAAAATTCAAGAAAAAAGGAAATTTCACTTGAAACCGATATTTCCATGATAGAGTTATATATGAAACTTGAATCTTCACGTTTAAAACAAGGGTTTACCTATTCTATTTATATTGATGAACAAATTAATGCTGATCGTACTTTCGTTCCACCCATGATACTTCAGCCATTTGTGGAAAATAGTATATGGCATGGTCTTGCCTCAAAACCATCTGATGGCCATATTGTGATTGAAGTATTAAAAAGTGATGAAATGATTAAGTATGTAATAGAGGATAATGGCATAGGAATGAATTCGGAGAAAACATCTCAGCAAGAGAAAATATCTATGGGAATGGAGATTACTGAAAATAGAATTAAATTATTAAATGAAACGAAAAACACGCATGCTTCAATAAAAATGATTGACCTTACTGAAGGTGTGCGTGTGGAAGTTACTCTTCCTTATGAAGCCGAATAGAAAATGATTAAGACCATAATTATTGATGACGAGCAGCATTGTATCGGCCGGTTAACAAAATTATTGGCAGAAAATTTCACCGATATAATTTCTGTGGACGGAACCTACAGTAATATTAAAAATGCTATTACAGGTGTGCAGGAGATTAAACCTGATCTTGTTTTTTTAGATATAATGATCAATAATGAAACAGGATTTGATTTTTTAAAGCAGCTTCCATCTGTCGATTTTGAGATTGTATTCACAACAGCATATGATCAGTTTGCTGTTGAAGCTTTTCGATTTTCTGCATTGGATTATTTGCTAAAGCCAATAGATCCTGATGATCTGCAGCGAGCGGTCAATAAGGTAAAAAGAAAAGAACCTATCAGTTTCCTTCCCTCAAAACTTGACCTGTTATTTGAGAACCTGAAAAATATAGGAACCGATAAGCGTATTGCTATTCCAACAATGACGGGAATAGACTTTGTTTATATAAGAGATATTATTCGTTGCCAGTCAGAAGGTAATTACACAATTATTTTTTTAAAAAGCACACAAAAGATTACTGTTGCAAAAACATTAAAAGAATTTGAATCACTACTTTCGGGGCACGATTTTTTCAGAATTCATAATTCTCATCTGGTTAACCTGCTTTATGTTATGAGTTTTTCAAGAGGAAAACTTGGACATGTAGTGATGAGTGATAATTCCCGTATTGAAGTGGCTACCCGAAGAAAAGAAGAGTTTTTGAAAAAAATGCTGAAATAGTTTTGAATATAGCTTAATAAAATAAGCAGATAATATTTTAATAATGAGAACAGTTTTTCGCCACTTTCAATTTCTGATTTTTGTTGTTCTATTGTTAGCAAATTGTACATCTATGGCGCAGGAAAAAAGACAACTATTTAATGGTAGAGATCTCAGTGGTTGGGAAATGATAGGTCCGGGTGCGTTTATTATTGAAAACGGACTGCTCAAAACCACCGGAGGGATGGGTCTTCTTTTATTTAAGGAAGAGAAAATTATGAATGCTACAGTTAGAGTAGTATATAAAATAGTAGATAGTAATGCTAACTCCGGAGTTTTTATTCGTATTCCTGAATATCCTGAAGATCCCTGGAAAGCTATTCATAGCGGTTATGAAGTGCAGATATTTGGACGTAGTCAGCCGAAATATGAATATCACTCAACCGGTTGCCTATACTCGCTAACTAAAGCGCAGGCCTATCCGCAGAAAAAAGTGGGTGAATGGAACACGATGGATATAGTGTTGGATGGATGGAAAACATCTATATATGTAAATGGTGAACAGGTAACGGATTATACAGAAGGAGATGCTGTTCCCCCGAAAAAAAACTGGTATGAACCGGAAAGAGGTAAAAGACCTGAGTCTGGCTTTATAGGGTTACAGAACCACGATGATGAATCTGTGGTGTATTTCAAAGAAATTTCCCTTCTTCCCTTAAGTAAATAGTATTTTAAATACTACACTCTCATATAATCCGGATTCCAGTGGGATATTGATTTTTTTATTTCTTTGGGAGAAAGATTTTCATTGATCGTTTTTCGGATAAGCGCAACGAACTCTTCGTCCGAAGCAAAACGTAGAGCTGCTATTTGTCCGAAAGAAAGTTTGGATGCTATTTCACTAAATCGTTTACCAGTCAATTCAAAGTATCTAACGCGTACTTCCAGCCGCACTATTCTGTTCTGATTAGTTAATGCATAATGTTGTCTTAGCATAAAAGCCAGCCATCCTACTACAATAAATAATGCGCTGAGGGCTATCCATTCTTCTTTATGTTCGGTACGCGATAAAGCGCGGGAGATACAGAGGATCGTTGATATCAGTATTACAGGATAAAATACAAAATGATGAGGTGGATAATACCTGATGTGATTGCTGAAGTTTTGTTCTTTCATTAGTATGATTGTTTTAATATACCGATTACACGGATATCAACAGAAAAATTTCTATTTTATTTTCCTGATCAATCGAATCTACGTAAAAGATATACTATTTTAATAGGCGTACTAATACTAATTATTCTTAGATCGTATTAATACATTTAATTTTTTTATTCGGTATTATGTTGACGGGATAAGTGTAAAACCTTAGTGGAGCAGGCTTACATCATCATTTGTTTTTTGGAAAATTATTTTTTGCTTTTTCAAGGCCACAGTTCAGCACTGTTTCGGTATAATTCTTTTATATCTTAATCCCCACATTTCTATTCACTCAATTTTCTAACGAAACATGCCTTAAAAATGAAGAAATTTACAAAGGTTCTATTCTTGCTGTTTTTTTTATTTACCAACTATTTATCTGCACAAAATTCCAGAGAGATCATTATTAATTCTACTGGTTATGGTTTCTCGACCCACCCAAGTAGTCCTAATGGTGTGGCCCAGTGGGATTACATCCAAAAGTTTGCTAACATTACACACAATGGTCAAAATGCCAGTGTGACTGGTGTAAGGTTATATGTAGACTGGACCGAATACGAACCAACTGATGGAAATTATCAGCGTGCAAAATTTCGTCAGGCTGTTGAGGCGATTTTATCGCTGAATAATAACACGATGAAAATTGCATTTCATTTTCCTTATCAATTAAGTAGACATTTTGTTGAAGATCCCAACACATTTGTCAGTACAGCGGACATGGCTCAAACTCATCAGGGAGTAAACGCAGGAGATCACTATTACAGACCTCCTTCCTTATATAATGACAGAGTACGAAATAAATATTATGCATTTGTAGACGATGCCTTGAGTCAGATTTCAGATTATTACCATCGTATATTGTATGTACAAGCCGGAAATGGTAACGCTGAAGAGTTTGGTCAGCCCTACGCGGAGGACGTTAATCAAAGCGGTATGTATAACGTTGCCTTGCATGATTCCTGGGCGGTGAATGCGTGGAGAACAGAATATCTCCCTTGTCGTTACCCCGGTCAATCTACCGTAACCTGGGGAGGTCAGACATTTAATATTTCCAATGCACCTCTCGGCGGACAATACGGTAGTCATTATTCCAACTGGAATGATGAACATGGCAGAGAATTTCATCGTTTTGGTTCATGGGGAATTCAAAGGTTTTATCAGGGATTGAGAAATGTAGTCAAATCAAAAAGTTCAAATATTAAAGTATTATACTTTGGTTCTGATTTTGGTGGAATGCAGGGTAATTTAATCCATTTCCACAGCGCTCAATTACCTATGTCAATGGCTGAGTTGGATGGTCTTTCTATTACGGCAGGATCAGATGTTCATACAAACCGTGATAAAATATTGCCTATTGATGTCATGAAAGCCACCAATCCTAATAAAATTGCGGCTATTGAGTTTGACCCCACTGATCTGGGACAGGATTTTACACCTCAAAATATTCTACCCGGAGTCGCGGAAGAGTGGTTTGCCAGGGCTTATAAACATGGGGCTGACTATATTCATTTGGCCATGCATTTTCATGACCCAGCCATTGAAACACTCAAACCCGCCTTGGCGATGATCAGAGCTAATTATATTGATGTACCTTATACACCACCTGCCCGACAAACGCCGGTGAATGTTAATGTAGTTCCAAATGTATTTACAGGTACACATCTCTTCTGGGATACCTGGAAAAATACGCTTAACGGAGATAACTGGTCAGTAACAGATAACAATCCGGTATCGATCAGAATGATTGATGATGGCTATTGGGAAAATATCTGGAGCTGTTCACCGGTTAATCCCTGTGATTTTAATATAAGTGCTTCCGGCCCTTCAGGTAATGTAAACACTAACGCTTCTGTTACTTTAAATGCGACCTGTTCAGGTAGTAGTTGCTCTGGTGTAACGTATACCTGGAGTGGTAATGGTATCAGTGGTAGCGGAACATCTGTAAGTTTCAATGCACCGAATAGTGCTGGTTCTTACACTTATACTGTGACTGCATCCAAGTCTGGTTGTTCCAATAAAACAGCTACGGTTACTGTTAATGTGGTGAACCCTGGGGATCCATGTGCATTTACCGTGAGCGCTTCTGGTCCTTCAGGAAATGTAGCAGCTAATAGTTCAGTTACGCTTAATTCATCCTGCTCAGGCGAATGCACTGGCGTAACCTATGCATGGAGCGGAAATGGTATCAGCGGTAGCGGAACTTCTATAACGTTTAATGCACCTAATAGTGCAGGTTCTTATACTTATACTGTTACTGCCTCTAAATCGGGTTGTTCCAATAAAACAGCTACGGTTACTATCACAGTACCTGGTAGCGGCGGTAGTATCTGCGATAACTATACATTCACTGACGGACAATTGCTGGGAACGGCTGTTGGTGCATCAGTGTATGTACGTGTGATCAATTCCTGCTTATATGTAACCACTCATCATCAGAGCTTCAGTCCTGTTGCTCTCGACTGGCTGTATATACTAGTGGACAATAACGGATGGGCTAGCGGTGTAACGCCATTCCCGAGATCAGTAGTGGATAGTTGTTTTAAACAACCTGACCAAACTTGTTCGACTCCTAATCCTTGTTCATTTACAGTAAGTGCATCAGGTCCTTCAGGTAATGTAAACACAAATGCTTCTGTTACGCTTAATTCATCGTGCTCAGGCGAATGTAGCGGTGTAACTTACTCATGGAGTGGCAATGGTATTAGTGGTAGCGGAACATCTGTAAGTTTCAATGCACCTAACACTGCTGGTTCTTATACCTATACCATTACAGCGTCTAAATCGGGTTGTTCTAATCAAACAGCTACGGTTACTGTTAATGTAGTGAATCCTACAAACCCTTGCGCCTTTACCTTAAGCGCTTCCGGTCCTACCGGCAATGTTACTACTAATAGTTCTGTAACTCTCAACAGCAGTTGTTCTGGTGAATGCAGTGGCGTGAGCTACGCATGGAGTGGTAATGGCATTAGCGGTAGTGGAACATCGGTAAGTTTCAATGCACCCAATAGTGCAGGTTCGTATACTTATACTATTACAGGTTCAAAATCAGGCTGCTCTAATCAAACTGCTACAGCTACAATTAATGTGGTGACTGGTGGAGGTACTGTAAACTGTAGTACATCAGGAGGTCATTTTGATGGTGCAAATTGTACTACTATTTCCGGATGGGCGTGGGATGGCTCACAACCTAACACTCCGGTAGTTGTTGAGATCTATAATGGCAACACCTTAATACAGGGTAATATATTAGCTAATAATTTCAGACAGGATCTGCTGGATGCTTATATAGGCAATGGCGTACATGGTTTCAGTATACCATTACCTGCTGCACTTAAGGATGGTGGCAGCCATTGGATATCTGTTAGAATAGCTGGATGTTCTACTAATTTGAATAATTCGCCCAAGAATATTAGCGGCTGTACAGGTTCATCAGCAGTGATTGCACCTTATGGTGAAGATGCTGCCAGTGCTGCAAAAGCACTCAATGTATTCCCGAATCCAAGCAATGGTACATTTGAAACTTCTTTCTATCTCGAAAGAGGACAGAAAGCCAACATTGTGTTGACTGATCTGCAGGGAAGAACGTTACTCAACAAAGCTATTGTAGGCAACGGAACACATGTCGAAAGGATTAATGTAGGTAACAAAGCTGCAGGAACATTATTCTTAAGACTCGTTACAAACAACGGCACTGAAGTGAAAAAAATCAGTGTGATCAGATAACATATTCTCTTCCTAAGGAAAATCAAAAGAGGGTGTATCCATTGTGGTACACCCTCTTTTATGTAATAAGAGTTTTCAATTTTGTTATGTGAAAACATGTTGCGATAATTTGGTTTGATCTTAAAAAGATCAAAAAATAGAGGAAGTTCTATATAGTACTTTCACCATTGTCGGAAAATGGAAAGAAAGAAAAACAAACGAGGCTGTATCGACCTTTTGATAAAGCCTCGTTTAATTCGGATATCTGATGGAGAGAGTTTACGTTTACGCGATTATCAGGCTGTTCAAAATACTTTTGAAACGTCCTCTTTGCAGTGGTCGAACTGGCTTTAGGACGAACCTGTTTTTTTGCTTAAATATCCCAAGGACATTCGCATTGATTAATATGCAATTATGTGATTTGATGCTTTCTTGGTTAACCACAATAGATTCTATAAGTTTAAGGATTTCGGTTACTGAATGTCCATTATATTCATTGGGTACAGGAATTAAATAAGACGAGCGTGTTTTGAAGTCTTTGCTGGCGGTTTTGATATAGGACCGCGTTTTAGCAGGGTTGCTTTACATCTGAAAATTGCCCGTTTGTTTTATTAGCATTATTTTTAATATCCAGCTTATTTCTAAGCCCTGGAATGTAACTTGTACTTGGAACGGGTTATTTTATAACCTGTAATTAATTTTAAGGTCTACAATGAAAAGATCTGCTACTTTCCTTTTTTCATCATTAAGAAAATGGTCATTCTTATATCTTCTACTTTTTTTGTGCGATACAGTATATGCACAAAGTGCAGGTGAAAATATAAATGGAAATCAGTCATTCTGGCTTTGGAACTTTTTGGGAAGACTTCACCCACTTATTGTACACTTTCCGGTAAGCCTCCTGATTATTGCGGCCTTACTGGAATTGTTTACGATCAAAAATTTCAATTCAAAATGGCGTCCAGGCATTAATGTTTTGATATATCTGGGAACTACATCTGCCATAATTGCTGTGGTTTTTGGTTGGCTCCTTGCCGCTGAAGGAGATTACGGGGAAGGCATTGTTGAAGTTCATCAATGGCTTGGTATAGGAACAGCGGTACTGGGCATCGCTACTGCTTTGTTGTTATTCTTTGTTGCAAGAAAAAATCTTGTCTGGCTTAAAGGCATTTACAGAATATTATTGTTGACGACTGCTTTTGCTGTTTCTATTGCGGGGCATTACGGTGCATATATTACTCATGGCTCAGACTATCTATCTTCTGTTTCACCCTGGAATCAGGATGATCAGGCTTCTGAAGGAAAAGAAATTTCCCTGGCAGAATTCGCATCAATTAATCAAAAAGATACTATCTCTTTAACACACAAACAGACAGTAGATTTGAACCTTAAGGTGAAAGAGATTTTTGCACATAGCTGTTACAAATGCCACGGAAGTGAGAAGGTAAAAGGGGATCTTCGACTCGATTCAAAAGAGATGATTTTTCGAGGTGGCAAATCCGGTGATGCAATAGTGCCAGGAAACCCAGAAGAAAGTGAGTTGTTTAGAAGAATAATATTACCTGCGAATCATAAGGAGGTGATGCCATCGAAAGGTAAAAGATTATCTGAAAGCGAAATAACAGTCATTAGAACATGGATTCAGAAAGGTGCTCCGTGGCCACTTGATTCAGGAGAAAACAAATTGTTTCGTGTAGCAGCCCTTGAACCAAGAAATCCAACGCTTCCTGTGGGTTATGATCTCTCTTTGAATGGAGTGGATATATGGGTGAGTGAATATTTTAAGCAGCATAATACGCAATGGTCCCAACTTGTAGACGACAGAACCTACCTGAGAAGAATATATCTGGATATCATTGGTCTTTTGCCAAGCCCCGCTGAAGTATCTGCTTTCGCTACTGATAAAAGAGCTGATAAAAGAGCTTTGAAAGTGAGAGAACTTCTGAATCGTAATGATGATTATGCACTGCACTGGCTGACTTATTGGAACGATGCACTGCGAAACGATTATGCAGGCGCAGGTTTTATGGATGGAGGAAGGTCAGCTATATCAGATTGGTTGTACACAGCATTGAAAACGAATAAGCCTTATGATCAGTTTGTAAAAGAGTTGCTTGATCCCAACAAGGAGTCAATGGGTTTTATAAAGGGTATTAAATGGAGAGGAGCCGTTAATGCCAGTCAGAGAACAGAATTGCAGGCTGCTCAAAATGTATCACAGGTTTTCCTGGGATTGAATCTGAAATGCGCATCATGCCATAATAGTTTCATTAATAACTGGAAACTGGAAGATGCATATGCTTTTGCCAACATATTTTCCGACTCTTCTTTAGAAATCAATCGATGCGATAAGCCGACTGGTAAATTCACAGGAGCCAGGATGTTATGGGCCGAACTGGGTAGTATCGACGGGAGTGCTCCTGTTGAAGAAAAACAAAAACAGCTTGCTGTTAACATGATTAAAAAAGAAAATGGCAGGTTGTATAGAACAATTGTAAACAGGATATGGGCACAGTTTCTAGGACGTGGACTAGTTGAGCCATTAGATGTAATGGATGAAGAGCCCTGGAGTCAGGACTTGTTAGATTGGCTGGCATTTGAGTTTGTTGAAAAATATCACTATGATATTAAAGAATTGATTTTTGCTATAGCTACTTCGAAAGCTTACCAGTTGCCATCTGTCGGTTACAAGGATCCTGAGTCTATGCTGGGAGAGGAATATAAATTTGCAGGAAGAGCAAGAAAGCGAATGTCTGCGGAGCAATTTACCGATGCTGTAAGTAGTATTATTGAGCCCTTATTTACAGATAAGGAAGTGAGATTTCGCCCGTCGCTCGCTTCAAAAAGGGCAGCATCTGGTCAAGTGTCTATTGTGAGAGCTGCAGTGGTCACAAACGATGGTTTTCTTTCTGCACTCGGTCGTCCCAACAGGGAGAATGTTTCTACAAGCAGGGAATCTCAGGCCAATCTTTTACAGGCTTTAGAGTTCACCAACGGCGCAAAGTTCAATGAAATGCTGCTCCGAGGTGCTACAAAATGGTTGGATAATTATAAATCAACCGAGATAATTATAAAAGAGTTTTATAACAGGTCGCTGAACAGAAAGCCGACCGATAAGGAACTTCAGGTGTCGTTAAATATTTTGGGACAATCGCCGGGAAAAGAGCAGATAGCTGATCTTTTCTGGTCAGTAATATTACTTCCGGAATTTCAGATCATCTATTAGCGTAAATTAAAACTATTCTGATGTATACCGTTAATAACTGGAGCAGAAGATCATTTTTAAAAAGAACAAGCGTGGCAACTATGGCTACAATGGCAGCCGGCGCACCATTGGCAGGTTTTCTGGCTTCCTGCGGAAGAAATAAAATCGTGTCCACGGCTGATTCTGTAATACTTCTTTGGATGGCAGGAGGGATGGCGCATACTGAAACTTTCGATCCTAAACCATTTACGCCTTTCGCCGCAGGAATGGAGGCTAATAGTATATTGAGCACATTTAAGTCTGTTCCTACTATTCTTGATGATATTTATTTTTCTGAGGGACTTGAATCAATCGGGAAGATAATGGACAAGGGCACGTTGATCCGCTCTTACGTTGCCGCCGATATGGGATTCATATTACACTCAAGGCATCAGTATCACTGGCATACCTGTTACCAGCCGCCCCAGTCTGTTCTGGTTCCTCATATGGGAGCCTGGATAGCAAAGGAGTTAGGTCCGATAAACCCTGTCATTCCTGCATTTATTAATATTGGGCAACGTATGGACATTGGTGGTGAAGCTGAGGAACTGAAGGCATTTCATACTGCAGGATTTCTTGGAAATGAGTTTGGGCCTTTTATGGTACCCGACCCCTCGTCGGGTCTTGATACGGTTCAGCCTCCTGTAGGAATGTCCACCGCACGTTTTGAAAAAAGGAACCAGTTGTATCAGGAACTGATCAATACAAGTCCACTGGGTGAAGTAGGAAGTGACTATCAAAAAGAATCATTAAAACGCTCGATGGAACAGGCATACATGTTGCTGAAATCTCCGGAGGCTCAGGCATTTGATCTGACCAATGAGCCCAGAGAAGTATATAATATCTATAATACCGGAAAATTCGGATTAGGGTGCCTGATGGCCAGGAGGTTGGTAGAAAAGGGAGCCCGATTTATTAGTGTAACTACCGAATATGAACCTTTTAAAGGATGGGATACTCACGAAAATGGACATACGCGCACAGCTGATATGAAGAAGATGATTGACGGGCCTGTTGCGCAACTAATTAAAGATCTTGACCGTACCGGAAGACTTGACAGAACACTTGTTATTCTTGCAAGCGAATTTAGTCGGGATATGATGGTGGAAGGAAGGCCCGATGCCAAAGTACAGGAGCAGGTTGAGCAACCTGATATTATACAGGATATTAAAAATTACGGGATGCACAGACATTTTACCGATGGCTGTTCCATGTTAATGTTCGGAGGTGGAATTAAAAAAGGATATGTGTATGGAAAAACCTCTGATGAAAGACCCTGCAAGACTGTTGACAAACCAATAAAAATCGAACAAATCCATCAGTCCGTTTATCATGCCCTTGGTATTCCAGAAGAGACCAGTTATATCATTGAAGAGCGTCCATTTTATACCACTCCTGATGGAACTGGAAAAGCTGAGATGGATTTATTTATATAGTCGAGCTACCATTGGGTTTGCGTTACAGCATTTTCAAAAAGGAAGTGCTTTCAAGAAGTGTTGTATGCGGATGAAGTGCGAATCGCGGCGTTAAGTTATATATTGATCATAAGACACCCTTATAATAAATCTCTGATACAAGAAAAGAAAATTTTCTGAGGTGGAAACCAAACTGATTTTTTTCGATAATAATGCATCAAAATTAGGTTGCTTAGGAAACGTATAGCTGATGATATGGTAAAATCATTCAACGACGTGCAAATTTGAAAGCGTAAATTGATATGCTTAGCAAGGACAGAACAGATCAATTCAGGGTGCTATATCAGAATTTATTAAAGCTTTGTGACCTGCATTTGGTATTAACTAGAGTACAGAAAAATCTGATAATAAATTTGGTGTTCGATTAAAAGTTGTATTATAAGGCGAATTGTATCGAACCACCTTTATGATAGAACTATTTGCCAATAACATATTAAAAATGAAACAGTTGGAAGTGATTGAATGATCAAAAAAGAGAAACGGGGGTAAAACCCCCGTTTAGTGGACCAAACTGTACAGTTCTCGAACCATTTTTTAGGTGATTTGAAGAAATTGGCGGAGATGATTCATTAATATGACAGGCTTATGCCTATTGTTTTGTGTTTGCAAATTGCGAACAAAGGATTATTTTAGTGTTATGAAATCACATAATGGCATGCGGCCACAGGATATCGTTATTCTCTTGAAAATCCTTTTATTAAAAGAAGCTAACTGGCAATACAGGGATTTAGCCAGCTCCTTGTGTTTAAGTATATCAGAAGTTTCGGAGTCTCTTTCGCGAAGCCACATGGCGGGATTAATAGATGAAAGTAAACGGAGAGTATTCTGTCAATCACTGATGGAATTTTTGGAGCATGGTGTTCGCTATGTTTTCCCGCAGATACCAGGAACAATGGTTACAGGAGTCCCCACTGCACATTCACAGGAATTCTTTAAAGCAAAATTTCCCGCAGAGCTCGAATATGTCTGGCCGGATGTAATGGGCGAGGTAAGGGGACTGGCCATCACTCCTTTATACAAGGGAGTTTCTAAAGCGGTGCAAAAAGACGAAGAATTGCACAGGCTTTTAGCTGCTGTTGATATTCTTCGTGTAGGTAGAGCAAGAGAGATTAAAGTTGCTATTAAAGAGCTACAAAAAGTTATCTTATGATGAATTACCGGCAAAATATTGTCAGAATAAAAGCAGTGTGCAATGCACTTGAAGAACTTGCAGATCAGGTTGTTTTTGTTGGCGGTGCAACAGTTGCTTTGTATGCAGACCGCTCTATTGATGAAGTAAGGCCAACGGACGATATAGATATACTTGTGGAATTACTGAATTATCATGGTTATACTGAGATAGAAGAAAAATTAAGAGCAAAAGGTTTTGTGAATGATACAGAATCACGTGTTATTTGCAGATATAAAATACATGGTATTATTGTAGATGTAATGCCTACATCTACTGATGTCCTTGGTTTTGCAAATCGATGGTATCCGGAAGGCTTTTCTTCAGCAATAGAAAAAGCAATTGAAGAAGAACTAACTGTAAAAATATTCAGACCGGAATATTTTATAGCAACAAAACTAGAAGCATACAATAATAGAGGTGAAGCAGATGGGCGCTTGAGTGCGGATTTTGAAGACATTATCTTCGTACTAAATAAGAGAGATCAAATTTGGGATGAACTAAGCGGGGCTTCTTTAGTACTTAAAGAATATCTACAAAATTCTTTTAAAAAATTAATTGAAGAGAAATATATTTATGAATGGATAAGTGTTCATCTCGATCATCATGAACAAAAAAGGGTAGGTTTTATAATTGGTGGGTTGCAGGATTTTGTTGGCAAACAACGAAAAGCAGACAATAAGAATGAATACTAATTATAATACCTTTTATTATTGAAAATATGATCTTATAAATATGAAGGAAAATAGTTATCGACTTTCAATTAATAAGGCAGTCTCTGCAAGTGAAAATATATCTTCCACCTTTACTCGTACTCCTCAATTTATTAGTGATACACTAAGTCGTTATTTTGATTTGAACTTAATAGTAAAAATCGAAACGCTTAATCCAATAAAAAGTTTTAAGGGCCGTGCGTCAGAAATATTTGTTCATAACGCGAATCCAAACGAACATTTTTTTTGTGCCAGTGCCGGCAATTTTGGCCAGGCAATGGCATACTCCTGTAAGAAGGCTGGTTTGAGATTAACCGTTTATGCCGGTCAAAATGCAAATCCCTATAAAATCCAGCGAATGAGGGAACTTGGTGCAGAAGTCATAATTTTTGGAAAGGACTTTGATGCAGCTAAACAAGAAGCGAAAAAAATATCTGCGGATTTTAAAGGTCGGTTTGTTGAAGATAGTCTTGATATCGAAAGCCTTGAAGGAGCGGGAACAATTGGACTAGAATTATTGGAGTTTCCTGAGAATATTGAAGTTATATTGGTTGCTCTTGGCAATGGGGCTCTGTTTAATGGTATTGCAAGGATCGTCAAAAATAAAAATCCGGCAACCAAATTGGTCGCTATCCAGGCTAAAGGTGCTTCAGCAATGATTGATTCATTGAGAACAGGAGCGGTGGTAAATTATGAATCAACAAACACTATTGCCGATGGAATCGCGGTTCGTATTCCTATCCCCCAGGTTTTAAATGATATGGTTGGTCTTGTGGATGATACCATACTTGTAGAAGATAAAAGTATAATTACAGGAATGCAATTGATACATCGGCATCTGGGTGTTGTTTCAGAGCCTTCCGGTGCTGTAGGTGTTGCTGCGTTGTTAGAAAATCCTGGTTTATTTAAGGGCAAAACTGTCGCTACCATTATTTGTGGAGGCAATCTGACCGAAGCCCAAATTAATGAATGGCTTTAGCGATTTTTCATAATATACATAATAGCTCTCTTTTCAGGCGTAATAATGAAAAAAGGAAAAGACAATTATCTTTTCCTTCAAGTGGACCCACCTGGGCTCGAACCAGGGACCCCCTGATTATGAGTCAGGTGCTCTAACCGGCTGAGCTATAGGTCCATACTTTTCTGCCGGGCTGCAAAAATAGCTATTCTATACAATTATCGAAATTTAAAAATGAGACACACTGCTGTTTTATGAAGTAAGGGTCTAAATCCAGAACTGGCAATGACAATTGTTAGTTCTGTCTAATATATAGTTGTTTGTTTAATGTGTATTTGACATATGTATAGTATGTGTTTAAACTATGCATAGGCCTCATAATCTAATATTGAACGAATGACTTCAGCCCTTTGTATGAAAACTTATTCTACCTCAAGTAGCAAAAGTCCTTTAGCGTTATATGCCGGAAATTCATTGTTTTACAGACTGTTATGTTTCAGACATTTATCTGACAAAATTTATGTGAGACAAAACATTTCAGTCTATTTTTAGGATATGGAAAAGAATCATGTAGTCAGGATAAAATGTAGTGATCGTACCGGACTTATAGCCAATATTTCAGGAACACTTTTTAACCATAGCCTGAATATCCTGGCTATGAAAGAGTTTGTTGAGGTTGAAACACAAACTTTTTTTGCCCGTCTGGAAATTGCCGGTAACCTTTTACCCGCTGGTCTGCATAGCGAACTGATTAAACTGCTTCCTCCTGATGCTGAAGTGGAAATTCTTTCGAAAAAGAGAAAGAATATTGTTATTCTGGTGACGAAAGAACATCACTGTCTTGCTGACCTGCTTGTTCGATACTATTTTAATGAATTACATGCAAACGTTCAGGCAGTGATTGGCAACTATGATTTACTTTCCCCGTTTGCCGAGAAATTTAATGTGCCTTTTCATAATATTAGTCATGCTGAAAAAACAATTGAGGAATTCGAAACAGAAATATTAACTCAGCTCGATCAATACCAGCCGGATTATATTATTCTTGCAAAATTTATGAGAATACTTTCTCCTGAATTTGTGAAACAATACAATAACCGAATCATTAATATCCATCATTCCTTTCTTCCGGCTTTTATAGGAGCAAATCCTTATAGAAAAGCATATGAACGTGGTGTTAAGCTGATTGGTGCAACAGCGCATATTGTTAATAATGATCTTGATGAGGGTCCGATCATTACGCAAAGAATAATTCCTGTTCATCATGATAATGGGCTGCGCGACATGATCGAAGCTGGTAAGGAAGTAGAAAAAGCAGTGCTGGCTGAAGCATTAAAACTTGTTTTTGAAGACAGAATATTTGTTTCAGGAAACAAAACAATCATTTTTATTTGATTAAGTGGGCGATTTTTTACTTATGATCTGGGAAACGATAAATAGGCTATCGTTATCATTCTTGTCTTTTTAATATATTGTCTCAATATAGTCGTATAACTTGCCGGAGAATGGTTTTGATTAATTTTACGGGAATGTCTTTTTCAGGATCAATTAGTAGAATTTTCATTCTTGCTCTTTTTTCTTTCAGTAATTCGGGATGATCAATTTCGTTTCCTTTTACTATGCCTATATATGGATGTTTGTGTTTTTTATGTATCCATAGGTAACAGAACATTTTTCCCTTATAATAAAAAAAAGGTAATCGGTACTTCCATTCCGGAGTAATGTTTTTATCTATTGTGAGAATAAGATTACGCAGAGCGATCATACAACTTTTTTCAGGTTCCGGTAGTTGCTCATAAAATAGATCCAGGGCTTTCATATTGTTTATTGTGATGGGTTATTTTAGTTCTTGCTCATATAATATGCCCACATGATTTTCTGCCTGTCTGTAATGTTTCTCTATTGGCTTTCCTAAAGAGAAACGCTGAAAGTCTTTTGCCGTAGTAGACCATTCTTTAGATTCTTCCAGAGCTGTTTTCACATTCTGCTGCCATGTCTCAAAAGCTTTTTCTTTCTTTTTGATAAAGACGTCCTCAAAATACAATCTAAACCAATCTGCTTTCATATGCTGCATTTTTTTGTTCACCGTAGCATATAGGATCGATGTGGCATCGGATGACTGTAGAGAATCCTGAATTGTTTTTAATTCCCGTCTTGCATGCCTCACACAAATCTCACAAATATCAAGGTATAGATTTTGTATAGCTATCTGTTGAATATTTTGATCTGTTATAAAAGAAGTGGTCTTTTCGAACACCGGAATAAAATATGCTTTTGCAGAAAGTTTCCTGGAATGGCTCTTTTTAGGCACATCTAATACACTCCAGATAACAACAGACGCAGAGGCTGTAAATCCATATCTGAACATCCGTTCCTGAATATACTCGTCCGGCTCTCCCTGGTAATCCTGGGGTTTCAGCTCAAGTGCCGGTGACCAGAAAATATGCGTTGATGTGAGAAACAAAGTGCTATCCTGTGCTCTCGCAACCTGTGAAAACAGCTGTAATAAAATAATGATCAGGAAACCTATTGTCTTTTTTGATAAAAAATAATAAGGCGCGGTACAAGAAGAAATCACCATAGATTATTTTCCGGTAATCTATGAATAATTCTATTAGGAATAAAATGCTCAATAGTTTGATTATAAAATGTTTGTACAGTGATTTTTTCTCAATGAGAATAGTTGCTGGCAATTATTAGCTAGATGCAGCATTGTCCACTATTACAAAGTCTTGTATTAACGGGGAGGGGTTTATGAAGGAGGAAGAAAAAATATTTGATATACAACAACGAATTGCCAGCGATGATGCCCGCGCGTACAGGCAATTGTTCTTTTTATTTTATTCCCCACTCCTAAAGTTTGCAAAAGGCTTAGTAAATAATCATCAGATAGCTGAAGAAATCGTTTCAGATGCATTTATTAAAATATGGCACAGAAGAAAAGAATTGATGAATATAAATAACCTAAAAGTGTATTTATATATCAGTGTCAAAAACAATGGATTAAATCATCTGAAAAAACA
>CAZQIQ010000008.1:42954-93174 GCA_964593835.1 uncultured Chitinophagaceae bacterium
AAAACAAAGGCGATTATATTTTACAAGTATCGATGCATTAAAAATTGATTTTCCTTCTACCACCTTAAATCCTGAACAGCTTTTAATTACTGATGAAATGTTCAAAGCGCTTAACCTGGCGATAAAAAATTTACCAACGCGTTGTAAATTGGTATTTAAGTTGGTTAAAGAGGACGGACTTCCTTATAAAGAAATAGCTGAAATATTAAACATTTCTATTAAGACTATTGATAATCAATTGGCAATAGCATTAAAGAAAATTGGAGCAGCTATCCATTCTGAACTGAAAAGTTCCTCATCAATATTTTTCAATAGCAAAAAGTAATTTTTTTATTATTCCCTTAGTAGATCGGTTGATTTTAAATGTCCTTGTTAGTAATAGTGTCGATGATGGAAGACAGGATATGGATATTGCTGGCACGCAAAATGGCGAATGAGGCAACTGTAGAAGAGTTGCAGGAGATAGATGTTTTGATGAAAACATATCCTGACCTTAATATCATACAGCAGATTATTAATCAGTCGGGAGGAAAGCTGAACGATCAGGATATTTTTCAAATTAATAAAGCTTATGCTGCTCATCTGAGAAGAATGGGCTCAATGGGGTTTTATGTGCCTGATGAAAGTCATTTTTTACCGTCAAAATATGATCAGGAGATAGAGCAAGTGATTAAAAAAAACCACTTCAATTTTAAACCTGTTTATTATCTGCTTGGGTTTGCGACAATAATTATGGCTGTATGTATAGTGTATTTAATTCATTCGAATGATAATAAACAGCTTATATCCTCTACCCGAAATGAAATATCAACGAAACAAGGTTCGAGATCTCATATAATATTACCTGACGGAACAAAAGTTTGGCTTAATGGAGACAGTAAAGTCGTTTATGAAAAAGACTTTGGTGAAACTTCCAGAAAAATATCTTTAATAGGAGAAGCTTATTTCGATGTAGCGTATAATAAAAGTATCCCTTTTATTATACATACAGCATTAATAGATATAAAAGTGCTAGGCACGGAATTTAATGTAAAGTCTTATCCAGACGAATCAATTGCAGAAACTACCCTTATTCATGGAACAGTTGAGATAACATTGAAAGAGAGGGAGCCGGATGAAGAAAAAATAATACTGAAACCCAATGAAAAACTAGTGGTAACGAGACAGGCTGCGGACTCCCATTCTTCTTACGTAGAAAAGCCAATTATTAGTCTGGGTCATGTTAATTATTATTCGCAGGACAGTACCATTCTGGAAACTTCATGGGTACAAAACCTGCTTGTTTTTGAAGATGAATCATTTGGTGAATTATCCCAGAAAATGAAACGCTGGTATGGTGTTCGATTTGTTTTTGAGAATGATACGGCACGGTTACTAAGGTTTACAGGAAAATTTAAAAATGAGTCAGTGCAGGAAGCATTAGATGCAATGAAGATCACAGCAGAATTTAAATATTCTATTCATCATAATACAGTTACAATACAATAATTCATGAAAATAAAACCACCTGAATAATAAAAAATAAATCGGGGAATGCGCCAACATTCCCCGGGTGTTAACATACGATGGACGTAAGCGTACGCCCATTTATTATTAACGATACTAATGCTTAAAATATGAAAAAAACAGGGATTTCGCCCGGATTTTTCAGGCACCGTCTCTTTATAAAGTTTATACGGGTCATGAAAATTACGATTGTTATTTTTTTTGCTGCCTGCCTGCAGGTTTCAGCTGCAGGATTTTCTCAAAAGCTTGTTACTCTTGATTTAAATAATACAGACTTTAAAAAAGTGCTGAATATTATAGAAAAACAAACAGAGTTCAGGTTTTTATATAATCAGGCACTCATCGCTAATCTTCCGAAAATTGATATTTCTGCCCACAATGAAAAAGTATCAGATGTTCTGGAAAGGGTATTAGAAAATTCAGGGGTTTCGTTTCAGTTACTTGCCAATAACTTAATTGTTTTAAAAACCTCCAAAGAGAATTACCGGGATATTACAGTTACAGGAAAAGTATCATCATCAACAGGAGAACCTGTTGTTGGAGTTTCAGTTACTCTTAAAGGTGCCAGTAGTGGAACGAGCACTGATGCCAACGGCAATTTTGTGATCACTGTTCCGGATACTGCTACATTGGTTTTTTCATCAGTAGGGTTTATAACGCAGGAAATAGCTGTCTCTGCTTCCAATAATGAAATTACGGTTACACTTCAACCGTCAACAAGTGCAATGGATGAAGTTGTGGTGGTCGGTTATGGAACACAAAGAAGACAGGAAGTAACTGGTTCAGTGGTGTCTGTAAAAGGTGCAGATATTGCTAAACAGCCTGTAGTTAACCCCACGCAAGCTGTTCAGGGACGTGTGGCAGGTGTGCAAATTATTAGTTCTGGTCAGCCTAATGCTAATCCTATTGTCAGGGTTCGTGGAACGGGTAGTATGCTTGGAGGTGCTAGTCCTTTGTATGTGGTGGATGGCGTAATTACTGATGACATCAGGAATATAAATTCTGCCGATATCGTTACAATGGATGTTTTAAAAGATGCTTCTGCCACAGCTATTTATGGGATGCGCGCAGCAAACGGTGTTTTAATCATTACCACTAAAAAAGGAAGATCGGGAAAAATGGTTGTTGCCTATGATGGTACTGTGGGATTAAATGAAGCAACAGATCTTGTGAAAATGGCCGGTGCTAATCAATATGCAGGATATATTAATGAAGCTGGTATTTATTATGATCAGGGAGATAGTGTAATTACTGCCGATAAATTAGCTGCAGGATATAATACTAATTGGTATAAAGAAATTCTCCAGAAAGCATTTCAGCAAAATCATAATATTTCTTTATCAGGAGGAAGTGAAAAGGTTACTTATTTTTTGAGCGCAGGTTATATAACCGAGGAAGGAATAGTAAAAAATAATAAGTTCGATAGATTCACACTCCGTTCCAATAATGAATACAAGATTTCCACTGCATTCAAAGTTTCCTCTCTGGTAAGTTATACAAGGTCGGATCTTAGCAATGTTAATCGGGATGTTTTTAATAATGCTTATCGTGCAGCACCTTATGTGGCAGCAAAAGCGAGTGGTCTGTATGGAAATACTTCTTTGTCCAATAATGTGAGTAACCCGCTTATTCTTTTGGATAAAAATGATGACAGAGGATTAGGCGACCGGTTGCAGGGAACACTTGTTGCAGAATTAAAACCACTTACATGGCTTACGCTGCGTTCAAGTTATGGTGTGGATCTTAATTTCTTTAAGAATACTATTTACGGATATACTTATTTAAATACAGGACCTGAGAATGTGTTTACTCCCGAGGGGGGAAATCAGTTAAGGAATAGAAGTACGTTAGACGTGATACAAAATGACATGGTAAAGTGGGTATGGGATAATACCATTACCGCCAATAAATCTTTTGGGGCACATAGTTTTACCCTTCTTGTAGGTACCACATCAGAAAAATATTCATTTAATGAATTAAGGGGAAAAAGATTTGATGTTCCGGCAAATAAAGAACAATGGTATTTAGGGGCAGGGAGTACAATCGGGGCCACAAATGATAATACCGGTGACCAATGGACGAGAAATTCATACATCAGCAGATTCAATTATAATTTCGATAGAAAATATTTTATTACTGCAACGATGCGTGCTGATGGAACCTCAAGGTTTGCAGAGAATAACAGATGGGGGTATTTTCCTTCAATAGGTGTTGCATGGAATATAGTGAATGAAGAATTCATGAGTAATCAAAGAATATTTGATGATCTGAGATTAAGAGCCAGCTGGGGTAAAGTAGGTAATGATCAGATTCCGACTACAGCTTATCGCTCAGTAGCAGGAGTAAATGTTCCTTACTTTTTTGATGGTACACAATACCTGGGTATTCGTCTGGATGAATTGGCTGACAGAAACGCTAAATGGGAAATAACAGAAGAATACGATATAGGCTTAGACTTTGGTTTTTTAAATAACCGGCTTACCGGTCAGTTAGATTTTTATCGAAAAAGAACACAGGATGCGTTGGTATTGGTAAATGTTCCGGGTATACTCGGTGACCCTGATAATAAATACATCACTAATGCGGCATCATTTGAAAACAAAGGAGTTGAACTGGCATTAGCATGGTCGGATAAGATTAATGATAAATGGTCATATAGCATTGGAGGAAATGTGGCATATAATCAAAATCAGGTGTTGAATCTGAATGGAGGTGAAGCATTATTTGGTGGATCAATAGGTGATTTTACTACAACCAAATCAGATAATGGTCAGCCTATAGGTTCTTTTTTTATAAGAGAAGCCGTAGGTGTTTTCCAATCATATGAAGAGATTGGCAGATCTGCCCAGCCATCCGCACGTCCTGGCGATATCAGATATAAAGATGTAAGTGGCCCGGATGGCGTACCTGATGGTGTGATCAATGATCTTGATCGTCAGTATTTTGGATCTTATCAACCAAAGCTCACTTATGGATTAAATGGAAATGTTAGCTATCTCAACTTTGATTTTAGTTTTGGTACTTATGGAACTGCCGGAGGAAAAATTTACAATGGTAAGAGAAATGTCAGAGGCGCTAGTCCATATGATAACCTGGAAGCTTTTGAAATAGAAAACAGGTGGACGCCTAATAATCCTAATACAAATGTTCCGAGAGCGAATTTCGGAAAACTACCAGCTTCTACCTATTATCTGGAGAGTGGTAGTTTTTTCAGGATCAACAATTTAACCTTTGGGTATACATTACCTAAATCAGTTTTAAACAGCATAAACATCACTAACCTGCGTATTTACGCAACTGTACAGAATCTTGCCACTTTCACTTCATATAGTGGTTTTACACCTGAGTTGATTCCGGCAACAAACGTTCAGAGCCCTAGTGCAGATGTAAGAGATCAGGCAACAAATCCAGGTGTTTTAAGCGCAGGGATAGAAAATAATTCTTACCCGACTATCAGAAGATGGGCGCTTGGAGTAAATCTTAGTTTTTAATGATTAAAAACATTTGTTATGCTGAAGAATGCTAAATATATAGTATTGATTTTGCTGACGGGATGCAGCAAAAGTTTTCTTGATGTACAGCCACAGGGACAATTAACCGAAGAGCAGGTATTGGTAGATCCTAATGCTGCTGCTAATCTCGTTACTGGTGTTTACAATTCTTTATACTTTGGAGGATTTGATCCAACCACTGTGGGATTTCAATATTACATGGCAACTGATGTGGCTTCGGATGATGCTGATAAAGGCAGTACCCCAACTGATTATGCAGCAGCATTGGAGATAGATAATTTTGCTACCACTGCAAATAATCCTATTCTGAATAATTTATGGCAGGGATATTATCGGGGAATTTCCCGTGCAAATACCGCCATTGGACAAATTGAACAGGCAACATTTGATGAAGAAACAAAAAACAGATTGCTGGGAGAAGTAAAATTTATCAGGGGCCTCTATTATTTTAATCTTGTCAGACTATTCGGAGGTGTGCCTCTTATTGTAAGAGTTCCTGAAGCTGAAGAATTTAATAATGATGAATTTCAAACTCGTGCTACAAAGGAAGCGATATATAATCAGATAGTTGAAGATCTCGAAGATGCTACTACCTATTTGCCTCCTAAAGGTCAGGCTGCCGCACTATTGGGAAGAGCCACTAAAGGAGCAGCAGAAGGTTTGTTGGCGAAAGTTTATATGTACTTGGGGAACTGGCAAAAAGTACATGATCATACAGGGAATATAATTACATCCGGTTTGTACGCTCTTGTTACCAATAATGGTGATACACTTGATGACTATAACCTGATATTCAGAGAAAATCCAGAAGAGGGAGTGGGTGGAAATAATAACACTGAGTCGATATTTGAGGTGCAGGCAGGTATAAATGATACGGAAGATGGTGTCAGTAAGTTATACAGCAACGCGCAGGGTCCAAGGGGAAGAGGAGGTTGGAATGATCTGGGTTTCGGATTTAATAATCCATCACAAGACCTTGCTTCTGCTTACGAGCCCGGTGATAAACGAAGAGAAGGGACTATTATATTTATTCAGCCAACAGGAGAAAATAATAATGAGGGAACCATTTTATGGGATGGCCTTAGACTTCCAACACAGGATTCTGTAGAGAATCCTCGCTATAATTATAAAGGCTATCATAGTCCATTAAAAGAATCTCCGCAAGTCACTAATAATAAGGATACAAAACCTAAAAATATTAGACTGATGCGCTACGCAGAGATATTGCTCATGCGTGCTGAAGCTGCACTACATGTGGGTGATGCAGGAGAAACTTTAAACTTATTGAATAGTATCAGAACACGCGCAGGTTTGCCATCTCTCGGCGCAGCGGATGAGAGTGCTGTATGGACAGAAAGAAGGGTTGAGCTGGCTATGGAACAGGACCGTTTTTTTGATCTTGTTCGCCAGGGAAGAGCAGGACAGATATTACGAGCGCATGGAAAAGCTTTTGTAGATGGAAAGCATGAAGTGTTTCCCATTCCACAGGCACAGATTGATTTAAGTGGAAACCGTCTTACACAAAACGACGGTTATTAATACGATCTATAAAAATGAATGTTATGATAAGAATCAGCCATATAATTATTGCTTTTAGTTTTACTACAATTTTTTCTTGTTCAAAATATGAAACAGGAGATGATTTTACCCCCAGTGACCCTCCACCTGTTCCTGGTGGGTATGTCAATTCATCAGAAATATCTCCCGAAAATCTGGTTGTACACTTTCCTTTTAATGGCAATATCAATGATACTGTCGGAACTGTCATTAATGGAGAAGCACACGGTGATATAAGTTTTCAGGAGGGAAGAAAGGGAATGGCTTACAAAGGAAGTATGAACGGATATATAGCCTATGAAGATCCGGGCGCTGTAGCTAACCTATCGAGTTTTACAGTGGCGTTTTGGATTAATACACTTAAACATGAAGGTGGGGCTCAAGGTGTTTTCACGCTTAGCAGAGAAGATGGTAATTTTTGGGGTAATTTTTTTGTATTAATTGAAGGAAGTAACCGATCAGGAAATACCATGCAACTTAAACTGCACTTCGAAAAACCTTCTGTTCCGAACGCAGAACACTGGGTAGATCCCGGAAACAAATACTGGCCGGATGATATGTATAATGGATGGAGACATATTGTATTTACTTATGATGAAAATACGTCTAGAGTTGCACGTTATATCAGTGGAAACCTATCTGCCCTTCCAGAAGATCCTGCGGGTGACGGTGATATTGTTAACAGAAAAGCTTCGGGAGATGCTATATCAGGAACTCCACTAGGTCCATTGGAATTCAAAGACGCCAAAAAATTTGTAATAGGAGGTTTTCAAAATGTTTTGGGAACTCCGTACAATGCCCCCGAACCCTGGATGTTGAATTACACAGGTTTGTTAGATGAATTCAGAATTTACAAAGTTGCATTAAACCCTCAAGAAGTGTCGGCGTTGTATACTTTGGAAAGGCAAAACAGATAGAGATATGAAAACATTAAACTCAATATTAGTAAGTGCAATAATGGTCATTGTATGTTCATGTTCTTCTGCTAATAGACAGGTGCCTGAAAAAGAAGAAGAGAAAGAACAATTATCAGATTCGCAGTTATTAGATCTCGTGCAACGCCAGACATTTAAATACTTCTGGGATTTTGGCCACCCGGTCAGCGGATTGGCGCGTGAAAGGAGTAATAAAACATTCGGATATGGTGATGAAGTGGTTACCATAGGTGGATCAGGTTTCGGCATAATGGCAATGATTGTAGCCGCGGAGAGGAAATGGATAAGCAGGGAAGAATCACTTGACCGTTTACTGAAGATGGCTCAATTTTTAGAAAAATCAGACAGATATCATGGTATGTTTCCTCATTGGTTGAATGGAGCTACCGGCAAAGCCATTCCCTTCAGCACTTATGACAATGGTGCTGATATTGTTGAGACTTCTTTTTTATTTCAGGGACTGTTAACCGCGAAGCAATATTTTGATCAGGATAATGAAAAAGAAAAAAAACTGGTGTTGATCATTGACAAACTATGGAGAGAGGCCGAATGGACTTGGTATACGCAAGACAAAGAAGTGTTGTATTGGCATTGGAGTGCCAATTATGGCTGGCAAATGAATCATGAAGTGAGAGGGTGGAACGAATGCCTGATTACCTATATCATGGCGGCAGCGTCTCCTGCTTTTCCTATTGAAGCAAATGTTTATCATAACGGTTGGGCACAAAACAGTTATTTTAAAAATGGCAAAAGTTATTATAATATCCAGTTGCCACTAGGGATGGAATATGGCGGCCCGTTGTTCTTTGCACATTATTCTTTTTTGGGTCTGGATCCACGCGGATTAAAAGATCAGTACGCCGATTATTGGGAGCAAAATAGGAATCACGTATTGATCAACAGACAATATTGTATTGACAATCCTCGCAAATACAAGGGGTACGGCGAAAACTGTTGGGGATTAACAGCCAGTGATAATCACAAAGGATATGGCGCACACTCGCCTATTGAGGATCTTGGTGTGATTACTCCAACGGCTGCTTTGTCATCATTCCCTTACGTTCCTGAATACTCGATGCAGGTACTCAGGCATTTGTACGAAGATTATGATGGTACTCTTTTCAAAGAATATGGCTTTGTAGATGCGTTTAATCAATCAGAGAATTGGATAGCGGACTCTCATCTGGCAATTGATCAGGGACCTATAATTGTAATGATTGAAAATTACCGAACAGGACTATTGTGGAAATTATTTATGCAAAACGAGGATATATTAAATGGATTAAGGAAATTAGGGTTTGAAACCCCTTACTTTAATTAGCATTTATAACCGTCTTGCTATAATGAAAATTGTAAACCTGATCTTTCCTATTGTTGCTTTTTTTATTCTTGCAACAATTTGTTCCTGCTCAGAAAAGAAGAAAAATCCATTTCAGGAGGAAATAGAAGCATATAGTAAGTCAGATGACGATTCTTTTCCACCCACAAACGCGATATTATTTGTTGGGAGTTCTTCGTTCCGGTTATGGCATAACATTGAAAAATATTTTCCCGATCATACAATTATTAACAGAGGGTTTGGTGGATCAGGTTTGAACGATTTGATCTTATATGAAAAAAAAATCATTACACCTTACAAGCCTAAACAAATTATTATTTACTGTGGTGAGAATGATATAGCAATGGGTGCAACAGCAACAGAAGTACTCGTGCGATTTACTGAATTGTTTAACACAATTAAAAGGCAATTACCTGGTGTGTCTGTCGCATTTGTATCTATCAAACCTAGTCCCAGCAGGGCTAAGTATCAACGCATTATAGAAGATGCAAATATTATGATCAGGCAATTTCTTTCAAGTTATCCTGAAACAGTGTACGTTGACGTTTATCATCCTATGCTTGATGATGAAGGTAATCCCAGAAAGGAATTGTTTGTGGAGGACGACCTTCATATGAATGAAAAAGGATATGAGCTTTGGAGAGAAGCTATCCTTCCGTATTTATCTAAATAGCGCTTGTTTTCTTGTCTGTATCTATTTAATTTCTTCAAAATCTATATAGTCTTCAGCCGCAGGTTTGGGAGCCGGTTTTGGAGATACCGTATTAGCGTTTCCATGGTTGGTTCGTGAAAACTGATTCTCAGCATCCATTTTTTCCTGAAAATCACGCACCTGTTTTTTCATCTGGCTAGCCGTCCGGGCTACAGGAATAACAAAGTTGAAGATAAACCTCACCAACGCATAAATAACAATCGACCAGAATATAAACTTCAGCATCGAATAAAGTTAGGAAAACCTCTATAAATTTCTTGTTAAGATGGCCCTTATCAACATTAAAATCTACTCAGCGCACAGATATACTATATTGAAAAAACACATTGATTTGGAACGTATAAGAGATAACCCTACCTTTGCCCTGGTAAAAAGACAAACAGAAGGGAACGGGTTCGTTCCCTTCTTTATTTCCCATGACAGTAGAAACACAAGTACAGGCGATAGTAGGAATGGTAGACGGTATTTTGGCAGAGGATCCGCAGTATTTTCTGGTTGAGGTACGGATTAAACCTACAAATAACATCAAGGTTTATTTGGATGGAGATAGCGGTATTTCGATTGAAAAGTGTATTCAATGTAACCGGAAGTTATATAAATTACTAGAGGAGTCGGAAATTGTACCTGTGGATGATTTTTCATTGGAAGTTTCTTCCCCTGGTCTTGATGAGCCTCTCAAACTTTACCGGCAATACAGGAAAAATACAGGGAGAAAGGTGGAAGTATTGTTAAAAGAAGGGATAAAGGTTGAGGGGATATTAAAGGAAGTAAACGAAGAAGGGATCGTAGTAGAGGAGACAAAAGGAAAGAATAAAAAGAAAGAACTGATTGAACATACATTCTTATTTGAATCAATTAAATCAACAAAAATTCAGATTGTTTTTTAGGATTACTAAACAAACGTTATGGCCAGTATTAACTTAATAGACGCTTTTCAGGACTTCAAAGAAGCCGAAAACATAGACAGGCCCACAATGATGAAAGTGGTGGAAGACGTTTTCAAAACACTATTGCGTAAAAAATACGGGAGTGACGAAAACTTTGATGTGATAGTGAATGCGGAAAAGGGTGACCTTGAAATTGTACGTCGTCGCATGATTGTAGAGGATGGTGCTGTCAACGACCCACTGGCGGAAGTTCCTTACAGCGAGGCTGCTAAAATAGAACCGGATTTTGAGGTAGGCGAAGAATTATATGAAGAGATCAATATTATGGATTTCGGCCGTCGTGCCATCTTAGCTGCGAAGCAAACCCTGGCCAGCCGTATCAGCGATCTTAAAAAGAATGTACTGGTCAAGAAATATGGCGATAGAGTGGGAGAAATAATCAGTGCTGAAGTTTATCAGGTTTGGAAAAAAGAAATCCTACTTTTGGATGAAGAGGGAAGTGAGCTAATTCTTCCTAAATCTGAACAAATTCCACAGGATTATTTTAAAAAAGGTGAAAATATTCGTGCTGTTGTTAAAAAGGTGGAATTGAAAAATAACTCACCCGTAATCATTCTTTCCCGTACTTCTCCTTCTTTCCTGGCTAAATTGCTGGAAATTGAAGTGCCAGAGATTTTTGACGGATTAATCGTGATCAAAAAAATAGTGCGTGAGCCCGGAGAAAGAGCGAAAGTAGCGGTAGAATCCTATGATGACAGGATTGATCCGGTAGGAGCTTGTGTTGGGATGAAAGGAAGCAGAATTCACGGTATTGTTCGTGAATTGAAGAATGAGAATATTGATGTAATCAACTGGACCAATAATATACAGTTGCTTATCCAGCGTTCTCTGACACCTTCTAAAATTACCAGCATGGAGATAGACAACGACAGGAAACACTGTAACGTCTATCTTAAGCCCGATCAGGTATCTCTGGCTATTGGAAAAAAAGGAGTAAATATCAAATTGGCTCAGGAATTGACTGGTTTCACTATCGATGTGTTCCGTGATACAGAAGGAGAACCTCAGGAGTTTGATATCGATTTAGATGAATTCAGTGATGAAATCGATACATGGATTATTGATGAGTTAAAAAGAATCGGTTGTGATACCGGAAGAAGTATACTGGCGCTAACGCCTGCAGAGTTGGAAAGAAGAACGGATCTCGAAATACAAACTATCGAGGATGTTCGGAGAATAGTAAAAGCAGAGTTCGACAAGGAGTAGCTTTAATAAAATAAAGAAGCATCCGAACAGCGAACGAGCAAAAAAATTGTCTTAAAATAACGAATGGCAGAAATAACAACACCCAGATTGATGGCAGCCGCCAAAGAATTCAACGTCGGAAAAGATACGTTGGTGGATTTTTTGTTGGCAAGAGGATTTAATAAGGATGATCTGAAGCCTACTTCCAAACTTACGGAAGAGATGTATCGTTCTCTGCAACAGGAGTTTCAGAGCGATAAAGTGGCTAAACTTAAGAGTGATCAGATCGATCTGCCAAAAGGTGCTATAGAAGCGCGTAAGAGAAAAGAGGAAGAGTCTATAAGCTTTAAGAAAGAAATTATTAAAAAAGGCGAAGATAAAAAAGTCGAGGAGGTAAAACCTGAGGTTCAGGAAGCTCCTGCTCCTATAGAAGCTTCCAAAGAAGTTAACGAGGTTGTTGTTCCTCAAGCCGCGCCTAAAGAAGAGATAGAACCACCCGTTGTGGAGTCCATTCCTCCCGTAGAAAATAAACCTACAGAGGATAGTAAATCCAAAGAAAAAGAGATTACGGCAATTGAACATAAGCACATAAAAATAGAGGCCCCGGAAGTGGAAGCCCCTGTTATTCTGGATAAAATAGATCTTTCCGCGATCGATTCCTCTACGCGTCCTAAGAAGGGAGTAAAGAAGAAGGTAGAAACACCTGCTTCTGAAACTAAAGAAAAGACTTCAGGTAAAGTAATACAGACGCCTGTTAAAGAATCAAAGCCTAAAGAAGAGGCTGTGGTTATTGAAGAAGAAAAAACTTCATTGCCCGTTGCTGAAAATCAATCTGCTATACAGGAATCTGAGGTTGAAAAACAACCCACTGATCTTCCTGTCAAGGAAACCGCTACTTCTGTAGAAGAACCAAAAGAAATTATTAAAGAACAACAACAGGAAGAATCAGGTCCGGTGATCACAAATATCAAAGCAGAAAAACTCGAAGGTCCCAAAATATTGGGCAAGATAGAGTTGCCAGTTAATCAGGAAAATAAACAGGGAGCAGCTGCCGAACAACGTCAGCGTAAACGTATCCCTATTCAAAGAAGAGATACTCCTGTTCAGCGCGATCAGCAGCAGTTCAGAAGAGATGGCAATCAACAGGGCCAGCAACGCCAGGGTGGAGGTTATGGACAACAGGGCGGTGGCGGTCACCACGGAGGTGGCGGTGGTCAGCAAGGCGGTGGTGGTTTCAGAAGGGATTTTCGCCCGGGTGGTGGTCAGCATCGGGGTGGTCAGCGTCCTACTTTTATTCCCAGGGAGCAGAAAGAAATCGACAAGAAGGAAATCCAGGATAAAATCAAAGAAACGCAAGCTAAGTTAGCTGGCGCAGGAGGAAGAAACAGGAGTCTGAAAGCCAAACATCGTCGTGCAAAACGTGACGAAATAGCTGAGCATGAAAGTGATCAGCTGCAGGATAACAAACTACAGGTTACTGAGTTCATCAGTGTAAGCGAGCTGGCAACGCTTATGGATGTAAGCTATGCAGAAGTGATCAGCAAGTGTATGAATTTAGGACTGATGGTATCCATCAATCAGCGTCTAGATGCAGAAGTAATTGAGCTTGTATCGGGTGAATTTGGTTTTGATGTCGAATTTATCGACATGGAAAAGCAGCTTGAGATGGAGGAAATGGAAGAAGAGGATAATGAAGAAGATAAAGAGTCTCGCGCTCCGATTGTGACAATCATGGGACACGTTGACCACGGTAAAACTTCATTGCTTGATTATATTCGTAGTGCTAATGTGGTAGCGGGTGAAGCCGGTGGAATTACTCAGCATATTGGAGCATATGAGGTAACTCTTCGTAATGGAAAACATATTACATTCCTTGATACTCCTGGTCACGAAGCTTTTACAGCCATGCGTGCTCGCGGAGCTAAGGTTACAGATATTGCAGTAATCGTTGTAGCAGCTGATGATGCGGTGATGCCTCAGACAAAAGAAGCTATCAGCCACGCACAGGCAGCTGGTGTGCCAATGATTTTTGCCATCAATAAGATTGATAAAGATGGCGCGAATCCGCAGAAAATATATGAGCAGCTGGCTAATATGAACATTCTTGTTGAAGCATGGGGTGGTAAATTCCAAAGTCAGGAACTTTCTGCTAAACAAGGTCTGAATGTTGATCAGTTGCTGGAAAAGATATTACTCGAAGCAGAATTGCTTGATTTAAAAGCTAATCCTGATAGAGAAGGTAGTGGAACTATTGTTGAAGCCTCTTTGGATAAGGGGCGTGGCTTCGTTGCCACTGTTCTTGTCCAGAACGGAACCATGAAAATTGGCGATCTTGTTGTTTCAGGTCAGTTTTTTGGTAAGGTAAAAGCAATGTTCAATGAAAGAAATAAACGTGTTGATCAGGCGCCACCGTCTACCCCTGTTTTGATACTGGGATTGAATGGTGCTCCTCAGGCGGGTGAAAAATTCAGGGTTTACGAAGATGAAGGAGAAGCAAAAGAAGTAGCTAACCGTCGTGCACAAATTCTTCGCGAACAGGGCATCAGAACGAAAAAACATATTACGCTTGATGAAATCGGACGTCGATTGGCGTTGGGAAACTTCAAGCAGCTTAATCTGATCATCAAAGGTGATGTGGATGGATCTGTTGAAGCATTAACCGATTCATTACAAAAACTATCTACAGAAGAAATTGTGGTGAGTATAGTATTGAAAGGCGTAGGTGCAATTACTGAGAGTGATGTGTTATTAGCCACTGCTTCTGATGCGATCTTAATAGGCTTTAACGTGCGACCTTCTTCTCAGGCTGCACGTCTGGCAGAAAATGAAGGTGTTGAAATCAAGACTTATTCCATTATCTATAATGTGATTGATGAGATTAAGAGTGCAATGGAAGGTATGCTTGAGCCTAAAATACAAGAAAGAGTTACCGCTAATGTAGAAATTCGCAATGTATTCAAATTTGATAAAGCCACTGTAGCCGGCTGTTATGTACTCGAAGGAAAAATATACAGAAATTCCAAAGTGCGCGTAATCAGGGACGGTATCGTTGTTTATCCGACAGGAGAAGGTGTGTCCGCAGAACTGGCTTCCCTTAAAAGGTTTAAAGACGATGTTAAAGAAGTGAGCGCAGGTATGGAATGTGGTATAACTCTTAAAAATTATTCTGACATTCGGGTAAGTGATATTATCGAGGCTTATGAAGAAGAAGAAGTAAAGAGAACTTTATGATCAGAATCATTTTCATTTGTATAGGATTTATTCTTTCCTGTTTTAGTATTTCAGCGCAACACAAAGTGGTGGCGGATAAGGTTATTGGTATTGTAGGTGATAAAATTATCCTGCAATCTGATGTGAGTAATGCAGTAAGTGATCTTCAACGTCAGGGTCAGCAACTTCCTCCCGATGTTGATTGTTATATTCTCGAACAGCAGTTGATTTTGAAAGCGATGGTTGTACAGGCTGAAAGGGATTCAGTAATCGTTGAAGATGAGGAAATAGAAGCTTTGCTTGATAATCAGATAAGAGGTTTTATAAGTCAGTATGGCTCCAAAGAGGCATTGGAAGAAATTGCTGGCCGTACCGTATATCAGATTAAAGAAGATTTTCGTCCAAGTTTCAGAGAAAGAAAGATAGCAGAAAGAATGCAGGCTAAAATTGTAGAAGGCGTGAGAGTAACTCCGCAGGAAGTGAAAGCTTACTACGATAAAATTCCAGCAGACAGTTTGCCTTTATATGAATCTGAGCTTGAAATAGGTGAAATTGTTATGTATCCCAAAGCGAGCCGTGACTTGGAAAAGCTTGCTATTGATGATCTTACTGAATACAAAACACAGATTGAAAGTGGGAAAGCTAAATTTGAATCTTTAGCTTCTCTTTATACTGATGATCCGGGAAGCAAACAGAACGGCGGCCAATATGCGATTAACAGAACCGAAAAAAACTGGGATCCTGCATTTATTAATCATGCTTTTAGATTAAAAGAAGGACAGATTTCTCCTGTATTCAAATCAAAATTCGGATATCATATTATTCAAATGGTAAATAGGGCCGGTGATGATGCAGTGGTTCGGCACATTCTGCTTGTTCCTAAAGTAACAGACACTGAAGTTAGAGAAGCAGTAGAAAAACTGGACTCCGTTCGTTCTAATCTTATTGCCGGAACTATCCGTTTTGGTGAAGCTGTATCAAAGCATAGTGAAGATGAAGGTTCAAAATTTAGCGGCGGTATGCGTCAGGGACCTAATGGTAATTTTGTTACAATTGATCAGCTGGATAAAGATCTGGTAGGGGTATTGAAGAATCTCAAAATAGGAGAATACTCTCAGCCTACAGCATATACTGATGAGCGTGGAAAAAAAGCTGTTCGTATCGTATTCCTCAAATCAAGAACTGAGCCTCACCGTGAGAACCTTAAAGATGATTATGACCGCGTTGCACAACGCGCTATTGAGATAAAAAAACAGTCAGCACTCGAAAAGTGGTTCACTGATAAAATTCCTACTTATTATCTCATGATTGATAATGAATTTAATGATTGCAGAACTATTGAGAACTGGTTAAGATATTCTGCTAAATCAGATAACTAATACTTCTAAGAGTTTCTACCTAAAGCGTGTTTTTTGATGCAAACCTTACAATTTATGTGAGTATTTTAACGCTTTAGTCTATAGTGGAAAAGAGCGAAACATACTTTTACGAATTAGAAGCACTCCGTAAAGAGATTGCTGATTTAAAAGTGATCAAAAAGGATTATCAGGAGGTCATTGAACATGCTGTAGAAATGATCTTTAAGCTCGATGTTCATGGGTATCTGTTTTTTACTTCAGCAGAATTTGGTCGTGCATTAGGATATAACACCAATCAGTTACACGGAAAACATTTTTCTGAGATTATTCATCCGGATGATATAGCATCCTGTATGCAAAGTTTTTCTGTTTTACTCGAAGTAGGTAAAGCGCCTAATAATCTCATTTTTAGAGTAAGACATATCGATGGTTATTATAAGTGGGTGGATTGTTCAGTAATTTGTCCATTTAATGACGAGGGGAAACCCACTCAATGTATAGGATTTGCCCATGACATTAGTAAACTTGTTTACAGTCAACAACTGCTGGAAGAAGAAAATAAAAAATATATAGAGGCAACAAAGGAAATTGCTAAAGCTGTTGTAGATGCACAGGAAAAGGAAAGAGCAGAAATTGGTTATGAGTTACACGACAATGTCAATCAATTATTGTCCACTACACGTCTATATCTTGAGTTGGCTAAAAATGATGAGCAGGAGCGGCTAAGCCTGATTTCAAGAAGTGTTGAAGGAATCGCAAATGTTGTGTCGGAAATCAGAAGAATATCAAGATCTCTTGTTCCCAGTAGTATTAATGATCTTGGCTTATTGGTTTCTATTCAGGATCTTGCTGAAAGTATACAGGCTACCAAAGCTCTTAAAGTTGAATTTCATTATGAAGGTAATGTTGAAGAAGATGTAAACGAAAAACTTAAGTTGATGCTGTTCAGAATCATACAGGAACAGGTGAATAACGTACTGAAACATGCAATGGCTAAGTTGTTGGTAATTGAATTAGTTGAAGATCATGGTGTTATATATTTGACTATTTCGGATGATGGTAAAGGTTTTGATGTATCTTCTATAAATAATAAAAAAGGAATGGGCTTGAATAATATCAGGAGTAGAGCTGAGTTATTTAATGGATCAGTCCGTATAATTTCCTCGCATGGGGAGGGCTGTAAATTAAAAGTGCGTATACCCCTGGAAAATTAAACCTTCAGAATATGGAAAAGATCAATGTGCTTATTGCAGACGATCATAAGCTTATTAGGGAAACTTGGAGTTATATATTGAATAGTGATGAACGATTTCAGGTGATAGCAGAATGTGGAGATGCTGAGCAGGCGGTTGAAGTGGCCAAGATTAAAAGTCCTGATATTGTTTTGATGGATATCAATATTCTTCCTATTTCCGGTTTCGAAGCTACTGAACGCATTATAAGAGCGTCGCCCACTACTAAAGTTATTGGTGTGTCAATGCATTCACAACCTGCTTATGCAAAAAAAATGCTGCAGATAGGAGCAAACGGGTATGTTACTAAAAATTCATCAAAGGAAGAGATGATCAAAGCCATTATAGAAGTAAACAATGGCAGTAAGTACATTTGTGAAGAGATTAAAAACAATATTTCAGAATTAGTATTGGATGATAATAAAAACGGCCCGAATGTAAATGCGCTTACAGATAGGGAATTAGAGATTATCAATTTTATAAAAGACGGTTATTCATCCAAAGAGATCGCTTTGGCTCTTAATATATCCTTAAAAACGGTTGAGGTGCACAGGCATAATGTGTTGAAAAAGCTTAAGTTAAAGAATTCAGCTTCACTGGTAAATTTTATTAATCAATCAACGAATCCCAATTTGCCCTAACTTTGCACCCGTAATGAGCGATGGAACGTTTTTGTCTCATCTCTCCTATTAAAAGATGTACTTTGAGCGATGAAATAAAGCATGAATGCGGCTTGGCGTTCATAAGACTCCGCAAACCATTTTCGTACTATCAACAGAAGCATGGCACCGTGATGTGGGGGCTTAATAAGCTCTATCTGCTCATGGAAAAACAGCACAACAGAGGGCAGGATGGAGCTGGGGTAGCTGCTGTAAAACTGAATACAGAACCAGGATACCCTTTCTTACACAGGATAAGAAGCGCAAATAGTCAGCCGATCGCTGAAATCTTTGCTGCAATTAATAAAGAAGTTTCCGAACTACAGAAATACCAATCTGATATTACCACACATCCGGGACTGATGAAGGGGCATATTCAGTTTCTTGGTGAGTTATTGCTGGGACATTTACGATATGGCACGCAGGGAAAGAATAACGTTGAATTTTGTCATCCTTTTATAAAAAGACATACAGTGCCTGCCCGCAACCTTGCTTTGGCAGGCAATTTTAATTTAGTCAATACCGATGAGCTTTTCTCACTCATCAATATAGATCCGGGTGAGTTTCAGAAACAAAGCGATCTCGCTGCTATGATGGAAGTGATTCACCATTTTTTAGTAAAAGCTGATGAAAACTCTCCTGTTGAACTTGATCTTAAAGATATTTTGTCAAAGTCAATGTCACTGTTCGATGGCGGCTTTACAGTTGGAGGGTTGATTGGCAATGGTGATTCGTTTGTATTCCGTGATGCACATGGTATCCGTCCGGCATATTATTATATCAATGATGAAGTGGTGGTTTCTGCTTCTGAGCGGGCTGCTATTCGTACTGTTTTTAATGTGGGCGAAAATGAGGTGAGGGAATTAATGCCGGGAATGGGGTTAATCGTCAAAGCTGATGGTACATATTCTATTCAGCAACTTATTGAACCAAAAGAAAGGCGTGCATGTAGTTTTGAACGTATTTATTTTTCGCGCGGCAGCGATGAAAAAATATATCGTGAACGCAGTATGTTGGGATATAATCTTACCGATCAGGTGCTGGCTGCTGTAAACTACGATACAAAAAACACGATACTCTCTTTTATTCCTAACACAGCTGAAGTGGCTTTTTACGGCTTATGGAAGGGGGTGGACGATTATCTGAAGAAAGTAAAGATAGAGAGAATACTTTCCTGGAGTAATGATATCACAGAGGATAAGCTAACGGAAATGATCAATCGTAAGATCAGGATAGAAAAGATAGCTATCAAAGATGTCAAAATGCGCACTTTCATTACAGAAGATGTAAGTAGAAATGAAATGGTGCAGCACGTGTATGATATTACTTATGGAACTGTAGAAAAAGGAGTAGATACTTTAGTGGTTATTGATGATTCTATCGTTAGAGGTACTACGCTTAAGGAAAGTATTGTCAGAATGCTGGCCCGACTTGAGCCTAAAAAAATTATTATTGTTTCTTCTGCTCCGCAAATCAGATACCCTGATTGTTATGGAATTGATATGAGTAAGCTGGGTGATTTTATTGCTTTCAGAGCTGCAATTGCCCTGGTGAAAGAGAAAGGAAAAGAGGCTGAGCTAGAGGATGTTTTTAATAAATGTAAGGAACTACAAAGAACAGGATTGTTGCATACTGAGAATGTTGTGCAGCAGTTATATAATATGTTTACTACAGAAGAGATTTCGCTTAAGATCGCAGATCTCATTACCCCCAAACATCTTAACGTACCTATACAGGTTATATTCCAAACCGTTGAATCATTACATATCGCATGCCCGACAAACACCGGTGACTGGTACTTTACCGGCAATTATCCAACCTCAGGAGGTAATAAAGTTGTGAATAAGGCTTTCATTAATTATATCGAAGGAAAAAATGTAAGAGGATATTGATATGTGTTAGATTAGCATTCTTTACATATGTAATCTTTTATTGGGCGCGCGTTTTTTCAGTAAATTCACTTAATTTGGATAAGTAATCAACTATCCATGGAACCGTCTCGTAACTTAACCTTATTCCTGCATTCTTCATCCAGTATCTATCATATTATACTGAATGAACATGGCAGGTATGAGTATGCGAATGAGCTATATGTAAAAATCTTCCTTTCTTCAACAGAAATAAGGGAGCGATTTTTCTATGACACCCTCTTTCATGAGGATATTTCACTTTATCATTCAGTATTAAGGGAATGTCTTGAAAACATTGGTGTTCCTGCATGCATTGATCTGAGAAGTACTCGGGCAGATCAAAGTCTTTTTTGGATAAGATGGGAATTTGTGGCCATTATTAATCAGGATGCTGTTATCGAAATACAAGCGCTCGGTACTGATGCAAGTGAAAGAAAAAGAGGTGAATTGGAAAGGCAGCGACTGATTACTGAAGCTACAATAATGGCACAGGAGAAAGAAAGAGCAGAGATAGGACGTGAATTACATGATAATATTAATCAGATATTGACTACTACAAAGATGTATCTGGATATGGCCCTTACGGAAAAAGATATTAGCGAAGAACTGACACTCAAAAGTCATGAAAATATTTCCACAGTAATAGAAGAAATCAGAACACTGTCAAAATCATTGGTTCCTCCATCTCTTGGAGATATTGGTTTGAAAGAAGCTGTGAGTGAGATGATCGACAATTTGAAATATTCGCAAAAACTCGATGTCAGGTTAAAGACAAACGGTTTGGCTAAAATTGAAATACCAAATGAAATTAAGCTTACTGTTTTTAGGATTATTCAGGAACAAGTGAATAATATTATTAAGCATTCGAAAGCAACTGATGCGGAAATTAAACTAACAGCGTTAAAAAATGAATTAGCAGTGACTATAGCGGATAACGGTATAGGCTTTGAACCCAAAAAACGAATGAAAGGAATTGGACTGATGAATATTACAAGTAGAGTCGAAGTACATAATGGTAACGTAAATATTATCAGCTCCCCCGGTAATGGATGTACGATTAAAATTTCTATACCTATTTAATTATTTTCCTCATGGCGAAAATTACAGTATTAATTGTAGACGATCATACACTGATTAGAGAAACCTGGTCATTTTTGTTAGGCAGGAATGAAAACTTTGAAGTAATTGCTGAAGTCGGTGATGGTCATAAGGCAATCGATATTGCAAGAGATAAAAGACCTCAGATCGTTTTGCTGGATATCAATATGGCTCCGCTTAACGGCTTTGATGTATTAAAGATGATTCGTAAACAATCACCGGGATCAAAAGTTATAGCAGTATCCATGCATTCTCAACCTGCTTATGCAAAAAAAATGCTTAGAATGGGAGCAAAAGGATATGTTACCAAAAACTCCCCGAGGCAGGAAATGCTTGATGCTATTATGGAAGTATATAAAGGGAATAGTTATATATGCCAGGAAGTAAAAAATATATTGTCAGACCAAATGCTGAATGAAGAGGATAATGCTGTGGGCCTAAATCAATTGTCCGAAAGAGAAATTGAAGTTATTAATCAGATTCGTGATGGCTTGTCGTCCAAAGAAATAGCAGATAAGCTTTCTATATCTATTAAAACCGTAGAAGTTCATAGGCATAATATCCTTAAAAAATTAAAAGTTAAGAACACAGCATCACTGATTAACTTTATTAATTCAAGCGGTTTGTAAATTATGGTTTTATTATTGCTATGATATATGCTGTTTTGATATGCTGAGATATACACTAAAAAGAAATAGTTATTTGACCAATTATAGCAGTAGCCATGAACGTAATTTTTCTATATTATTGATATGTGCATGCTCTATTTATAATAAATGCAATAAGTGTGAGAGTTGAGGTGAATGGTTTACCGATATAGCAGAATGGATAAGAAATGATAAATCTTATTATGATTTTTCGGAAAAAATAAATACGATTAGGATAATTCTGTTTGAGAACATATCTATTATTTCGATGCGTATACAAAGAATAAACCTGTACAAGTAGTTAAGAATTAAACAGCTTTAATTCAACTAAGAAGATGTAAAATGTGTGGCCGAACGGAATTATGTTTACTGCTAACCCACAATAAGATGAATTGGTTAAACCTGTTAAATGAAAAGAAGTAAAGTATTCGGATGAAAACAATTGTATTGATAAGACACGCTAAGAGTAGCTGGAATAATTTAGAGTTGACTGATATAGAGAGACCGTTGACGGAAAGAGGGAAAAGAAATGCGGAAGATATGGCAGGACGGCTTTTTAAAAGAAATATACTTCTTGAATCAATTCTTTCAAGTCCTGCTGTGCGGGCAAGATTCACAGCTGAATATTTCGCGGACGAATATCAAATCGATAGAAAAGACATTATTATTGTTCCGGAATTGTACATGGCAGATAATGCAGCATTTACCGAGTCTATTCGTAAAGCACCGGCTAATGCTGATATTATAACTGTTTTCTCACATAATAATGGAATAACCGAGTTTGTCAACACGCTGACATCTGTTCGCATTGATCATATGCCTACTTGTAGCATGTTTGCCATTTCCGCTGATATACGTTCATGGTCCGATTTTAGTCACGAAAACAACCGTTTTTTGTTTTTTGATTACCCTAAAAATGTAAAGTAGTCTGAAATCACGCTAAAAACTTGCGTTCAACCTGTTTTCTGATTACTTTAGTATTCTTTTTCTCTCTCCATTTCCTATTGAAGACACAGTTTGTCCAATTTCTCTTGAAGAAAAATCGATCACATCAAACTTTGTGTCATGAAACCTTTTCTAAAAAGTTATCTCTTTATAATTTCTTTATTTATAACCAGCGCTGTAACAGCACAGTTGCGTGATAGTTGTGTTGACTATCAGAATTTAACTAATTACGTTGGCCCCTGGGACGAATTATGGAACTTTCGTAATATGAAACAGAAAAGGGTTGTTATTCCCAGTCCACCTCATGGAGGCATTGGTAACGATTACTTTTTCTTTGGAATGCTGGAATATTTGCCAGATGACTATAATGCTTCAAATACTTCTCTAAAACATCCACTGATATTGTTTTTTCACGGTAATGCTTCAAGAGGTCATGCCAGAAATAATATTAATCATCTATGCAGAATGTTTAAAGATATAAATCAGGATGATTTAGTAACGTATAAATCTATTCCGGGAAGAGTGGAAAGAAATACAGAATTGTTTACACAAGCAGGGAAAAAATTTATAGTGATAACTCCCCAATTCGAAATATATAGTAGAAGGTATCCTGAAGATCAGCAATATCCTAACGTTTATCCATCAGCAAAACAGGTGGAAAATGTAATTAACTACGTTATCGCAAGATATCCGGGTAAAATTGATGAAAGCAGAATTTATCTGACTGGTTATAGTAATGGCGCCAATATGATTATGGAATATGTAGGAAGTAGTGTAGCAAGAGCCAAAAGAGTGGCTGCGGTAGTGCCTATTTCACTTTGTTCCGAATTAGACCATTTTAGTAATACGGCCATTGGAGTGAATGCGGCTAATGTAGCAGAAGCTAAATTAAAAACATGGTTTATTCATTGCACCAGTGATAATATTTGTCGTAAATCTGTACCTGATAAATGGGTGAATGATATTGTGGCCAATGGAGGAATTACACCCAGATATACTGTGTTAAGATCCGCAAATGCAGATCCCCTATATAAATGTAACGACTCGCATTTGCATGATGCATGGAGTAGGGCCTACGATCCTGATTTTAGAGCGAGTTTTTTGTCCGGAGGTGTAGGAGCAAACGATGGCATCAATCAGAATGTGTATGAATGGATGATGGCGCAAACAAATATGATCGTTCCCGTTGTTATGAAATCCTATACAGCCAGATTGGTGAGTAATAATTATGTTCAGCTTGAATGGGTTACTACTGACGAAAAAAACAATTCTCATTTTACTATCGAAAGAGCAGGTCCGGATCAGCAGTTTACAGAAATTATTACGCTTAAAGGAACAGGGGATTATTCAGGAGAAAAAAAATATAGCTTTCGGGATGAGAATCCGCTAAGTGGGTTAAGTCATTATCGTTTGTCGCAAACAGATTTTGATGGAAGAAAAACATATTTTGACATCAAAAAGATTATTAATAGAAACAACGCGCAAAATGCCGTTGTTGTATCTCCCAATCCCGTTAGTTCCGAACTATCAGCGTTTATAAGCCTGGCAAGATCACAAAAAGTGATTGTTTCTTTAACTGATCTGTCAGGAAAGATATTAAAAACGCAAAATGGTATTTATGGTTTAGGCAGCTCCGAAATCAAAATGCAGGCTGGTGAACTCGTTGCCGGAATTTATCTCCTAAAAGTATCGGGTGAAGATTTTAGCGTTATACAAAAGGTAGTGAAGCGTTAGCAACTATCTGCCCTTATTACTTTTACGATAATTTGTTAAGACTCTTCTTGTCCTGTAGCGTTTTGACGGGATATTAAATTTCCCGATCTTACAACAATGAATATTGTAGTTACCGGTGCTTCAAAAGGTATTGGAAAAGCCATAGTACAAAAATTCGCCAAAAATGGGTATTCTCTTTTTTTATGTGCCCGCAAAGAGGAACCACTTAAAACATTGGCAGAATCTATTATTACAGACTATCCATCTATAAAAGTTCATTATAAGACTTGTGATGTATCTATAAAAGATGATGTATTATCATTTGCTTCCTGGATTTTATCAAAAACAGATAAGGTGGATGTGCTGATTAATAATGCCGGTGCATTTATACAGGGGCATGTACATGATGAGCCTGATGGAGTACTTGAACAACTAATGGCGACTAATTTATATAGTGCATATTATCTCACAAGGTCATTAGTGCCTTCAATGAAAAAGAATCTTTCCGGTCATATCTTTAATATCTGCTCCATTGCTTCACTTAAAGCATATCAATATGGAGGTTCTTATAGCATTACGAAGTACGCTATGGCCGGGTTTTCGGCCAATTTGAGAGATGAGCTTAAACAATTCAATGTTAAAGTGACTTCTGTTTTTCCGGGAGCTGCTTATACTGCTTCATGGGATGCATCCGGAGTTGATCCCGAAAGGATTATGAAGGCAGAAGATATTTCTGAATTAATATATTCTGTTGCCCACCTTTCTCCGCAGGCATGTGTAGAGGAAATTGTTATACGCCCCCAATTGGGTGATTTATAATAAAATAGAAATTATATCTTCTCACAAAAGATAAAACGCTTTATTAGAGCGATAATTAACGATATTCATTAACAGTTTCAACACAGATAATAGTTATATATTTAAATAAGTGGGTTGCTGTTAATGAAGTTTATATTTTCTATACTATTAATGATATTTTACTTTGGTGTAGTTAGCGCGCAACATCCGCTGCTTACATCAGATCTTCATGTCATAGATCAGTCAGAACTTAAACCTGGTGAAAATATTGATGAAAAGATCGCAAATAATTTATTCCTTAAAGCAGAAGTAAATAAAACAAGCTGCTATGTGGGAGAAAATATTATGGCTGAAGTGAAAGCTTATGGAAGGTTAAATGCAGATTCGAGAGTTGTGCAAAGACCTTCATTAAGTGGATTTAGTGTGATAGAAATGGTAGATGCGTATAATAGCTTATCTGATAAAGAAAAATACAAGGGAGTGGCTTATCACACTCATCTTATCAGGAAAGTTCAGTTGTTTCCGTTACAATCAGGAGAGTTTACTGTTGAGCCTGCGGAAATTGAAACTACTGTGTGGTTAAAAAAAAATGAGACTGATTTCACCAATAAATCATCGAGTGGTTCTCTCTTTCCAAAAGACATCACAACTTCGATGATTCAGAAAGATATATATTTAAGTACTCCTCCTATTAAAATATTGGTGAAACCGCTTCCAATAGGTCAGCCCGAAGATTTTTCCGGAGCCGTAGGTCAGTTTACTATTCGTATGGAGTTGCCGGAAAACCAGGTGGCACAGTTTCAGCCATTGGTTGCCAAGTTGATTATCACCGGCACAGGAAATCTTACCCTGATAACTGATCCGGATATTGATTGGCCATCTCAAAATGATGTACCGGAAGCGCGAGTGTCAGAAGATCTTGATATATACAGATTCCCATTAAAAGGCAAAAAAATATTTGAATACAAACTGGCTACAAAAGAGCCTGGTGCTTACTCAATTCCTTCTGTTCGTTTTACTTATTTTGATCCCGAAAAAGAAAAGTATCAATCTGTTAATACCGAGGAACTGCATTACAGAGTAAGTCCTGCTGTAGAAAAAGAAGATGATACATCCATTTCTGCTATTGCGTCTCATCGTTCGGCTATTCCTTTACAGTATGTTTATTTTGGAATTATAGTAGTAGGTATTGCTGGAGTTATTATTTATCAGTTTAGAAAGAAGAAAGAATAGGTGTTGAGAATGTATGCTAATACATTGTATGCTCTCAAATGGAAATATATGTAGTTATTAATACGTTTTTTATTCTGCTGACATAACTTCTCTATTATAAAAGAAACCTTATCCGTCAATATATTTCATTTATGAATACCGAAATTCTGTATCATTGGCAGATGAAAATATTTGAATATAAATATATGTCTATCTTATTCTGTTAAACAAAAACCTGCTTCTGATAAATGAGATATTTAGCTATCAATGAATTTTTCATCTACTCTGTATATTTATAACCCACTCCTCTCACAGAATGGAAATATTTTGGATGACGACTATCTTCTTCAAAATATTTTCTGAAGCTTAAAATAAAATTGTCGATCGTTCGAGTAGTGGGATAAACATTGTATCCCCAAACGGCCTGTAGTATTTTTTCGCGAGGTACAACTTCGTTTTTATTTTCAATGAGCAGTTTTAACAGCATAGCCTCTTTCTTACTGATCTGGATTTTTTCACCTTTTCTGGTGCTGATTTCCTGTGCTTTAAAATCAATAATATTTTTTCCAAAAGCATAACTGTCACCAATAAAATCTTTATCCTGCATTTTCTTATTCTTCTCTATGAGCTTCTGCACTCTTAATAGAAGTTCTTCCAGGTTAAATGGTTTTGTCAGATAGTCGTCTGCTCCTTTTTTTAACCCATAAACTCTGTCTGCACTGGTATTTTTTGCACTTAATATAAGTATTGGCACTTCATTATTCTGAAGTCGGATATTTTCTGTGACATTTATCCCATCAATTCCGGGTAACATCACATCCATGATGATAAGGTCAAAATATTCTTGTTCTATTTTTTGTAATGCTTCATTACCATCGTAAGCTGAAGTGATTTCATAACCTTCCAGCTCAAGATTGAGTTTTAAAGCATCGTGCAGGTTTTCTTCATCTTCTACCAGTAAAACTGAAAGTTTATTAGACATGATTAAAACAGTACTTATGATGATGTATAATTAAATACTGGTCACATTTTTTTTTCAAATTCAACAATTAAAGCCGCTCCTTTTGGCTGATTATCGCCGATTGTTATCGTTGCATGATGATCATCTGCGATTTTCTTGCAAAGATACAATCCCAGTCCAGTCCCTTTGGCCGACCTTGTTTGTTCGCTTCCAATACGGTAGAATTTATCGAATACTTTCTTTTTTTCTGCATCAGGAATGCCTGAACCATTATCGGCAATTGTTAATACAAGTGTATTGTTTTTTTCTTCCAATCTGCAATCTATTGCTGAACCGGCAGGTGAATATTTTACTGCATTCTCGATAAGGTTATTCACGAGAATCTGTAGTAAAAGTGAATCCCCTTCCAGTTCTGCATCTTCAGTAATAAAAATATTCCATATTCTATCCGGGTACCTAGTTACAAAATCATTGGCAATATTTTTTACGAGATCGGAAAAATTGATATCTTCTCTTGTTGAAGGTTTTCCGGATTCCAACTGTGCTGACATCAGAATATTGCTGGCAAGTGTATTTAACCTGTTCGTTTCCTGCAATGTCATTTGTATCAGTTTCTGTCTTTTTGCCTCGTCCAGTTGATGTTTTTGTAGTGTTTCGAGATTTAATTTGGCAATTGCAATGGGTGTTTTCAGTTCATGGGTAACAGCCATCATAAAGTTTTCCTGTTGTTGTTGAACGGCAAACTGTTTGCGGAAAGCTCTGTACATTAACACAGCACCCAGAATAATAAGGGCGAGGAAAGTTGATCCTTCTCCAATATATTGAACGTTTTTCCTTTTTTTTTCAGCATTAATAGCGTTAAACTTCTCTTCAAATGCAGGGTCATCGAGAATAAGTTCACTGAGTTTATAGTCGGTCATTCGGCGACTTTGTTTCTCCAGCTCTATATACCAGAACACCAGTACCGCCATGATATAGGTTAATAGAAACCAGTAGAGAAAGAATAATTTTTTTCTTTTAAGTTTCATTCAGTCGACTTTAATGATTGAAAGTGGGAAAGACTGATTATTTATTCTTTTCAACCCTTATTCCGACGTTCATCACATGTAGCAAAGGATCTTCTCTCATAATATTTTCCAGCTTAAATATATAGCGGCCGACTTTATTAAATTGTTGCGGACTATGTGTGATAAGTATGCGATGTTCAAAAATATCATCCATTCCGCTCCCTATCCAGCCTTTATCGTCAGTGGCCAGCCTAAGTTCAAGTCTTTGTTTTTTCAGTGTATCTTCCGGCATTTGCACATAAGCATTCAGCCAGATATTATTGTATTGATAAGCATCTGTATGCCGCAGTACTACATAGATATTATATAAAGCGGATGTGTCTGATATATCAAAAGGTATCTCCGGCACAAACGCACTATTCCACTGGTGATTCGGAATACTAACATTTTTTTCAAAAACATCAATTGTTCCGCAGGAAATAATTAAAACACTTAATAGTAATACATACAAAGTTTTCATCTCAAAGTACATTTAAAACCTGTTCTTTGGCTTTTTCCAATTCATCTTTCATTAATACCACTGTTTTTTGTATATCAGTATCATAAGCTTTAGCGCCGGTAGTATTAATTTCTCTTCCTATTTCCTGCAGTACGAAAGACAATTTCTTTCCTTTACCACCAGTTTCGTCCTGTTCGTCGATAATTTCCATGAAATAGTGACAATGATTTTTTAGTCGAACCTGTTCTTCGCTGAGGTCAATTTTTTCTATATAATAAACTATTTCCTGCTCGAGTCTATTACTATCATATCCGTCTTTTCCTACATTTTCTTCGAGAATCTTTATAAGGTTTTCTTTTATTTTCACTTTACGAACAGGTTCAAGCCGGATAACTTCTTCCTGAAATTTCAGAATATTACTGATTCTTAATACCAGATCGGAATGCAAACTTTTTCCTTCCTCATAACGATGCTGATTTAAAGCATCTATCGCTGCAATGATTACCTGTTGAAGTTTTTCCCATTCATCATCTGTTAGTGTCTCTCCTGTTGGTGTTATTACTTCGGGAAGTTTTAACAGCGTACTGAGAATGTGTGCTGAGTCAAGTTTTAATGCATCGGATAGTTCTGCAATAGGCTTAAAGTAAGCTTTAGCCAGGTTGGTATTAATCGTTACAGGCTTGGCACTACCGGTTTCTTTTAACGTTATAGTGCAATCTACCGAGCCTCTGTTTAACCTTTTGGAAAGAATATTCCTTATTTCAAACTCGTATGGCTTAATAAAAGCGGGTAGTTTCAGGTTTAATTCGAACTGTTTGCCATTGAGGGATTTAATATCTACAAGAAACGTTTTATCACCTACAGCCCGTTCGGTTCTGCCAAAACCAGTCATTGATCTTACCATAAAGTCTTTTTAGTACGGCAATATAATCAATACTGATAAAAAGAGATGATTCTTTTGCAATGGAGACCTTTATTGGTTCTGTTGAAGATGCAGTATTACATGAACGCTTAATGATATATGCGATCTATTAGTTCTTTATTTTTCTCATGGATTACTTTTCTTTTCAGACTTAGCTTAGGAGTCATTTCACCGGTATCAATACTCCATTCTACGGCAAGAAGTTCGAAACGCTTGATTTGCTCAACGTGATTAAAGAATTTGTTGAAGGATTCTACCAGCTCTTTATAGAACGTTTTAATCTGTGGATGATGAATCAGCTCCTCATTATGTGTTGTTTGAATACCGTGCTGATTAGCCCATTCTTTTAGATTAGCGAACGAAGGCACAATCAAAGCGCTCACAAATTTTTTATCGGCTCCTATAACAATAACCTGTTCAATATAAATTGACTCTTTGAGTTTGTTCTCTATAGGAAGAGGCGCTACATATTTTCCTCCACTGGTCTTAAACATTTCCTTTTTGCGATCAGTGATCTTCAAAAATTCATCATTGATCATAGCGCCAATGTCACCGGTATGAAACCATCCGTCAATAATCACATCGCTTGTAAGATCCGGTCGCTTATAGTAGCCCATCATGATATTAGGTCCGCGGCAAATAATCTCACCATCACCGGCTATCTTCACTTCTACATTATCGATTACAGGACCAACTGTTCCTAACATTCTGCCAGCTTCTTCAAATCTGTTTACGCTGATAACCGGCGCTGTTTCGGTAAGTCCGTATCCTTCAAGTATAGGAATTTTTGCAGCAGAGAATATACGAATCAGCCTTACTTGGCAGGCTGCGCCTCCTGACACAATGCATAGTAAATTATTGCCCAGCGCTTCGCGCCACTTTTTAAATATGAGCTTATTGGCTAACGAAAGTTGTACATTATACCAGGCGCCCTGATTGGTGTTTAATTCAAATCTGGTAGCTAATTCATGGGCCCAAAAAAACAGCTTCTTTTTAATGCCTGTGAGTTCAGCGCCTTTCATCATGATCTTATCATATACTTTTTCCAGCAGTCTGGGAACAGTAGTAAATATATTAGGCTTTACTTCTTTTAAATTATCCGCAATGGTTTCCATACTCTCTGCGTAATAGATGGAAGCTCCTTTGAATAAGTAGAAATATGTGATCATCCGTTCGAACACATGATTTAATGGAAGAAAACTTAAGGCTCTCAAATCTGTAACAGGCAAACACGGAACGCAAGCCAGTACGTTACTTAAAATATTTTCATGTGAAAGCATTACACCTTTAGGTGTTCCGGTCGTTCCGGATGTATATATGATTGTAGCTAAGTCTTTTCCTATGATACCGGAAGATATTTCCCTGATTTTATTCAGAGAAGATTCATCAAGTGGTTTTAATAGTTCTTTCCATTGAGGTATACCATCAATCGCTTCAAATGAATATATTTTCTGCAGAGAAGGAACTTTGTGTTGTATAGATTTTATTTTTTCTGCGCTATCAACATCATTCACAAAAACGATTTTTACCTGCGCGTCATTTAGTACGAACTCCAGTTCATTGATATGAATAGTAGGATAGAATGGCGTTAAGACTGCTCCGCATTGTTGTACTGCAAGGTCGAGCATCACCCATTCTGGTCGATTTTTACTTAAAACGGCTACTTTAGCTCTTCCTTCAACTGTTCCATCATTGTATCCAATGCCCAGGTCAACCAGACCTACACTCAATTGATCTACAATAGTTTTGACATCATCTATACTATATTTTTTCCATTCACCGTTTTCCTTACCTGCAAGTAAGTCGTTAGACTGAACACCTTTATCCTTTAAATAATCCAGGCAATCGAATAATCTGGTAGTTTCAATCATGGCAAACGTCTTTATAGTAAATTATGTAAAAAACAATTATCAATCAATATAATGCATCTTTATACCATTATTATACGAAGGATATGAAAGCTTTATGATTTATCTTGCCTGATAATGCTGACCCTGCGGTAGTTTGAACACTCTTCCTTTTTGAAAATCGACAAATTTATTATACTCTTCAGCATGTGTGGTAGTCCATTTTTGGAAAGTGGACAAATTTTCTTCTGCCCCAAACAGCCATTGATTATACGCATCAAACATGCCTTCTTCTGCCAATTGCTTATGATGGTCAAATAAACGAAATGGAAATTTATTGGCATATCGGTTAAACCATTCTAATGTAAAACGTGTTCGTAAGACCGATAATGCATCCGTAGTAATACCTCCTCTTACAACAGAAGCATTTAACCCCATTACATTCAGAAAAGCGTTATTAAAGTCATTTCTCGTATTTTGGCCTTTTGTAAGATCTGTTTCAGAAAATAGTTTCTTGTAACCTTCAAATAATAAAGATTTTATTTCAGGTGTTCTTTTGCTATAGCTTTCCAGGTTTACAAAGATTTCTCCATATAATAGCCCCCATATCTTATCAGCAGACATGAAATAATATTTAGAGAGATTGTAATAATTGCCAGAGTGGTTAGGATCAACCTGCACGCCTTTAAGCCATAGGTTTATAGCCTCCTGAGGTTCTCCCTTGGCCCATATTACTTCACCATATTCACTATATAGCACTCCACTTTCAGGGAATTTTTTAACTGCAGACTTGTACATTTTTTCTGCTTCCTTTTTTTCTTCAATAGCTTTGTGGACTATTCCCTGAATTTGGAAACTTTGAACATCTGCCTTTTTTGTTTCATTAATAGCTTTTATAGTAGACAAAGCTCTGGTGTAATCTCTTGACAAATAATAGCTGAAAGCAAGATCTTTTTTTAGCTCTACATTTTCACTATCCGATTCAATGGCTCTGTTTAATACAAGAATGGCATTATGATAATCACCCTGTTTTATATAGTTTTTGGCAATGACAGAAGGGTTTTCCTGTGCCAGCAACAGATTCAGATTGATCATCGCGACAATTGTAAGAAAGAGGTTTTTCATCCGAAAGATTTTTATCATTTTGATAAACAGATGTTGTTTGAGCTTGCTTCTGCTATACTTATGTTAACCCACCGCTCTTCTGCTAATTTAGAGTGGTGAGTATACGTGTCAGGTTCTAGTTGTCTATGATATGCGTCAGCAATCCATCGCGCAGTTTTGGTTCAAACCACGTGCTTTTGGGTGGCATTACGTTTCCGCTATCTGCAATGTCAAATAATTGTTCGATGCTAACCGGATATAAACTGAAGGCAACAACCATTTCTCCACTTTGTACTCTTTTCTCCAGCTCTCCTAATCCACGGATCCCACCAACAAAATCAATTCTTTTATCGGTTCGCTGATCTTTAATATCCAGTAATTTATCCAGTATATTATTGGAAAGGATAGTTACATCCAGCACTCCGATAGGGTCTTCTGTATAGGTATTGGGCTTTGCTGTGAGTTTATACCATTGATTATCCAGAAACATTCCGAATTCGTGGAACTGTTGAGGTGCATAAGCTTCTTTTACTGACTCTATTTCAAAATCTTCTTTAAGTTTTTCTACAAAATCAGCCGGAGACATGTCGTTAAGATCTTTAACCACCCTGTTGTAGTCCATTATTTTTAATTCATTTGCCGGAAAGAGAGTCGTTAGAAAATAGTTTTCCTCAACCAGCAGACTGACTTTTGCTGCGGAGGCAGCTCTGTGATGTCCATCAGCAATATAAGTGGCAGGAACCTGTTCTTTAAATAATTCCGCTAATTTTTTATTCGTTTCATCGGTATTAATCACCCAGATAGTGTGTTTGATGCCGTCTTCAGCGATAAAATCATATACCGGATCGTGAGTGGATTTCCAATTGGTAATTAATTCATCAATCTCTTTAACGTTGCGATATGCCAGGAAAACGTTTCCGGTCTGAGCTTTAGTCGTTTTGATATGATTAATTCTATCTTGTTCCTTTTCTGGTCGGGTGAATTCGTGTTTTTTGATAATGTTTTTTTCGTAGTCATTAATCGAACTAGCTCCTACCAATCCAGTCTGACTGCGACCATTCATCACTAATTGGTAGATATAAAAACAAGGTTTATCTTCTCTGAACAGTACTCCTCTCTGAAGAAAGGCATTAAGATTTTGTTTTGCCTGGTCATATACTTCTTCAGTATGTATATCTATGTTTTCAGGAAGATCTATTTCTGATTTTGTAATATGTAAGAAAGAATGAGGATTGCCACGGGCAACAATTTTAGCTTCTTTACTATTAAGAACATCATAGGGTAATGATGCAACTTTAGGAGCAAACTGAGGTTGTGGACGTAATGCTTTGAAAGGAATAACTATGGCCATGTAATATTTAAATTAAAATGATGCACTATGCTTTTTTTGCTGCAAAATGTTTCATGAGGTCAGTAATAACTTGCACACTTTCAATAGGAAGCGCGTTATATAAGGATATTCTGAATCCGCCAGAACTACGGTGGCCCTTAACGCCTACCATACCTTCTTTAGCACATAATTCAAGAAACTCTTTTTCTGTTTTTTCATCTTTAACAACAAAACAAACGTTCATTTTGCTTCTGTCTTCCTTTGCCACAGTACCATTGAATAAAGGTATTTCATCAATTGTCCTATATAACAGATCAGCTTTTTGGTTATTTATTTTTTCAATGGATTGTACTCCTCCCATTTTCTTAAGCCATCTTAGGGTAAGAAGGCAAACATAAATAGCAAAAGTAGGCGGAGTATTAAACATGCTGCCATTTTCGATATGATTCCGGTAGTCCAGCATACTGGGTATATTTCTTTCTGCTTTTCCCAGAATGTTTTTATTCACCACAACAAATGTTACACCAGCAGCGCCAACATTTTTTTGAGCTCCTCCATAAATCAGATCGAATTTATTAAAATCTACTTCTCTGCTCAATACATCACTGCTCATATCTGCTACCAGCGGAACTCCGGTTTCGTAAAATGGCTGAAAATTTTGCCACTGTGTACCATGAATAGTGTTGTTAGAGGTAATATGAAGATATTTAGCTGTTTTTGGAACGATAAACTCCTTTGGAAGAAAACGGTAGTTTTCAGACTTTGAACTGCAAACCACTTCAACATGGCCAAAATTCTTAGCCTCTTTTATAGCTTTTGTAGCCCATACACCCGTATCTGTATAAGCGGCGATTTCATTATTATTAAGCAGGTTCATGGGGACCTGAAAAAACTGTGTTGATGCCCCTCCATGAAGAAAAAGTACTTCGTGATTATCCCCAAGCTGCATGAGTTCTTTCATGAGAGCCACCGCTTCATCAATAACAGCCTGAAAAGTTTTTGTTCTATGGCCAAGTTCCAGGATGGATAAACCACTATTATTAAAGTTTAATACAGCCTGACTGGCTTCTTCAAATACTTCCTTAGGTAAAATACTTGGACCTGCATTAAAATTATGAATGACCTGAGTCACAATTGGTTATTTGTATAGTGAATAAAATGATTTGGAGCTCAAAGATAAGTTAATCACACGACCTGCCTTTTAATGTTCCGCTTTTCCATTTACTGTTTAACTCTTCCAGATCATGTAATTCGTCCTGGGAAAACTGCATCGGCAGGAGTTTTTTAAGATCAGGTTTGCCTGCATCATACCATGCAGAATACCAAAAGCTGGCTACAGAATAGATGCTCTGTCTGAATCTCCGTTCCACCATGTTGTTTAAAGAGCGATTATAGGCGATGGTATAAGCTGTAGAATATTGTTTGATGACAACACCTTTTCTGGGTTCAAAAGCAAACTTTCGATCGGCAGAAAAATTTTCATCGAGACTTTTTTCCAATAACAGCACGGAATCAGCTGCTGCTGCACTTTCCAACACCCTTTCCCATATAAAATTTAAAGGATCAGTAATATGATCTGCTTTGCCTATAAAGAAGTCCCACTCCTTTTCCGCCAGTAATTCCGGAACTCTGGATTCCCAAAAACCATGAATGCCTTTTTGATTGGTTTTCTGACCATTATGATTACTACACGCATGGAGAGGTACATGAGCATCAGCAATATAATGACCTATTTCTGCTGAGAGTTTTATTATTTTTTTCTGATCACCCATTTTAAAAGCCCCCCTCAGTCTTTTATACATATTATGCACCCACCATGGAACTATTCCATATTGATTCAGGGTGTCTTCCGAATATAATTGAACGGCTTCATTCCACTTACGCGGTATTGCATATGGTGGTGTACCGAAGCGATCCATGTCTATGTAATGCCTGGGTCCTTCTTCTTTCACCATATATCTTCTTTTGTCCGGATCTACTGAATGTTCTTTGAGGAAATCAATATGTTTTTTATAAAAAAGAATCATATCCGGCGGAAGCAGGAATACGGCGTGGTAGTTAATAAGCTGGTGAGCATAAAACCCCCAACCTAAACTTTTAAAAGTGATAGAAAACAGCGCAACCAAAAGAAAAAATATTTTCATAAGTATCAGTGCTAAACCGGTAGATGATTAAAGAATATGTGTTGTTCAAATAAAACACTAAAACAGAATTCACTATGGATTAAATAACTTATTCTTCAGTTCATTCATTCACATCGTATGGGTGAATCACCTTTAGTGTATACCCTTTTTATTCTTGCCCTCGTAAAGTGTTTGCAAGTCGTCTGCATGCTCCATACCGGAATCTCTCCCGTCATTGCAGAATTTTTAGCCATTCTTTTAAGAAAGCTATAAGCAATATTCTGTTGTATAACAGAGAAAATTTCTGTTATTAAAAGATTAAAACCACCAATACCTAGTCATCTATTTCTGTTACCCCTCCCGAAATAGCAAATTTCATAGCATCTGCAGCGCCTATTCCCTTCAGTAGCTTAATTCTGTCTCGACTAACAAAATAAAGTTGTCCTGCTAAAGCATAAGATTTAGGAACATAAACAGCTACATATTCCTGAAGCTCAAATTGATTAACATTTTCCTGTGTGATAAATCCCACCTGCCATACGTCTCTTTCTTGTATACAAACAAGCACTGCTTTATCAAACTTTCTTTTATTACCGGCAAAGGCTTCAAAAAAATCCTTCACAGTGGTATAAATTATTTTTATACCAGGTGTTCTCTCTAATATTTTATCAAACAAATCGACCAGTCTTCCCACAATAAAGGATGATGATACATAGCCCACCAATATAACTGCGATAATCACGATGATGAAGCCTATTCCCGGAATTCTTACCGGATGGCCGGTTTCGTTTGTCCAGTGGGGGAATATTCTAGTTAAAAGATCAGGTAGTATGTTATCTACAAAACTAAATAAGGCTGTAACTGCATAAATGGTTATAGCTATTGGGGCGAGGATAATTAATCCCTGCAAAAAAAACTGAAACAACCTTTTTAAAAACTGTCTGCCTTTCATTCGTCGACTTTTATTATTTATTGACAAGTGGAGTATTATTCAAAAATAAGTAGGGTTGTTCGTAACGAAACAGATAAAATCCTTGTCGAGGCAAAGAAAAAACGGAAAATTTACGTAGGAAACTTTGGTAACCTGAAAAGTTTCCATAGTTTTGGTCTTTCCCTCAGGTATTACAGTCAATGAAAGAGCGCATACAAAGTAAGGCCAAGGAGTTATTTCATCAATATGGATTCAAATCTGTGACCATGGATGAGATAGCTTCACAATCGGGTGTATCTAAAAAGACCATCTATCAATATTATTCTGATAAAGACGAATTGGTAGATGTGGTGATTCGTAATATAACATCCTATTCGAAGTTTCTTTGCGATCAGAACATTGGTATGGCCAGGGATGCTGTTCATGAATTATTTCAGGCTATGAATGTGATTCAGCAAATAATTGGTGATATGAATCCTGTAATGATGTATGACCTGGAAAGAGCACATCCAAATTCCTACAAAGTGTTTCTGGATTTCAGAAACAAATATCTTCATGATGTAATCATTGCCAATCTCCACAGAGGTATAAAAGAAGGATTATACAGGCCTGACATTAATATAGAGCTGGTTACAAAAATTAGATTGGAACAATTAATGCTTGGATTTAATCAGCACATATTCCCTCCTTCAAAATTTAATATTGTAGATACTCAAAAATCAATTATTGAACATTTTCTGTTTGGGGTGGCTTCTCTAAAGGGATTCAACCTTATTTTAAAATATAAAGAAGAAAGTACTAAAAGCTAAGAAAATGAAATTTTATCCCATCAAAGGAAATGCAGTTGGTATACTATTATTGGTACTGTTAACTGTAACCTCTTATTCTAAAGCTCAGCAAAATATTTTTTCGGCGCAGGAAGCTGTGGATTATGCACTAAAAAATGCAGTACAGGTTAAGAATGCATTATTATCTGTTCAGATACAGCATCAGACAAACCGGGATATTACTGCAGCTGCATTGCCTCAAATCAATGGTAGTGGTAATTACACTGATTATCTAAAGATTCCTGTAACTCTTTTACCTGGTGAACTGGCAGGGCAACCTTCAGGTACATTTATTCCGGTTCAATTCGGTGTAAAACATAATTTGAATTATGGACTGGATCTTCAGCAATTGCTTTTTCAGGGAGAGGTTTTTGTTGGATTGCAGGCTAGAAAAACCTCAATGGACTATGCGCAAAAGATAGTAGACGTTACTAATGAGCAGATTAAAGCAAATGTTTATAAAGTGTACTATCAGATATTGGCAGGGCGTAAACAGTTAGAATCTATTGATGCCAATATAGCTCGGATCACTAAACTCTACAATGATACCAGGGAAATATTTAATAACGGATTTGTTGAAAAACTTGACGTTGATAAGGCTGAAGTAACGTTAACCAATCTACGTACTGAAAAGATCAAAATAGACAATCAGTTAACAGTAGCTCTGGAAGGATTAAAACTGATGATGGGTATGCCTTCTAAACATCAGCTTGTTTTGAAAGACTCTCTTCCTGAAGAAACATTTAAAGAAAATATTGTTGATGAGGTTTATACATACACGGATAGAAAAGAGTATCAACAGTTGGAGTTGCAGGAAAAATTGAATGAATTTAATATCAGAAGATATAAGTTGTCGTATATACCTACATTTTCCGTTACAGGTAATTATTCAAGAAATGCTTTTCGTCAGCAATTTAGTTTCTTTAAGGGAGGAGAACCCTGGTTCAATACTGCTTTTGTAGGCTTAAAAGTTTCTGTTCCTGTGTTTGATGGATTTTCAAGAGATGCCAAAATTAAAAAAGCAAGGTATGAGCTCATGCAAACTCAAAATAATATAGATAACCTGGAATTATCTATTGACAATGAGGTACAGACTGCAAGATTAAATGTTCGCTCTGCTGTTGCATCAATGGATTATCAGAAAAAGAATATGAACCTGGCTGAGAAAGTATATAATCAGACCAAGCTGAAATATGAGCAAGGTCTCGGGTCTAATCTTGAAATAACAAATGCACAGTCTGAGTTGACCACTGCACAGAATAATTATTATGCGGCTCTATATGATGCTATCATAGCAAGAATAGACTACTTAAGAGCAACAGGAAAATTATAATACTATTTTATGAAGATCAAATACAATAACATGAATAATATGTATAAACTAACTGTAACACTATTTGTAGTGTTAATAGGAGCATCCTGTGGAAGCAGTGGCAAAAAATCTTCCGTAGATGAGATAAAATCACGGCTTGAAAAAGCACAGGCAGAACAAGCAAAGGCGAATGAGGAAGTTCGTTTATTAGAGGAACAACTTTCTAAGGTAGATTCTTCTTATGGTAAAAAACAAAATGCTAAGCTTGTTGTCATTCATCCTGTAAGTACAAAACCTTTTGCACATTATATTGAGTTGCAGGGAAAAGTAGAGACTGAAAACATGGCTTATGTTACACCCAGAGGAATGGGAGGACAGGTGAAAGCTATTTATGTGAAACAGGGTGATTATGTAAAAAAGGGCCAGCTTCTTTTAAAACTTGATAACGCAGTGGCGGAACAGCAATTACAACAAGCCAAAATTCAATTAAATCTGGCTGAAGATTTATACAGCAGGAGACAGAACTTATGGGATAAACAAATAGGAACTGAAGTGGAGCTCATACAGGCAAAAAGTAATGTTGAGAATCTTAAAAAATCATTGGCACTGGCTCAGGAACAGTCGGATATGTCGAACGTATATGCGCAAATTTCAGGTGTAGCCGACATGGTAAATATTAAGATTGGTGAAACATTTTCTTCTGCTACTGCCTCTCAACTGGGGATCAGGATAGTGAATACCAGTAATCTGAAATTGACTGCTCAGGTTCCGGAGGTTTATTTACCCTATGTAAATGTGGGATCGGTAGTTGAAGTGAGTTTGCCGGATATTAATAAAAATATCACAGCTAAAATCAATGTTAAAGGAAGTGTTATTGATCCTTCATCCCGTTCGTTTTATGTAGAGGCAAAAATTCCGCCGTCAAATGATTTCAGACCTAATCAACTGGCATTAATAAAAATTCAGGACTATACCGTTCCTAAAGCCATTACAATTCCTATGAATACTTTACAAAATGATGAGAATGGAAAATATGTTATGGTTGTAGCTAAAGAAGGAGGTGATCTCGTAGCCAGAAAAAGGCAAATTGAAGTAGGTCAACTATATGGAAATGATTTGGAAGTAAAATCTGGTCTGCAGGAAAATGATTCGTTAATCACAGAAGGATTTCAGGGTTTGTATGATGGACAATTGGTGGTGACAGGTGAAAATTCATAATAGCTAATATCAAAATAATTATATGAGTGTATTAGAAAACTTCCAGGGAAAATTCAAGCAGTTTGGCCCTACAACCTGGAGTATAAAGAACAAAACCTCTATTTATCTGATGATGATATTCATCAGTATTTTTGGTGTAGTTCAATTCATTACTCTTCCTAAGGAACAATATCCGGATCTGGTTATTCCAACTATTTATATTCAAACTATTCATGTTGGGAATTCACCAAAAGATATTGAGAATCTGATCACGCAACCTATTGAAAAGCAGTTAAAATCTATTAGTGGTGTAAAGGTTGAAAAAATCACAAGTACTTCACAGCAGGATTATTCTGCTATAATTGTTGAGTTTGATGCTTCTGAAAATATTGACGTTGCCCTGCAAAAAGTAAAGGATGCAGTTGATAAAGCGAAGCCTGACCTTCCTACTGATCTTACTGAGGAACCAACAGTAATGGATGTAAACCTCTCGGATTTACCTATTATGTATGTGAATATCAGCGGTGATTATGATCCTCTGCGATTAAAAGAGTTTGCTGATGATTTACAGGATAAACTGGAAGAGCTTACACAAATTAATCGGGTGGATATTGTGGGTGCACCTGAACGTGAGTTTCAGATCAACGTGGATAATTATCGTATGCAAAGTGCTAACATCACTTTTGATGATATAGCAAATGCTGTGGCCAGAGAAAATATGGATATTTCCGGCGGTTTGCTGGAGGTGGGTAATATGAGAAGAAATCTGCAGTTGAAAGGTCAGTTTAAAACGGCCGCTGATATTGAAAAAATTGTAGTTCGAAATACCAGCGGTCAGCCTATTTACCTTAAGGATATTGCTGTTATTAAAGACACCATTAAAGAACGGGAGAGTTATGCACGGCTGGATAATAAAAATGTAATTACGCTGAATATTATTAAAAGAGCAGGCGAAAATTTAATTGAAACTGCAGAGGAAGTAAAGACTTCTGTAGCAACCATGCAAAAGGAGCAGTTTCCTCCGGATGTGAAGATTGTCATTACTGGAGACCTTTCAAAAAATGCACATCATTCTTTTAATGAGCTTGTAAATACTATTGTAATTGGTTTTATTTTGGTATTGATCATACTCATGTTCTTTATGGGAGTTGTCAATGCATTCTTCGTGGCATTAAGTGTTCCGCTAAGTATGTTCGTAGCTTTTATGTTTTTACCTGCTGCTGATCTTATGGTTGGGGCAAACGTAACATTAAACTTTATAGTACTCTTTGCATTATTATTTGGTTTAGGAATTATAGTGGATGATGCTATTGTTGTAATTGAAAATACGCATAGAATATTTGTTGATGGAAAAGGAAGGATAAATGCAGAACGTTCGGCAATAATGGCTGCAGGAGAAGTATTTATTCCGGTACTTGCAGGTACGTTAACCACTCTTGCTCCTTTCTTCCCTTTATTATTCTGGCCAGGTATTATTGGTAAGTTTATGATTTACCTGCCGGTGATGCTCATTTTTACCTTAACAGCATCTCTCATCGTTGCATTTATTATGAACCCTGTTTTTGCAGTGGACTTCATGAATCATGGAGATGAAAAAAAAGAACCCAAAACTGCAATATTTAAGAAACCTGGCTTATGGATAGGATTAGGGTTTGGTATTTTGCTGGATGTGGTGGGTATGACTTTTCTGGGTAATATCCTTATCACTATTGTCCTTTTGGTTTTATTAAACAAGTTTGTATTAACAGATACAATCAATGCATTTCAACATCGCGTTTTACCGGCATTAATGCGCAGGTATGAACGATTATTGCGTTGGTCGTTGAATGGCTGGAAGCCTGTTTATTTATTGATAGGTACTGTGATATTGTTTTTTGTCAGTCTGTTTATCTTTATAGGAGCTATAGGATCACAAAGAATAAAAGTTGTTTTCTTCCCGTCTTCCGATCCGAATTTTGTATATGTCTATTTAAAAGAGCCTGTAGGAACTGATGTAAAATTCACAGACTCTATTACCAGAGAGCTTGAAAAACGGGTATATAAAGTATTGGGAATGGAAAATGGCCAAACCAATCCTGTTGTAGAAAGTGTAATTGCTAACGTGGGGGTTGGTGCGGCAGATCCTGCCAGCGGAGATAGAAGTACACGACCGGAATTAGGTCGGGTGCAGGTTTCCTTCGTTGAGTATAAGAAGAGAGGTGGTGTGTCCACTGCTACTATATTGGATTCAATTAGAAATGCTGTGAAGGGTATTCCTGGTGCCGAAATATCGGTTGATCAGGAAAGCAGCGGTCCCCCTACTGATCCACCTATCAATATAGAAATAGCCAGTGAGGATTTTGATAATCTGATTAAGACTGCTGTTAGTTTAAAGAATTATCTCGATTCCATTCGTGTTCCCGGTGTTGAAGAATTAAAAATGGATGTTGATCTTACTAATCCCGAACTATTATTAACTGTTGATCGCGAGCGTGCGTTAATCGAAGGTGTATCAACAGCACAAATAGGTATGCAAATAAGAACTGCATTGTTTGGCCGTGAAGTGTCTAAGATTAAGGATGGTGAAGACGAATATAAAATTCAATTGCGTAATGAGGAGCTTCAACGTAAGAATCTCAGCGATCTGCTTAACATGAATATTGTATTTCGTGATATGGCTACCGGTGTAGTAAAAAAAGTTCCTATCAGTTCACTTGTTAAGGTAGATTATACAACAACGTTAGGGAGTGTTAAAAGAAAAGATAATAAAAGAACTATTATACTCCGTTCGAATGTGCTTACATCTGGCAATTACACTCCTACGTCAGTCAATGCAGAAATTAAAAGATATCTGGATAAGTTTCAGGGTAAGCAGGATGGTGTTACTATAAAACAAACGGGAGAGGGAAAACAACAGGCGGAAACGGGTGCATTTCTAGGTAAGGCGCTTGTTATAGCATTGGCGTTAATCCTCTTTATACTGGTATTGCAATTTAATTCTGTGAGTAAGTCCGTAATTATTTTAACGGAAATTATATTTAGTATTATAGGAGTATTCATTGGGTTTGCTATTACGGGAATAGATGTTTCCATAGCATTCACGGGTTTGGGTATTGTGGGATTAGCGGGGATTGTCGTAAAGAATGGAATATTAGTGATTGAATTTGCTGAAGAGTTACGCATGCGCGGAATAAAAACGCGAGAAGCAATAATAGAAGCAGGAAAAACAAGGATTATACCTGTATTGCTAACAGCTCTTGCTGCTATATTTGGATTGATTCCATTAGGTATTGGTTTTAATATTGATTTTGTGTCGATGTTCTCCAGACTTGAGCCTGATATTTTTATTGGAGGCGATAGCGCTACTTTCTGGAAACCTCTTGCATGGACAATTATTTTTGGGTTGATATCTGCTTTTTTTATGACGCTGGTAATCGTTCCCGGTATGTATCTTATTGCAGAGCGCCTAAGAAGACCTATGAGAAAAATGTTTGGTGGTAAATGGATATCTATGATCGGTATTCCACCATTTACTATTATATTTTTATTCTTAATGATATGGACAACAATTGTTCAGGGTATTAAACGCAGGAAAAGGAGAAGAAGACTGGCAGGAACGAATGTGAGTGAAACATTTATAGGAAGTTGGTTTTAAAATAAATATATGATAAGGAATCATGAGATAGATTACCATATCCACGGAGAAGAAATGCAGTACGTGGAAATAGAACTTGATCCATCCGAAACGGCAGTAGCAGAAAGTGGCGCTTTTATGATGATGGAAGATGGTATTGACATGCAGACCATCTTCGGAGATGGTTCTAAACCTCAGCAGGGTTTTCTTGGAAAATTATTGTCGGCGGGAAAACGTGTGTTAACAGGAGAAAGTTTGTTTATGACAGCATTTACCAATGTTGGACATGAAAAGAAAAAGGTAAGTTTTGCTTCACCTTATCCCGGTAAAATCATTCCACTTGATTTGTTAAGCTTAGGCGGTAAGGTGATATGTCAAAAAGATGCTTTTTTATGTTCCGCAAAAGGTGTTGCTGTTGGGATTGAATTTCAACGTAAACTAGGTACTGGTTTGTTTGGTGGCGAAGGCTTTATTATGCAAAAACTTGAGGGTGATGGAATGGCTTTCGTCCATGCAGGAGGCCATGTAACTGAAAAAGAACTTCATCACGGAGAACTATTAAAGATTGATACTGGATGTATAGTTGCTTTCACGCAAAATGTACAATATGATATTCAATTTGTAGGAGGGATCAAAAACACAGTTTTCGGGGGTGAGGGATTATTTTTTGCTACTTTAAGAGGGCCTGGCAAAGTATGGATACAAACTTTACCTATTAGTCGTCTGGCAGGAAGAATACTCGCCTATGGAACATACAAAAAGAAAGAGGAGGGAAGCATTCTGGGCGGTATTGGTAATGCGTTGGATGGCGATGGCTGGTAAAAGCGGTAATTAGCTTATAGTCATCAACTGCTATTGAGATTAACAGAACGACTCAGGTTGTTTGATGGGAATTTGTTTTATCATTATTCCTGAATAATGAGCATTTTAATTGCTAATTGAATGATGCAGTTTGAGATGCAATGTCGCCCCTTGTTATATTCAAAGAGTTAATAGTAGTGTAAGTGTTTTAAATGGTTGATAGCGAAAGATAGCTTGTGATATCAACTTATATCATCTTATAATTCTCGCATTTATTAAAGGTGTATAACCGGATACGTATTTTAATTGCCGGTTATAAGTGATTGTTTGAAAATATCGTATTGCTATTCTCCTCTATTCATAAATGAATAATGCCGGAATAGTACCTAACTGTTCTATACAGAAACCGTCTGAATATTATTTGCTATTTCCATATTCATAAGCGTAAATGACCTGATAGCCATCTAATTCTTATTATAGAAGATAGCATGTTATTTTGATACTATTCTATTCTTCAAGTGTGAGTAAATCAAAGAAAAAATATATAGCCATTATGAACGAACAGAATGAACTTGCTATAATGTAAATCAAAAAATATTAAAACGTAGTATCAACAATATAAACGCAGGCAATCTTACCGTTAATGAATTTTACCTGCGTTTATTATTATCTTTTGGTCCCCTTGTATCTCTGTTATTATTATGAGGTGGTCTATTAGGAGATTGGGGTTTATGTTCTTTTTTGGAGTGATTTTGTTGATGACCAGCTTTCTTTTTCGCTGCAGCTGCTTTATCCAGTGTTTTCAATGAAATCTGACCAACTACATCAACAAACTCAGGTTCTACCTCTTTTGGTTTATTACTGGTTATTTCAACAGCTTCAAGGTCGTCCGGGATAATATTCCTGAAATTATCAGATTTGATTTTCTTTACTCTTTCAATGGTCAATGGATACTGTCTTGAACTGTCGGGAAGAATATACCACATCAGATTGCGGAAAATATCTTTTTTGATAAGCACTGCCGTACCCTTAGATACCTGTAATGAATCTGCGTTATCCGGAAAATGCTGAAGAGCATCCAGATAAGTGTCAAGTTCATAATTAAGACAGCATTTTAAGCGACCACATTGACCGCTAAGTTTGCTTTGATTGATTGACAGATTTTGATATCTGGCGGCTGTTGTATTTACCGACTTAAAGTCTGTAAGCCAGGTGCTACAGCAAAGTTCTCTACCACAACTACCCACGCCTCCAACTTTTCCGGCTTCTTGTCTTGCGCCTATCTGGCGCATTTCAACTTTAACCTTAAATTCCTTAGCGTAAATTTTAATTAGTTCACGGAAATCGACTCTGTCATCGGCAATGTAAAAGAAGGTGGCTTTTCGTCCATCAGCTTGAAATTCGACCTCGCTGATCTTCATATTAAGATTCAACTGCTTCGAAATGGCTCTTGCCCTGATTAATGCTTCTGCCTCGCGTGATTTATTTTGCTTCATCACCTCAATGTCACGGTCCTGAGCCTTACGTAATATCTTACGCATTTCAGGATCAATCTCATTTACACCTCTTTTCTTTAATTGAAGCCTAACTAATTCTCCGCTGAGGTTAACCGCTCCAACATCAAATCCGCTTACTCCTTCAACGGCTACCATTTCTCCTTTCTCAAATATTTGCAGGGTATTATTCCTGAAATAATCTTTTCGGCTTCCATTATTGAAACTTATTTCCACCACACGGCAGGCAGTATCAATATCGCTGATCGGCAGATTCACGAGCCAATCGTAAACATTCATTCTGTTACAACTTCCGCTACTGCATCCTCCATTGCTTTTACATCCCGGCGCTTTATCTTTTCCTGTTCCACACGAGCTACATCCCATTTTTTTGTTTTTACATTAACGTAGATCCTTGTCTCTCAAGCGTCAAGTTGTCAAAATTAAGGATTTATTAGCAATGATATGGTATAGTTTGATAGTGAGTGCATGAAAGAGCATTTTCGTATTGGCATTTCTTTCTATGTAATAAGCTGCTTTATCCAGCTCTTCAACAATAGCGAACTGCTGTTCTATACCGGTCATTTTGTTCAGTCTCAAAGCAAAATCCTTTTCTTTTTCAGCATAAGGAAGGTTTTGTTGATCTGCAAAAACGTGAAGTCTGATAGAGACCTGAAGTAAGTGATTAAAATACCGCAGGAATTGTTTTTGTTTTTCGCGACCCTGTTTACTAATTTCTTCTATCCACTTCACCTGGGCTATGGGCCCTGATTTCATAATAGTATTAAGCCATTCTCTTAAAAGAGCCTGCCAATCTTCCCCGGCATGCTGAAGTAATTGAAGAGATTCGCGATAATTTCCATTTGAAACAGATGCTATCTGGCTGGCCTGATCGGCTGAAAGTCCTGCCTTTGCCGTTAACGTTTGCTGAATGTCAATTGTATTAAGAGGTGGGACTCTTATTAGCTGGGTACGAGAGAGTATGGTCGGTAATATCAGATTTTCATTTTCAGTGATGAGTATAAATAATGTATTGGCTGGAGGTTCTTCTATTAACTTGAGAAGTTTATTGCCTTCAGTTCCAAGATATTCCGGCATCCACATCACCAATATCTTATATCCGTTTTCAAAACTTTTCAGGTTGAGTTTTCGGATGATGTCATTGCATTCATGAGCAGTAATATTCCCTTGCTTGTTTTCGGCGCCTATGAATTGTAACCAGTCAAACGCATTGCCGTAAGGATATTGCTGGATAAATTCACGCCATTCGGTGATAAAATCTGTACTCAAAGGCTTATCACCTGCCTTCTTGGAGATTACCGGATAAGAATAGTGTAGGTCTGGATGTACCATGGCCGCAGTCTTCTTGCAGGATTCACATAATCCGCAGGCATCATTCTCTTTTTTATTCTCACAAAATAAATACTGCGAAAATGCCATGGCCAAAGGCAGAGCCCCACTTCCTTCTTTACCTGTAACAAGCAGGGCATGGCTGAGCCTGTTTAACTCAACCATTTCTGCCAGATGTCTTTTTAAGGGAATTTGCCCAATAACTTCATTAAACAGCATAGGGCAAATGTATTAAATCAACTTAATCCCTTCTGCTTCCGCTCAGGTAAATTAAAATATATTGAACAAGTGTGGCTATAGAAGCTAATGCAGCAACAACATAAGTAGTAGCAGCCCATTTAAGCGCATCTTTTGCTTTAGGATACTCAGTGGTATTTGTAATGCCTGCTGTGTTTAACCACACCAATGCTCTGCGGCTTGCATCGAATTCAACGGGAAGTGTAATGATTGAAAAAACTGTAGTAACACCAAACAGAATGATACCACCTAAAAGGAGTTGAGGAAATGCGTTTACCATCAGAATTCCCGCCAACAACACCCATTGTACAATGCCTGAGCTGAATTGAACAGCTGGAACGAGTTTGCTCCTTAACGTTAACCATTGGTAGGCAGTAGCATGCTGAATAGCATGACCGCATTCATGTGCAGCGACAGCGGCTGCGGCAACTGATGTTCCGTTATATACTTCAGGACTTAAATTAACTGTTTTATTCGCTGGATTATAATGATCAGTCATAAAGCCATTTACAGATGTTATTTTTACGTCATATATCTGATTGTCTCTTAACATTTTTGCAGCTACTTCTGCTCCGGACAGGCCGGAAGACAATCTTACCTTGCTGTAAGCATTAAATCTTCTTTTGAGGATAGAAGAAACCAGCATACTAATACCAATAAACACTAAAGAAACAATCATAATTGATGGAGTCATAGCACTAAAACTTTTATGTTACAAACAATATTATCAAATCAGCATCCAGATTTTTTTTATGCCATTTTGATTAAAAATAAGATTTTTTCTTAGCCTTTTTGTCATTAGATAAGTTAGTGAGAAACAAGGGCTGACAATTTATCACAATGAATGATATATAAAACAGTATATTGCTTTAAGTGTTTGATTTTCAATTATTTAACATAATTTTTGCAAATCCGGCCTAAAAACTATGAGGGTCTTAAAATTATGCACAGGAACAAAAAATTATTTTGTTATGTGCCGCTAATTTGTAATTTAGTGCAAGAATTTAATGGGTTAGTAAGTAAGGGGTCAGCAGCAATGTTGACCCTTTTACTTTGTACATAAATTCCTTCTTTTCCACGTTTTTTGCTGTTCGGATCATAGTCCAGTTCTCCTACCTTCACGTTATGAGCAAGGTTAAAACGGCTTTTTTTTGTTCTCAATGTGGTTATGAAGCAACTAAATGGACAGGTAAATGCCCTTCATGTAATAGTTGGAACACATTTGTTGAAGAACTGATTCAGAAAAATGCTGATAAAAAAGAAGACGATTGGCAGATACTGAATCCGGTTAATCCATCACGTGATGGAAAAATAATTGCCATTAACGATGTAGAAACAAATGTGCAAGAACGCATCATTACTCCTGATCAGGAACTAAACAGAGTGCTGGGTGGAGGTATTGTTCCGGGAAGTATAGTATTGGTTGCAGGTGAACCAGGTATTGGTAAGTCTACTTTGTTTTTGCAGGATGGTTTGTTGATGCAAAACATTCGTGTGCTTTATGTAAGCGGTGAAGAAAGTGAACAGCAGATAAAAATGCGTGCAGACAGATTAAACATCACTCACCCTGAGTTTTATTTACTTACAGAAACTATTACCCAGTCAATTTTTAAAGAGTTAAAAAAAATTAAACCAGATCTCGTAATTATTGACTCCATACAGACATTAAGGTCAAACTATATAGAATCTTCTCCGGGAAGTATTTCACAAATAAGGGAATGTGCTTCGGAGCTTCAACGTTTTGCAAAAGAATCTAATATACCAGTATTTATAATTGGCCATATTACCAAGGATGGTACTGTTGCAGGACCAAAAATTCTCGAGCATATGGTAGATACTGTTTTGCAGTTTGAAGGTGACCGGCATTACGCTTACAGGATATTGCGCACAGTTAAAAATCGTTTTGGAAGTACTTCTGAGTTAGGGATTTATGAGATGACAAATGATGGAATGCGCGGAGTTAATAATCCAAGTGAAATACTCATTACGCAAAAAGAAGAACAATTAAGCGGTACTGCTATTGCTGCTTCTATGGAAGGTATGCGTCCGCTGTTAATAGAAGTACAAGCTTTAGTTACTCAGTCTGTTTATGGAACACCACAGCGAACGGTTTCTGGTTTTGATCTCAGAAGGTTACAGTTGCTCTTAGCTGTTCTTGAAAAGAGAGGTGGTTTTCATTTTGGAATGAAAG
>CAZQIQ010000009.1:0-63261 GCA_964593835.1 uncultured Chitinophagaceae bacterium
AGCTCTGCAAAAGCTCGTACAGCGGTTCGAATCCGCTCGGGACCTCAATAAATGAGTAAACCGCCGTAAGGCGGTTTTTTGTTTGCAGGGCAGGAGTAAACTTGTTTGTGTCCTGACCGGAAAGCAAAAACATATTCGCCGTACGCGAATGGCTTTATCATTTTGACTTTACAACCGTCCATGTGGTTATCTAATCCGGCCGGGATCTCAAAGCAAGACAAATTGATAATAAATATAATTTGTCTTACTTTTTTCTTGCCAAAACCTAGTCACAGCAAGGCTTTCAGCAATTTCTAATCAGAATTAATAAGGTGCCAAGAAATTTACCAAATGGTGTAACAATTGCGTTTCTAATGTTTAGGCAGATTTTTCGCTCAAATTCAATATGGTAAAGGATTTCATCGAATTATATCCAATTTAGAATAAAGCTGGTTTGATAATTTGTTAGGTTAATCTAAGCATATTCGAACCTGTAGATAAAATCTCAAGTTATTTATCTTTCAGTAATGCAATCTTGCAAAAGTTGTTAGATATGAGTTTAATTCACCTTTTTCTGGGAATTTATTTTCTGAATCTTTGATATTAGAGTTTGTTTTTATATTGTAAAAAAAAGTAATATTGCAACAGTTGTTTTTTGCTCTTCGACTACGTTCATTATCAGTCTTTTATGGAGCATACTAACTTTAACTTGCTTATAATTAACCTATAGCTTAATATTGTTGAAAAGAAAGTGTGTCAAAATACGGGATTCAAAACAGTTTAATCGCTGGATATGCATCGATGTCGAAAACGCTGATGATATTATGGATACTTTATTTAGCTCAAAACAGTATGAAGATAAATTCGAGTATATCAGTGGGCGTATTTTGGAGCAGCAAAATATGTATTATGAGAACTTTCAAAGAATATTTAATAAAGACGGAGTGAAAATATCAGAAATGCGATTTTTCCCGGGTGGCGACAATTGCCGCATTTATTGCAAGGAACAAACTATAAAAGGGAACCAATATTGCATAATTATGGCTAAACTGTTGCCAAAGAAAAGTTCTCAAAAAATAAATAAGGCTATACAACAACTCATTGATTCGATAAAAAATTACGATTATGAACTCGAAGAATAAAACAGAAATAATAAAGAATAAGTTTAAATCTTTTTTTGAGGGTAGAACTGAAGAGCAGAAAATCAAACATGATGCAGATATGCTCATGGCTTCGTTTTTATCAGAAATAGAACTAGTGCAAAAACAGAAAAACATCAAGAAAAAAAAACTCGCGGATCTAATAAAAATATCTCCGAGTTATTTAACACAGGTATTTAATGGAAACAAGCCCTTGAATTTTTATACGTTGGCAAAAATCATAAGAGCATTAGATATAAAATTTTCAGTTCAAGCTCACTATAATGACAACCTTGTTAATCGAGTTTTCGTAGCAGATTCGTCTGACGAGGTGAGCGCATCAAAAGTTGCCTATCGTTATGACATATCTAAATTCAGGTCTACGGAATTCCAAATTGTAAGTCAACCTTCAACTGGTACCTCTGTCGGAAAAGCAGTGGCAGATTGTTCTGCTAATTAATTTTGAGTTATGAGTTTTGAAAAATATAAAATAGCATTTGGAGCGATTGAGTTACTTGAGAAAAATTTAATTACTCCTAACTATCCTCAAGAAAAATTAAATGTATTTAACTATAGTTTTACTGTTGCCATTACAGTAAATGATTATCAAAAAATAGCCTTTGCAAATACTGAAATTGTAATAATCAATGCAGATTCTCAAGACAAGGTGGCATTTTTTAAGACTTTGTGCATTTTTGAGATTCAAGAATTTGAAAAAATATTTATCAAAAATAGTGAAGGTGTTTTTGACATGCCCGAAGACCTTGAAATCCTTCTAAAATCAATCGGAATAAGTACTACTCGAGGAATTATATATTCAGAAGTGAGAGGAACATTTCTGCATGGGGCTATAATGCCTTTAGTTGATATTCCTGCAATTGTTATGGCCCAGCGAAATAATAAATAACAAATTATATAAAGCGTAATAAAATTATAAGAATCAATCAAGGCTTATGATTCCCTTCTTTCCGTCTCCCAAATATTGAGTATTCAACTTGTAAAATGGATTGCCAGATCAAATGATCAATTCGCTGCATTTACACGCCCGTCGCAACTAAAATTGTATACCGGGTTTTTAAAACATGTGGTAGAAAATTATTGGAAAAAGGAGGATGCCGCCAACATAAATAACTAATGGATAGAGGATTAGTAAAATAAAAGATGTACTGCGTTTCTTTCCTGAACGTTCACAAATAGCCATAAGCATTGTAAAAGAAGGTATTGATTTGTCAAATCGGTTAATCGGTAAGGGAGTAAACAGGCTGAGCTACGTCTTTAGGCATTTTTAATTTTTATTGTCAGATATAGTAAATTGATAATTTGACGACACTTTTTGAAATTATGGTTGTGTTTATTTTACCAAAATAAGGATAAGTTTAATAAAAAACCGCTATATGAAAAAAACGCTCTTGCTTGTATTTGGAAGTATCGCATTAATTTCCTTACTCACCCAAACAGGTTCTCTTGCTTCAACATCAGTTAATCATGACAGTGAAAATACACCAGTTTATACAAAACCAGTTGTTATGGGATGCGCTCCTACATCGGATATTGCAAAGGAATCAACTACAGCCCAAAGAAACTTCGAGATTTCCACTTTCTTGTCTGATGAAGAACTCGGAAAATTTAAATACGAATCTAGAATATTCGAGATGGGACCTGGCGAAATAGATACCGTCTCACATCGTCATGATTGTGATGTATTTCTCACTGTTCTTGAAGGCGCGTTGCTTATGGGGCAAGAATTTAAAAAACCTGACACAGTAAGAACTGGCGAAATATTTCATGAGCGTAGAAATGTCATCCATTCTGTTTATGGTAATCCCAGTAAAGATCAACGAGTGAAAGTTTTGGTGACAGTGATTCGCAAAGATGGCAGAGCGTTTTACACTCCGCTGTATCCTAAAAACTAGTTGAAAATAAATTGCAATTAAAAAAGACGATGTACAATGGCTTAATTTACATAGTGATGATGCAACGTCAATCGCTTATGTCACAAATACTATTCCTAAATTTGTAATAATTGATAAAAAAGGAAATATTGTGAATTTTCAAGCACCACTCCCAAGTGATGGAGGGTATATTAATCCTTCTTATTTTCTCTTAAATAGAAATACGATATTGCCGCCATTGGGTAAGTGAAAACCTACTTTTAAACGAAACTGATTCATTTCATACACTTGTAGCAAAGTTACGCCTTCTGGCGTTTCCAGATATAGCAGCTTTTTTCCCGGATCATAAGAGTAAGACTGGTTTGAAGTTTGGAAAACAGAGCTTGTTCCTACTCCGCAGTTGGTTCCATTATGATCAATAATTAATTGCTTAGCAGTAAAATTAAAAGAATCATCCAGATGGCAGCTTAGCCAGGGAAAATACTGATTGTTCCCTCCCATACCGAATATTCCGGGAGGGTTAGACTCTAGATTACCATCTGTCATGATGGCTATCCAGGAAGTGTTGGATAGATTGTCTAGTTCTTTAATTTCTTTATTTTTTTTATCGCAGGAAACAGAAGCGAAAGAAAAGAAAACTAAAAGGATAAAGCTGGTTATTTTCATCATTCGCAAATTTAATATATAAACGCTAAAATCATATGCAATTAGTATCAAAAAGGGGGAAAGGCGTCAGTAGACTACCTTTCATTTATAGGATTTGCATTGTATTGGACGATGACGACAAACTGAGACAGTTAGCTTGATATAGTGACAAGACTATTTGATGGATTCACTATTTTGATAATTGATATGCACAATAAAATTACTTAGCACTTTAAAGACTGTTTGCGTAAGAGATATAACGTTATCAGAGATGTGACGGATAACATTAGCCATAAGATATCCGCTGTAAAAAGATGAGGTTGATTGCCTGAAATAATCCAATTGGATACAGGCACAAAGAGACCGAGTACTCCTGCACTTAGCAGTGTGTATTTATTAGTGAAATAATTATTCCTTTTTAAAGAAAAGAAAACTGACGCTAATAGCCATCCGCCAAAGAATATTGAATTGATGATCGTTTCGCTATATGCATTAAGGCTTTGGGGTAATAGTTTGGATGCCAAAAAAGAGAAAGCGGTAACGGGAAGCATAGTTAGACAAATAGCCAGATATATATGACCTACGGTTTGAGTGAATTTTCTTTTCTTCTCAGGTATATGGTTTTTATTACGGGACTCGAGCCAGATCAGCACACCGGTAATAATAACAAAACAAGTGATCATCGCCAATAAAAAATATAACACTTTTACGGCAACATGCTGCCATCCTTCCAACCCGAAATAGCCAAAATGAATTCGATGAATAAACGCAGATACAACTTCCTCGTATCGCTTATCGTAAAGATCATGCATGTGACTGATCTTTCCAGAAACTACATCAAACTCAATTTCACCGAAATTGAAAAAACTAAACTTGGGGTCCACTTCACCATAAATATTGATTTTCATGGTAGAGCTGGCCGTCTGGTGTAAAGCCAGATATGTTAGTTTGAACCCGGGCCACTTGGAGGAAGCGCTGTCCAGAAAGTTGTTTAGTGGATATTCCCTAAGATTGATCCTCGATCCAAGCGTTTCATCTTCGTGATGACCATATATTGCTTCATAATATTTTGACTGATCGCCATTGTAAAGCAAAGATCCTGAAGTCGCTACGAGTATACCAAGACCAAACCATGCACCAGTCAGGGCATACATAAACTGAAATGGAATACCAATTATGCCAAGTGCTGTATGTGCATCTGTCCATACAGTTTTTAATTGGGCATAGGGCCTGAATAAATAGAAGTTGGATATAATTTTTTTCCAATGAACAATGACTCCGGTTACTATAGCAAATAAGAAAAAAAGTGAAACAAAACCTGCTAGAAAGTATCCTGGTTCGCCTAATTGATAAAAGAAATGTAGATTATATAATAATGCTGCTAGTGTACCGGACGAACTTTTTGATACTTCCTGCACCTCATACGTCTGAAGGTTTGTTTGTATCTCTTTTACTTTTTTGGCTTCGCCGGTTGCCAGCGAATCTTCGGATTCACTTAAATAGATTGATTGAAAGGTCCCGGGATCCCTTAAGTCTATATAAATACCACGTCCATACAGATCATACCCTTCTTTGTCTAATTTCTCAACCAGTCTGTCAAGATCTGTAGCTTTTTTATCTATAGTGTTATTGAGTGATGAAGGGTGACTTCCTCTGCTGCGTTCCCAAGTTTCAATCTCTTTGAAAAATAAAGTAAAAGCGCCGGCAAAGAAAATGATGAATAGTGCAGCACTAATAACAATACCGCTTACTGTATGCAGGTTAAAAAATATATTGTAGGTACGTTTACTCATAGAATAATTAAAATGAATGAACTACTGTTGAAAGTATAACGTCCACACAATGTAAAGGCTGAATATAATTGACATCCCTCCATACCACGCCCAGCATTTCCAACCATTCCGGAAGAGAAAAGCCAATAGCATTAAAGTGCACCACATCACAAAAAGCGAAAATGAATAGGTTATTAATACGGCAGCGCGTTTTTCGAACAAGGTTGCCAGCATCAGATGAAAAGACGCTGAAACAAGGAAACCTCCAAGTATCGCTGCTGAAATTTTAGCAAATCGTTGCCAGCCGGATTGTGTTAGATATTTGGGATTTGCAGGCATGAAATAAGTTAGCTAGTTTTTTTTAGAGGAATGATAATAATGATACATCCGCTAATGGTCATTAAACTTATTAAAGCAAAAAAGAACCCAACGCCAATACCTATACAATTCATAAGTAGAATAAATGATCCTAAAAGCATGAGGGCTCCCAATACTTTTGCAATTTTTCGGTGTTGATACAAATAGCTATTAAGCTTATGTTTTAGGAAGACTGCTCTGCTAGATGTGCTGTATAAGATATAAAATCCAATTATCTGAAGCACGATCCCTATGATGATATACATAACATAATAATACTTTAGATATCCTGTTCGTATTACCAACGATACAGGATATCTATAAGCACAATTTTATGAATGGTCGAAAGTTTGCATTACTTAAGAATATTCAATGATGGGGCATACACATTTGCTCCATCCAATGATGCACCAACTTTAAAATCATTGGAACCACCACCTATGTTGATTTCATATATGTTTGCTGCACCGCCTTTCACACATACCGGAATATAAAATTTACCATTGTCTACAGAATTCAGACTAAAGATCTCATTTAAAGGCGCTTTAGGAATATTCAATTTTGTTACGGTTTTATTGTATATGTCAATCATGTGTAATTGTCCGTAATTTTCATACAGATTATCCCAAACACTTAAATCACTTTCCAGCAGAATATTGGCATAAACAATCCCGTTGCCTGCGTACCATGCATTCCAAATGCTTATTGGTGCTGGAAATTTTTCTGATACATTAAAAGAATAACTGTTGTCATAATCTCCGTTTTTGATTTTGACAAATACACATGGTGTGCCGGGTACATCTTCAGGATTTGAAGCCCATTGATTACTTCTTAGATTCCATTGGTAGATATCTCCTTTTTCGTCTTTAAATGACCCCTTGGTTCTGTAGCCTGCAACACTTCCTCCTGAGGCCTTACTGATAATTGTTTTTGGATTTTTAAAAGAAGGATAATCGTATACGATGGTTATTAATGAATCCGGAATAGCGCCAAAAACTGCCGGTACGCCATACTCACCACCAACATATACTTTATCGCCTGATACGGTAGCGCGGCACCAGGTAGGTTTATAAACACCTACATCAGGCATTTTGAAACTACCATAACTTTCTACAGTAAATGTAGAAAGGTCGATAATGGCATAAGGAGCATTTCCTTCATCATTTGGAAAATTCATTAAAAGAATGTCGTTTGTTTCTGTCAGATCCGTATAGCGTGCAAAGGAGCCAGACATCACAGCAGCTGTAGAAATAGCGCCAACCTTGTTAATGCCCGTTTCCGTGATCTGATATTTATCTAACGTTGCTTCGTCGCCATTGATAACGTACATGAAACCATCTTTCACTACAGCGTGATGAGCAATGCCTTCAATTCCTTTACCTACCACTGATATATTGCCCGACATGATATCTTTTGCAGGAACCATATAGTACTCTTCGTCTACTTCCATACCCACAAAATATTTCATTAGATCAGGTTTGTCTTCATCAGGATTATTCTTTTTACATGCAGTAAAAAGAATTGTCAGTGTTAAGAATATTGCACCGAGTGTGTAAAATCGATCTTTAACTTTCATGTTAATAGTTGTTGGTTTTTAATTATTGAGTATTTTATAGGTTAGTTTAATAAAAGCTGCTCTTCCCGGCTTTTGAAGAAGGAAATTGTCGTAAGCCTGCGTATTGGTAAAATTGGACAGATCTAATGCCACACTGATATGTTGCTTAGGAAATGTATATCCAATTCCGGCATCAAAAACTAATTGACTCGGTATTCCTTTTTTATTTTGACTGCCCAAACTTGGCCAGGTAAGATAAAACTCATGTAAATAATTAGCATGCACGTAAATAAATAATTTTGATTCTTTACGGAAAATGTCAGGAACATTGGCAGAGACTCCTGCATTACCTAAGAGGTAAGGTGTATTTCTTAACCTGTCACCATAAATTATATTTTGCACACCATTGTCAAGACGTTGGTTATTACGAATATCCTGATAGGTTATATTGGTATTTATTTTAAACCAATAGTTCATGTCGTAAATAATCTCCAGTTCTGCTCCTTTGCCGAGAGTCTTACCCACGTTTTGATACATGCCTTCATCTCTGCCGGCGATGCTGTACAGAATCTGATTTTTTGTATCTCTAAAAAATATGCTGGTGATAAGTGTTAAGCCGTTATTTTCTCCCATTACAATTCTTCCCCAGGTCATTCCCAGGTTAATATTGAGGCTTTGTTCAGGTTTTAAAGTTGGATTATTTACTACCAATATGCCATTTCCCAAAGCTTCTGTAGGTGTGGGAAGTCTTGTTGCCTGTTCAATCGAGAATTTAGTTAGTAAAAAAGGATTGATTTTGTAGGAAGCAGCCATTCCGCCACCCCAGTTTGACTGCTTGTTTTTTATTGGAATTGCCCTCGCCTCGTACTCTCCATTAACAAGAAAATATTCTAACTCATTTGAAGTTGTATTAAAATCATACCATTTTAGAAATGTGGAAAGCTTTAGGTTTTCATTAAATTGTTTGGTTTCAAGAGATAAACCGGCAAATTGTGTGTTGATGTTTTGGGGTGCAATCAATGGTATACGAATGGCTGATAAATAAGGATCTTTTCCATGCCTCTTCGTAATAGAATTTAAATAGTTAAATCCTAATGTAAATCCTTTTGTGATCTGATAGGTGAGATTGACTCTGTTGATCCAGGAGTCTTCATACATTGTATAGGAAGATTGACCATTACGCGATATTTCTCCACCACCTTGTTCATGTAATGTTGTTTCGGCTTTCCAGTTATAAAAAGCCATGGAAGTATCTACTGTTGTTCCCTCTCGCTTTGTATAACCCGAAAAAAGGTTGAGGTTTAAACCGTTGGCAAAAAGATTTTTCTTTTGATAGGAGAGATGCGGCATAAACAATACCTCTTTGTAATGTAGTTTGCCATAAACAGTTGCCATCGTTTGGCCGGTTTGTATACCCTTTTTTTGTTCGGAGGCAAGCAGACTTACAAAAAACTGATCCGTCCATTTTTTATTTACAAAACCCATATCCACCTTTCCATTCAAGGTCCTGAAACGGTCATTGAAGCGTGTGGCAGGATTTTCTTTTGTAAAATCAACAGCATTATAACCTGTTGATGCATCGGCATAATTAACCCCGCGTCCCCATACTTTATAGTTGTTATCTGAATAGGTATAAAAGCCGGATATACGAGTAATGAAATTGCTGGTGGGGTGGGTGTACTGACCATTCAGTACCGTTTGGTGAGTATTAAATGAGCCAAAACTATAACTCGCTTCTGCAAAATTTTTATTCTTGTTTTCTGTCACAACGTTGATGGCCCCACCTAATGCATCTGAGCCCAAATCAACCGGAACTACACCCTTGAAAATATCGATTCTTTTTATCAGCGAAACCGGAAGGTTATTAATTGTATATGATGACCCGAAATAAGCCATTGGTATTCCATCTATAAAAAATGTAACTGCATTCCCGGACATCCCATTTATTGAGTAGTTGTATTTGGAACCCAGTCCTGCTTCCTGACGTACTTTTACACCAGAAGTCCAATCTAATAAGCGGTTTATCTGGATACTTTGATTTTGCAGTTCCCGTGTTTCTACTGATTCAACATTAAATCCGGTTTCTTTTAATTGTTGGGCTGTAGTTTTTCCGGTGACTGTTACTTTTTCTAAATTATTTGAAGATGCTGCCAGGGCAAAATGAATAGTCCTGTTTTCATTGATATTGATATTTTGGACTTTGTCCTGATAGCCGATTGCACTTATGATGATTATATGTTTGCCGGGAGGAATATTTTTTAGTACATAATTTCCTTTGTCATCGCATTTTGTACTCAGTCTCAACTGCTCAATAGTTACAGATGCAAATGGAATAGGTTCATCATCACTGCCGGACACTTTTCCTGATAAAGAACCGGCAGTGATTTTCTGTCCATGTGAAAGGATAGAAAATCCAATACTAAAAACGATAAATGGAATGATTTTTAGTGCAATCAGTGACTTGTTCACTAAATTAATTTTGGTTGCTGGTTATAAGATGAGTGTATTTGATCGATGGTTATTTAACAACCAGATTACGTAATTCATCTTTTAGTTAACGTTGTTAATAAAGATTGTGTCATTGTTATCTTCATCTCTTCTTGATGGTTCTCGCCATTGCTATATAGTCATTTATCATTACTAATAATATGATTATATTTTAGTATCGTTATCATAGCAGATTATTCAACAGAAAGTTTATACCGGAAAAAACTATAATTAATGCAAACGGTAATTTATTTACTTGCATAAGATCCTAACTATTATTCTTTCCGTTTGTTTGCCATCTTTCGAACTTATCCATAATAATGCATGAAATATCAAAATATCAGGCTGCTATTATTAACTTACATATTTCACCTTAACGATATTTACAATAGTCCCATTCTTCAGAATAAATCGTCGATCAGGTAATTAATTGATATAATTATATCTGATTAGGGAATAAAGTATTACTATTATATAGTGTTATAACATCCGAAATCCTTATTTCCTTTATATAGATATATAGATACTTGAGTTAATTGCCTAAAATTTCCCTTCGCTCATAACCATACAAACTTTCTTATTGTGGGAGTCAAAAATACTTGTGTTAAGAGATAACTATTTTCGAATTAGGGGATAATTGTTTTCGAATTTGGGAATTTGTGCTTTTCCCGGAGGGTAGAAGATAAGAGAAACTTTCAGGGTTGCTTTTATCGTCCCGTTAAGAAGGGTGTATATTAAATTGTTCTCCTGCCAATTTTAAAGGAAGTTGGTATGTTGTAGTTTGTAGGATAAACAATAATAGTGAAAAGTTTTACTTCTTTACGCATTGAAACCGTATATGGTTAACGAAATAACAGCAGCTGATTCTGTAAAATATTCTATTCTGAAATACAAAATGGACAAGTATAAAGAAGTTTTTTTCCATATTTAATATCAATTGATATTAAATGTTTTTAGGTAAGTTTTAATTTGTTACTAATCAGTGTATCATTAATGAAACTGGGCTTAGGGATCATTTTTGTTGAAACACTTCATGATTTGCCAGTCAGTTTGAGGACTGTTTCTTTCAATAGTCTAAGCAATAGCATAAGATACTCAGGTCGACATAAGCAGGAGAAAAATTGTCCTTAACATAAAATGTAAATATGGCTTAAGGTAGGAAAGTCTTGATTTTTTTATGAGAAAGAGATATGATTTATATGTACTATCACTACAATGAATATGTGTATTTTTACTTATCGTCATTTTTGTGTATTTGTTTTTTATTCAAAATTCAGGTGAAAAACTAATTATATTTATTTTTAGTGTATCAACTATTATTAGAAAGTTATTTGCATATATTCGGTGTTTGATTTCCGGTGCAATCGTTGATTTATACTAGCTCTAAAAACTAATTGATAAATAAATTACTGAGATGATGACAATCGAAAAAGCAACTGTTTATAATCTAAAAGAAAAAATCAGTTACGTTGAAAACAAAATTGTAAATGCACCAATAATAAAAAGTACCTGTGGTAGAATTTTAATATTTGCATTTGATGAAAATCAGGAGTTGCGTGAGCACACAGCTCCCCATGATGCCGTAGTTCAGATATTGGAAGGCAGCGCACGAATTTGCATAGAAAAAAATCCTTTTATATTAAAAGATGGAGACGTGATTATACTTCCTGCCAACATTCCTCATGCGGTATATGCTAATACTAAAATGAAAATGTTGCTAACAATGATAAAGGAATAGCTTGCTATTTACACATGAGTTTTAATATTAGTCGATTCTGTTTTGTCCATGTATGGAATTTGAATTATATGATTGTTCTACAATAAAACCATGGACTTATACAAATAAATGAATCTTAATTTTACAAATTCATTTATATAGAATGAAAGTTTGTTCAAGAATAAGAACGGATTAATTCAAGCAAAATAAAGAAGGTTATTTGTTATGGGATACTTTAGTAGGTAAAAATCATAATATAGAAGGTTAATTATGACCCTATCCCAAATACTGGACGTTTCTACAATAGATTTTCCGGGCTCTTCTTATACATTTTAATCACTTGGTGTTAAATCATTCAGCGAACTGTGAGGCCGAAGTTATTATATTCTTCTCTCCATTCCTCGCTAGCCTACGCACCTCATGCAGATCGAAAAATAATTATGCACCTAATAACGCTTCTTTGTAAAGCCTATTAAATCGTTCGATATAACCATTTTGCATTGGTTTGCCTGGTACTTATTTTACTTGTAGGCCTGGGGAGGTTTACGGGAGCAGATTCCACACAACCCCATCTATATAAATGCTATTTTAGGATACAACTGGAAGATCAACCCATCAATGAGCCTGATGACAATGCCCGGTATAGTTATTGCCTGATTTGTAGACGTCCATTGGACAAAGCATAAATTCCCATCAAAATGTATATCCTTTCGGGTTTTGCGACCTATGTAGCCTGCCTTTATTTTATGATGGTTTCCAGGTTGTGTATAGATTGGTTGCTATTACCTCAACTGCTCAATGGCTATGGCATGTGTTCTCTTTTTATCGCCATCTGGCCTTATGGATTAAGTGGTATTCTGCAAACGGAGATGCTGACTTCAGCAGGTTCTGTAATGGTGTTCTTTAGTTTTATGGCCACTGCATTTTTCTGTGCGGTATTTAGCGGGGTACAATATGTTCTCCAATGTCAGAGTGTCAATAACCTTGCGACTCATTTTGATGCTATGACCATAAGTGCTTATGTTGTGAGTGGTTTTGGAGAAGTACAATTAAGAGCAATATTTGCCGCAAATAAAGTCTTATTGGGATACGTAATCGCGGGGTTAGCCTTGCTTACTTTTATATTTTTTCATCAGTTTGGTGACTTTAAATACAGAATCGTCCGATACCGTATGCGTAAGTCCGATTCGCAAAAACGTAAGGATAGAAAACCTGCTATAGATGCATCTTCTGTACCTGAAAGTGTAGCAGGCATACTATGGCTACCAGTTCTTTAATTTATTGAGCACCATATTTATTTAAGAGTAAAAGCTTAAAGAATTCAGGTTTGAATTTAAGCCATTTATATACATTTGGTATACATACAATAGAATGGGAAAAATTAAATAATTATTGGGGCTTATGCACGCTTTAAGCATTAATGTTCGGCAACATAGTAACGGGAGATTACTACCGATAAAACCTAATGTTACTGGCGTATAAAAATAATATGAACCAGCAACAGTTTACTGATATGATTTCTAAATACAAAGCGACTGTTATATCCTTGATTAATAATCTAGAAAAAAGAGCAGGTCATAAGGCAGGAAGAAATAGTAGACAGACGAAATAAAATGATTGTATTAACAAAGGAGGATACTAAAGCGGTAGGTTTAACTCTGCCATTATTTGATGAAATGGTCTCAGAACTATACAAAGTCATTTCTGCTAAATAAAGCGAGGTAATGAATAAGTTGGTTGGTAAGATGAACAATAACCTCTTATAATTTTGAAATAGAATCTGAAATATTAACTTTTAAAAACAAACTACAATGAAAAATTACGTAGAAAACCGTTTAAAACACTGGTATTTGCCTTTAGTACTGGGTATCGTTTTCATCGCATTGGGTGTATGGGCATTCACAACTCCGATTACCGCGTTTCTTGCTATAATTGTATTTTTTAGTTTCGGTTTCATCTTCTCAGGAATTATTGAAATTATCTATTCGTTATCAAACAGGAAGACCTTAAAAAGCTGGGGATGGTATTTGGCCGGTGGTATTATGACTTTACTTATGGGTTTATTGCTTGCAGGGAGTCCTGATCTGACAGCGTTGTTGATCTCATTTTTTATTGGATTCTGGTTACTGTTCCGTTCTATTATGTATACTGTTTCTGCTTTTGAATTGAAAAGTCTGGGTGTCAGCAATTGGGGTTGGACATTAGTATTCGGACTACTCGGTATTATATTTTCTTTTGTACTGCTTTGGAATCCTTTAATTCTCGGTCTCGGTTTGGCAATTTGGATAGGGTTTGGACTTATAGTTTTGGGTATAATTAATATTCTGCTCAGCTTCTCACTTCGGAAGGTTAAAAAGTTTGTATCAAAAATCAACGATTTCGAATAAGTACAGTAATCATTATTATAAAAGACTGAGTTAAATAACAGTGTAGAAATGTAAAAAATTATTACAGTATCATTTGATTCTTTTTCCTTTATAATAATTTATAAAATAAGATTTTTGTCGAGACGACATTTTTTAATCATTGATATTTGTGATTAGTTAGCGTATGTCTCCGGTAGGCTAGATATCTTTAAAATGGCTGTATATAATTATACGGAAAGATTTAAATATTAATTATAACACACATTATTTATCATTTTTATTATTCAAGGTCATTCATCTGAGATGATCTTGAATAATGCTTATAATTGATGTAGTTATTCTGCTTTGCTAATTACTCCAGCTGCCGATATTTGATAAACCCCAATGATCGGGATTTGCATATTTAAAATCCGATTTATATCGATCGGGTATTTCCTGTAGAAAAGAACCGGTAGGGTAGGTAGGGAAAATTTCCGCATAAGTGGACATAGACTGAAATGAAATTCTCCTGTAAATATGCGAGCGTGTAATATTTTCCTTTCTTTCAAGACCTGATGCGCCTAATAATTCTACAACACTTTCGATAGTGTTTTTGTGGAAATTAGCTATCCTGGTTTTTTTATCTTCTACGACAAGACCAATAGTTAGTTTCGGATCCTGCGTGGCTACCCCCACCGGACATTTATTTGTATTGCACAACAGCGCCTGAATACAACCAACGGCCATCATCATCGCTCTTGCAGAATAACACGCATCTGCTCCTAAAGCCATAGCCCTTACAATATGAAATCCTGTGATGATTTTACCGGATGCCATGATGCTGATATGCTTGCGGATATCCAGGCCATTGAGCATTGTATGAACGAAATCCAATCCATCTAGTAGTGGGGCGCCTACGTAGTTGGAGAATTCCTGTGGTGCGGCACCGGTTCCGCCTTCAGCGCCATCTACTGTAATAAAATCAGGATAAATATCCAGTTCCATCATTGCTTTGCAAATACCAATAAATTCACTTTTATGACCGATACATAATTTGAATCCAATAGGTTTGCCACCAGAAAGCGTTCTCAGTTTTTTAATAAAATATATTAGCTCTCTTGGTGTGCTGAATGCTTTATGATAAGGGGGAGAAGATACCACTGTGTGCGGTTCTATGTTTCTGATAGCTGCAATTTCAGGAGTATTTTTTGCAGCAGGAAGAATACCGCCATGTCCAGGTTTAGCTCCCTGTGATATTTTTATTTCGATCATTTTCACTTGTGGAAGCTGTGCTTTTTGGCTAAATAACTCATCGCTAAAATTACCATCGGCCGTTCTGCATCCAAAATAACCAGTACCGATCTGCCATATAATATCTCCACCATGTTTTAAATGAGATGGACTTAACCCACCTTCTCCGGTATTATGAGCAAAACCTCCAATCCTGGCTCCGGCATTCATAGCTTCAACAGCATTGGAACTAAGCGCTCCGTAACTCATTGCCGATATATTGTAGATGCTGCAGGAATAGGGATGAGAGCAGTCCTTATTGCCTATCATTATCCGTGGATTGTGATCCAGCAGATTAAAATCTTTCGGTGCCATCGAATGGCACATCCATTCATATCCTTCTGAGTAAACATCAAGCTGTGTACCAAAGGGCATGGTGTCATTTTCCTTTTTGGCACGCTGATAAATAGTGGAGCGGTCAATCCTGTTAATCGGTCTGCCGTCAATATCCGATTCAATAAAATATTGGTAAATCTTCGGACGAATATCTTCCATAAAAAACCTTAGTCTCCCAAATACCGGATAAATTCTCATAATTGAATGCTTGGTCTGGAGCATGTCATAATAACCTAAGCAGGTGAGAATAATTATAATGGCCAGAATAACATACCAGTTGGGATTAAGATAAAGAGCAAGAAAAAATGTAACGATAATCAACAATGTGGAAATCATGATAAAACTTCGTCTCATAATGATATTATTTTATTTCTGCTAATCGAATGATGCACATCTTATCAGGGTTATCGACCCTCTGTCTTCAGAAAAATAAAAAAATTATAAACAGAGGGGCTTAATTGAAAAAGACGTAATGATCAACAAAGATCGGTAGTGTGTACTGGAATGGCTTCATTAGATTAATGTATATGCAAAAATAGTGCTTTTATACTCTTCCGGCGTTTTTGCCTTTAAACTTTGGTTTTAGGCATAAAGCTTGGAATTGGAGTTAAATAATAAGGGTATAAGTCCTGAAGTTATAGACATTTTTTGTATAACTTAATATAATTACTTTAAGTTCAAAATGTATTTATCATTTCTGATTATGATGATAAAGAATTGGATAAACAACACAAGATAATAAGGACTTACCTAATCATTTTTTTTAAGATATGTATGTCGAATGAATTGTTTATTAATATAGATTATAGAATCTCAGAAGTTGAAGGATAACTCTTTTAATAGGTATTGGAAATATAAAAAGAAATCACCTTTCTTTTCTTAAATATAAAATCTGCATTTGATCATACATTTAATCCAAAATTTGGACTGATGATCCAACAGGATCAAACATTGACAACAAGGTATTTTAAAATTTATCCTTAGATAGGAATAGTAATGCGTTAATCAATACTTCAAAATTATATAGTATTCTCATCAGGTTTTAGAACGATCTGTAAAATGACATTATAGATTAAGTATTGTATATGATCTGTTTTTGGGGTAAGGTTTCTGAGCGCTCATATAAAAAAGAGTTTTATTATATCAACAAGTAATGTAATATAATAAGTAGTGTTTTGATATTAATTTTTCTTGTTTACTTTACATTAATGAAGCCCACGCTTAAAAACGAACGGGAAATATTGATTAATGTTGCGCAGAATGATGAGTCAGCTTTTCGTAAGCTGGTCATTTATTATCGCCCCGAACTTCTATACTATATATTTACAGTTACCAAATCAAGAGAACGCGCTGAAGAAGTTGTACAGGATGTTTTTGTTCAGATATGGACCGTCAGAGGATCATTGCCAGAGATAAGTAATTTCCGTGGATTTTTATTTGTGATTTCAAGAAATTTAGCGCTTAATGCATTAAGAGCCGGTTTGCGCGAAAGACTCAGGCAACAAAAATGGCAGCAAACTCATAATGAAGAATGGACCGTTCACCCTAATGTGGTTTTCGAAAATAAGAGTGTGTTGGATGAAGCAATAGCGCAGCTTCCACCTCAGCAGCAGAAGGTTTTTATTCTCAGTCGAAGGTACGGAAAAAAGTCAAAAGAGATTGCGGTAGAAATGAGTATTAGTGTGAATACAGTAAAGAAATATTTACAGCACGCCAATCATTCCATTACGAGCTATTTGCTGAGAAAAGGAAATATGGCATTGATCATTGCTCTCTTCTGGAAAGATTAAAATATTTTTTGAAACCCTATACCCTTTTGCTTACTCAGCGGTGTCATTGACTATAACAGTAAAACCTTTATCGTGACGAATGTAGATATTCAACAGCTTTTTAATCGTTGGTGTAATGATGAAGCAAGTAGTGAGGATATAGAGCGGTTAGAGGCACTTTTCCGTTCCGGTGAAGCAGACCATCAATTGGGATCTGCTTTAGAAGGATTGTGGAATTTGAGAGGGCGTGATAATATAGCGACTGATATAGAATCGGCCGCTATAGCTGATAAGATACTTCATAGTTCAGGCCAGAGCGTGCGATTTTTAAGGAACAATTGGATACGTTATGCTGCTGCAATTTTGCTCCTAATTATTGGTGCAGGGGTGATTTATATGATGAACGATCGCTCAAAAACAGAAATAACACATCATCAAATGAAGGAGGTTGCGGAAGAAATAATGCCTGGTAGTGATAAAGCGATCTTAACCTTATCTAATGGAAATCAAGTAGCGATTGATCAGCTAAGTGCTGAAAGTATATACGATGGGGATATGGTGATCACTAATAAAAATGGAAGGTTATCTTATCAATATAATGAAGTTGTGGCCACGAATACCATGACTACCCCAAGGGGGGGACAATATATGCTTGTGTTGAATGACGGTACGAGGGCTTGGTTAAATGCTGCCAGTTCAATTTCTTATCCGACTGCATTTCTAAAAGATAAAAGAGAAGTGTCTATTACCGGAGAAGTCTATTTTGAAGTGGCTAAAAATGAGAAAAAACCTTTTGTTGTTAATACTCGTGATGAAGTGATAACTGTTCTTGGTACTTCTTTTAATGTTAACGCATATGAAGATGAGTCCACTTCGAAAACCTCGCTGGCAGAAGGTATGCTCAAGATCAACAACGAATTGATTAGACCTGGTCAGGCATATGTAAATAAAATGATCGTTTCTACAAATATTGATCAGGACATAGCATGGAAAAATGGTGTGTTTAATTTTAATCGTGTACCGCTAAAACAGGTTATGCGCCAGATCGGCCGCTGGTATGATGTGGAAATTGTTTATCATGAAGAAGTCACTGATTTTGAGTTCTATGGAAAGATGGGAAGAGATTTGACACTTACTGAGATACTTAAAATTCTTTCAAGGCTTGGAGTAAAGTTTAGGCAGGAGGGAAAAAATATTATTGTTGAATGATAAAATAATTAATTCACTAAAATATACACCAAAACTTTAATTATGGATAGTTGAGCCTTATTAAGGGAGCCAAAAAAAACCGAAAGCGAGTCTAGGCGCTTTCGGTCACATAATGGACTGACTCCCTAAAACAATTATTATTTGAGATAACTCACTGCTTTATTCATCAACCCAAAACTGCAACAAAAGTATGTTTTTTAATGCTTTTTGTAATCAGAGGTTCTTGTCAATTACAAAACCTCGCTGCTTTTCTATTTACACCACCGAAGCTCCAGAATACATAGTTGAGAGTGATAGGTTTATTATCAAAACATTGCGTGTTATGAGGTTAACCGCTATTATTTTTCTGTTCACAGCTTTACACCTTTCGGCGAAGACGATTTCGCAAACTGTTACGCTCTCTGGTAAAAACATTCCTTTAACGAAAGTGTTTGCTGAAATTGAAAGACAGACGGGGTTTTATGTGGTGTTACGTTATGATCTGTTACATAAGTTAAGACCTGTTAATGTAGATGCCAAGGCTGAGCCGCTTCATATGTTTATAGAGAATGTGCTAAAAAATCAGCCATTTATATTTGAGATTGATAAGCATACAATATCGCTTACGGAAAAGTTTGAAACGGTCAATAATACACCTGGCATATTTTCTCTCTTGGTAACTCCTCCCATTACTGTGAGGGGTAAGATAGTTAATGAAAAAGGAGAGCCGGTTGTGGCTTCCGTTATTATTAAAGGAACAAACAAAGGAGCTACTTCGAATGTGTATGGGGAATTTGAGATCAGCAATGTTGAAGATACTGCCGAATTAATTATTACTTCTACCAGTACTCAAACGATCGTTGTAAAAGTAAATGGTCAGACAGAGATCAATATTGTTGTGCAATCTTTTATAGGAGATCTTGATGAAGTGATAGTGAATAAAGGGTATTATACAACCAGTAAAAGATTAAATACAGGAAGTGTGAGCAAAGTCAATAATGAGAAGATAAATATTGTTCCCGTCGTAAATCCTTTACAGTCATTGCAGGGAAGAGCATCGGGAACATTCGTTCAGCAAACTACTGGAGTGCCTGGAGGAGGATTTAATATTCGTATACGTGGAATAAACAGTATGGCTAATGGAAATAATCCTTTATATATTGTTGATGGTGTTCCGTTTGGCGCTAACGATATATCATTATTTAATGCCAGTGATAACATTGTTCCAAATCCTAATCCTCTTAATTTATTAAACCCTGCTGATATAGAAAGCATAGAGATATTAAAAGATGCCGACGCTACTGCTATATACGGTTCAAGAGGTGCTAACGGAGTTGTATTGATTACCACAATAAAAGGAAATCAGGGAAAGTCACAGTTAAATCTCAATATCACTCATGGATTTGCACGTAACACGAGTAGAACAAAACTATTAAATACTGAACAATATCTCGAAATGCGAAGAGAAGGGTTTGTTAATGATGGCACTTCTCCCGGGGTGAGAGATTATGATGTAAATGGAACATGGGATGAACATCGTTACACTGACTGGCAAAAGGAATTAACGGGAGGGACAGCGAATATTTCAAATTACCAGGGAAGTTTTTCAGGAGGTACAACCAATACGCAGTTTCTTATTAATGGAGGATTTTATCGTGAAACCACTGTTTTTCCTGGAGATAATCGTTATAAGAAAGCTTCCGGTAAACTCACACTTACTCATTCTTCTACTGATAAGAAATTTAAGGCATTGTTTTCTATGAATTATAGCAAAGAAAACAGCAACCTTATACCGAATGATCTGAGTATGTTTGCTAACCTCCCGCCTAATGCACCTGAGCAGTATAATGAAGGTAGACTGAATTGGGAAAACGGAACATGGTCGAATCCTCTGTCTACACTTCTTCGTCAGTTTAATACTATTTCAGATAATTTGCTCACTAATGTTTCTTTAGGATACGAATTATTTTCAGGATTGGTGCTTAAAGCAAATATGGGTTATACAACAATAAGCAGAGATGAAACTTCTACAGCACCTCTAGGTTCATACAGTCCGTATTCTAATGTTACCGACAAAACAATCAGCTCGAATTTTGCGGATACACGTACTGCTGTATGGATTGTAGAACCTCAGGTTTCATGGGAAAAGAAAACCGGTGATTCAAAGTGGAATATATTGGCCGGAACCACTCTGCAGGAAAATCTAGTGAATGGGGAAAGGTTAAGAGGAACAGGTTTTACGAGCGATGCTTTTGTTGCTCAATTAACTGCAGCAAATACTATCACCCAGGTTAGCGGAGTATATAATCAATACAAGTATCATGCGGGGTTTGCACGTGTAGGGTACGATTATAATAACACCTATATCCTGAATGCCACGGCAAGAAGAGATGGGTCCAGTCGGTTTGGTAGCAACCGTAAATATGCCAATTTTGGGGCAATAGGAGCGGCGTGGGTATTTACTAATGAATCTTTTTTACAGCATTTGTTACCTATTCTCAACTTCGGAAAATTGCGGATGAGTTATGGTAGCGCAGGTAATGATCAGATTCAAGATTATAACTATTTGGAATCATGGGGTATAACTACCACTTATGATGGTAGAAGTGGATTATATCCTTTAAGAATCGCCAACCCTGATTATGGGTGGGAAGTAACCAGAAAAGCAGAGGCAGGACTGGAAATGGAATTTTTGAACAGCAGGTTTTCTATTGGTGTGGGTTATTATCGAAATCGTTCTTCCAATCAGTTGGTATCGGAGCCCCTTCCACCGAGTATCGGTTTTAATTCGATGACTGCTAATTTGCCAGCAGAAGTACAAAATACAGGGTGGGAAATAGATGTGTTTAGTCGTAATAGCCAGACAAAAAACTTTTCCTGGACAACTTCTTTGAATATCAGTTTTCAAAAAAATAAACTTATTTCTTTTCCTGATCTAGCCAACTCCATATATGCTAGTTCATATATTATTGGTCAGCCTCTAGGAGTAGTACGTCAATATAATACAAGTGTGGATCCGACTAGTGGTGAGTATGTTTTTGAGGATTATGATAAAAGCGGAGATAGGTCGGATGGTGACAGATATATAAATGACCATGTTAATCCTGTTTACTTTGGAGGGTTGGATAATACATTCAGATGGAAGGGATGGAAATTGGATGTGTTATTGCAGTTTGTAAAACAACAGGGATTTGGATATTTAAGAACATTTGATCGTCCGGGGTTTATGCAAAACCAACCTGTTGATGTGTTAAGTAGGTGGCAGCATATTGGTGATATAACATCTGTTCAAAAATTTTCTGCTAATACAAGCTGGCAACCCTATTTATATGCCAGTTCGTATGGCAACTTGCGAACAGTTGATGCTTCTTTTGTAAGGCTGAAAAATGTTTCATTAACATACAGTTTGCCCACTCACATGATTTCGAAACTGGGTTTAAAACAGATGAGTTTTAAAATGCAGGCGCTAAATCTATTTACAATCAGTCCTTATAAGTGGTCTGATCCCGAAACCCAAAACACCCTTCGTCTCCCGCCATTGAGGATGATTGATTTTGGTATAAACATCATTCTTTAACGAATTAATTGAAGAGCATATGTATATAAGTATAAATAAACGAGTAATACTGTTATTGTTAACGATAATATTCGTGTCTTGTGGTAAAGACTTTCTCACTGTAGATCCTCCCAAAACTCAGCTCATATCAGAAAAGGCATTCGAAAGTGATGCCGTAGCTACAACAACTGTTACGGGTATTTATAGCCGTATGGTGTCTGGTAGCTCAGGTTTTGCCAGTGGTGGTATAAGAAGTATATCATTAATGGCAGGACTATGTTCGGATGAGTTGATTAATTTTAATAATAATACCTCCTATAATGATTTGTTTAATAATGCGATCAATCCTGAGGTGAGCTTACCCAATAATTATTGCTGGAACGAATTATATCAATATATCTATACAACAAATTCTATTCTTGAACATCTCGAAAAAGCAGATAGGATTTCAACTACAACTAAAGACCAGTTAAAAGCGGAAGCGAAATTTATCAGAGCATTCTGTTATTTCTATCTCACTAACTTATATGGAGATTTACCTCTTTATACAAATACTGATTATACAACAAATAAGAAAGCGGTTAAAACACCAGCAGAGGAAGTCTATAAATTAATTATTGATGATCTTACACAAGCATACAATGCTCTTCCGTCAGATTATACTTTGAATAATGGCAATAGGAGCCGACCGATAAAATGGACTGCTGCAGCATTACTGTCAAGAGTTTATTTGTATATCGAAGACTGGGAGAAGGCTGAAACATACGCCTCTGTTGTAATTGATAACCCTTTGTTTGAATTAGTTATGCCAGATGAAGTGTTTCTGGCTAATAGTAAGGAAGTAATATGGCATTTAGCCAGGGATAATGGAAATGCACTTGATGCTTCAGTGTTATCCATGACGGATGTAGCAGTAACTCCTTCTTATGCATCACTAAGAGATACACTGTTTGCGGATGCTGACCCATCTGATACACGACTGAACAGTTGGATAAATAAACGTATCACGACACAAGGCAGCTTTTTAGTTCCTCAAAAGTATAAGATGATAAATCCACTTCCTATAACTGAGCATACTGTTGTATTTAGATTAGCTGAACAATATCTTATCAGAGCAGAAGCGAGGGCCCAACAACCGGGTAAGCTTACAGGTTTGAATAGTTCTGAATCAGATTTAAATATTATTCGGAGTAGAGCCGTTATCGATGATGTTCAAGTAAATGGTGAAAATGAAATGTTGAAGTCGATTGCACAGGAAAGAGTATACGAACTTTTTTCTGAATGGGGACATCGATGGTTCGATTTAAAAAGGACTGGGAGGGCTAATGAAGTACTAAGCATAGTGAAAGGTGAAAACTGGCAACCGGAAGATGCATTATTCCCTGTTCCCACGGAAGAGATATTGAGAAACGGAAATATAATCCAGAATTTAGGATATTGATAATATAGATGACAAGAATAATATTCAGGTAATAAAAATATTAATATGATCTTTTTGAAATATATACAGTTTGTTTTTTTATTAATGCATGTCCTGATCATTTCAGCTCAGTCGCATCAAAACAGAAACTTTTATATTCGTATACAGTCTGTTGATAATTTAGAAAAACCTGATAGTATAAAACTTCGATTGTCCAATGATTATTATCCGGATATTGAAAAGTTTGAGGAGATAGTGCTAATCCCGGATAATTATGGTTGCTTTACCTTTAGTAGAGAGATTGCCGAACCATTTGTTATGGGAACGTTTTATATTTATTTCGCAAATAAATCGAGACTGATAAGTGGAGTTAGATATTATTATATGACTCCAGGCGATTCGATCAGTGTAACGCTTAAAAATGTTAATTATTTAATAGAAGGTGTTTTTGAAGGAAGGGGTAGTGAAAAATATACATGTAAAAAAATAATTGAACAACAAAGAGATATCTATTCGTCTTCTTCTATAACATTTGAGAAAAATTTAATAGCTAGAAAGCTGTTAACGGATGAATGTATAGGCCGATCTTCTCGTTTTATTGATGAACGAAAAGGTAGTATGGATAACAGTATATATGAATTACTCAGAGTAGAGAATAGCAGTTATTATTATACACAGTGGATTACCAATGTTAAATATTACTACCATAAAAACGTAGAAAATATATTGTGGAAGGAGATTTTGAATATATATGAAGGATATGTCAGCCAGGATAGTTTTTTGAATAAACAATTTGCTTCCTATGTTGATTATGCTATTCTCAATCAATTGTCTAAAACACAATTTTATCTTTTACGTGAAAGTGATAATAAGGGATTTTCTTATACATCCTTATATAATCATATTAAACTAAATTATAGTGGTGAAATGCGGGATAAGTTATTAACGATGTGTCTGAATAATAACAGAAGTTTCAGATATCTGACGGATTATGGACCAGATGAATTTATAGCCTGTGTTGAAGATGCATTGTCGATTGTTCGTGATGAGTATATTAAAGAGAATCTATTGAATTTAATGCTCTATAAAAGAGGAGCTCCTGTTTATAATTTTTCTTTGGTCAACGTTGACGGAAAAAAAATGAATTTGGAAGATTTTAGAGGTAAAGTTGTTCTTCTTGATATATGGGGAAAAGGTTGTACAGGGTGTGCTTCATTTCATAGGAGATTTAAAAAAAGTATTTATCCATCTTTTAAGGATAATAATGGTTTTGAAGTAGTAAGTGTAAGCATTGATGAAGATAAAGAAGTATGGATGGAGGGGATAAGCGGAGGAAAATATACTAGTTTAGAGTATACTAATTTATATACCAATGGAAAAGGTATTAAAGATCCATTTACAATGTACTATAATTTAAATGCCATTCCCTTTATTTTGCTAATTGATAAAGAATTGAGAGTGTATGCCAGAATTGAACAAGGGTTTGATAATGATAAGATCATAGCATTGATCAATGAAGCATTATCTATGTAATCAAACATGATTGGTGAAAACAATTCAATATAGTCTGGTGTTTAATCGATTTATTGATTTTGTATAATCGTTAATGCCCAATAATCAGTGAGTATTCTATATTTTGATTTTTATGACGGATTCTCAAAACTTTGAGTCGACCGAGAATTGAGTATAAAGGAATCTTCTCCAGCGGTTACCAGAATAAAAGAGGATGTATCAAAAGTCCGATACATCCTCTTTGTTGTGAAAATGACATATCCAAAGCTGATACGTCATCTCTTATTTATTTAAGTAAGTGATATCGAAAATTCATTTTCGCTATCGATCTGGTTTAGCGAATACTTCTGATAGCCCTTTTTTATGCAGGTTTTTATATTTTCTTTTATGATATTCAAAAGCTTAACTATAAATGGAATACTTCTTCACCTGGGGCGGTAAATCGATCTCTTTAATTATGCTGATTAAATACTCTTCTTTTTCTTGAGGAGGACGTACGCGTGCTTTTTCTGGTCGCAGGTGATTGCTGGATAAAATTAGATGTGATGTGCAAATCGGTAGTATCAAATTTATGTCCCCTAACCGTAGGTATAGATTTGTGCGTCAGCTTTTGAATATCTCTCAATGCTATTTTCTCACTGTGATCACAAAAAGATATGGCAATGCCGGATGCACCTGCGCGTGCCGTTCTTCCGATTCTGTGAACATATGTCTCAGCTACTTCTGGTAATTCATAGTTAATAACATGTGTAAGATGGTCAACATCTATTCCGCGCGCGGCAATATCAGTTGCGACTAATACGCGTGTTGTTCCGTTCTTGAAATTTTTAAGCGCATGCTGCCTTTGCGCCTGTGATTTATTACCATGAATGGCCTGTGAGTTAATTCCTGAATTTTGTAAAATTTTGCAAAGTTTATCTGCAGTATGTTTCATTTGTGTGAATACTATTACTGTTTCTATACGCTGGTCTTTTAAAATTTCAACAAGTAAATCCTTCTTGTCTTTCTTTTCAACAAAATATACTGATTGTTCAATCCTTTCTGCAGTAGATGATACCGGATCAACTGCCACATGCGCAGGGTTTTTTAGTAAAACATTGGCCAGTTCCTTGATAGGTGCAGGTAATGTTGCGGAAAACAATAACGTTTGCTTTTGATTGGGTAAATGAGAGATGATTTTTTTAATATCATTATAAAAACCTGAGTCAAGCATACGGTCTGCTTCGTCCAATATAAAGAACTTCACTTCTTTAAGATTCACAAAACCTTGCTGGAGAAGATCAAGCAAACGACCAGGAGTGGCAACAAGTATATCTACTCCATTTTTCAATGCTTTTACCTGGCTGCCTTGAGGAACTCCACCAAAAATAACTGCATATTTTAGCGAAAGAAATTTTCCATAAGTTTCAATGCTTTCGCCAATTTGTAATGCTAACTCGCGCGTAGGTGCAAGGATTAATGAACTGACTGAGTTGTTACTTTTTCGAGGTGATGTAAGATTATCCTGCAATAGTTGTAATAAAGGAATAGTAAAAGCTGCTGTTTTTCCTGTGCCTGTCTGTGCACAGGCCAGCAAATCTCTATGGTTTAATACAATAGGAATTGATTCTTCCTGAATTTTAGTAGGATTAACGTACCCTGTTTCACGGAGGGCGTTTAGAATGGGCATAATAAGCCCTAAATTATTAAATGACACTTTAATAGATAAGTTTAAATGATAAAAAATGTAAGAAGTGTTAGTGCTTACTTGGCTTATAAATAGCTAACACGGCAATTGGTGAGATAGTCAACACGAACTGGAGAAGGTATCGATAAGACGGCAAATATAGGAATAAAAATTGATATTATGCTTCTTTTAAAAAAAATGATGCAGTCCCTTTTAAATTAGAACAGTATATCAGTAGCAGGGATGAAGAATATCTGTAAAATTATCGTGTAAACTGAATGTGTATATATGTCCATATAACATACATCGGAATGCAGTTTTTTTGTTCAATGGTATATGATCTATTTATAATAGTATATGAACCACTCTTGGATGAAGTGGAGACTGTAGGTAAGTTTATTTGAGATAGTCAATATTTGATTTCACAATTGGGATTAACTTTAAAGTAATCACACCCTTAAACCAGTCCTCAAAATGACAGATCATGAATTAAGCATCTAAAAAATATCGAACCAGATAATGATATGTATAGGTTTTACCTTAATAGGAAGAGGGTGTTTCATTTTTGATACACCCTCTTCCTATTAAGACCTGATGAAGGAAATTTCTGTTTACGAGATGATCAGGCCTTATAAATATTTTAATAATTTTTTTATTTATGCATTAGATCCATACTCTTTTTTAAGTTTCTTTTCAATCCAGAAAGGAACAAAGGGTAGTAGGGAAGCAAAAAAGAACCCGACAACCCTCAAAAAACTCCATTTATATTGAAGCCAGCATATCATTAGTAAAACTACATAGGCAATAAAAAGAATTCCATGTGCCCAACCCAGGTATTTGACTGGTTCGGGAATACTAAAACCATATTTAAGCGGCATGGCAACGAACAAAAGTAATAAGTAGGATATGCCTTCGATTAATGCTGTGTTGCGAAATAATTTTATCATTTGAAAAAAAACTGAATTGTTTTATACTACTACACTCTAATGAGAATATTAAAAACTACAATGGGATAGACAATAAAGGAATATTATTCCCTGAAGCCATCATGCGTGTCTTGCTTCTGTGCACGATAGCATCCCAAAATCCATATTTATAGGGAACCATTATCAGCATATCTGCACTTATTAGCTCTATTTCATCTTTAATGGCCTTAATAATTTCATTAGAACTAACGTTTTTATAATAATAGCTTGTACCACTTAATCCTTTTTCTACTTGTTCAATATTTTCTTTGACATTCTTTTTATCGTCCCATTCATTTATTCTCTCAGTAACATGAAAAACCTCCACCCTTGCATTAAAATCAAGTGATAACTCTTTTATATCATCCAAAACTTTTTTATGTACCCCTCTTACAATATCACAGGCAAAAAGAATGTTTTTTATTCCTTTGTATTTGGCCGACAGAGGAATAGCCAAAACAGGTAATTTTAACTCACTAAGAATTTTAGTGGTTGTATTTCCTAGTAAATCCTGTTCTACTGATTTTTGAGCCATGCCCACAACAACCAGATCAGCCTCATGCATTTCTATACATCGGGATAATTCTTCATAAAAATCTCCTGTTGCAAAATGCGCGATAACTGATATTTTATAATCAGTCTCCAATTTAGAGCCAAGCTCCTCAAGTTTTTTTTGTTTTTTTAATAATTGTTCAGAGAAAGCGTCTCCAGTTAATCTGGCATTTTTAGCATGAAAGGAAATATTTTGTAAGGAAAACAAAACCAATTCATATTTTCTATCCGATGCAATTGCCGCTGCATATAGCATAGCATTCTCTGCTTCAGCAGAATAATCCGTGGCTACTACAATTTTTTTCATCTTTTTTAATATTCATGTGCATGCAAAAGTACATCTTATTTATAGCGAGATCAATAGTTTTGAATACTGTTGAGAATAGTCTCATTAACGGTTCCGATTTTAATCCTTTATTGACGCAATGATCTTTTATAGTGCTTATTTTTGTTATTGATATAGGTTTGACTGTGAACTTAGTAAATTGATAAAGTATTGAATAGACATCAGCTTATTAGTGGGGTATGGATAATCAGTATAACCCTTCTGCTCTCTTCCTGTTCGGGAACCAGTAATATACAGTTCCAACGCTATTTGGAACAAAGTAGCTGTCAGCAGTCTTCTGAATTCCGTTATTCCTACAACGTACAACCACAGCCTATTCATACAATAAAGCTGGATAGCGGACTGATTCAGCATTTTTCATTTACCAGTTTGCAGGCGGCTAACGCGATTGGGTTACTGTCTATGCTGACTGATTATGTTAGTGGTATAAAACAATATAAACATAATGGATCAATTGAAAATCGTTTAAATATATTAGAACTTTCTAATAAGATTAATCAGCGTATTAATATGGCTTCTCTTGAAATATCTTCTGTGGCTTCTGAGCTGGATTGTGAAGAGGAGAGGATTACACAGATAGCAGACTATATGAAAAATCGGGAGAGCGAGAAAGAAACCAGGCTTACGGTCGCAGCTATAATTATTGGCGCTACAGGAGCAGCGACTTCTGCTTTGGTATTGAATAACAGCGACGGGGGAGATAATATAGCTGATTATATTGGTGTGGCATCGGGTATAGCTGAAGCAACCGTCGGGTTGATGATTTTGCTGAATAAACAAAAAGTAGAACTTAAACATTCCCGTAATGCATTGAGAGAAATTTGGGAAGGACATGATACTTCTTCAATATTTCCATCTTCATTATGGTACTATATTAATTATTATAATCCTGATGATCAAACAAAACCATCGCTGAGATATCATATCATTGAAAGGTGGATGAGTTTCAAACAAATAGAAAAAGCACAATCCAGGAAAAAGCGTAAGCTGATTGATTTGTATTTTGGAAACGGTGGGAAATATACAACGGACCAGTTATATAACAGAGCAAATATGTATGATCAGCTTGAATCATATATAAAGTTGATTAAGCAGGATCTTATGGTATTATCCAGAGAAATTGAAAACATAAATAACAAATAATGAAACAGACAGTTTTATCTATATGGTTATTATCGATATTTATTGCTGTGTTAGCGGTACTGCCAAATAAAAATTCTAGCGCTCAGGTTAATATCCCTGAAGAAGTGAAACGGAGCTTTAGCAAACAATATCCTGATAGTTATGTATATGAATGGGAATGGAAGAAAAAAGTGAAATTATATCAGGCTGAATTTATGTTAAAGGGAAAAAAGCATAAAGCAATGTTTTCCGAAAATGGTGATTGGGTAAGAACCCGAAGCGAGATTAAGAAGAAAGATATTCCTGCACCTGTGCTAAAATCTATTACTCAATCAATATATGCTGAATGGGAAATAGATGATGCAGAAGAGCATATTACACCTGCACATACTCTGCTGTATGAAATAGAAATGGAGCGTGGAAAGCAGGAAGTATATCTCTATTTTTTACCCGATGGTCAGTTAATGGAAACAATTAATAAAAAATGAGACAAAATAAGAGGATCACATATATAGTAATGCTGGTATTAATTCTTACCGCAGTTATTTATCTGATAAAAGAAAAAAAAGAAAACCCTCCTAAGACTGTTCAGGAGAATGAAATATTAAATGATGGAGATACTCTTATAAATAAAAATGCTCTTTTAGTATTAGGTGATGAAAAAATTATTAGTCCTGATACATTACCTAAGGGCGCAACTATAGCCCAGGGCGATGTCGAGATAATTAAAATAAATGAGCATGAATTGATATATACTCATTCTTCCCAACATGAAAAACTACCTGTTTCCGCTAGTTTCTATAATACATTAAAAACATCTCCGTCTACCAGATATCAATTTTCTTTACCTGACGGAACACAGATATGGATGAATTCAGGTTCATCAATAACGTTTCCATTAAATATTAATGCTAATCATTCAATATTTCTAATCAGCGGAGAAGTTTTTATGGAAATATCAAAACATCAGGAGGAGACCATAACAGTGCGTACTGATGACGGTACAGTAGTTTTAATCAACAAACCCGGCACTTCCGTAAATATTAATGCTTACAAAAAGAATAATCATGTAATGACTACTATTGTTAGAGGTAAAGCTTTGATTAGCAAGCGAGAATATAGCATGCATTTAATGGATGGAGAACAGTCGTTTACAGATTTGTCAGCAGCTAAAAAAAATCCTAATAGTAAACAGGAGGTCAATACCCGTGCTGTAATAGGCTGGAAAAATTAATCTTGTAATATAACAGAATAGTTTTTCATATTTAATGAAGTTATTGTATTTAACTGTATATATTCTCGGTTAATGGACAAAATAGAAAATACCGCCGATGGTATTTATTGAGGAGATACTTCGGTTATAGCATATTAATGCTGAATTGTTTTACCTGAAAACCTTTGCAGGAGTAACTCCATAAAAGTTTTTAAATTCTTTAATAAAATGTGCCTGATCATAATAACCAGCATCATAAAATAACTTGTTTTTACGCAGACTTTGTTGTGATGGTTTTGAACGAAGTACACTCTGAAAACGGACAATCTTACAAAAAGTTTTTGGTGTATCACCAATGTAAAACTCAAATAATCTTCTCAATTGCCTCGGGCTAAGACCCGTTTTTAATTCTTTTTCAATATCTATAGTTCCATTGCTATTAAGTATAATGTCTATAGCATCATAAAGTCTATTGTCAATATCCATTTTTGACTGAACAAATTTTTGTAAAAAATAATTGTCAAATAGTTGTATAACATCCTGAGAAGAGTAAGTGGAGTATGGATGCTGACTAATAAATTGTGCTGTTTCAGGAACAACATCTTTTAATCCCTCAAAACGTTCACTGATTGATGAGGCATTGATACCGTAAATTTGCGGAAACATAGTAGGAAGAAACCGGATACCAAAATAATGAAAATTGTTATCCAGTTTGAACTCTGTGTATTTTCTGCACAATCCCATCACAAAACTTTCTTCAGGACTATTTAAATCAAAGAAAATATCGATACATCCGTCGGCTACAACCTTATAAATAAAGTGTTCCTGAAGTGAAGTGTGGGTTTTGAGTTCCCAGTAACAATAAATGACTTCCTGAAGTTTTTCAACAGGGAGATACTCTTTGTATAGCACTGCTCTGTCGTTATGAGTGACAGTTGGCTGGATAGGACGATATAATTGTCGTAGCTGAATAAGAGCTATTTGTTAGTTGTAAACTTTAAGATAATCTGTATAATAAACAAGATAATTTGAGTGAGTCGATAAAAAAAACTTACTTTGAAGCGGTAGTTATGAATCACGATCAAAAAAGAGAGGCAATACTTCAGGCAGCTGAAAAAAGATTTGCCCATTTTACTGTTGCCAAAACGACAATGTCAGAGATAGCCCGTGATCTCGGTATCTCGAAACCTCTGTTATACTATTATTTTCCGGATAAGCTAAGTCTTTACGCTGCTGTTATTGGAAACATCATTGAGGGTGTACAATTGCGTGAAAAGGAAGATTTATTGAAAAATGATGATCCTACGAAGAATATTTTTGAATATCTCAAAAGGAGACGTGACTTTATATTTCAGTACTACAACATTTTTGAGTTTATCAGAACAGCCATCGATAAATCTCCTGATGAGCTAAAGCCCATTTTTAATAATGCTCATAATACAGAACTTAATAATCTGATTACTATTTTAGCCGATGGTAAGAAGAAAGGCATTCTTAAAATAAAGGATATTCCCGCTACAGCCGAACTCTTACTGAATTGCCTTGAAGGCCTCCGATATGTGGTGTTTCAGCATCACCTCAATGATATCTTTCCTCAAAAGGAACAATTTGAGTTAGTCCTGGTCAAAGAAAAGGAGCTGGTGACCATTTTTCTGCGTGGTTTGAAACCTTAACAATTATTTTTTGGTAAAAACTGTTGGATCGGACTTTTTTTATTTCTATATTTGACTTTTAAATCAAAAAAGTCAGAAAGTAAAAAGGTAAAATAGTCAAAGTAGTGAAGTCAGACTTGATCATAAAGCAGGAAACGATAGTTGAAACAGCGTTAAAGCGTATGTCTCATTTTGGGATAGCCAAGACGACTTTTGCTGATATAGCAAGGGATATGGGTGTTACCCAGCAAAACCTGTATTATTATTTTCCTGATAAAAAGTCATTGATTAAAGCTGTTATGAATGAGGTGATTGAGGAGTATCTGGCAAGACTGACTGTTGTATTATCTGAAAAATCTCCATTGTGCAAAAAGCTGAAGGAGATGGTTGAGGTTAAAGAGGAATTTTTTGAAAAATATCATATGATGATGATGGATCATCATCACGAAATTTTTTACGGAAATGACGAGCTGCATCATTTGATGGAATCAACTAATAAAAGACAACAAAAATTAGTTGTCAATGAGGTGCAGAAAGCTGTCGATGCAAAAGAGATCGGAAAGGTCAATGTTCGTAAGGTTGCAGAGTTATTATTAAATGTTATCACTGCCATGCAGGAATCGTTGCGATTGCATACTGCTATGCCAGATAAGCAGTCCATTAGGAATGTTTTTCAACAACAAAAAGAACTTATTTCCATATATGTGGATGGACTAAAATATGCTACATGCAACAGTTAATTACGCATAGAGCGAGTGAACTTTTTTATCACTTTGGCATCAAAAGAATAGCCATGGACGACATTGCCAGGAAAACGGGAATGTCAAAAAAAACTGTATACAGGTTTTTCCCCGATAAAGAAGCTTTAATTCAGTCTATAGTAAAAGAAACGATTGATGAAAGTAGCGAAGCGATGAAACATTGTTTGCAAATCAGTGCAAATGCTGTAGAAGAAGTATTTAATCAGGTACGTTTTTCTTTTGCAGGATGGATTAACATAGAGCCGGTCTTTTATTATGAATTGGAGAAATCTTTTCCTGATATATGGTCAGAACTATTAAAGTATACAGAAGCATCTCTTGCTCCTAATATCATTAATAATCTTGAGCGTGGAATTAAAGAAGGTTTATACAGGGAGGATCTGAACATTTGTTTTACAGCACAACTTCGCATCATGCAAGTGCAGGCAATAGTTCGCAGGGTTTCAATAGGAGGCGGTATGGATGCAACCAGCTTGCATGATGAGCTGACCAGATTTTATCTTCATGCTATAACTACAGCGAAGGGAAAAAGAAAAATGAAATTACTGTTTGATAAAGAGACAGCAGGCAATATAAATAGTGTTAATGAAAATAATTTGAGGGTTAATCAAACCAATATTGACAGTAAATAATAGTATGATAATAACGGATGACCACAAGCGTATTGAACAAAGTTAAAGGAGAAGAAGTTATGCGAGTACGCATCCGACCATTGAAAAAACAAATAATAACGGATGAAATCAGTTAAGCCTAAAACAATCGTCATACCTATCGTATCGATGCGGCGACATTTACAGAGATGCGCTAAAATAATTTTTGCGCCAATGCTTTTCTTTTTGGGTATGATGAATGTTGCATTTGGTCAACAACCCATTAAAGAGCTAACGCTGAAAGATGCTTTGCAATTGGCATTATTGGCCAATCAGGATGCAAGAAAATCACGTCTGGATATTAAAAATAGTGAGTATCAGATTGATGAAGTCAGATCCAGGGCTCTTCCCCAGGTATCGGGAAATGGTAATATTACGTACAACCCAATACTTCAGCAAAGTGCGATGCCGGGTGATCTGATTGGTCAACCTGGAAAAGTGTTGCTGGTAACTTTTGGTCAGAAGTGGATATCTACAGTAGGTGTAAACGTTACACAAAATTTATTTGATCAATCAATTTTAACGGGCTTAAAAGCTGCGAAGGGCACCAGGGAATATTATGAATTAAATGGTGATCTTGCTGAGGAACAGGTAATAGAATTGGTTTCTACTGCTTATTATAATGTGTTAGTCCAACGTCAGAAGATTGAAGTAATTGATAGTACTATTAAGAATACTAAAAGATCAGAAGAGATTATAAGAGGGCAGTATGAAAATGGATTAGGTAAGCAGATTGATGTTGACAGGATTGCAGTTAATCTGGCTAACCTTGAAAGTGACAGGACGCAACTATTAAATACCGTTCTGCTAATGGAAAATCAACTGAAGTATGTGATGGGAATGGACATTAGTCAGGATATAGTTCTTCCTCTTGCAGAATTGGATAAAATTAATCCTACAGCAGTAGAATCACAGGGGAAACTTGATTTGAATACCAGAGTTGAATATCAGACTTTAAAAAAACAGGAAGAGCTATTAACTTATCAGAAACAATCTTTTAAAGCGGAATACTATCCTTCTCTTTCTTTATCTGGTAATTATAATTACCAGGGATTAGGTCAGCAATTTCCTGTTTTTAAAGGGCCGGCAAGTGGCGTAAACTGGTTTGATTACAGCAGCATAGGTGCATCATTAAAAATTCCCATTTTTAATGGCGGCGCTACACGATCCAGAATAAGGCAGGCTGATATAAGTATTCAGAAATTACAGGAAGATATTTCAAAAACATCTCTTGCTTTAAATCTGGCTTTTGAAAATGCAAAAATTCAGATTAACAATAGTATTATTATACTTAATAATCAACGGAGAAATGTTGAGTTAGCAAAAAAAGTATATAATAATACATTAAACAATTATAACCAGGGCCTGTCTTACCTAACAGATTTATTACAATCAGAAAATGCTGTTACAGAATCGCAAAATAATTACTCTTCCGCATTGCTGGATTATAAATTATCAGAAATCCAGCTGATCAAAGCAGAAGGAAAACTTAAAACTTTACTTAATTAAATCGTAATACTACTATTTATGAGCGGGAAAAAAATAAGACGTACACTCACCACACTAATAGTGATCGTGGCAGCACTAGCTGCAATTGGTTGGGTATTGTCTAATAATAAAAAGAAAAATGAGGAGAAAACAGCTATCGTTTCTGAAAGAAATGCATTTGTAGCAGTTAAAATAGCAGAGGTGGTTAAAAGACCTCTTAATCTTGATTTTACAGCTAATGGAAATTTTGCTCCTTACCAACAACTGAATTTTTCATCAGAAACTGCTGGCAGAGTAGTTAGTGTATTAGTAAAAGAAGGTGATCGTGTGAAGAAAGGACAACCACTGGCTGTAATTAAGATTGATAATTTAAATATTGAATTACAAAGCGCCAAAGAAAATTATCAGAATGCTTCGCAGGATAAATTGAGGTTCGAGAATGCTTTTAAAACAGGCGGCGTAACTCGTCAGCAACTGGATCAGGCAGAACTTGCTCTTAAAAATGCTGAGTTTAAGGTAGAACAGGCTAAAGTTAAAATTGCTGATGCGAACATCCGCGCTTCTATTGATGGAACAGTTAATAAACGTTATATAGAACCAGGAGCAGTATTGAATCCGGGTACTCAGCTTTTCGAATTAGTGGATGTATCAAGACTTAAACTAAAAGTGCAGGTGAATGAATCGCAGGTAGCGCAACTAAAAACTGGAGATAAGGTGAAAGTGAAGGTAAGTGTGTACCCTGATAAAGTTTTTGAAGGAGTGATACGTTTTATAGCTGCAAAATCTGATGATGCCTTAAATTTTCCGGTTGAAATTGAAATGGCTAATACAAATAATTCAGGTGTAAAAGCGGGTATGTTTGCTACTGCTGTTTTTAGTTTTCCTCCTGCAGCACCTTCCCTTATCGTTCCGAGATCGGCATTTCTGGGTAGTGTAAACAGTAATCAGATTTTTCTTGTAAAAAACGGTAATGAAGCAAAACTACACCAGGTAGTATCCGGAAGAATATTGGGAGAAGATGTTGAAGTGCTGGAAGGACTTGAAGAGCAGGATAAAGTGGTGGTAAGCGGACAGGTTAATTTAACTGATGGTGCTAAATTATCATTTACTCAGTAGAAGAGAAGTGATGATCGATAGTATATTTTAATGAACAGGTAAAATGGTTTATAGTTTGAAATACATTTAAACTATTGCTGATTTCTGTTCTTAGATCGATATGATAAATAATTTACGGATGAATACTTACGTAATAGTTTTTCTTCAATAAAGAGGAGTACGTAGTGTCCATTCGCGCATTGAAAAGATAAAAAATTTCGGATGAAAATAGCTGAAATATCAATAAAACGGCCTTCACTGGTAATCGTAATGATTCTGGTGCTTACTTTAGGTGGGTTCTTAAGTTACAGGTCGTTGAATTATGAATTATTACCTAAGTTTTCTCCGCCGGTCGTGTCGGTAACAACAATTTATCCCGGTGCTTCACCCAGTGAAGTGGAGAATACTGTTTCGAAAAAGATAGAAGACGCGGTTTCTTCTATGGAAAATATTAAAAAACTTGAAACTAAATCTTTTGAAAGTTTATCTATCATCATCATCACACTTAATAGTGATGCTGATGTAGATTATGCTTTAAATGATGCCCAGCGTAAAGTCAATAGTATATTAAAGGATTTGCCGGATAATGTAGACCCTCCGTCTCTTAACAAGTTTTCTCTTGATGACTTACCGATTATGACATTGTCGGCTTCGTCTAATCTAAACGAAACAGATTTTTTTGACCTGGTAGATAAAAGAATATCACCTGTTTTGTCGAGGGTACCAGGTGTTGCAAAAATAACATTGATTGGTGGCCAGGAAAGAGAAATTCAGGTTAGCGTGGACGCTGATAAACTGGAAGGATATGGTTTATCTCTTTTGCAGGTACAAAACGCTATATTATCAGCAAATCTCGATTTTCCTACCGGTAGTGTTCAAACGCGGGATAGGGATATATTAATTCGATTATCAGGAAAATATAAATCAGTAGATGAGTTGCGCAATCTTGTTGTGGCTACCGGTAAGCAAGGCGCTCAGGTGCGTTTGGGTCAGGTGGCAGATGTTCAGGATGCTCAAAAAGATATTGAAAAAATTGCACGTGTAAATCAGGAGAGCGCGATTGCCCTTCAGATTATTAAACAATCGGATGCAAACGCTGTTTCGGTAAGTAAGCTGGTTAAGGAAAAAATAACTCAGCTGCATTCAGATTATGCTTCCGCAGATCTGGTAGTTAGCATTGCCAACGATTCATCAGATTATACTCTTTCGTCTGCCGACGCTGTAATATTTGATCTGGTACTCGCTATTATTCTCGTGGCTTTTGTAATGTTATTCTTCTTGCATAGTATCAGAAACGCATTGATTGTGATGGTTGCTATTCCTGTTTCTCTTATCGCCACTTTTATAGGTATGTACCTGTTAGGTTATTCGCTTAACCTCATGTCCTTACTGGCTTTGTCTTTAGTGGTAGGTATATTAGTGGATGACGCCATTGTTGTGTTGGAGAATATTTACCGTCATATGGAAATGGGTAAGAACAGAGTAAGGGCTGCGTTTGACGCTACAAAGGAAATTGGTTTTACGGTAACTTCTATTACTCTGGTAATCGTTGTAGTATTTATTCCGATTTCATTAAGTTCCGGATTGGCTGCAGATATTCTTAAAGAGTTTTGTGTAACGGTATCCATCGCTACAATGCTATCATTATTAACATCATTTACGATTGTACCCTGGTTGTCGTCACGTTTTGGTAAGCTTGAAAAAATCACCAATAAAACATTTTTTGGAAGTATTATAGTTCGCTTTGAACGTGGTCTGGATAAGTTTACTAACTGGATGACTGGTATTCTAAAATGGAGTCTTGCGCATAAAAAAACTACATTATTACTTGTATTTACTTTGTTAATAGCTTCATTCAGTATGGTAGGAGGCGGTTTTATTGGAGCTGAATTTTTTGCTAAGAGTGACAGGGGAGAATTTCTTGTACAGATTGAATTACCCAAAGATGCTTCTATAGAACAAACCAATTTAGCCTCGCAAAAGGCTGAAGAGTATTTACGTAATAAACCCGAAATTACCAGGTTAATTACTACTGTAGGCCAGTCTAGCGATGGGATGGGAGGAACTCAGGCAACACCTTATAAGTCTGAAATATCAGTACAACTGATACCTAAAAATGAAAGGGAAGACGATGCAAATATTTATGCTGCAAAAATAAAAAAGGAACTTGAGCCTGTATTAGTAGGCGCTCAGGTAAAAACTGTTCCGGTAAGTATATTGGGTTCTGCCGAGCAGGCTCCTCTTTCTTTGGTAATAACTGGTCCCGACCTTGACAGTGTAATGGTGTTTGCAGAAATGACTATGGATGAGTTACGGAAAGTGAAGGGGGCTACTGAAATGAAACTATCGGTAGAAACAGGTAATCCTGAAATAGATGTACAAGTGGACAGAGATAAAATGGCTTCACTTGGCCTTTCTCTCTCAACTGTAGGTGCTACTATGCAAACGGCATTCAGCGGAAATACTGATAGTAAGTTTAGGCAAGGGGAATATGAATATGATATTAATATTCGCTACGGAAGTTTTAACCGTAAGAATGTACAGGACGTAAGAGATCTTTTGTTTGTCAATGACAGAGGTGAGAAAGTTCGGCTGGAGCAGTTTGCAGAGGTAAAAGAAGGATCGGGGCCAAGTCAGTTGGAAAGAAGAGATAAAAGTACTTCTGTAACTGTACAGGCGCAAACAGTGGGCAGACCTACCGGTACTGTAGCAGCGGAATGGCAGGCTTCATTCGACAAACTACAAAAACCTACAGGTGTAAGTTATGTATGGAGTGGTGATATGGAAAATCAAAGTGAAGGTTTTGGCTCTATGGGTATTGCATTACTTGCTGCCATATTTCTCGTTTATTTTATTATGGTGGTATTATACAATAGTTTTGTTTATCCGCTTGTAGTATTATTCTCAATACCGTTAGCTATCATAGGAGCTTTGCTTGCTTTGGCGCTCACCAACAATTCATTGAATCTGTTTACTATACTTGGATTAATTATGCTGATAGGATTAGTTGCCAAAAATGCTATTATTCTTGTTGACTTTACCAATCAGCGTAAGGCAGAAGGAGAAAGTACTTATCAGGCTCTTATTGATGCTAACCATGCCAGATTACGTCCAATTCTCATGACAACTATTGCCATGGTAATAGGTATGCTGCCTATCGCATTGGCGAGCGGAGCGGGTGCTGAATGGAAAAATGGTTTGGCTTGGGTAATTATCGGCGGATTATTGAGTTCGTTGTTTCTTACCCTGATTATCGTACCTGTTATGTATGCCGCATTTGATGGTATTATCAGAAGAATAAATAAAGGAAAAAAACCTCAGCCAATAGCCGAGTTAATGGTTGCTCCATACCAGGAAAGGACATTGAATCAGCATGGACATGCTCATATAGAATAAGCAATCATAACATAAGTGTTTGGCTGATTGGTTTAGAGGGTGTATCAGAATCTGATACGCCCTCTTTTTATTGGATTCATAAAAATATTAGATAAGTACATGTTTATCAAAGTCCACAGTTTATTTGTACTCTGTTAGAGACATTATGTATATATGTTTCAGAGGCTTTGGCATATTATGATGTTCAGTCTTTTTGTTTCTATTAGGTAGACCAAGACTTTAGTATGTCTATGATGCAAATGCTTCAAAATATAATAGATATTCCTTTAGCCATACTCTGTTAGAGACATTGTGTATACCTGTTTCAGAGGCTTTGGCATATTGTGATGTTTAGTCTTTTTGTTTCTATTAGGTAGACCAAGACTTTAGTATGTCTATAATACAAATGCTTCAATATATAATAGATATTTCTTTAGCCATACTCTGTTAGAGACATTGTGTATACCTGTTTCAGAGGCTTTGGCATATTATGATGTTCAGTCTTTTTGTTCATTTTACAGTAAAGAAGGCCCATATAACTCTATTGTGCAAATGTGTTAATCTACTATAGGTATTTTTTTGGCCATACTCGGTTGGAAATGTTATTTATACCTGTTTCAGAAGCCTTATCAGTTTTTGATATATTGACATTTTATTGATTTTCCGGTGGGAGAAGTTTTTCGGTGGAATTAAACAAAATGTTCAATATACATTACTGGCACTTCTTTATTTTATTCGTGTTAACGGTTTTTATGAAGTTCTGCTTACACGATTTTCAATATCACTAACCTGCTTTAAATATCTTTTATGGTGGATATGTTAAAATGGGAAAACAAACAGAGAAAGAACTAAACGCGTGGAAGTGAATCTGATTTTTTATAAACAAAAAAATTTGAATAATAATTACTCTGTATATTTAAGGAGACAAGATTGTGATTAATTATACGTGATATCTGAGTATTGTCTATGAATGAGAGTCGGGTATGTTTCAGCGTAAACTGTATCAGTTATTGTAATTAAATGCATATGAGTAATAAAACAATTAACGTTGCGATTGTAGGACTTGGATTTGGTGCTGAGTTTATTCCAATTTACCAAAGACATCCCAATGCTAACATGTACGCTATATGTCAGCGAAATGAACAAAAGCTCAATGAAATTGGGGATATGTTCAAAATAGAAAAAAGATTTACTGATTTTGATGAGCTGCTTAAGGATCCTACTATAGATGCTGTACATATCAATACTCCAATACCAGATCATGCAATTCAATCTATAAAAGCATTAAAAGCAGGCAAACATGTAGCATGTACTGTTCCTATGGCTACAACTGTGGACGAGTGCCGTCAGATAGTGGAGCTGGTAAAATCGACAGGATTGACCTACATGATGATGGAAACTGTGGTTTATGCCAGAGAGTTTTTATTTGTGAAAGATAAATATGAAAAAGGAGAGTTAGGGAAAATACAGTTTTTGAAAGCCAGTCATCAGCAGGACATGGACGGGTGGCCAAATTACTGGCCAGGCCTACCACCTATGTATTACGCTACACATTGCGTGGGTCCTGTATTGGGACTAACACGTTCTGAGGCTGAATATGTATCTTGTTTCGGATCGGGAGCAATTAGAGAAGAGTTGCAGAAACATTATCATTCTTCATTTGCCGTAGAAAGTACGCATATAAAATTCAAAGATTCAGATCTAAGCGCGCATGTTTATCGTTCGTTATTTGATACAGCTAGACAATATCGTGAAAGTTTTGAAGTATACGGATCTAAGCAATCAGTAGAGTGGCCTTTAATTGAAGGAGAACCTTTGGTTCTGCATACAGCAAAACGCCCGGAAGGAGAAATTCCTGAAAAAGTTGAATGTCCCGATTTCGCTCATTTGCTTCCGGATGCTATTCAGTCCTTCACAACACGTGGTGTATATGATACGGATGAACACCAACATCTTTCTTTTACACAGGGCGCGGGACATGGAGGTTCTCACCCTCATCTTGTCAATGAATTCCTTAATGCATTAGTCAATAAAAGATCACCTTTTCCAAATGCTGTACAATCTGCAAATATTACCTGTGTAGGTATACTGGCTCACGAATCAGCAATGAAAGGAGGAGAAATTATCAGACTGCCGGAGTTTACGTTTGAACCGTAAAAAGAAAGAGTACTTTTTACAAAAAAATGTTCTCTACATTTAGACAGTTTGGTTACGTATGACTATAAGTGAAACTGTATTTTAAGGGAGTATCCTTTGTTTTGTGTGCCAAGATGAAATTCCTTTTATAGGAGTACGTGTATAATATTTTCCTTGTCACTTTATCGCAACACTATGTGTATATGCTGCTAAGGGCCACAGGCCAATTGCGCACATTAAGTCATTAATTATAAAGGACGATAAAGGAGTTTATAATGATGGTTATTTTTTTTAAGGAAATAGTATTTTATGTGTTGTTTAAAAATACACTTTATCAATGATAAATTTGGATCAGCAGATTAGCACTTTAGAATAAATAATTTATTTCAGTTGATGCAGCTGCAAAGTGTCCATTAGTCTTTTGTTGAATAATTCAACCCCTTTTTGATTAAGATGGTATGCGTCATAGAAATAGGTGCTATCTTCAAGAAACATAAACTCGTTGAAGTTTATGTAGTGGACATGAGTGCTTATGGTGCTGTCAAAAATATTGTTACTGGGATAAGATGCATAAACGTTTTGTACAGTGGGCGCCTGGACAGCGATTAATGAAATGTTTTTCTTTTTTAATTTATCTGCTATTCTTTCAAAACATGCTAATTGCTCTTTATTAAACTGTATAGAAGTATAGTCTTTAGTTTTAAAATTTGGTAATCTTGATCTGTCTTTCCCCACATATCCTCCTTTAATATAAATATCATCATCTTTAGCAACTGGTTCTACATAAGAGTTTCTGTCATTTAAGGCATCTTTAATTAAACCATATATGAGTGTGTTATACACTTTAATATTGTTCTGACGCAATGACATATTAATAATATCCCAATCAATTTCTTCATTGGCTATAAGGTCGAGGGAAGATTCAACACCATCAGATGAAAAAATCAATGGATATACTTCATAAAAAACGATTTTGGGATTAAGCTGATCAAGATATCTATCCAGTAATAATTCTGTCTGCAATGGTGTTTGAATACTGGAGCCGAGGTTGAAAGTTTTGTAGCCAGCCTGTTCAAATAATCTAGTGTCAAATCCTCTATATGATCGTGAAGAACCAATAAACAGAATATCTACATCATGCGTTTGTTTCGCTTCTTTAGCTCTTGTATAAAGATGACCATAAGATCCTCTTTCGTAATTAAGATTTTTTTTAAGCAATTTCGGAGCAAAATTACCCCAGGCTAATATCAATAGGAAATAAACACCTGTAGTAAGAAAGATAAATATAAGGAACGTGCTGATAAATTTTTTCATTATTCATCATGATTAAAACTGAAAATAAATGAATGGTGTTTCGCTGGTATTCATATACATGCCTATCATAAAAATGATTAAGGAATAAAAAGCCCATTTGGCTGGACGTGAAAAACGAAGACCAAATTTTGCAATAGGATAGGGTTGCTCCCGGCCTATCCATTCTATAGTAAGGAAGAAAAACAAAATACCTATAGTTACCATTGCTGGTTTATTACCCTGAAAAACCGGTACAGAGAAAAGCGATTGTGAAAATATTCCTGATATATATTCAATAGCATGACCGATACTTTCTGCCCTAAAGAATATCCAGGCAATAACCGTTAATCCAAAAGTCAGCAACATTTGAGTAAGCTCTTTGAATGATGGAAGAGCTCTTCCCTGTGCTACTGTCTCCATGTTTTGTCTGTTTCTGTTTGATAGCAATAAAGGAAGAAAATAAATGGCATTCAATGCTCCCCATGCTATGAAAGTCCAGTTTGCACCATGCCAGAAACCGCTAACAATAAAAATGATAAATGTATTTCTGATACGCATCCATGTCCCTCCCTTACTGCCACCTAAGGGGATATACAAATAATCTCTGAACCATGTTGATAAGGAAATGTGCCAGCGTCTCCAGAATTCTGCTATATCCCTTGAAAAATATGGGTAAGCAAAGTTGCGTAGCAGTTCAATGCCAAACAACCTGGCAGTTCCAAGTGCAATATCAGAGTAACCTGAAAAATCTCCATATATCTGAAATGCAAAAAATATTGCTCCCAACAATAAAGTACTGCCCGAGTATTCAGTATTATTAGAAAAAATCAGTGTAGCATATTCTGCACATTGATCAGCGATAACTACTTTTTTAAATAACCCCCAAAGTATCTGCCTCAAGCCATCTACAGCTCTGCTATAATCAAATTTCCTTTCCCTTTGAATTTGAGGTAAAAGATGAGTTGCCCGTTCGATAGGGCCCGCTACAAGCAATGGAAAAAAACTTACAAAAACAGAGTAATCAATAAAGTTTTTCTCTGGTTTAATTTTGTTATTATAAATGTCAATAACATACGATAAGCCGTGGAAAGTATAAAAAGAAATACCAACTGGTAAAATAATATTTAACGTAAAAGGATTGACCTGTAATCCTACACCTGATAATGCTTCGGCAAACGATTCAGAGAAAAAATTAAAGTATTTAAAAAATCCCAAAAATCCCAGGTTGACAATTATACTTAACCAAAACCAGAATTTTTTCATCTTCTGGCTGACAGCCTCATACATTTTAATGCCGGTATAATAATCAAGAAAAGTAGAGAACAACAGTAAGAATAGAAATCTCCAGTCCCAGCATGCATAAAAAAAATAACTGGCAATAAGTAATACTATATTTTGAGCCTTTAAATTCTTTTTGAATACAAACCAATAAAGGATAAATACGATAGGTAAAAATATCGCGAAATTCAGTGAATTAAATAACATGCTTGAATATATATATACTTATAGGGGAATACTTACATAGCACAGGCCAATATATTGTAAGGTCGGACATCTAAAAATTGCTTAAAATGAAGTTTTGCAAACCTACTGTTTTTTTTAATAACAGCATATGCCGGATAGTCTATGTTGTATTAGTAAAAAAAACTATACGATTCTGTGAGCGCTCAACTGCTATGCATAATTTTAGTTGCAGAAGTGCTGTTTATCTTATTGCGCATATCTGATAGCAATGAGTTTTTCTAATTGCTTCATATGCCGACGTGTATGGAAAACAATATATAGCAGCCAGTCAGAAACTGTCATATCGCCTATTAAAGGATTGTGATAAAATCTTTTATTATCAAGATGTTTGTTACTAATAACAGATCGTTTTAACTGATCTCTTACTTTAATAAACCCTTCGTAAAATTCCTCTCTTGTATGAATTTTATTACGTGGTATAAGAAATACGGGAGATTTTAGCGGAGTTTTGTCCTGCGTCAATAATTGTTCAAGACGTTGTTCACCAAAAAAATTCACCTTATCAGCTATGCCTTCAGGATGTTCAGCAATCATTTCGCTAATGAGTGAATCTGTCAGACAGACATGTTCCAGTATCTGCATGCCGTTCCAGCCTTTCGCGGGTTGATATAGTGGGTCAGTATGGGTAAGGTTGCCTATAAATATTAAAACATCAGTAGTGTTCTTCTCCAATAGCTGTAAACAGTTATCGATATCCATAAATATTTTCTTATTAAGGATCTTTTATTAAGCTCAAACATAGTAGTCTAAAAGCTTTTTGCCAAAATATGATTTTAAAGAAGTCTGTTTTTGCGAAAATTTTCCCAGGCAAGGAATGTTAAGAGAGCGGATGAAAGTATAATATGCTTATTATCATAGGTTTATGATGATGGCATGGCATTGGCTTTTATACTAACGGTTTTTCATAGGATATTGGATTTACAATCGGGCTGGATGTCTATCCGGCCTTTTGTTTTTTGTATAATTCCTTCTTAAGCCAGTTTAATGGTCAACTCCAGCACCTTTTTAAGGTCCGGTGTTGCGGATAATACTTTCATGATTTTTCAATAGAACCCGCTATTATGTCTTTTTAAGGCCCTGTGTTGTGGATAAATACCTATTTTGAGTAGAGCAGACATAATCAAGATAATCCTGCATAGCTGGTTTAAATCCGTAAATATCATCCACTATAATCAGACATCTTTTTCAGACTACTTATAAATAATTCTATGGATTTGAATAAGTAAAATGGGTAATAGATCAACTGAATAAAAATCTAGCAATAAATAAAAGTATCGATGTTGATATTGAAACGGTTAAACATTTTTTCTGTTGGAACAGATTATGATATGATGGGGTGGATTAAAGTACGGTCCACCCCAATCATATGAATACCTTAACGAACAAAGTTGTTGTTTAGATAATACTTCTGAATTGCAAAATGCTTTTATATGTTTCCATCTGTTTTGAAGGAAGTAAACAATCAAAAGTGTTTAGTTCAACTCAATTAAAAATTCTTTTTTTGGAGTGCGAACTTTTTTCTGGTTGACCAGCCAGTCATTCTCAGCATCACGATAGCCCAGTGCCAAAAGTGTTACACTCTTTAATCCTTGCTGAGGTAATCCAAGAAGCTTATCCAGTTCCTTACTGTCAAAACCCTCCATTGGTGTTGCATCGATTTTTTGCTCTGCAGCAGCAGCAATAGCCATTCCAAATCCTATATAGGCTTGTCGGGCAGCATGTTCAAAATTTTCATGAGGTTGACGAGAGGAATAAATGCTTATTAATCTATTTTTATAATCATTAAAATTTTCGGGAGATACTCCTCTTTCTTTTGCGGTATTATTAAAAACAGACTCTATTCTTTCTGTTGTGTAGTTATCCCATGCCGCAAATACTAACAGATGAGAGCCATCTGTAATTTGACTCTGGTCAAATGCGATAGGTCTTATTTTTTCTTTTAAAGCATTATCAGTAATAGATATAATCCTGAAGGGCTGTAATCCTGATGAGGTTGGAGCCAGATAGGCCGCTTCAATAATGTTATTGACTTTTTCCTGTTCCACAGTTTTTCCATTCATCTTTTTTGTTGCGTATCGCCACTTTAATGAGTCTAGTAGTATCATATTGTTTTCATTGAAAATTAAAAGTATAACAGAAGTGCTATACTTTGGTAAGAGCTATACTTTGGTATAGTTTATATATATTTAATTGTTTGGCGATGTGGATGATTTACTAAAATGTATATAGCTCATTTTTATAAAGTTGTGATAGCATAGAATAGAATGTGGCTGGACTCATCTTGTCCTATAATCAATTGTTAATTTTTCTATTTGTAATGAAAGAGGTGAGGTCTACATCATCAGGTATAAACAGTTCTATTGAGCTGGAAGTTTGAGATCTAAAAGTTGATAGGTGGACAGAAACAGAGATGAGTTAGCATTGTTTATACTAATCTTCATCCTCATCATATCTATCTAATACATAACTTTATATTCTTATGAATGATGATGATTTACAGGAAATTTTGCTTGGGTATTTAAATAATCACTTCGGATATTTTGAAGCCGATTTGAAAAAGATATTGTCCGAAAACTGTGTAATTAAGGAATTTAAGATGGGCGAACAATTAATGCAAACGGGACAATATTTTAAATCCACTATGTTGATTGTAGAGGGTCGTGTGAAGCTTTATAGAGAAAGTAATGAAGGGGGTGATTTCTTTATTTATTATCTGGAGCCCGGTAATGCCTGTGCGCTTTCAATGGTTTGTGCAGCCCGACAGGAAAAAAGTGAAGTGATGGCTGTAGCGGATCAAAACACAACGACCCTGCTGATACCTATTCAGATGATGGATAAGTTAATACAAAAGTACCGTACCTGGTATTATTTTGTTCTTGAAACTTACCGAAAAAGATTCGAGGAATTATTAGAGGTGGTAGATCATATCGCTTTTAAGAGTATGGATGAAAGGCTGGAATTCTACCTTAAAAATCAACGTAAGCAACTAAAAACTTCTTTGCTTGCTATCACTCACCAACAAATAGCAACAGACTTAAATTCCTCAAGAGAAGTCATTTCCAGATTATTAAAAAAAATGGAGCAGCGAGGTATAGTTAAGCTTGGTAGAAATACTATATCAATTTTAGCTTTATAATACTTAATAGACAAGTGAAGATTTGGCCGGTTACTTTTTTATTTGTTTGTAACAATTATCACTATAAGTACCGAAAATAAATATCATTTTTGTGATGCTGGTTAATAAACCCTGTTTTGCATGGAAATTTATGGCTACATCGCATCCGTTGCTATTGGTATATCTCTTGGATTAATTGGTGGTGGTGGTTCAATTCTTACAGTTCCTGTATTGGTATATTTATTTAATATCAATCCGGTTGCAGCTACTGCTTACTCTTTATTTATTGTCGGATTGACAAGTCTTGCTGGTGTATTTGCTAAATATACAGATCATCTGGTCAGTATGCGTACTGCTGTGATATTTGGATTGCCATCTATAGTTACCGTTTTTTTAACCCGAAAATATATTGTTCCTTCATTGCCAGACGTCCTTTTTTCTATTGGGCAGTTTCAACTGACGAAGCCATTATTTATAATGCTGCTTTTTGCTGTATTGATGATTGCGGCCTCTGTTTCAATGATCCGTTCTGATAAAGATGATACTCTGGAATTAGAGGGAAAACAAAAGTTTAATTATCCGCTTATTTTGCTGGAAGGAATAGTTGTAGGTTTACTCACAGGATTTGTAGGAGCGGGAGGCGGTTTTTTAATTATTCCTGCATTGGTAATGCTCAGCAAGTTACCAATGAAAAAAGCTATTGGCACTTCATTAGTAATTATTTCAGCAAAATCTTTAATAGGATTTGTAGGTGATGTTTTTGTAACTACAACCACAATTGATTGGCCATTATTATTGATAATTACAGGATTGGCCATAATAGGGATTCTCATTGGTAATAGACTGGCCCGTAAAATAGATGGAGAAAAGCTCAAAAGAGCTTTTGGCTGGTTCGTGTTAGCTATGGGAATCTATATAATACTCAATGAGTTTGTAATATAGATGTTCTTTACGCTCTTTACTAAACGATTGTGCTGATGTTTTTGGATATAATATTTTGGGCCGTAAAAATTATTCAGCAAAATTAATATTCATCAATTATTTTAATATCCGTCAATCAATTATCATGCTTCTGTAGCAATGAGCATTGATTTTTCTATAGTAGTAATAGCTTTAACTGTCTTTAAAAATGCATCAGGAGTTACTGAAATACTATTGATTTGTTCTTCCACGAGAAATTGTGCAAAGTCTGGAAAATCAGATGGTCCCTGTCCGCAAATACCAACTTTTACTTTTGCTTTTTTTGCCTGGATAATCAGTAAACGAATCATGCGTTTAACTGCTTCATTGCGTTCATCATATAAATGAGCAACCAATGCAGAATCTCTATCCAGACCTAATGTCAACTGAGTAAGATCATTTGATCCTATTGAAAATCCGTCTATATGTTGGGCAAATTCTTCGGCCATCATAATGTTAGAGGGTAGTTCTGCCATCAGAAATATTTCAAGACCGTTAATTCCTCTGATCAAACCATATTCTTTCATTATCTCCTGTACAATAAGTAGTTCGTTAACTGTTCTGCAAAAGGGAATCATCACAGTTACATTCGATAATCCATAAACGTTCCTTACATGTTGAATAGCTTTGCATTCCCATCCAAATGCTTCTTTGTAATGTTGAGTATAATATCTGGAAGCGCCACGCCAGCCAATCATCGGATTTTCTTCCTCTGGCTCGAAATATTGGCCGCCTAGTAAATTGCGGTATTCATTGCTTTTAAAGTCGGAGAAACGTACTATTACTTTTTCAGGATAAAAAGCAGCTGCGATTTTAGCAATGCCCTGTGCCAGTTTATGAATAAAAAATTCTTCTTCGTTATTAAATCCTATTAATCTTTCTTCTATTTCTTTTGTTAATAACGGGTCTCCGATTTGTTTATGTTGTAATAAAGCCAGCGGATGAATACCAATATAATTATTGATAATAAATTCTTCTCTGGCTAATCCAACTCCATTGTGTGGCAAACCTGCGTATTGGAAGGCCATTGATGGATTTGCAAGATTGAGCATTAGATGGGTACTTAGTTTTGAGAGTGCTGAGAGATCTGTATTTCTGATTGTAAAATTGTATACACCATCATAAACAAAACCTTTTTCACCCTGTGCGCAGGATGCTGTGAGAAGCTGTTCTTCCCTAAGTACAGTGGTAGCATGCTGGCAACCAACGATAGCTGGTACACCCATTTCTCTTGCTACAATAGCGGCATGGCATGTTCTTCCGCCTTTATTAGTGATGATAGCTGCTGCCTTTTTCATAATAGGCTCCCAATCGGGATCTGTCATGTCTGTCACCAGAATATCTCCTTTCTGAAATTCAAGACCTTCTGTAACACGTTTATCAAGGGAATATAAAATTTTTACTTTTCCTGAAGCTATTTTATCACCTACAGCAATTCCTGTAATAATTGGATCGGGAAGTAGTGAAGGATCTTCAAATAAATATTCAGTAAAAGACGCACTTTGTTTCCGTGAGTGGATAGTTTCTGGTCTTGCCTGTACGATATACAATTTTTGCGTTAGACCATCAATTGCCCATTCTACGTCAACAGGGCACCAGCGATTATACAGACCTGAATAATAGGATTCGATAGAACATACCCATTGCGCAAGTTGCAGCGCCTGTTGATCGGTCATACAAAATCGCTGACGTTGAGCTGTATCTGTTTGGATGATTCTTGTACGTTCATCTGGATCGTCGCCGTATACCATTACCTTATCCTTAACACCAAGTTTTTTTTCAATAATAGCAGGGTATCCTTTAAGAAGAGTAGGCTTAAATATTAAAAATTCATCAGGTAATACAGCGCCCTGTACTACCATTTCTCCTAGTCCATAGGAACCATTAATCAATACTACATCTTTGAATCCTGTTTCGGTATCTAAAGAGAAAGCTACTCCTGCACTTCCCAGATCTGAGCGTACCATTCTTTGCACACATACAGATAAACCTATTGCTGTAATATCAAAATTAAAATGGTTGCGATAGCTGATTGCGCGATCAGTAAACAAAGAAGCGAAACAATTTCTGATAGCATCAATAAGCGCTGCAGGTCCACGCACGTTTAAATAGGTTTCCTGCTGTCCGGCAAAAGAGGCATCCGGCAAATCTTCTGCCGTAGCCGATGAGCGTACTGCTACATCAGTGTATTGCTGAAGATTTGTTTTCGATAGCATTTCGTAGCACTCGATAATCTCAGCGCTTAGCGCATAGGGAAATTTTGCATTGCGGATAGCCTGGCGAATCTCCAGTCCTGTTCTTCGCAATGACTCTATATCATTAAAATCAATACCCTCCAGTTTATCGGCAATAAATGTTTCGAGCTGATTATGTTGTAAGAACCTGAAGTATACTTCGGTCGTGATGGCAAAACCATCAGGAATCTGTATACCAAGAGGAGTTAGATGCTGAATCATTTCACCGAGGGAGGCGGATTTACCTCCCACAAGTGAAATGTCTTTCAGGCTGATACTGTTCAGAGGTAGCACAAGCACAGTAGGCATAACAATCGTTTAGACAATCTTAAAGTGGCAACAGGGCAAAGGTGTTTATATGGAGTGATATATCCAATAAAATAGTGAAAATGCGGAAAATAAATCCGGAATAGTGTGATATTTCCGATGAATTATCCGATTTTCGTTTTATGCAGAACCTTGATAAGGATGATATTCGGATTCTCCAGTTATTACAACATGATGCCCGTTTAAGTATGAAGGAAATTGCTGATAAAATTGGAAAATCGGCTACGCGTGTACATGAGCGTATCAAACGACTTGAACAGCATGGCTATATTCTTAAATATGTGGCAATTTTAGATAAAAGAAAAATTGATAAACCGCTAACGGCTTATACTCATGTTCAACTAAAAGAACATGCCGGAGAAATTCTTAAGAAGTTTGAAAATGACGTGATCAAGTTTCAGGAGGTGATGGAATGTTATCATATGACGGGACAGTATGATTTTTTTTTAAAGGTTGCTTTAAAAGATATGGACGAGTATCATGATTTTATGCTGAATAAATTAGCCAGTCTTTCTAATGTAGGCACTGTACAAAGTTTTTTTGTATTGCACGAGGGTAAAAAAGATACTGCTTATAAACTCACTCCATGAGTTGAAAATATTGTTCAAAGTAAATATGTAAAAGGAATACAGTTTTATATTTGTATCATTCCTATAGAATATTGACTAAATTGATAGTAATACCAATTTGCCGTAAAATGGTTATGGATAATGAGTGTTGGTATGGATATAAAGAATTATAACGATGCTTTGCTGATAATACAATCAATAAATAATGTATGAAACCATATATACTTGGAGAGACGAATTGGAAGAATATAAAAGATGAAAAATTTAATGTAGCCATATTGCCATGGGGTGCAACTGAAGCGCATAATTTTCATTTGCCTTATGCAACGGATATCTTTGAAGCAGAGCACATATCATCGGAAGCAGCAGGACTGGCATGGAAGGAAGGTGCTAAAGTGATTGTGTTACCGGTTATTCCTTTCGGCGTAAATACCGGTCAGTCAGATATTTTACTTGATATCAATTTACATCCAAGTACACAGTTATTAATGCTTACTGATATTATTGAGGTTCTAAACAGGCAAGGAATCTACAAGCTGATGATATTAAACAGTCATGGGGGGAATGACTTTAAACCTTTGATCAGAGAGTTGGGTTTAAAATATCCTCAAATGTTTATTTGTGTTTGCAACTGGTTTCAGATGAGTGATAAAAGTAACTATTTTGAAAACAAGGGTGATCATGCTGATGAGATGGAAACCAGTCTGATGCTTTATCTAAAACCCGATCTGGTTCTACCGTTGTCTGAGGCAGGAAGTGGTGCGGAAAAAAAGAATAAAATAAAAGCATTTTCCGAGGGGTGGATTTGGGCTGAAAGAAAATGGTCGAAAGTAACAGAAGATACAGGAATTGGCGATCCTCGTTTAGCGACAAAAGAAAAAGGGGAGGCCTACTTTAAACATATCACCCGTAAAATTTCTGCGGTTTTGGTTGAATTGGATAAAGCAGACGTCAGCGATTTATATGCTTAAAATGTTTCAATAGTTTTCAAGTTAATACTTAACAAAAGTTTCGTTTTTATAGTAATGAGTTTTTATGGGGTATAAGTATTTACTTTTCCTGCTGCTTGTTATAGGAAGTATCAAAAGTGTTTTGAAGGGATAGGGAATGTGTAAATGAAAACTTTATCCATCAGATACCCAAATAAGCAGAGGTTGTACCGGCTTTTTGATACAGTCTCTGCTTATAGAAAAAGCTTAATTGTTTAATCTTATTAATCAATAATAATAAGGCTGTGTACAAAACATTCAATTTAGAAATATCCTGTATTTGATAATATTAAAGTCAGAAATACTCCCTTTGGAGAATGTTATTGTTTGAGATAAGATCAAAAGTCTGAAACCGCCACATTAGGAATGATTTGTGTTTGGGGTAGGATCAATGACCTGAAAACGATAAATAATGATGGTCTAAAAGTGAGCGTTATAAATAAATTCCAGATTAATTGTAAGTCATCTGATAATACAAACAGATGAGCCATTTTAAACACTTTTATGATTAATAGTTTTCAGGTGTATATTTTACGTGTAAGTATATATAAGTAAATATTTATGCGGATTGTACGATGTGAGATAGTCGATATTTGATATGATAATTGGGATTAACTTTAAAGTAATCACAGAATTAAATCAATCCCAAAAATGTTAGATCAATTAGATCAAATATTGATCAACTCATGTTAACCCGGTTATCAGATCGCATATCCGGATCAAATTAAAACTCGAGATAAACAGTAATCTTTTCTGAGCCTTTTTTTCGCGATTTCCATTTAGGGCCATCTTTAATCAGTCTGATCGCTTCTTTGTCATAAAAGGGGGATAATGATTTTTCTATTATGAAGTTAGACATGTCTCCGTCCTGGTCAATGAAAACACTTAGTATGACAGTTCCATGAATTAATGCATCCGTATTATCTATTCTTTTGTTTTGCTTTATGTATTTTTCATAGTTGTTCCACCCGGTAATAGGTTTTGCATATACTGGTCTTGCTCCTGTACGGAAATCAAGAGTTGACTCTTTAGATTTTTTAGTATTTTTTTTTGTTTCGGAAGAATAACCGTTGACTACAATTTCATCAAAAACAACACTGTCCTGTAATGCTATTTCATATTCCTTATTATTGTCGGCTTTGATACTTTTGTTTGCCCGGGCATTTAATTTTTTCTCCACACTTTCGGTATGCGGTTGAACCGACTGATTTTCAGGTGCATGACTATTTTCGCTAGCCGTTGTTGATTTATTTTCATTTTTTGTCTCAACAGTTTTTTCCTGCACATCTTCTTTATTTATGACTGATGATGGAAGCGGAAGAGGTCTTGCATCGGTAAGCTCTTTAGTAGTCATAGTGGTTGATCGGCTTCGTTCTTCTTTTTTATGGATTGCTTCGGGAGAAGCAGCTGCAGAAGATGTATTAACAGGTGTATCTGCTATAGCAGAATCAATGAGAATATTTTTATCATTATTTTGTTCCTCCTTTTCAAATTGAACAACTGTTTTCTTTGCTACTGTTTGTTTTATATTGCCCGATTTTGGCGGGAATAAAAAAACTGCAGCGGTTACCAGAACAATAAAAGATGCGGCAGCTGTCCAGGCTATGATTGTATTTTTTTTACTTTTCTTTTTAAATAGCTTGTTTTTTAATAACTCAACATCTTCTTCATAATGATCAAGCCCCTTTGTCATTCCTTCAATAACATCTGCCAGAAATGGATCATTGAGCGCTTCTTTTTCTATTTCATGCATTTGTGTGGATGAAAGCTTACCCTGTAAATATTGTTGTATATAGGATGATGAATATTTCATTGTGCAATTTTTTTATCCATACAGATTTTTAAATTTCTTTTACCATTCTGTATAAGGCTTCTTACTTTATTAAAATCTAACCCTGTGATGGACACTATTTCCTTGTAACATTTTTCCTGAAGATAAAAAAGCTCAATACTTTTTCTTTGCTCGGCCGAAAGTGTTTCTATACATTTAGTCATTTCATTCAAATGGAATTCTTTTTCCACCACAGATTCAGGATGCTGATCATCGCCAAATTGCATAAGTGACGGATCTATTGTAACGACCCGATGATTTTTATCCCGACGTAATTCCATCAGGCAATGGTTTTTTACGACTGTGTATATCCATCCCCGGAAATATTGGGGATCATGTTTTTTCAGTTTACCAGGAAGTTCTTCAAAAACCTGAAGCACTGCATCCTGTGCCTGCTCTCTTACTTTGCAATATTTTAGACAGACTGCATAAAGAAGGTCAATGTATCTGCTATACAGTGCCGCCAATAGATCTGTATCTCCTTCGCTTTTATATAAAGTAAGTAGTTGCTGATCATCGAGTTCTGGCCAATTATTGTTTTTATAAAAATACAATACGACTTGTTTTCCGGTTAAAATAAATATTTTTTCTGTGTTTATGTAATTTTCTTCAACAGTGCATCCTACCCAAAATATTATTTATGAGATACATAATTGTAGGTTTTTGCATAACAGTATTGGCGTTTGTTTCATTTGTCAATCAAGATAATCATTCAATAAGTGGTGTCGTGATTGATGGTGATTCAAATAAACCAATTGCAGACGTATTAATTAAGGTGAAAGAATCTGGAAAAACAACGACTAGTGCTACAGACGGAAATTTTATCATTCAAGCTTCTCCTGGGATGACATTATTGTTTAGTGCTCTTGGTTATCAGGATATTATATTAAGGGCTGGGAGTGAGGTTGATAAGTTGAATGTAAAGATGTATATAAGCCAGGAAAAACAGGAAGAAGTGATTGTAAATGGGTATTATAAGAATCAAGCTGAAGACATGGCATCCAGTCCCTTTTCGCGCAATATAAGCGCAAGCAGGAAAGTCAGAAAATCAGCTTTTCCTATTCGTACATATGAAAGGGAATTCAACACTGAAGAATATGCTTCCATTTCAGAAAACAGTTTTCGTAATGTAAAGGATGCTCCGCTGTCTACTTTTTCAATAGATGTAGATGCGGCATCTTATAGCAATATGCGTAGGTTTTTGAAACAAGGACAATTACCTCCTGCAGGCGCTGTGCGTATTGAAGAAATGATCAATTATTTTCATTATGATTATCCACAACCAAAGGATGAACATCCGTTTTCTATTCATACAGAAATGGCAGATTGTTCATGGAGTAATCAACATAAACTTGTGATGATTGGTTTGCAAGGCAAAAAAATTCCTGTAGAAAACTTGCCTGCGAGCAACCTGGTTTTTCTGATTGATGTTTCGGGTTCAATGATGGATGAGAACAAACTGCCACTGGTAAAATCATCATTAAAATTATTGGTAGAACAACTTCGGGAGATGGATAGAGTGGCAATAGTTGTATATGCAGGCAATGCGGGACTGGTATTGCCCTCGGTAAGTGGCTGGCAAAAGCAAAAAATTCGTGATGCTATTGATGCGTTGGAGGCGGGTGGGTCAACTGCGGGAGGAGCAGGGATTCAACTGGCATATAAAGTTGCAAGAGAAAATTTTGTTCAGAATGGCAATAATCGGATTATACTTTGTTCGGACGGCGATTTTAATGTAGGAATAAGCAGTCAGGCCGCACTCGAAAAATTAATTGAAAAGGAGAGAGCTTCGGGAGTTTTTCTTACTGTACTGGGTTACGGAATGGGAAATTATAAAGACAATAAGATGCAACAGCTTGCTGATAAGGGAAATGGTAACCATGCTTACATAGATAATGAAAATGAAGCCAAAAAAGTACTTGTTACAGAGTTTGGAGGAACACTTTTCAATATAGCTAAGGACGTCAAACTTCAAATAGAATTTAATCCGGCAAAGGTCCAGGCATACCGGCTAGTAGGGTATGAAAACAGAGTGTTAAACAATGAAGATTTTAATAACGATAAAAAAGATGCCGGAGATTTAGGCAGTGGCCATACTGTAACTGCTCTTTATGAGATTATACCTGTTGGTGTCAAATCTTCTTTCATTAAAAATATTGATACTTTAAAATACCAGTATAAAAATACTCCCAGGCAAACAGTACAAAATCAGGAAATAATGACAATAAAATTCAGGTATAAACCCAATGACAGTAATAAAAGCAAATTAATTGAGCATATAGTGGATGACAAATATATTCAGTTTGGCAATACTTCTGCCAATTTCAGATTTGCTAGTGCTGTTGCAGAGTTTGGTATGTTGTTAACTGGATCTTCATTTAAGCAGGAAGCAAATTTTGCGAATGTGAAATCAATTGCCTCTGCAGCGATAGCATCTGATAAAGAAGGGTATCGTAAAGAGTTTATTGAACTAATCAATATTGCCGATAGGTTGTATGCTAAACAATAAAATGAGGATATTGTTTTGAATACGTATTGCTAATATATAAATGGATTAAGGAAAAGTAAAAGTGTATTGAAGTGATTAATATCGAAAATAAATCATATGTTAAGCTGTAAATACTGACTTCCGTAATAATATAATCGACGATAATCGTTTCTTGAATTTTGTTAAGTTTCTAACAAAGTTTTACAATACGCTTATTGTCGATTTGTTTTGAAGTATAATGCAGTAAAATAAAAAACAGTATATGAAAGGTAAAAGATTGAACATAATATTCTGGCTAGGTTTATTTATATTATCCGTTTCTTTTATGGCTACCGGTTGCAAAAAAGAAGTAACAAGAACTCAGGGGGAAATAGTCACATTGGAATTAGAAAAGATTATCAAAGAAAATAATATTCAGCGTGTTTATCCTGTCAAGCCCGATGAAGGTGTTCCTTCTTTGTATCCTTCTTATATAGGAGTATCATGGGAGTTTTCTAACGGGTTTATTTATGTTTATAATGATAATCCATTTGCAGGATATGATAATGGACAAAAAGCATGGAATCTCAACCGTCTTGTATCTTATGCTATTGTAGAGCTTCCGTTTGCAGAGCAAGGATCCAATAAAGTGTTGGTGTTATACATTGGGTAGGAGGTATCATAGTCAATAAAGTTCAAACTGCGTTTTCAATTGGTTTGTTTATCAGCGGCAGATTGACGTGGATTTTTTCAATATTAGTTATTCACATATGCAGCGAATGCAGGTGTTGACTTGCCTTGATGGTACTGTTTCCGTCAAAATTAGTTGACTTCTTCTTTATTAGCAGCCCTGAATCTCGCAGGGCTTTTTTTATTTGAGCAATTAAATTAACGATTTGTTTTTATACAACTGATTGATATATAGGATCAAACCTTATATTTGCATTGCTAATAAACTGAAGTCCAGCGGTAGCAGGCGTATCTTTCGCCTGTACCGTCTGGCCCTATTCTCTCAGAATCAGTGCTGTAGTATTATCCTCAAAAGGTTCTGAAAATTTTCCTTCAATCAAATAATTATTTAGTTATCTAATTTTTCCACGTAAATCCGTTTTGCCTCAGGTTAGGTATGACAGTGCGAATCAATAGATTTTCTGCTTATCGTTGGGTTCTGGTCATTAAAAGGTTGGGTAATGCTGCTGTGAATCATTGATTGCTGTAGTTGTCTTTGATGCTGGTATATGACTTAAAAGGTTGGATAATGCAGCTGTGAATCGTTGATTGCTTATAATTATCTTTTATGCCGGTATATGACTTAAAAGGTTGGATAATGCAGCTGTGAATCATTGATTGCTGTAGTTATCTCTTATGCTGTTGTGTTGGTTTAACGCTGAGCAATGTTATGTATGAAAAATTGCATCTTCTGTTTATCCTTTTGATTGTGTTTGTTTAATTTGAAAGTATAGTTAATCTGAGTAATTGAAGTATAAATGATTACAGTTGCCCTAAAATGTTAATGAATTATCTCTGTGTCTTCGTGTAACAATGGTTTGATTGAAGGTTGACTTCATCGGGAAATTTAAACAGAAGAAAGAAAAAGAAATAGGTAATAAAATGCAATGTTATATAGCAGTAAATTATGACGTAATAAGATTTCTTTCATTACAGATATGTATACCATCGACAAAGTTTATTCCCTGATAATATTATTTCAAGGAGATGAAATGATTGCTTTATTGGGTAATGTTTCTTAATCAAGTCGGAAAAGATAATGTGATAAGTACAGGTCTAATGTTGTATTACATACATATGGGTTGTTCAGGGTAAGTGTACGGTTAATGGTTTGGATTTTTGAGTGATTAGTTGCTGGTGAACAAAAGCGCTGAGTTGATCGAATTGAGTATCGGATATAGCTGATTTCGGGATTAATAGTGATTGTTTATCAGTTCCCAGAATGATGGCTTTATCATGGAGTAAAAAATCGGTTATTTCCTGCCAGCTCCATTGTGTGTGCTGTATTCGTGTGCGCTTAATAATAGAATTATTGGAAATGACTATTTCAATGTCCGGATCTGCACATAATTGCTGGATATTATCTTGTATATCCTTTAACCTTTTTCTTTTATATATGTACTGGGAATAATACATATAAAAGGAAGTGATTGCTGTTAAGATCAGTAGATAAAAACAAATATTAAGGATGAAAGAAGAGTTGTTGCCAATAAGTAATCTGGCAAGGATGGCTAAGGCACCGAGTATAATAGATAGCGTAGCAAATGCCTGATATTTCACCTGACCATCTTGCGGCGAATGGTCTATTTTATTAAAAATGTCATTTAATTGTTCTGGTTCATAGCGGATAGAAAAATCATGAACGGAATCAGCAAATAGTGGCAAAACATCTTCGTAATCTAATATCCATTCTCCTTCGAGTTGCGGATGATGTTTATCTGTGAATGTTGTTCTCCAGGTCCCGGCAAATTGTTGTGCAGAAGATAACCAATTGCCTTTACAAATAATACCTTGCGGAAACTCTTTGCATTCAACTGTAAAAAAAATTCTTTGATCATTGAGATGCCCATCAGCATTCAACCAGATTGATGCGCCAATATTTTCCAAACTTAAGCCTTTAAACTCTCCATTATCATAAGAATTGAAATTGAGATTGTATAAAAACTGTTGACCTGCATACAGAGGAGGACAGCTATCTGTATAAATACCATACAACGTCCAACGTCCACGTAATGATGGCTGTGTTGAGGTCTGGAATGGCGGGGTTACCATAACTTAATCTGTTATTTGTGCAGTTAATTTGGGCTAGTATGGTCGACTAATATACGTGAAAATACAGTCAACAGGGTTTCTATATCAGTAATTTTTTTAAAATTATTTTTACGGATACAATTAGAAAACTCCGTCTGCCTAAAATAATGTAATAGCTATCTCCGCTTCAGCCTTTTACTATCTGGCTAAGGTTAGCCAATGTTCAGGGATGATTTTAAATGTTAATTAAGGGTTGCCATCTGATTCGTTTCGGTAAGTATTGACGTAGAAAATGAATGCTATGGGCAGACCTCTTTACATTCAGTTAATATTCAGTCTCTAACTTACCTCCATGACTGTATTGGGGCATTTTGGCAGGTACGTATTGCTGCTTAAGGGAATGTTTACAAGGCCGGAACAGCAAAGCATGTATTTTCAGCAGCTTATGCATGAATGTGTAGAAACCGGATGGCGCTCTATGACCATTGTTATCATTATCTCATTTTTTATAGGAGCGGTTTCTACGGTTCAAACAGCTTATCAGCTTGTAAGTCCAATTATTCCGCAGGCTGCCATTGCACAGATTGTGAGGGAAACGGTGCTGCTGGAGTTTGCTCCTACATTAATATGTATAGTATTAGCAGGGGTAGTGGGTAGCAAAATCACCAGTGAAATTGGAAATATGAGGGTGTCAGAGCAGATTGATGCGCTTGAAATAATGGGTATTAATCCAAAGTCGTGGATTGTATTGCCTAAAATAACTGCTGCAATTATCATGATTCCTCTTCTGGTCATATTTGCAGCTGCATTGGGTATTATCGGGGGACGGGTTGCCGGTGAAGCGACAGGCATTATTCCATCCGAAGTATATGATCAGGGATTACTGTGGGGGTTTAAGGGTTTTACTATAGTTTTTATGCTGACTAAAGCATATTGTTTTGCATTTCTTATCGCATCCATAGCCTGCTATTTTGGTTATTATGTTGAAGGTGGTGCTTTGCAGATTGGCAGGGCAACAACAAGATCTGTAATTGTAACTTGTATAGCTATAATAGCCTGCGATTATATATTGAGTTTAATACTGCTTGGTTAGTGATGTACGGCACAGGTAATTTTCCTAAAACTGATAATGATATGTAATAAAAGAGTTGAAGAGGTATCAAAAGTGAATTTAAGGTCTCGATTATTGCATAAACGAAAACTTTCTCCAACTACCAGAATAAACAGATGTGATGCCGACTTTTTGAAATGACCGCACAATTTATTGCAATACTTGTTTCGGTTTGCAGAGGAGAATTATTGAGTATGGTTGCATATGTAAGAATAGCTGCATTGATGTAAATATTTTGAAATGAGAATGTTCAACTTTTGCCTCCAGCTTCTTTCAGATTCCACCTCGCGATGGACACTATTGCGTTCGGCTAATGCTTCCGACTGTAATGGTGCATTCAGGACTTTCACCTTATAATAATAACACATCCCTGACATACAAAAAAGGCAGGATAGAAATCCCGCCCGTGTTTAAATCCAATATCCTATGAAAAACCAATGTTAATATATCGAATGTAGTGCCAAAGTCTCAAATGCTGACTGGTAGCGGATTTTACAAAAAACGTCTCTGTTTTTATCTCCCCTGGTGGGATAGTTTTTCCCAATATGGATTTAAGGAAGAAAAATCATAAGTTTATATACTGTTGCTTTAACCGAATAAGTAGAAAAAAAATTTCTCTGCATTGGTATTCAATATCTAATACTTGTCTTTCTTGTGTATGGTGATTCCCATCTTTATTTCATAATAATAACTATCTGTATGGTATATACGTTTAAGTAGATCTTTATTGATATTTAAACGTGAAAGAAGAGGATGCTATTTATAACTCTAACAATCGTGGACGAACTTCGGGGAAGCTTACAGATTTTTTTATTAATAAATAGTATTATAGCTATTTAAATTATCATGAGTGGGAACGCTATGGGAAAAAATAGCAGAAATAGTAAAAATTATAAACAGAGATATTTTCTTTGATTATTGGTTATTTATTACCCTTTTTTATAGCCTCAACTATTTTTGCTGTACGCTTATCCGCCCGTGAATTATTTAACGATACAACTGCCCAAACAGCTGCTGGTATCCATCCAATAATGGTGATTTGAAGAATAAGGCATATAATTCCTGTAAGAATTTTCCCTCTTAAAAAGAACGACAACCAAGGTATCAATATGGCTATAAGCGTCATTGAATAGTTATTTCAACTAAGGTAACAAAATATATTATTTATATTGATACATTGATAATATATCAATATAAATACGTTTACTTAAGTTGAAAGATGAAGATCAATTTCAAGGTTAAATTATTGAATAGTTTTCAGTCTTGATATGGGATATTTATTTAAACTGAATACAAATTTCAAGGTAATTATTTAACAGCTTTTAGTATATAGGTATGATGTTTACTTAAGCTGAAAGACGAAGATAAATTTCAGGATAAAATTATTAAACAGTTATTCCCTGGGTAGTTTATACTCAAAGAATAACTGTTTAACGCTATTTTATTTAATCTTTATTAAGTCGAGATCATGAAAATCATAACTAAAGTCAGCCAAAGGTGAAATGGCTTTCATTTTAATGTTCACTGCTTCTCCTTTTTCATCCAGGGAATAAATGACAAAAGCATCAGCATCAAGACTTCTATCGAACCATTTTACGATAAATGTATTGGCTGTATAATGGAATAATTCACCTTTTAATTTAGGAGATCGTTTTGAAGAGAATATCAGCCGACCATTATTATTAATAATGGATATCTCTCCAAACCAATTGTCTTTGTAATGGCCTGCATATGGAGCGAGTTCAGGTTTAACTTTGTTGTTTTTTCTTTTCTGTTCAATTTCTTTCTCCACTTTTCCTACTACTTCATCTGCTTCCTTCAATGCATTGTCATAATCTTTTTTTAGCAGTGTTATCCAGTCAATTTTCTGCTTTCCTGTATAAGCGGATAATATGGTATTTGTTATACCTACAAATGCTGATCCTACCTGCTGATTAGTGAGTACAATAACTCCTAAGTTTAATTCCGGTATTAATGTTACCTGAGTAACAATGCCTGGCAATCCTCCCGTATGGGATACTTTCTTATAGCCATTAATATCATTTAATCCCCAACCCAGACCATAGGCGCTGAAATGAGTATTAAATAATCCTTTTCCCCA
>CAZQIQ010000009.1:63271-92901 GCA_964593835.1 uncultured Chitinophagaceae bacterium
TTTGAGGAGACCATAGTTCGTGAAGTATTCCTTCGCTGATAAGTGATTTTCCTGAGGGCAATTTTCCATTGTTAAGTAACATAGTTACCCACTTGCTTAGGTCATGTATACTAGTATAAATTCCTCCAGCCGCACTGGTAAGTGGTAAGTCATACCTGTCAATTACAGTTAATTTTTTCTCTACCAGAGCATGTGCACTAATGATATTGGAAGTGTCTTTTAAACGATGCAATTCAGCTGCACTTTTGGTCATACCCAACGGAGCCATAATGTTTTCTTCTATGAAAGATTCATAACTTTTCCCAGATATTCTGGCTATCACTTCCCCGGCAATAATATATAACTGATTATCGTAATCGTATTTCGATCTAAAACTGGAAACCGGTTTCAGGTGTCGCATATTTTTTATTACATCCTCTACCTTAAAATCAGTTTTATCAGGAAAGATCATAAGATCTCCTGCACCAAGACCCAACCCGCTTCTGTGTACTAAAAGATCGCGAACAGTAAATTCACGGGTTACATAGGGGTCGTACATCATAAATTCAGGAATGTATTGCGTTACCTTATCATCCCATTTTAATTTCCCCTGCTCAACCAGTATTCCTAATGCTGCTCCTGTGAATGCTTTTGTGTTTGACGCTATAGCAAACAGTGTATGTTCATCTACGGGAGTGGGATTATTAAGTGTTCTAATACCATAGCCTTTTGAATGAATAATTTTCCCATCTTTAATAAGGGCAACTGCTATTCCCGGAACTGAAAACGTTTTTAAACAAGCAATAGCAACAGAATCAATTTGATCGGAGGTGATAGGTTGTGCTTGAGTTTTATTCAAACACAGATTGAAAATCACGAGAACAAAAATTGAATATTTTAATATGTTCATGATAAGCATGGTAGGTTTGGTGATATTAATATTTATTTATACAAAAATATCAATATTTATGTTGATTTTATATAAAAACATACATTTTTTACAAATGTGTTGATATTTTAAACATAGTTATTATTCATATAACTTATTGTTTGATGGCTGATTTTGTTAAGGACTCTTGCCATTCTTGCGTTTTCTTTTCACGAATTAAGGTTTAACCAAGGGAGTGGCAATATATTTATCAATTAATAGATACGAATGTTTTTATATGTTTACCTGCAATGAAGATTTAATTTATGTATACTATCATTTTTATAAACATTCATCCCGTGGCTTTGGATTCAGGAGAATCTATTTAAAATCCGGTATACGTACTCTCTTTATTCAGATAGCTGGTTAAGGAAGTTTTCCGTTAAGGGGGGGCTGCATCAAAATACTTTTTATACATCCATCTTTGAATATCCTTCATTTATTCAGCGAATAACTCTATGCTATAGTGGTTAGCTAAACTTGAGGATTAAGCCGGATAGATTGGAAATAAAATACAGGAAGAAACGTTGTGTAGATATGCTCTACTTAATCCGTATCTGCTTTATAGTGTTGGCCTGTGTCTTTATGGCTTCATGCTCTTCAACTAATTTAATGACACTTAGTGTTTTACAGCCAGCGCCTGTCAGTGTACCATCCTATATTCAGCATGTTGCTATAGCGGACAGGAGTATGGTAGCGAACCAAAACCTTGCTGTTGATATTGTTGATAAAATATTTAGTCTTGAGGGCAAAGAGCTGGATAATGCAGGAGCAGAGGCATCAATAAGTGGTCTTGCAATAACATTAAGCAAAAATGCCAGATTCAGTGAAGTAGTAATAGCTTCCGATAAGCTCACTACTGTTAACCCAACAGTTTTTTCTTCTCCCTTATCATGGGATGTGGTGCAACAAATATGCGATGAGTACAATGCAGATGCATTATTTGCGCTTGAATTGTTTGATACGGATTCTAAGCTATCATATGCTGCTACTCCTGTAAAGATGAATACGCCTGTAGGTAATTTGCCAGGTGTTGAACATCATGCTAAAATGCTTACTCAGGTAAAAGCCGGATGGAGGATATATGATCCGTTATCCAAAAATATTATTGATGAATTTGCCGTATTCAGAGACATTATGTATAACGGTAGAGGGATTAATCCTGTGGTAGCCGCCAATGCAATAATAGGCAGAAAAGAGGCAGTAAAGGAAGTAGGCAATAAAGCAGGAGAAGCTTATGCTAACAGAATTCTTCCTTATTGGGTAAGAGTGTCAAGAGATTATTATGTGAGAGGGAATGATAATTTTACAATTGCAAAAAGAAGGGCCAGGGCCGGACTTTGGAATGACGCAGCCGCTTTATGGAGAGAGGAGGTTAATCATCCCAAAGGTAAAATTGCAAGCAGGGCTTGTTACAATATGGCGATCATAAACGAAATAAACGGTGACCTGGACAAAGCAATTGAGTGGGCGCAAAAGTCTTATACCGATTATAATAATCGTCTTGCTTTACGCTATGTAAATATCCTTCGTAAAAGAAAATATGATAATGAAGTCCTGCATGCCCAACAACGTCAAATGACTGCAGAAAGATAATACACTTAAAAACTGACAGTAGGGATTATCTACTAAACGTTAATAATCCCAATCTGTCAGATTACACTTCTACTTACTCAATCTACCATTTTCAATAATCATCTATTGATTAGATATAATTGAACATTATTAAATTATAACAATATAAAAATTTTGCTATGCTGGACTGTGTCGTCTGAAAAACGATCGTTTTTTTAAGTGTATGATTTACACTTGATTGCGTTTTTTAAGTGTGGAGTTCTGGTTTAAATATTTTTATTTTTTTTATTCGTATAAATTTCTTATATACACTTAATGTTATAAGATATGTTGACAGATGTCAGCATGGTTGAGGTTTTCATCTGTATGACTTTCAGTGATTTAAGAAAAACCTTGCATTTGCCCTTTTTTTTTCATTACTTGTATGTCTCTTCACTTATCCGCCAATATCTTCCGGCGTCCAAAATTCTTTAAAATTCCAGGTATTTAATTCTTGCAACTCACTTGAACAGTTTGACCATTTATGGAAACGAGGGCAATGAGCATATTGCTTTTATTTTTCTTTATTCTCCGCAGCAATGTATTTGCTCAGCACAGTTATAATACTACATTATTGGCAGATAGTGCACTGCCTAAAGTTTCCACTTTGGAAGAAGTGATAATTAGTAATAGTTCTCCGCTGACAAAAATGCGTAGCTCCCAAATGGGTACAGAAATGGTTACTGCATTGGAGGCTAAATATCTTCCGGCAATTTTAGGTGAAGTAGACGTTATTAAAATTCTGCAGCTTAAACCCGGAGTAAAAAACTCAGGAGAAGGAATGGCCGGGTTTTATGTAAGAGGTGGTGGCGCTGACCAAAATCTGGTTACATTGGATGGTATTCCCATTTACAATGCCAATCATCTGTTAGGGCTGTTCAGTATTTTTAATAATGATGCTATTCGGGACGCAAAACTTTATAAATCGGCTTATCCATCCAGATATGGCGGACGATTATCATCTGTATTAGATGTAGTTACGAAACAGGGTTCTATGGACTCTTTCAGTGTTAGCGGAGGTATCGGATTATTGTCTTCAAGACTTTCTGTAGAATCGCCGATACAAAAAGGCAAGTCATCAATTATTGTTTCTGCCCGTCGTACTTATCTCGACCTGATTGTAAATACACTAAATAGAATAAATCAGGATAAAAAAAACTATGAAAATATTCCGGCCTACCATTTTTCCGAAATTAATATACGGTCTGACTGGAAAATAAATTCAAAACATTTTATATGGATAACAGCTTATGTTGGGGAAGATGATTTTAGCTTAGATGCTAAAGATTTTCCTGCAAAATTCAGATGGGGAAATAAGGCCTTATCATTTAATTGGAAATCTAATCTAAATAATAGAAGTTCTATAGCAACAAATGTTTTTTATTCGGGATATAAATATAATCTTGGCAACTGGTATGATTATAATAATGTAGAAATACATTCTGGTATAAATACAATAGGTGCAAACATAATAGTAAGTAAAAAAGTTTCTGAGTATATAAGATCTCAGGTAGGTGTAAATATTATGCAGCATGATATGTTGATAGGGGATTATAAATATTCTTCTTCGCTAAGTAGCACGCAAGCTGGTGAAAAAAATGGTGGTACTGAATGGGCTGTATTTCTTAATGGCGAGTGGGACCAGAATACTAAGCTGGCATTTGCCGGAGGATTAAGGGTTTCCGGGTTTAATACAATGAACAGGATATATATTAATCCTGAACCAAGGATTTCTGCAAGATGGAGTCTGGATGATTATTCTTCATTAAAGTTTGGCTATTCAAAAATGTTCCAGTACTTACATCAAGCTTCAATAAGCTCGGTTTCTTTACCGGTTGATATATGGTATCCTACAACAAATAAAACCAAACCTCAGTTTGCTGATCAGGTAAGTCTTGGTTACTCAAGAGTAATAGGGGATGCCTTTTTTTTAAATATTGAAGGATATTATAAATGGATGGGGAACCAAATTGAATTCAGGGATGGAGCTGATCTTGTAGGTAACCCCAAAATGGAGAATGATTTTGTTTACGGTAAGGCAAGGGCACGTGGTGTGGAAACTTATCTTGAAAAAAAATCAGGAAGAACAAGAGGATGGATAGGATACACATTGTCGTGGGTGAATCGAACATTTAATGATATTAACGATGGTAAACCATTTCGACCAAGGTATGATAGAAGACATGATGTGTCTTTAGTAGTAATGCATAAAATTAATAATGTTTTTTCATTAAGTTTTAACTGGATATATGGTTCCGGTTCTTATACTACATTGCCCGTAGGCAGATACGTTTTTCAAAATGAAGTGGGTATTTCCCCACGTAGTGTTGTGCCGGTTTATGATGGTAGAAATAATTATCAGCTACAAGCCGTTCACCGATTGGATTTTAGTCTGGTCACTTCTATAAAATCTAAAAGAGGTCAGCAGGATATTACATTTAGTTTGTATAACGCTTATAGCAGAAGAAATCCTTTTTACATAAAATTTTCTGAGGTCACTGATAAAGAAGGGTATATTACTTCTTTTCTTCCGAAGGTAGTATCACTGTTTCCTATCCTTCCTGGAATTACTTATAATTTTAAATTTTGAGTAATGAAAGTTATTGTTTTTTTATTATCGACTATAATTTTTATAGCATGTGATAAACAAATTGCTGAATTAAAACTTCCTTCTTATGATAATGAATTGGTGGTTGAAATGTATCTGGTAGATCGTCAGCCATTAAAATGTATGGTTTCTGAAACCCTGCCGTATTCAAGTACAACGATAAATAATCCGATTAATAATGCACTGGTAATACTTTATGATGGTACAAAATATGATACTTTACATCAGGTAGATATATATGAATATGAATCCGGGAGGATATACAATTACGGTAGCAGTCATTTGTTCTTTTTTGAAGAAGACAAAACCTACACATTAACAGTAATTGATAGTCTTAAACGAAAAGTGACAGCTGTTACTTCTATTCCTTCATCTCCTGTTACAATTAAAAAGCTGACATACACTCCCTCTTCTGATGATAGCGAAAAATTTAGTGTAGGATTTTCATTTTTAGATCCGGCAAACATAAATAATTATTATAGAGCCATTATAGGAAAAGGTGTTAATAATTATATGGCTAGTCATACTGACATGTTTTTTCCTGATATTTCCTTTGAAGGATTAGAACATAGTATTTATTCTGAACCGGGATATAAAAAAAATGATACAGTAACTGTCCGTCTATATTCATTGCTGAAAGAACATTATGATTTTATACAACTAACAGAAAGTGCACGTACTGCTAATGCAAATCCATTTATGCAGCCTGTACAGTTGAAATCAAATATTAAAGGTGGTCGAGGTATTTTTACTGCTGTTAGGTTCGATGAAAAACACGTAATCGTCAGATAAATATGTATTGATAAAAATTTTTTCAGATTACGGAATGAGGCCGGAAACTTTCATCATTATCTTCAATTAAGAATTATATTTACATGACTTCTTACTCAGGAAAACTTACTTTAGATGAGTCCAGTATTGGGGCACAGTTAAAGCATCATTTTTTTTATCTGTTATATAATTAAAATAGTCAATTGCTGTACTCTTTTAATAAATACTTGTTGAGTGAAGAAGTCTTAATTGGTGTAAGAGTTTTTAGGAAATATTTTTTGACAATAAAATAGTTGTTTTTTTAAATTTACCGTTCATGATGACAGGCAGATATTTGATTATTCTTTAACGCAATCGTATTGTGTTAAAGAATAGTGTTCTTGTTTTAAAAGAGAAGTTTAAGTTGATCGTGGGAGATTTAATAATATGATAAGATCTAATTTGTGAAATTGTTCTATAAGATGCTTACTTTAATTGATTATAAGATCCGGTGCATATTGTTTGGTTTATTAAATGGTTATAATATATAGTGCTTGTTGATGATTTCCTGATTGTATATTTTTATTTGTTAAATACTAACTGTATACTTTTTTTGTAGCTTTTTGTTGTATTGAGTTTTGTTGATAAGGCATACGTATAAAACTTTCGTTTGACGGTTTTGCAATTGAATTGTTTATTGCTTTAGGAATTATATAATTGTTATAGCATAACATAATGTATTTGTGGGTTTATTATTACTAAATTTTGATCATATGGAAAGAAGAAAGTTCATTCAACATTCTGCATCTGCTGCTTTGCTATTATTAGCAAATGGAAATATTCGTTCATTAGGTGCGGCCGGTTTGCCTCAATTTGATTCGGTTAAGCGATTTAGATTTGCTGTCACCTCTGACGGCCATTATGGACAAGAGAAGACTTCTTTTGTGGATTATTATGAACGAATAACAACGGCTATTAATAATTATCATAAACAATCTCCATTACAGTTTACTGTTGCCAATGGAGACCTAATACATGATAACCCGATACATCTTCAGCCGGCAGCTGATGCGCTCAAAAAAATAGCAACTCCGTTATATGTTACTAAAGGCAATCATGACCAGGTATCTGATGCTCGTTGGCAGGAGGTATGGGGGATAGGAGTTAATCATGCTGTAGAAATAGGTGATAATGTGTTGTTATTAGGAACAACTTCGGATGATAAAGGAACCTATCTTGCTCCTGATGCTGACTGGTTTGAACAACAATTGAAGGAATATCGTAATGCTAAAAATATATTTATTTTTCTTCATATCACACCTGTTAAATGGACTCAATACGGTGTTGACGGAAAAGAATTTCAAAAGCAGATAAAAGAGTGTAAGAATATTCGCGCCGTATTTAATGGTCATGATCATGACCAGGATGGGGTAAAAATGTTAGGCAATATTCCTTTTCTTTTTGATGGACATTTTGGTGGAGGATGGGGAACTGCTTATCGTGGTTTTCGAGTTGTAGAATTGCTGGAAGATAACAGTATGCTTACCTATATGATGAGTCCTGATGATAAATTGGCCGAATTAAATATTTACAATACTATATAGTAACAGATGGATTTAATGAGAATTTTTAGTGCGATGGCTAAATGGATTGATTAACAATATTTATTATTCGTAAATACTTATATCTCAGTAATCATTTTTTGCTAATAAATAATAGATTTTTCTTGAAATGAAGTTTCGTACATTCACGAATCGTCTACTTGATTATTAGTAAAATATGAGGAATATATACAGCCTGTTATTAGCCTTGTTTCTTTTTTCATGTTCAAAAGAAGGCACACAGGTGCAAATTAAAAAGAGTGAGTGTACACCATTTGAGATCGCTGACACTTATCAATATGCCTTACTACCTGGTACTGATGAATGGAAAGGACTGCAGTCGTTAACAGAAAAAGTAGATACTTCACAAATACCTGAACCGATATTAAGATCAATTTCCACTGATGGATTATTGGAAACCATATTAAATTATCCACTGATCAATGATTATATTTTTTTTGATAAAATGCAATCAGGATTTAATAGAATAAAATCTGAACACAACGGATTTGTAGAATTTTATAAACGCAAAGAGATGGTCCGTGTCTTAGTAGATCGTTACGAATCGATGTCTTTGGAATGTGGGAATATATATCCTCCTTTTTCTTTAAATGGAGAGGGTAGTCCTGCTGAGATTTCAGTACTCATAGTAGAGTTCATGATTTTTCAGGATGATTTTTTAAGTAAATTAAACAAACAGCAACAGTATAATATCTTTACACTGGTTTATAATAAACATATTAAGAAAGAGGATGCAATAGGAAAAGTGGTTTCCGCGGCTTTATTAGGCAAAATAATGTATAACAATAATTTTGCTCCCTTTGTTGCTGTTTGTGAGGAAACAGCATTTATGAAGATGTTTATTGAGAGTGCTCCGGTATACAGGCCTATAGATGTTTACCCTACTGAAATAATAGAAAAAAAGGCAAAGGAATTTATAGATAGCTGGTAATATATTTACCTTTTTTTAATCAGTTACTCTTCCCTTGCCTCATTTTGTTTTTTATTACTATGCTATTTTAATAGCAATTCCGAGTAGTTGATAGAATTCCTTCAATATAGCTGGATGTCCTGGCCATGCTGGAGAAGTAGTTAAATTTCCATCAGTGATTGCTTCGGCGACTCCAATTTCTTTAAAAGTTCCTCCTGCAAGTGTTACTTCTGGTCCTACAGCCGGATAAGCTGTTAATGTTCTTCCTTTTACAACACCTGCTGCAGTAAGTATTTGTATGCCATGACAGATAGCGGCTACAGGTTTATTCGTCTCAAAAAAATGTTTGGTAAACTCTAGTACTTTTGGGGTTAGTCTGGTATACTCCGGCGCTCTTCCACCACAAACATATAAACCCGCATAATCTTCAGGTTTTACTGCATCAAAATCCTTGTTGATTGTAAAATTGTGTCCTCTTAACTCAGCATAGGTTTGAAAGCCGATAAAATCATGAATTGCAGTAGCGACTGTTTCGCCGGATTTTTTTCCGGGTGCAACAGCGTCAACTTCTAATCCCACAGAAAGCATGGCCTGAAAGGGAACCATTACTTCATAGTCTTCAACAAAATCTCCTGCCAGTAATAATATTTTCTTACTCATAGTTTCAAAATAATTAAGTGAATAATTGATATGAATTTACGAATCTATTCAGATAGATGATGTATAAAACTTTTATAACAATAAGTAAAACCTGAGTATTTGTTTTTGAAGCCCTATGTATTGATATATTGTTTTTTGTAAGTTAATATAAATCAAAGGGGTTAAATATTTCTCTCATTATCTTCCAGGGTTATTTATTTTTATGTTACCAATTGTTTGGATAAGTAATGAATCCATTTTTATTAGAACACCAAATTAATGATTGTCTATGTTAAACGATGATGATTTAAAAGAGCTGGCTTCACAACTCAGGCAGCCAAATGGAGCAAAAGGGATTGAAGTGGCTTCGACAATGAATGAAACAAATAGAAGGATGACTATTCATTCGATAGACTGTCTTGATATTGCTACCCAAAATCGTGTGCTGGAACTGGGGCATGGGAGTGCTGCGCATCTGGAACATTTATTTCATCAGCATAATAACATAACATATTATGGGTTGGAGACTTCTGTATTAATGCATGAGGAAGCAAAAAGAATCAATAAACACTTGATTGACCGGGAGAAGGCTTCATTTTATTTATACGATGGAATTAATATGCCTTTTTCGGATTTGTTTTTTGACAGAATATTTACTGTTAATACTGTTTATTTCTGGAATGATCCGGTTTATTTGCTAAATGAATTGTATCGCGTAGTAACATTCAAGGGCCTGGTAAATATAACTTTTGCACAAAAGGATTTTATGCAAAGATTACCTTTTACACAATTTGGATTTGAATTGTATGATAATGCGAAAATTTCGGAGCTTATTAAAAAAACGAAGTTTGAGATTGTCAGTACAGATACACAAATTGAAACGATAAAGAGCAAAACAGGTGATGTTATCAACAGAGATTTTACTACGATTACTTTAACTAAATAACAGCCTCTTTTACTAGAGATTATTTTGAATTTATGAGTCTTTACAAAATGCCTAACATTGTAATCATGTCAAGAAGATTAATATTCCTGGTTGCATTATTCTGTATACGGGCTCATGTACACTCTCAGGATCACGGAAGAGCAAGAGATTATGGTATTGAAATAGGGGTAATGCCTACAGGGTCAATGAACAGTATTACTGATGTGGTAGGGGTCTTGGTAGGGCATTGTACATTGATAGAAGGTAATGATATACGTACGGGCGTTACGGCTATTTTACCGCATCAGGGAAATATTTATCAGGAAAAGACACCTGCTGCTGTTTTTACGGGAAACGGATTTGGCAAGTTGGCAGGGAGTACACAAGTAAATGAGCTGGGTAATCTTGAAACGCCTATTATACTCACAAATACCTTAAGTGTTTCAACAGCTATAAGTGCATTGGTGGATTACACTTTAAATCAACCCGGAAATAAAAATGTGGTCTCTGTTAATGCACTTGTCGGAGAAACCAATGATGCTTATTTAAATAATATTAGAAAAAGAAGTCTTTCTGAAAAACATATTATAAAGGCTATTGCCGATGCTGATAATAGTGCTTCATTAGAAGGTTCAATCGGGGCAGGTACAGGTACTACCTGCTTTGGCTATAAAGGAGGTATTGGTAGTTCCTCACGAAAGCTTCCTGCTTCTTTGGGAGGATATACTGTTGGAGTACTGGTTCAGACGAATTATGGAGGTGTAATGCAAATAGATGGTGTACCGGTAGGTAAGGAACTGGGTAAGTTCAGTTTTCGGGAGTTCTTATATGAGCATGTTGATGGTTCCTGTATGATCGTTATAGCCACGGATGCACCATTGGATCATCGAAATCTAATGCGTCTGGCTAAGAGAGCTTTTTTAGGGATTGGCAAAACAGGTGGAATAGTTTCCAATGGAAGTGGGGACTATGTTATTGCTTTTTCAACCGATTCGTCACTACGCATTGCACATCATTCAGATTCGGCATTAGTCACACAATCTTTATTACGTAATGATGAAACTTCACCATTGTTCATGGCAGCTATTGAAGCTACAGAAGAAGCGATTATCAATTCATTATTTAAAGCCAACACAATAAAGGGTTATGATGGTCATACATCGGAAGCTCTTCCTATAGGAAAAGTTTTATCAATTCTAAAAAAATACAATCGAATTACACCATGACAAGCCGATATGCTATCATTAACGGAGAATATATATTGTCAGATCGTGCTCAGATAAATATTTCGGATCTTTCCATTCAGCGAGGCTATGGTATTTTCGATTTTTTCAGAATTATCCACTCAAAACCTGTTTTTTTAGAAGATCATTTGGATCGTTTTTTTAACTCCGCAGATCGTATGCATCTGCCATTAATTTGGACTAGGGATGAGTTGAAGAGCTTTATATTATCCCTGGTGAAAAAAAATGAACAGGAATATGCAGGCATCAGAATGACGCTGACGGGAGGCTATTCTTCTGATGGTTATACGCCAGCTACTCCTAATCTTATTGTTACGCAGCAACCGATGAATGCCCCTCTCAATATAATGCATAAAGGTATTAGCCTGATTACGCATTCGTATCAACGTCAGTTACACGATGTAAAAACAATTGATTATTTACAAGCTGTATACCTTCAACCGCACATTAAGCGTCATCGGGCTGATGACGTGTTATATCATAATAATGGAATCATCAGTGAATGTCCCCGGTCAAATATATTTATGGTATCAAAGGAAGGAGAGATTATTACACCTGTGGGAAATATACTTGAAGGGATAACAAGAAAAAAAGTATTATCGCTGACAGATAATACTGTTCAGCAGAGGGATATACGATTGGAAGAGGTGATGAATGCCAGAGAGGTTTTTGTAACCAGTACAACAAAAGAAGTATTGCCAGTATTACAGATTGATGGTAAAGTGATTGGAAATGGAGAGCCAGGTAAAATTACACAGGATATCTATCATCGGTTTTTAGAGGAAAGGAATACCACAAGTTAACCCCAACAGTTAGCTGAGTATTCAGCATTAATCTTAGAAGAGATAAATACCTTAAGTTTAGCATCGCAGTATGCTGAATAATCTAACACCTGTTTTAGAGGAGACGAATACCACAAATTAACCCCAATAGTTAGCTGAGTATTCAGCATTAATCTTAGAAGAGATAAATGCCTTAAGTTTAGCATCGCAGTATGCTGAATAATCTAACAACAATGCAAGTAATTACATTGTATAAGAAAAGCCCCAAAAAACCACTTCAGATAATTCAGTACTTGAGAGGGGATCGTTCATTTTTTCCTTCTAAAAATAGCTGGTAGTTAAATAGGTTATGAAAAACTTAATGAATTAATAATTGAATAATGAAGTGATAGTGTAGAATAATAAATATTTTTACTGATAATTCAATGTAACAAAGAAGAAAATATCATATTATGAAACGCAGGTCATTTTTCCGGAATGCTTCTCTTACTCTTGCTGGAACAGGTTTGTTTAGTCAGTTGCCTTCTATTGCGCAGAGCAATCAAAAAAACAATCATTTTGTTGGCAAAAGAGCGAAGAATATCATTTTTATGGTGAGTGATGGGATGAGTGCAGGTACATTGAGTCTTGCCAACCTGCTCTCTCAAAGAAAATTTGGAAAACCATCTGCGTGGATGAATTTATATGAGCATGAACTTGTTCAGCGTGCATTGATGGATACAGCTTCAGCAAATGCATTGGTAACAGACTCCGCTGCTGCAAGTTCTTCCTGGGGCGGTGGTGTAAGGGTAAATAATGGATCACTGAATGTTGCTCCTAATGGTCAGCATCACAAACCTATTCTCCAGAAGTTTAAAGATGCAGGTAAGGCAGTGGGTTGTGTTACTTCTGTACCTATTGCCCATGCTACCCCTGCAGGTTTTTGTATTAATAATAATTCAAGAGGTGATCTGGATGATATTTCCGGTCAATACTTACCACTAAAATTTGATGTCATGCTTGGCGGTGGAAAAGATAATTTTCTACCTACAACGAGAAAGGATAAAAGAGATCTGTTTGGTGCGTTTGCACAAAATGGATATACTGTTTTGCAAAACAGAACCGAACTGCTCTCTGCGCCTTTTGGTAAACCAATTATCGGTGCTTTTCATGAAGGGGCGATTCCGTATGAATTGGATAGGTCTCAGCAGGAAAAATGGCAGAAAGACATTCCAACGCTGGGAGAAATGACAAGAGAAGCTATTAAACATCTGAATAGAAATAAAAATGGATTTGTATTGCAGGTAGAAGGAGGGAAGGTGGACTGGGCTGCTCATGCTAATGATACAGGAGCATTGATTTATGATCAACTGGCTTTTGATGACGCTATACAGGTGGCTATTGATTTTGCTGAAAAGGACAAGAACACACTGGTGATTATGACTACTGATCATGGGAATGCTAATCCCGGATTATTTTCCAGTAAAAACGAAGGATTTGATAGTATTCAGCATTTTAAACATACTAACGACTGGATATTAAATTCTTTCAATAAGAATACTACTGTAGCAGCCGCCAAGGATACTTTTGTATTTGCGCAGGGATTACATCTCAAGGACGAGGAGATTAAATCTATTCTCAGTCATTACCAGCATTTAAATGAAGATGGTCTTTATAATCCGAGAAAATTACCTTTTAGAGAACTGGCGCAGATTCAGTTCAATCATACCGGTATAGGCTGGGGTTCAATGAGTCATTCATCTGATTATGTTGAACTGGCATTGTTTGGTCCGGGTAGCGAATTAATAAAACCCTTAGTAAAAAATACTGACCTGCATTACTTAATGCTCCGCGCTGCAGAAGTGGAAAATAAAAGTTAGCATATTGTAATCACAAGAGATGAATATATTATTTAACGCTTTACGCTGCAGAAGGAGAAGATAAAAAATCAGTGCATAAATAACCGTAGAGAAGAATTCAATTGCTGCAGATCAAATATTGACTATCTCATCTTATCTGTAATAGCTACTACTAAATCGGACAACTGATTACTAGTAAGGGTTAGTAGTTTGTCTTACAATATGATATTTGGAGTATATCTTCATTATATGAAACCAGTCTTCCCTGCAACATATTCTACTCTTTGCCCTATAGCGCTATCCTCAGTGATATCTGAAAAATACGGAGTTGGGAATGTTAAGTGCAAACTCTTAGTTCGTGGAGTAGGCGATACTTACTTGGTTAAATCATCTGAAGCCCGCTTTATACTTCGGGTCTATCGCTCTTCACATCGAAGTTTACCGCAAATAAAAGAGGAAGTGGAATTGCTTTTGGCGTTGAAGCAGGCGGATGTATCCGTGTCTTACCCTATTTTTGATATTTTGGGAGGGACTATTCAGCAGTTTGAAGCAGTTGAGGGAGAAAGGCATGCAGTGTTATTTAGCTACGCGCCTGGTAAGGTTGTAAAGCTGTTGAACGAAGATCAACTTCGCCACCTGGGGCATGAAATGGCACGCTTTCATAATACATCTTCGCAAATCAGGCTGGGAGAAGAAAGGTGGAGTTTTGATCTTACAACAACCCTTTTTAAGCCCCTGGAAATGTTGAAACGCGTCTTTGCAGAAGATACTGAAGGGCATGACTGGTTGCTGCAGGCTGCGAAGCAGGTAGAGAATAAGTTATCGCAAATAAATACATCCCACTTCTCAAAAGGCTATTGTCACTTTGACTTCCTCCCCAAAAATTTTCACTTTGAAGGAGATTCGATTACCTTTTTTGATTTTGACTTTATGGGCTATGGCTGGTTGGTGAACGATATTATGTCCTTTTGGCAACACCTTATTCTGGATGTATATACTGGAAGGATGACGCAGCAGGATGCTAATGTCGCCTATTCCATTTTTTTGGATGGATATCGTACACATCGTCATATAAGTGAAGAGGAATTGGTTGTCGTACCTTATCTCTCTCTGGGATTCTGGCTTTTCTACATGGGCTTCCATACTACTCACGATCAATTCTATAGTTTTAGCCAACCTTCACAAGTAAAGGCGTACACCGGACTATTAAAATATATAGTCACCACTTATTGGAACAAGGAGGACGATTTGTAAGGTTAAGTCTTAACCAGAGACTCAAAGTTGTATTATCAAATCTCTGCTTTTACATCATTATCATTTAATGCATAGCTTATAACAGATATGCTTATCCCATTTTAAGAAAATTACTCCCATGCTGGTACATGTTAGCAGGAATACAAAATATTAAATGATTGAAACATAACGACTTGAAAATTGGCCTGTCATTAGTGTATACTTAACTGGTTTTTCATAGGATATTGGATTTAAAACACGGGCGGGATTTCTATCCTGCCTTTTTGTTTTAACTGCGTGCCCCTAAAAATCATTCCATCTGTCATTTTATTTTATTACAGTTGATCTGCGCGCCGTTCTGATGCAAAATAAAACCAATGACTGAGCCCTTTTCATTACGGTTAAAATGCAATTGAATTTCTGGTGATTTTGAAAAGAAACGATCTGCTTCTTTCTCTGCATAAATAATAATAGAAGGTTGACCAGTAGGTTCTCCAATTAATTGACCATCCTTAACCGATAGTTTTATTTTAAGGGTAGGTAAAATTTCATATTCTCCTTCATATTCCTGAAGTTTTTCCCTGGATAAAGAGGCTGCTATTTTAGGAGTGGGTATTTGATAAGGCATATCATACAAAACAGCGTATATACTTTGAGTAATTTCTCCCGGACCGCGAGAACAGCCGTTACTTAGAATAATGATACAAATGTCATCTTCCGGTACTCGGGAAAAATCTGACCTGAATCCGTGAATACCTCCTCCATGTGCTACTCTTCTTTTTCCTTTAATACTATCTATTCCCCATCCATAACCGTAATTGTTTTTAACTGATGTATATGCTCTCTCCTGTTGATCCTTGCTCACGATTGTTTTCTTCTGCAATCCCTGATGCCATCTGTATAAATCCTCTGTAGTTGAATAAATGGCGCCTGCTGCATAAGCTACGGTTGAATCTACAATCGGAGCAATTACCGTATCCTGATCATTTAATATTAAATATCCCGTTGCTTTTTCTGCTTGTTTAAGATGAGTAAAGTCAAAACCACTATTATTCATGGCCAACGGACGAAGGATTAATTCGTGTACAACTTGTTCATAAGGCTTCTTTGCAACTTGTTCAATAATATATCCTAATAGGGAATATCCGCTATTCGAATATCTCCATCCGGATCCGGGTGAAAAACTGAACGGTTTATTCATAAATAAACCCATCATTTTTTCTCTTGTTGCAGGAATGGTAACTTCATTTTCCATAAAATTTTTATCATCTGTATAGCTGTAGATGCCTGAAGTATGTGCCATTAAATGTTCAATAGTTATACTATCCCCTTTGGGATAATCAGGGAAATATTTACTTAGTTTATCCTGTATGTTGAGTAGTTGCTTTTCTTGAAGTTTAAGTATTACAGCAGTAGTAAATTGTTTTGTTACGGAGCCAATCTGATAAATGGTATGGTGGTCATTATGTATTCTGTTGTTTGCATTACGATATCCGTAACCTTTGTTTAATAAAACAACACCATTTTTCACCACCAGTACAGATCCGTTGAAGGAGTGAACCAGCTCATACGCTTTAAGTAAGGAATCGAGACGAATATCAGTTTGCTGACCATAGGACAAAATGGTTATCAATAGTAATGGTAGAAAGAAGGAGAGCTTCTTCATGATGCTTAATTTATCTTTAAGGTAAATCGGTAATGCTGAATAGAAAATTTTAATTTGTTAACGTTTCAATGGTCTTTGTTTAGAAAGCAGATTTGCTTATGAAAGTATGCTGAATACAATTTGAATCAATTGAATTGATTTCTTATAAGGTGTAGAGATTAAGCTGTATTTACCATGATTAAATGCTTCTTTTGCTAAAATCAGGCTGCTTCAATAGTTTCTAAATTAATTAGTTTGGGGTGTTTTTTAAATTAGTTTGTTTCAATATTAATCATCCGGTTGATGCAGAATTTATCTTTACCATATTTATATAGTCCTCCAAAACTCATTGCGTAGGCTATATAGTTCCATTTTTATTAAAAATAAATAGCTGAGGTATTTAGTGATCAAAGCCTTAATATTATGCTGAATTATTCAGTAGGATAGAAGTTGTTTTGGATTTGATTTCTCATAAAACAGAACCTGTCTGATAGATATTAGTCAGGGGTTTTTCAACTCGGTTTTTATCAGATTATATTATTAAATTATTAGACAAACTCACTATTCAGCTTTTTTTGCAAAATCAGATTTTGTCATACTACAGTTTGTTTTTTAATACTTTTGACTGATAAATTGATTTACTAAGCTTTTCAATGTTTCAAAGAGGTCAACATTTAATGAAATATTTACTATGAACCTTAACTGATTTCATTGGCTCTATTAGTGATGGTAATAATTAATTCACAGGTATAAAATGAGTAGTTGCAATAGAAAAGTGATGAGTTTTTATGAGCATAACGAATTTTACCGATTTGAAATGATTTTGTCAATTATCTCTATAGCAGAGGCTTGTTGTTGAAGTATGCGATTAACTAATAAATACTATTATGAATATAAGTTTTGAAGCTGGAATTAACATTGCCATAAAAATCCCCAAAAGTAAATATGAAAAGACAGTAGCTTTTTACCGGGATATTTTAAAATTAAAAGTCGAAGAAAAAAAGATAAATAATCCAACAGTTTCCCGAACACATGAAGTGCAGTTTGGTAACAATATTATTTGGTTAGACTGCGTGGACAATTATACTCACTCAGAAACATGGTTGCAGCTTACTGTTCCGGATATCAATGAAGCGACTGAGTATTTGGCATCAGAGGGTGTACAAACCTGCGATGAATTAGAACAACTTCCACAAAATATGCATTGGATCACAGATCCTTCAGGAACAGTATTTAATTTGCAAGAGAGGAATAAGAGGTAAGGATATATTTTCATAATACTCCCTCTTCCTGAAGAACCATGTGCTAAAATGAAAGACAGAAAAAGGTGAGGAGGTGGTGTGTGGGAAAAATCTAGGTGTGTTGATACTTGATTGTATTTCATCAATCTTTTTTGTGTTTGCTTTTGTGCCTGTTGTGAGTCACTACCAGTGAGATATTATAAAAAGGAAAATTTAAATGTTACATTCAGGAGCGATTTACAAAATATTTGCATGCGAATTTTGGAATTGAGAGCAGCAAAAGCGAGGAGATGAATGGTTTTTTTAGAAGTTTTTCTAAATCTTAATAAAAAAAGACAGGTCTATAAACGCCTGTCCTTTTTTGTTGTAATGAGATAATGAAATTTAATCACTGTTTAAATAGAGGCTTAATGATATTGACCCTATCCCAAATACTAGACTTTTCTAAAGTATATTTTCTGGGATATAGAATTATCTATTGTTGCATGTTTAAGAATAAATTTTAATTCCTTTCGTTTGTTGCTTTAAATTGACAACTCTAAAGCATGCGGCCGAACTCAGGGGAAGCTTACAATTATTCCTTGATATATTTTATAGAATTATTTCAACGTCCAAACGATAATTATTTAGTGTTGAATTCTTATAACTGTCAATATGATTTTGAAATGCACACGGATGAATTTATGGAGACTGAACCTGTCACCCCTTTCACGTCCCATATCCCATAATTCATACCGATAAATTTTTGTTTTGCGCCTGTTAGGTCTTTCCGGAATATGCTTATAGCACAGGTTAGCATTAGGATCAATATCTAGATATTACACATACCCATCTTCGACAGCAAGGAATATCATTATTTACTACTCTCTTATAATTAACTTTCTAACCGCGCTTTTATCCCCGTCAACTTTTACAATATATACACCTGCTAACAAACCAGAAACATCAATGTGATCATAGTTTTGGCCCTTAACGACACTTTTTTTTCTTGCTATAACACGCTTGCCCTCACTATTATAAATGGAAATGAATATGTCCCTATTCTTTTCAGAAGTATACATTACTCGAACTTCGTTATAGGCAGGATTAGGATATAATATAAAATGTTCCTGCTTTAACTCATACGTCTTAAGATCATCAGGATATTCTTGAACAACACTCATTGAGGAACTTGCAGTTGAGTCATAAATCCCAAATTCATAAATAATAGGAGCGCTACCTGTACCGGCTATAAAACGAACTCTTGCGTTGATCGCAGTCACAGGATCGAAAGTTATTGTTTTGGTATAGCCAATTGTTGTGCCGTTATAAGCGGTCTGCCAGGTATTTCCATTGTCAGAATATTCGATTTTGAAACTGCTTGTTCTATTTCCAAATTCACTTAAGAAGACTTTATTAAAGGTAATAGGCTGCCCGAAATTAATAGCCAACCACTGATTTGCAAAGGTTCCATTCTGGGCCTGCCAGTTTGTGCCCATATTGGAATCAAAAGCTTTGTCGGCAGTTTGGCTGGCATCCCAGTTGGTGGAACTGGTGTAAACACTGTTTAATGCCAGGTTACTGTTTGTGTTATAGATTTGGAACTCATAAATGATCGGCTGGGCACCGGTACCGGAGGTAAAATAGAGCCTGGCATATCTACCTGTTACTGTGTTGAATATTAGAGTTTTGTTACCGCCGATCGTAGTGCCGGTATGTGCCGTAGACCAGGTTGATCCGTTAGAAGAATATTCGATCCTAAATCCCGTGGTTCTATTTGCGTATTCTCTTAAAATAACTTTATCAAAAGAGATATTTGATCCGAAATCTACCGATAACCACTGGTTGGCAAAAGTTCCATCCTGAGGTTGCCAATTGGTGGTATAATTAGCATCGAACGCGTTTGAGGCAACCTGACTACTATTGTAATTTGAAGAACTTGAATAGGTTCGGGACAGAGCTAAATTGGGGTCCTGAGACGATGTGTCTTCTGTGTTGTATACCTGAAATTCATAAACAATTGGCTGATGTGGCGTTCCGGACGTTAAATACAACCTTGCATAGTTAGCGGTAACGGGCGAAAAAGATATGACTCTATTCCAACCGATTTTGGTGCCGGTGTAGGCTGTTGACCAGGTTGTTCCGTTTGTTGAATACTCTATTCTGAACCCAGAAGTCCGGTCTCCATATTCGGCCAGAACAACCGCATTGAACCTTGTACTATCCCCAAAATTCACCGTCAACCATTGATTTGAAAAAGTTCCCTCCTGTGATTGCCAGTTCGTGCTGTAATTGGCATCGAATGCTTTAAGCGCGGCCTGATCGCTGTTGAAATTGGAAGAGCTGGTATACGTTTTACCTAACGCGAGATTATTGTTAAGCACTCGCGTTGCGGAAGTTGATTCTACCAGTAATATATAATCATCAGCCGATGGTCGTGTGGGGATTGTCCACTGATTATTCGACGTTGTAAAATCTCCGATATTGGTATACGATCCTGTTCTGGGATCGTACCATTTTGCATTATAAATGTATCCGTTCAATAGATTCTTTAATGTTCCGGTCCCATTGCCGGTACCGAAGAAATAAGCTACAAATTTTTTCTGTCCGTCCGTAGCCAGTAAAGAAGTGTTCGGAGCACTGAACGAAGCCCAGTTGGCATCGTCAAATCGCGGAATCAACTTCCACCATTCCACACTTGAATAAAAGTTTTTTAAGTGGATCATTTGCGAGCCGGAGAGCAAATTAGCACCCTCGTACCAATTCGTGTATCTGGCAGGCATTAAAAATGCCGTCCCGTAGTCGCCTATCGCGTATAGATCGTTCCATACTCCGTTTGCACCGTAACCATAACCGTACATCCCACTTTGAAAGGCTATATATCCCTGGCTTCTTGCCCCCTTTGTATCGGTGTCAAATACATCATAAAAAGCCTCGTATAACACTGAAGGTTTTGCCGGCGTGTAGTTCCAGAAGTCCTTGGCTTTAGGGGTGAAATTAGACACATCACTTTGCACCTGAACTGCCCACCAGCTATGGTAAGGTTTGCTTCCCCATGAGGAATTGGAGGCTACTGTTGACGAAGTATTCTCCATATGTGCAGAGAGTGGATGGTTATAGGCGTCATGATCCTCGATAGCCTCTCCCACACTATACCATTTGCTCATGTTTGTATTATTGTACACCCCATAAAAGCCCTTGTCCAATTCCTGGGCTATTGTCCACAGAACCGGATAAGCGCCATACCTCGCTACCCAATACCGGCTAAGTTTGTACATATAACTGTCTGTATAAACAGTGGGGTGATCCGCAGGGTCGGTAACCCAACAGATGGAGGAATTAGCATTGACAAGTCCGTTATCCGCGATATACTTAAACTTTCTATCGATATTATGAAACCCCGGCAAATCCGCTGCACTAAACCCATCTCTGAAATTAGAATGAGGCTCTTCATCGGGACCGGAGTGAGTGCCTCCGTGTGGATGTTGAATAGCCTCTGTCTGATATACCGTAAACCCCTGTGTAACTCTCTTATCCAAAGTATACTTGAATTGAGAAGCTACTCCGGTGACATTAGAGGTGGTAAAACGCTCATGGATAAACAGCCAATGCGTATCACCCAGGTAAAAGAAAGGAGTGCCATCTGCATAAGTAAAATATCTACCACTTTCATGAGACTTAATAAAACCCCGTTGATAAATTTCCAGGCTCCCTGAATAGGCATTACATTCAATGGTTTTGGAAATATTATGAAGCCCACTGTTCGTAGGACTTGTACAAGAAGTTGTCATTGTCCAGTTACCAACAAGTGTTGGCGCAAACCTCACCTTCCAGGTGGTACCCCCATCCCAAAAAGCCGGACGTACTATTGTGGCTCCTCCCGGGCCTGTGAAAGTAGCCGTAACATCCACGTCATTAAACGGATCTGTATACGATATAGCACTTGTTAAGGTGATTTCTACCACGCGCCATCGCTCTACTGTATAATCGGCTGCATTAACGCTATAAATAGAAAGGAAGCCAAATAAAACAATCATGAGTGCTTTGTGAGCAGCCAATGTGAATCGTGTGCTTATTTGCGTGTAAATGTTTTTCATGTCAATCGTTTAAGAGTAAATAATAGTATACCTGAATCTGTTGGTCAAACAACAGCCATTTTTATCGAGGGGATTATGTATATGATTTCATTGAATTTTCCTTAGCGCTATTTCCGCCGAATATTCCTGTTTAGTACATCCAATCAGCAGCTTTCATTATGGCTTGAATACTTTTTTCACCGCTTCCAGGTAGCCATAACCAAACATAGAGCAGGGCTGCAGATAACTTGTCTCCGTCCACTCGTTCCAGCTGTTAATCGTAATCAGTGGCGCTTGCTTCGGGTGTTCGTCTACGTAAGCTTTTGCATCACGGAGTGCTTTTTCGAAATTTTCAGGGGTATTATTTTTAACAATTCCTCCCACCTTCATTTCGAATCGGGGATTGTTATCCCAGCCGACGGATACGTGAGGGTAGTAGGGGATCGATAGTTCTTTATTAACCTTTTCCCACTCCTTTACGGCATCTGATTGTATTTCCAGATAGTCACGATCGATGTCAAGGAAATGAACATACTGGTAATGAGTGGCTCCGTCAAACTGCAGGGCATTAATAATATTGCGCTGCGTGCCTATGTTATCTCCTGCAATGCCGGTAACATTGCCTTGCATATCATTGCGTAAAGTGAGTTGCAAATCCAAACCCTTGAAGCCAGCTTTTTTCACTTCAGCCCGAAACCAGTCCAGTGCTGCTTTTGCTTCCTTCAGTCCACCCATACCATCAATAAAAGTTTGCATTTCATAAATCATAAAGCTGGGTTTGCCATCCACTGTATAATAGTTGGGCTGGCCGAAATATTGTTTTATAGCGCGCCTGCAGAGGTTTTCAAATTCTTTACGACCAACACCGCCTTTCCAGATAAGACTGTTATTAGGCTGCCCGGCCAGGCGTTTGTCCCAGGTCATGTTTACATCGTGATTGGCCCACATCAGATAAAACTTCATTTCCTTATTATTCGCCGCTTTGAGGAAGCCATCGTTCAAACAGCCTTCCAGAAAAGGCATATCATCGTACCAATACCAATCGTATATGAAAACGTTCACCCCGTGGCGGACCGCCGCAGCTATCTGCATTTCCATTACATAGGGATCAGCCTCGTTCACGTATCCCCACAATGGGTAACGAGGTTGTGTATGTTCAGGAAACTTGGGTTTATTTGACCTAACGGTTTGCCACTCCCCAATACCCTCAGGCCAGAATATTTTTGAACGATCGTCTGTGTGATAGGAAGGCCATATAAATGCAGCTACGTCGTATTTCTTTTGGGCGCTTGCATCTGCTAAAACCACCAGCATTAATAAAGGAGCAAAAAGCATTTTATTCATCAGTATATCTTTAATTATGTATTAAGAGATTTGTTCTATAGATTATGTGATTTCGGCCAGCTACATTGTTGTTGATTACGTTGGGACAACAAATACTATTTCTTTTGTTCTTTTGCCTCAAAAAGCTCTTTCGGTAAATTGTAGGGGCTTTTCCCTATATCTTCCGGTATAAGGTCATCGTGTTTATCCAATTCTTTGGAGAATACTCTCCGGATGGCATCCAGATAGCCAAAACCATACTCCCGGTAGGGCGCTAGGTAATGCCCTTCGCTCCATTCGTTCCAGTTATCCAGAATGATCATTTTGCTGCCCAACTCATCTTTAGAGAAATTGTTTTCTATAAACGCCTTGCCTTTGCGGAGCAACACTTCAAAGTCCTTGGGAGGAAGTTTCCACATGCTTCCTTCGTCCGACCATCCACTCCATGCCTGGGAGAGGGTAATAACTTGCGGAATTACATCACGCAGCGTATGCATCTTCCTGATTTGTTCCATCTGGCTCTCGATAGCCACTTCGGGAGAAGGACTGTTAGGTACATACCAGCAGTATTGGAAGGTGTAATCAAGTCCCATAGCTTTAAAACGAGTAAGTGCCTCCGGATTAAATCCGCGTTCTTCCCCCATAATAATCAACCCATCAAAACCTGCTTTTTTACAAGCTTCCCGCATTTTGTTGAGTGCTGCTTTTGCTTTTTCATCACTCCCCAGATCATCAGAAATAAAGAGCGGCCGATAGACATAGAGCACCGGCTTGTTATCAATTTTGAGGTAATTATCTCTTTTGAAAAACTTCTCAATCCAGTAAGGCATCAGGTTTTCCATCAGGTCATTCTCGTCGGTAATACCGGATGTACCTTTGGTTTGATTTTCCCACATAATGGTAAACTTCATTTGATCACCATACTTCGACTTAAAGAGTGCGTCATCAAAAACACTTTTTTCAAATTGTGTTGTGATAGGACCGTTCTGGCTGGTACGATACCAGCAATAGATAAAAAATGAAACTCCATGTTCAAGAGCCCATTTCGTTTCCCAGTCGGCTATTTCGGGATTATCCTGCGAATAGATTCCCAGAGCAGGTGTTCGCTCCTGATGTTTATGTACTACCTGATTCCAAAGTTCGTGTCGACCAGTCTCCCATAACGGGCAATTGTGTGCGCCTATCAGTATGTCTGTTTTAGCGGGTTTGGGTTCTGGAATATACGCCTGCTTTTCAACTTTTCGGAAGGGTAGTACCACCTGGTTGATCGTTGATCTTGAAAATACTTTCCCTTCAAACAGTACTTCTACCACAAAATCTTTCTGTCCTTCCTCACGGCATTGTACTTCCCAACTATGGTTTTGCGACAGACCCGGTAGTGCAGTGACCGTTTGTTTGCCCTGCCAGCTACCGTCGTTAGGGAGGATTAAACGACATTCATACTTCAGCTTTTCCGGATTTTCAACTACTACACTGAAACGAAAAGGTCGGTTTGCCCGGATTAATGGCTGATCTGACTGGAAACTATTTCTTTTGATATTGATCTTTTCCTGAGCAAGCAGGTCAAAACAGAATAGAAATAAGCTTGCAATAAAAAAAATGGAATATTTCACAGCAACTCGTTTAAAAAGTGACCAATTGAGAATAAAACAATGAAGCATATTGCGCAATAGGCCCAATAGCATTGGAATATGCTTCATGCTAATCAGCAGATTAAAATCACTGATATCCCGGATTTTCTACCAGGTTGGTATTATTGGAAGTTCTCGCCATGGTGATGGGAAAATAATAGTTGTATTCACGGAATAACGGAGCTACTGCACCATCTAACTTTTCAATGATCAAGAGTTTGTACTTTTTCTCTCCGGCAATATGGCTGTTATAGTCAAGCACAAACTGTAGTCCTGAAAAATGACGTGACAGCTCAGTTGCGGCTGTTCTCCAGCGACGCAAATCCCAGTACCGGTGGCCTTCGAAAGCCAGTTCTACTTTACGTTCATTACGTATTTTTTGCCTGTCAACGGAACCAAGCGCAGCTATTCCGGCCCGGGCTCTAATTAGATTCACTGCAGTTAATGCATCTTCCGGTTTGCCCAATTCAAAAGCGGCCTCTGCATAGTTGAGCAATACTTCGGCATACCTGAATATTACCCAATCCTGCCAGGAAGTAGCCCATCCACTGTTGGTTCCAGCCATATTATCTTTCGCCTCATCCAGGTATTTCATTACACCAAAACCCGAACCTCCCGCATTTGTTCCATTCGCCAGAACATTATTATAAGAATCTTCCAGTTGAATGCTTCCGTCAGGTTTAAGAATACCCCGGTGGAAATCTACAAAGCCTCCCTTCCAGGGCGTATTTTGTGTATAGATAGTAGCGAAAAAACGAGGATCTTTATCTTTCCACAGATCTTCCGTTGTCCATAGTCCCTGCTGAATAGCAGTATAATCTAATTTTCCTGGCCTTCCATCGGTGTATTCAAACGCTTCCACCATTTCAAGATAAGGAGCAGTGGTATTGCCTGCCCCCCATCCTTGCGGAGCAGGACATTGCAGGAAATCTAAAGCCCAGCCGTTGCCTCCGGCGAGACCATTTACTTCATTATGGGGTTTTACAAAAATGACTTCACTGTTTCCTTCATTGAGAAAAATATTTTTAAAATTGGTCACTTTATCTGCATCCTGGTTATAGAGGTGGTGCCAGCCGCTTTTGATGATCTGGTCGGCAGCGTCGTATGCTGCTTGGTAATACGCCTGGGATTTGTCTGCAGGAATACCCACTAATCCGTTTAATTGCACCTCTCCAAACTGAGCAATACTTGCTGCATAAAGGGCTACCCGGCTCTTAAGGGCCAGTGCAGCGGATTTGCCTGATCGTCCATCTTCTGCTACAGAAGGATCAGGCAGATCGTTCACTATTTCATCCAGTTCCCGAAGGATAAAATCATATACTTCTTCTTCTTTATTTCTTGCAGGATACAATTCTTCCTCCGAATCTTCCAAAGCCTGTACTTTGGTAATCAGCGGAACGCCGCCATAACGTTTCACCATGGCAAAATAGGAAAACGCCCTTAGGAAGCGGGCTTCTGCTGCCCGCGTTGCCTTCAGTTCATCGCTTAGTGGAGTATTAGGCAGTCTTTCCAGGAAAATGTTGATATCGCGAATAGGCACATATCCCCACCATTCCATCAATCCTCCACCAATCTGGAGATTTCCGAACTTATAGGTGTATCCGTCTGCTCCCCATTTAGCCTGTGCTTCATCTGACATTTCATTATTGGTAAAGCATGGAAACCATGCATCTCCTTCCCATACACTGCCCTTACTTTCATTAGCGAAATAGGTCATCTTGGCATATACTTCAACCAGGTAGGCTTCCGTAAGCGCTTCATCTTTCCATACTGATTCGTCAGATATCATATCCAACGGCACTTTATCCAGAATTTTGGAACACGAAACCAATAGCATCGTTCCCATTACTATATATATGGCTATATTTTTCATTATTTTTTAATTTTACAGTTGACCTTAGAAGGAAAGATTTAAACCAAAACTCATAGTCCGTTGCTGGGGATAATAAAACCCACCCATGCCATCCGGCATTTCGGGGTCAACTCCATATTTGTTCAGTTTGTCAAAGGTCAATAAGTTAACCCCGGCTACATACAGGCGAGCTCTCTGCAGACGCACTTTCCTTATCAAATGTTCTGGAAGATTATAACCTAACGATACTACCTTTAATCGCATATATCCTGATTTCTTCAACCGGTAGTCGGAGGTATTTGAATTTAACAAAGATCCCCCTAGTCTCGGGATCAGTGCATTGGGGTCATTGTTCTCCTCTGTCCACCTCAAATTGTATGTTTTTTCCGAAACAATTCCTCCAGCCAGCACTACGTTCGTATAATATCCGAAGGCACCCTGTAACAAAGCAGACAAGTCGAAGTTTTTAAATTTCAGATTGAAATTCATTCCAAAAGTCCATAGTGGTGTGTTACCCGGAACTTTAACCTGATCGCGCCAGTCCAGTTTGCCATCTCCATTTACATCGACATACCGGATATCTCCGGGACGCAGCGTGGTATTTCCCTGCAAATCCTGATCAAAGGGTAAATCATCAATCTCTCGCTGAGAGGTAAATAGGCCGTTTGACTGATACATCAGTCGACGATCTGTCCACTCGCCGGACATTTTATTGATGTAGATTTCGTCTGGATCGGTGTATTCCGGCTCTTCATAGTGGTTCCACTTCGCCCGGGCCCATGCAATATTACCACTGATATCGTAGGTGAAATCTCCTGCATTTCCTACAGTTCCGAGCACCAGTTCAAAACCTCGGTTATTGATGCTGTTTAGATTTTCGGGAGGAAGTGAAGCGCCGAAAGTGTTTGGTAAAGTAGTAATCCGTGTGGCTGGAATACCTGTGCGTGTACGATAGAATACTTCCGCGGTTCCGTACAGTTTTCTCCTTAATATAGACCAGTCGAATCCGGCATTGTATATTTTAATCTCTTCCCAGGTTAAATTAGGATTGGCCATCCCTGTAGAAACAATACCTTGTCTTACTACGTTGTTGATGAGGTAATTCATATCAACGGCATAACCTGATAAATACTGAAAGTTCCCTACGCCATCATTTCCCGAGCTACCGTAGCTTACCCTGAATTTTAAGTCATCCAATGCCGACATTTTCTGCATAAATCCTTCCTGGGAAATCCGCCAGCCCAGGGAAACTGCGGGAAAATACCCCCAGCGATTTTCGGGTGGAAATTTGGCTGATGCATCCGCTCGGAGTATCGTTTCCAGTAAATATTTGTTTTTAAATGAATAATTGAGCCTGCCCACAAAACTTGAACGTCCCATTTCACTGGCAGCCCCTCCATTTATTGCAGTTCCACTATTGCCAGCAAACAACTGCTCGATAGAGGGAGAGAGGAAGCCGTCGCGGCCGGCGCTCATCCATTCATTTTTATAGTCTATTCCTTCATATAATGCCATAACTGTTAAATGATGGTTTGAGCCGAACCGCCGGTCGTAATTCAATGAAAACTGGGTGGTCAGCATGCGGCTCTGGTTTTGATTCAGGCGCAATTGAGCAGCGCTTCCCAACCCTCCTCTCAGTGTATAAGTATTACTTAAAACATCGTAAATCCAGAATTGAATGGGTTTGGTAAACTGGGCGCCTTTACTATAATCGAGTACATAGCTGGCAAAAAGCTTGGCCGACAATCCTTCAACACCGGGGATTCTGTAATTCAAGGACGCTGCTCCTCTCAGGTTCTGCGAATTATTCCGGGTTGTTCCCGAAGCTTTATAATCAATAACATTATGAGCACCTCCTGTTCCTCCACCATCAGCGTAGGAAGATTTTGTAGGATCGGGCAAAGAAGAGGGGTAAACAGGCTTGGTGAGCCAGAGATCCTGCCATATGGAATTGGCACCTGCATGCATGCCACGCCAACCAAAAAGACTGTTATCAAGTATGGCGGCCAGATCCAATTGAAAGGTGAGTCCATCAACGATTGTAGCGTCAATATTGGACTGCAGGTTATACCGATTGTAGTTCCCCCCGTTCTTTTTAAACATGGTTTGCTGATCTGTAAAACCCAGAAAACCAAAATATTTAATTTTATCGCTTCCTCCCCTTATTGAAAGATTGTGTTGTTGCTGGGGGGCCCAACTTCTCACCAACTCACCAAACCAGTCGGTATTGGGATACTGGGGGTCTGTACCTTCATAAAATTTTTGTATTTGCTCTTCAGTGTAAGGCGCGGTGTTCTCGGGTTTTCCTGCCTGAATCCATTCTTCTCTTGCCATTTCTGAATACTGTCCTGAACTTGCCATTTTAGGCATAGCAGTAATCCCCTGAAGCGTGTAAGCAGTATTAAGCATAATACTGGGCTTCTGATTATTCCCTCGCTTGGTAGTCACTAATATCACACCATTGCCGGCACGCGCTCCGTAAATGGAAGCAGAGCCGTCTTTTAAAATAGAAATTGATTCTATCTGGTTGGCATCGATTGCATTAAAACTAGACTCAATACCATCTACAATTACCAATGCTCCACCAAAACCGCGGATACTTAATGCTGCGCCATCGGAACCCGGCTGCCCACTCGTCTGTTTTGAAATAAGCCCCGGTAATCGCCCTGCAAGTGCCTGCGTTGTGCTGGGCACAGGGGCTCTTGTAATATCTTCAGATTTGACAGAAGAAACAGAGCCTGTAAGATTTACTCTCTTCTGGGTGCCGTATCCAATGACAACCACATCGTCCCCTACAGAAACATTAGGTTC
>CAZQIQ010000010.1:0-37784 GCA_964593835.1 uncultured Chitinophagaceae bacterium
TGTAAAAACTATAAATGGACCAATAAGAAACATCTTCTTTATATTTTGCTCTTTGATCACTACCATAAGTGCCAGCAATGATAGGGCCAGCTGTAGCATCGGAACGATAAAAATCTGCACCTAATTCTTTGATTAGATAAGTAATGTCCCTGATTTTTTCAGCAAATCCTGAATCGCTGGTAAGATTTTCCGATTCATTGCTATACAGTCCGAATCGCATGTTTCTATCCTGAGCGTATTTCGCCGCTGCTTTCATCCCAGTCGGCCAATCAATAGGGTCAGTAATAATATTTCCAGGATCGCCATAGCTGCTCCACCATCCAATATCTATAACCACCTCTTCAAAACCTAAAGGCGCAATATCATCAATAAACGGATAATACTTAGATTCAACAGGATCCCAACTGCCCAAGTCTTTACCTGTGGGTGCAAAAGCATTCCATTCAAGTTTTGGGTAACTGGTATCTTTTCGTATCAGTTCAGGCATTGAGTGATTGAACAAATATTTTCTCAGGCTATTTCCACATTCATCAAAATCTCCATGATAAGCGCCAATAAATGCTGGCGGTACATAAAATGTTTCTCCTGCTGCGATATCGGTTCTGAAATCATCTGATATGCCTGCTTTTATTTTAATAGTCGAAAGGCTATCGTTGATGCTTATCCTTCCAATACTCCATTCCCAGCCGATATACATTCCGTATTGATTACCGGCATCAACAGCCACGAATGGTATCCAGTCATGGTATTCAGATACTGCCAATGTTTTTTTATAATTTGTTTCCAGTAATTCACGATAGACTCCAATAGAATCCGGGAGACTTGCATCATCATTTATATAAGTAATAAAATTCTCATTTTTTTCATTGGGAATATTTAGTTCAACGCTTTCAGCATTATATATTGTAACGGGTGTTTCGGAAATATTTTTTAATGTCATACTATATCTTACTGGTCCCCGGCCCTTATGAGCTTCAAATATTGCCGTTAATTCAATCGCAGGATATTGATTTGTAAATTCAAAAACAATACCATGTTCAGTGTGGGTTACTGATTTATATATCCATTTCGTTGTATAATTTTTACCATCAACAGCAACATTACTGATGAAAGGAACGGGCGAAGATGATGAAACCCAGTTAAAATCATTCTTAGTATTTGCTATGTTACTAAACACAAGTTGGCCCGATGTATTGGTATCCAGCAAAATTTTCGTATCATCTGTTTCGAGCAACCATTTTTTTGGCGAATAACCAGTGGAGCAACCAAAGAGAAGACATAATACAATAAAATTTCTCATTCTAACTTATTAAAAATATATAATATGTATAAATTCCCTAAAATTAATATTATTAAGTGAATTACTACGACTTTAACAGCTAAATTTTATACAGCGTTATTGTTACCCGGTATATTCGTTTACCAATTCAACCGATTATTAAATACATTTTGAATTAATTAACTTATCCACTTTGTTGGTGGCTGTCGCTTTTACCTTTACTATGTTGCTCATCCTTCACGATCATTTTGCCAATTCACCAATACATATTCAGAAGGATTGACTTATTACTTCGCCAGACAACTTGTATACCTTCCGGATTATTTCCATCACTACTTAAAGTAAATGTGTATCATTTTTCAATCACCCTCAACGACTTTACCACTCAGGTCTTTTCAGAAGTAATTGTCGACAAGAAAAAAGTAGATATTCGACAAAGCCAACTTGTCTTCCCCATTCAGCTTGATTTTAAAATATCCAGTTTAACCTTCAACAAGGTTAGCGAAGAAGGAAATATTCAAGCTATTGAACCGCCTGTTATCAATGAATATCTTTATGAACAAATTATTTCTATTGATAACGAGAACATTGAAATAGGTGTGGTTGTATGGAAAGATGAGATTGAAGATGAAGCCGGTCAACATATTTTTATTCTAATGACCGTAAAAGACATAGTGCTAACTGAATTACAAGATAATGCCTGGGCAGAAATATTCGGCAATGTTTATGATGATCATTATAAATATTTTAAAGAGCAATTGAATAGTGGGCGATATCTATCTGACCAATCAATTTGTTATGACCTATATGATGAATACGAACGGCTACAGAATACACAAAGAACAATTCTATAAAATTGCCAATAAACAGAAAAACTAGGATTATTTTCCATAAGCAGCTTTTATAACGTAGCAGAATATAAGAAATCAATAATGTGGCAGACAATAAATCCCACAGCTTACTGACATATTTTATGTAATTAAGCTGGTTGTTAAATTAATTGTTTTGCAGAATCTTTTTTTTGTTCCCAAAGATGAACTAATTGTAGCCAGCATCTGAGGTTGTGATTTTTCAGGGCCATTAATAATCATAATCGGACTATAATCCTAATAGCAATATACATTCTTTACTTAATGGTAAAAGTTAGTGTACTCCTATTCCGATTGGTGGGCTTCGATTCCGAAAAAAAAGTTCATATCTTACCAGCTAATTTCTCGCTTAGAGAAACAACAGGCATTCACTTTTTCTCTGTACATGAACTTATGAAACTAAATACTTTATTATTTTCTCTACTATGTATGTTATCCTTCCAGCTGATTTTTGCACAGGATAAAATAACGAAAAGACTCTCCTTCAATAAGAATGGTTACAAGTGCGAAGTGGTGTTTGAGCATGCGCTGAGCTACAATGTAGAGCCGTATTTTAAAACCCGTTTGGTATCTATTAAGGTGCTTGATTTGAGAACGAATTCATCAGATGCATTTATAATTCTGAGGAACAACGGCATTACATTCCCCTATACAGTAGAAGACGCCAGCGCAGAGATTGAAGCAAGAGGATTGATTTTTCCGATTACCGGTTATGTGAAGACCTCTGAGAAGTTCAGATTTACATTAGCCGGAAAAAGCACTTCCCTACCTGAATTTCCTCCTTTTTCAAAAGAAGATCTGGCATGGTTAAAAACCCGTGACGGTAAAGGCAGTATTGTTGGCGAAGGGCTTTCAGGAGGCGAGGACTTTTGGATAAATCGCGGTAAGATCGATCATTTTAATGTGGTGGACATTTATCTCGGTGGCTTGGAAAGTCGCATCACGGCACTATTAGAAAAAGCTGCTGCTGATAAGGAAAAAACCGCAGCTACTGCTAAAACTGAAAAAAATAAAAAGATCGATAACTCTAGTACAAATATAACAGAGGAGAAGTCTGATAATAGTTCAGCAAGAAGTACTTCGTCACAAAAAAACAATTTAAAGGAAACTTCGGAAAGTAAGATTGGTATTACATGGTTTGAAATGTATGAGAAAAATCCAGAAGCTGCACTGGCTATGAAGCAAGAGGAAATCAGGCAGCGTGATGCTATGAAAGTCCGGGAGGAAAAACAGGAACTGGCCACTTTAAGACAATATTATCACAATCCTACTAATCCCTACGATCCCGTATCTAATCGTATCCGTCATCTGCAGAATAATGAAACGCAACGTACGTTGCAGACAATGCAGGCAGATTTTGAAGAAAGCGCACGCAGGAAAAATGAAGAACGTCGACGAAATCTGGAGCGGATGCAACGGGAAGATGAAGAAAGATGGCGGAAAAGAGAAGAGGCAAAACGCCGGGCCAATGCTGCAAGGGAAGCAGCAAGGTTACGGGAACTGGAAATAGAAGAAGCAGCGGTAAAAAGGGAAGTACAGAAACAGATAGCATTCCGGAAACTGGATAATTCGCCGATTGACGAGAAGAAGATCGAAAGATCAGTGCGGTTGAAAAGGTCTGACATGCGGGAGATTGCCGCTGCAAAAAGTCGCTTTGCCATTGCTGTCAAAAACTGGCAACAAGAAGAAATCAGGCGAAAGTCCGAATCAGCCAAATCCAGAAAAGCATCGATAGCCGCCATTGCGCGTAAAATTCCGGATACAGCTTTCCGAAACGGCCTAGCTGCATTTCGCTACCTGGGCAAATGGGGCTTTGTAGATAAAGGCGGTAAGGAGGTTGTTCAGGCTACCTATGAACAGCTATGGGGACAGTATATGAAAGATGGTACGGCTAAGGTGTTGAAAGACGGAAAATACGGCGTGGTGAACACTAAAGGCAAGTTCATCATTCCGCTGGCCTATAAAAAGATAGAAAGAGTAAACAGTTCATTATATGCAGTTAGTAACGGTGAAATGTATACGCTAACTGATCTGCGCAATAAACCCGTTTTAACCGAGACGTTCGAGGCGATCCAAGGAACCACAGATGGTATGTTTATCATGCGAAAAGACGGTAAGACAGGTATGCAGGATAGCAAATTCCAGCCATTAACGCCCTATATATATGATGAAATATCGAGCTATCTGATGCAGGGAAGAAGAGCCGCCAAAAAAGATGGTATGTGGGGATTTATAGATGCACAGGGAAAGGAAGTGATTCCATTCAAATATAGTGATGCTGATAGTTACGGAAGTAAAATAGGACTTGCACCAGTGCAGGATAAAACAACCGGCAAATGGGGCTATATCAACCCGGAAGGAAAAACAGTCATCCCATTCAATTATAAAGATGCCACTTCCTTTTGGGAGGGGTGGTATGCTTCCGTACAAATGCCAAGTGAATATGGAGGCTATCTAGCTATTGACGGGCGTGGAAAGATATTAGTAAACCGGGAAAACACTTACGCTACCTGGGTTTCCAGGGAAGGGATTATCCAGATAGATAATAATTACTATTATGCAGCATCAGGCGAACCGGTGATTAAAAGAGAAAATATTTATGCAGAAACCCCTTTCAACTTCGGTCAGGCTGTTGTGCGGTACGATGTGTCGATGAATTCCTATGGCATGATCAATACTGCGGGCGAAATAGTAGTGCCTCCAGTGTTTACATCACTTTACCCTTTCGAGGATGAAATGTGGCAGGCCTATTTTGAAGGGTATAAGCAGACTTTTTTCATTAACAGGAAAGGAGAAATTATTTTTTAATATGACCGAAAGAAATCCTTGGCAGTGCAGAAATACTGATTTTACTTATCGTGTGGCGGTCGTTTGTCCATCCTGTTCAAAGTGTGCATGGGTATTGGGTGCTGAACCGGAAAAACTGGTAGCGGAATATGCCTCCGCCGTACGCTTCTCCTGTACTTCCTGTGGTCATTCTATCCGGTATACGGATACACCTGAGCACACCGCATTTATTAACAGTCGGGGTATACCAGTAAAAACAAGAGTGTTGTATATGAATGCACCTTGTGATCCTTATTTCAGGTTGGCAGCATGGTATCAGATAGAAACCCCATGGGGACTACTCTGGGCTTATAACGAAGAACATCTTGAAGTAATAGAACGGTTTGTTGCGGACAAACTTCGCAGCAGAAACGGATTACCCATGCTGAATAACAGTTTAGCCAGTCGTTTACCCCAATGGGTTACGGATAGCCGACACCGTGAAGCAATATTAAAATATATCCAGCGGTTTAAAGCGAAACAAAAGTAATACCCATTGTTGTCTTGCAATAGTTTTAAAGTTTATTGTATTCTGCATGTAGTGGAAGATTTCACTACAGGATTATTTTAATAATATATAAATAAAGTTACATTTAACCGATTTTTAATATCGGGAATACATGAAGTCCTGCTATCTGCCGTATTCTACGATCCAACAGGATTATTCATTTTTTCTATTATTGTTTATTTCACAATAGCGGATCATCAATACCATTCACTAATTCATTCTCTCATATTCTTCCGGTCAGCATTTCCAACACTCCACTCTTTAATATCCTGAATAAGCTTATTGGTTCTTAATACAGCTCCCTCCTTACCCAAATGATACGACGAATTAAAAAACAGTGAATCTTCAAAAATATAATCAAGTGCTGTTCCCAGTACCGGAGCCTCTTGTTGTTTAAGCGCTTCTTCTACCCCTGTGATGGCCGCTCTGTTTATACGATAACCACATACCGGGTAAGAGGGAAAAGTAATCAGGAGTTTACCCTCCAATGTATTCGTTACATAATCGTTCAATTCCTCAATGATCCGCAAAGCATCTTTATTAAAATTTCCGCTAAGTGTATCAGGTACCCAATACTGACTGGGTTCTGACCAATGCACATAAGTGTCACCGTAATAATTTATACCATCGAACCGCTCATATGGTTTGATATCAGGTCCGACATTAAATATAGCATGCTTTACAGTTGCCTTTATTTTGCCAAGATTTGTCCTGGGGATAGTTCTGATCAATGTAATTATTTGCTGCCAGTTCATAAATCTAATATTCTCCGGACATATATTGATTGCCTGAGCAAGCTGATCATTACCCCACATAGATTTGCCATAAAACTGATGATACTCTGTGGCCAAAACAACCATATCACCTTTTTTGAGATAAGGTTTTATATCGTCTATAATGAATTTTAAACCAAAACCGGCGAATATACCTGTATTAATAGGATTTATATTGAGAGAATCTTTTACCATCGGGCTGACCAAACTGTACCGTATATTAGAGCCGCCAACAAAAACAATACGAGGCTTGTCAAATTCCTGAAGTAATTGGTGTTTATGACGAAGTGCATAAGTTACACTTGTCTGGTCTACTGTACTGAAAAAACCCACTGTAATAATCAATACAACTATTGCTGAAATAAAAAACAGATTGAGCAAGAACCTACAAATGTTGCTAGTCATAAAAAAAATTAAAATTGGAAATAAATAAATTGTTTATCACTAAACACTCCATAAAAAAGAATAATCAAAATGCAGGCTACATATATACTCCACCTTACCAACCTTATCGTTGTATTTAACCAACGCGAAATATCCACATGTCTTTGAATCGTATGGATAAATTCAAGAAATGCAATCAAACCTAATGATGTAAGCACTTCGGACATCCTCATACCGCTAACATCGCTAAAAGAGGTTTTGTAATTGAGGATAGCCTCGGGCAAACCTGTCACAAGATGTTTTACAATATATAATGCATCATCAATACTGTTAGCTCTGAAAAATATCCATGCGAAAGCTACCAAAGAGAAAGTAGTGATAATATGAATACCAGATTCCTGAGAAATGCCCAGTCGGGCATTCAACCTTTCTCTGAAAGTACGGGTGGCCAAACCAAACACAAGATAAAATCCATGCAGAGCACCCCAAACGATGAACGTCCAATTCGCCCCATGCCATAGTCCGCTAACCATAAATACAATAAATAGATTTAAATACCATCTGGGCACAGCAACACGATTACCTCCAAGTGGTATATATAAATAGTCGCGGAACCATGTAGATAATGAAATATGCCATCTCGACCAAAAATCAGCAATAGTTCTGGCGTGATAGGGTTGGTTAAAGTTTTTACTCAACGTAAAACCCATCACTCTTGCTGCTCCTCTGGCCATATCAGTATAGCCTGAAAAATCGCAGAATATCTGGTAACAAAAGAAAAGTGTAGCGATCAAAAACCAGAGACTATTAAAATGCTCTGGATGATCATACACTCGGTCTACCACAATGGACAGACGATCTGCTATTACCGCTTTCTTAAACAACCCCCAGGCCATTAGTTGTAACCCGCTGACCACCCTGTTATATTCGAAGTGATGTACCTGCTTAAACTGGTGTAGCATATGCTGCACCCGCTCTATAGGACCAGCGACAAGCTGCGGATAAAACATGACATACAAAGCATAAATTCCAAAATGCTTTTCGGCTGTATAATTCCGCCTGTACACTTCGATTATATAGCCCATCGACTGGAAGGTGTGAAAAGACAATCCTATAGGAAACAATATGCTTAAATAAGGAAGGGCAGTATGAAAATCAGCTGCCTGAAAAAGAAAGTTGATATTTTCTATAAAAAAATTGTAATACTTAAATACTGCCAGTATTCCTATATTAATACATAGGCTCATGATCAGAAAAAGCTTGCGTTTGCGTCCTTCCGATTTTTCGATATTGATAGCCAATATATAGTCTACTGTAATACTAAAACCAAGTATGAGAATGTAGATAGGCACAAAAGCCATATAAAAATAACTACTGCCAACTAGCAGAAGTAACCACCTGAATCGATGAGGAAACAGAAAATACAATGTAGTAATCACTACAAAAAAAATCGAAAATTCAAGAGAATTAAAAAGCATTGAAGCTTATGTTATAAAAATGAACTATTCACTAAAGTGTACTTATACCCAATCATGAATCGGATCTTAAAAATATTATTTGATTAAGTATCCAAATCATCGAATTGGCAAAGAATTTGCTGCTAATTAGATGAAGAAAAAACACGATCACCTATCAACGTTATGCTGCAGTTATCAGCCACATCGGGAATAAAAAACATAAACATATACAGTATGTTCAATGCATCTGTACATATTTATCCGAACAAATTATTCATCAACAACACTTCAGCATACAGATATACAGACATAGCGAAGCCATTCCACAGTCTGGTCATCTCTGATTTCACAATATCTGCACAGGTCTCAACTAATCACAAAGAATCCCCTATTCATACAGTAGCAGATGTACAAAAACTGTATAAATACAAGTCCGGTGACAAGCATAAAATGCATGCAAAATTAAAATCAGCCAACATTGTTGTTATGCACCAAACGCAATACTCCAAGTTTGATCTGCATAATCCTAACGAACATATTATTTTATATTAAGCATAGCGACTACGCAAAACATAATCAACGTTCATCAGCAGATCAAAGTATCACTGGAATACATATTGCTAAATGCTATAAAAGATGACTGTTCTTATGGACTTAACCCGACCTTTCTCTGAAATCTTTTGAAAAGTCTTATATCGTGATATGTAATTCTAATCTGGGGGTTGAACCATAGGTTTAAGTTTATATAGTTAATAAAAAGCCTGTTAATAGGAGTTTCAGCGGAAGGGATAATAGACTCAAATATACAAACAAAGCATATATAACAATTCGTATCATACATTAAATTAGAATTGTTAAAAGACGGGACAAAATGTATGAACGGAAAAATTAGGATACTTATTAAACTATGAATATTAAGCTTTCCTGATAATATCCTGAATCTGATTAAAACAATATTTCGTTAATAACCCCAAAACAACTTCCCATTTACCTCATGAGCAAAAGAATGAAAATGTACCCCCTGAAAATTCACTTTTAAATACTGTTCATCATATGAGTTAAGAATATCCTTTTAGGCCTGTAACAAAAGGCTTCCTATCAAATAAACTTCTGCTTCCTGCACTGGATTAAATAGAAAGGATAATTTTCTTTTATCTCTTCAGTTTGAAGTAAACCATAAGCACCAAATTCCTCCCTAATAGCATTTTCATCGTAGAAGAATATTTTTACTCCTCCGAATTGTTCAAACCGGTTTTTGCTGATCAATATTCCCTGACCATAAGTTTGTGCCTGTTGGGTAATAGCAGTGAAAACCATTAATCCATTTTCAGCTAGCTGACGGTAGCAGTCGGCAATAAGTTTAGTTCTTTCATCCTCACCTAATAAATGAATTAATCCATAACAAAAAATACCATCATAAAGATTATTATCAAACGGCATATCAGTAACCGATCCATGGTGAATTTGTAAAGATTTTCCATAATGTTTTTCCGCCAGATCAATAGCTGTATGTGAAATTTCAATACCCGTCACCTCCATTCCTTTACTGATAAATACCTGTGCATTTCTTCCATAACCAACGCCGGGAATAAGAATATTTTTAAATTTATTATTTAAAAATGCATCTGCAGTTACTATAGCAGATTTTGCAGGCGTCAATCCCCACATTTCCTGCTTTTCTAAAAAATTCTTTTCCCAAAACTCTGTCATACTTTTTTATTTTGCTTTGATAATACATCAGTGATATTTACACAATTTTCCCTAAAGATTAGATATTGGCTTCCTATTCAAAGAATAATCTAATCATTCGTATCAATCAGAAAAATTAACAAAAAGACCCGATACCTCAACCAAAAAATTACTGATATTAAAAACCTCTCATACAACTCGTATACCACTATCACTACAACCTCTTTCCCATGATAAACAATCCAGTTATGTGGTAAGCAATCCAACACTACTGCTTTTATTATTATAAGGATAATAATAACAAAGAATATGTTAATGGTATAAAATTCGTTGCCATAACAAAATCATGTGTTCAGTGACTGTAAATACTATAGATTGAAGAACAGGAAAAGAATTTAATAACATGACAAATAGAAGTCTGACTGGTGAAAATAGACAGACCAGCAAGGGAATATTGAAAATACAATATAATATGCTACATTTCAGTTGAAAGAAAGCTTATGAAGAAAATAGGATTTTTATCGTTTGGGCACTGGTCGAATCACCCTGCCTATAAAACACGTTCCGCCAGCGACACATTGCTTCAGTCAATTGATCTGGCTGTCGCAGCTGAAGAAATTGGATTGGATGGCGCCTATTTCAGGGTACATCATTTTGCTGCTCAGCTGGCCTCACCATTTCCTTTGCTTGCAGCCATAGGTGCGAAAACCAATAAAATAGAAATCGGAACAGGTGTAATTGATATGCGTTATGAAAATCCGTTGTATATGGTGGAAGATGCCGGAGCAGCTGATTTAATTTCGGAAGGCAGATTGCAATTAGGCATCAGCAGAGGTTCGCCCGAACAGGTCATTGATGGATGGCGATACTTTGGGTATGAAACGGCCGAAGGAGAAACGGATGCAGATATGGGTCGACGTAAAGCATTAGAATTCCTTGACAAGTTAAAAGGCATTGGATTTGCACAACCTAATCCTTTTCCTATGTTTCCTAATCCACCCGGCTTATTGCGTTTAGAACCTCACTCAGTGGGTTTGCGTGAACGTATCTGGTGGGGAGCCGCGTCTAATGCCACAGCAGTTTGGGCCGCAGAAAATGGTATGTTTCTTCAAAGCTCTACCTTAAAAATGGATGAAAGTGCTAAACCTTTTCATGTACAACAAGCTGAACAAATAAGACTGTATAAAGAAGCATGGAAAAAAGCAGGTCACCAGCGCGAACCAAGAGTCTCTGTGAGTCGTTCTATTTTCGCGTTGGTTAACGAAGATGATCATTATCTATTTGGACAGGAAGCTAACAGAGTTGACAAAATAGGAATGATAGAACAGGATAAGCGTGCCATTTTCGGCAGAAGTTATGCTGCTGAACCTGACGAACTGATTGAAGAATTATCAAAGGACGAGGCCATTCAGGAAGCAGATACTATTCTTCTAACAATACCCAATACCTTAGGAGTTGATTACAATGTGCATGTGCTGTCTTCTATTTTAAAGTATGTCGCACCGGGATTAGGCTGGCGTTGATTTGATATATTTCAAAGTAATAATACACATAGGAAACATACTGAATAAATTCTATTAGCGTAAGGTTTTACGCAAACATTGCCATAATAATAAAACGGTTAAATGAGTCAACTACACACGCTGGTATTATCAACAGCAACAAAAGGATTTACAAAAAATATTAGGTAATTAATAAATTGATAGTGGTGAATATTTATAGCGTTATTTAACACTTTGTAACAAGGCGTTTCATAAACTAATTTATATAAAATTTGATTCAATAGATTTTCGTTCTGGGAAGGAAGCTGAATAGCAATCTAACCACCAGCAAAAAGTTTTGAGATCATTTTCTCAAAAAAATTGTCGTGCTCATTAACCCACTGCAAAGAGGCATTAGCTACTATTACATCCCATTTATCATATAATTCCAATGCTCTTCTATTGATAATAAAAGAAATGTTTTTCTGAACAGGCGCTTTCTCCAGCATGTCAGTGAAGGTGTCCACACCAAGAACCTTACTTCTATCAAACTTATCTGCTAATATTTTAGTTAATTCACCTGTTCCACAACCAAGATCGAGTATATTCACATCAGGCTTTCCATGAATATTATTAATCAAATTGTAAAAAGGCTCGACCCTATTTTCTCTAAACTTATTATATACTTCCGGATTCCAAGGCATATCTAAAATTAATTAATGAAGTATCAACCATAAATCCAGGAATAATAAATATAACTAAATTATAGGACTATACAATTGTATAGTCCTATAAAAAGTATAGCAATATATAGTTACCTTCGTATGACAAAAGTTATTACAATGAGAATATAGTTAATCGTATAGGCGTTTGTATTGAATTATCGATATTGAATTATAGGTTTCAGATATGCTTACGAATGAATTATTTCTTTATGATTAAATAATAAAATCAATTATATGCTTGCTATAAAAGAAGTTATTTAAAAAACTTTCTCAGTTTTAGTTAAGCTTAGTTATTAGAAATATATAGGTAATCGCAGTGACTATTGTATAATATATTAGCATGTTTATCAGAAGTAACTATATTATTGTTGGTACTATTTTTTCTTAAACATCTAATAACACTTATTACGATCGATATTAAGTCCGTTAAACAAACACAAAAACATGAAAATAGAAATATGGAGTGATATAATGTGTCCCTTTTGCTATATTGGCAAAAGGAAATTTGAAAAAGCATTAACACAATTCTCCAAAAAGGAAAAGATTGAAGTTGAATGGAAAAGTTTTCAGCTAAACCCTGATATAAAAACCGACCCAAATGTGAATACAACGGAATGGCTCTCCAGACATCTTGGAATCAATGCTCAACAAGCAAGCATGATGAATCAACAAGTAACAGAGAGAGCACAGTTGGATGGATTAACATACAACATGGACAAAACAGTACTCGCAAATACCTTTAACGCTCATCGATTTATCCATTTTGCTAAAAAATACGGAAAACAAGATGAAGCAGAAGAAGTACTGTTTCGATCCTATTTTACTGATGGAGAAAACATAGATGATTTTTCTTTATTAATTACACTCGGCAAAGAAATTGGTCTGAATGAATTATTGCTCAAACAGGCTTTAGAAAATAATTTGTTTTCAGATGAAGTTAAATTTGACATCAATGAAGCAAATCACTTAGGAGTAAGAGGTGTTCCATTTTTTGTGTTTAACAGAAAGTATGCTATTTCTGGGGCGCAGGATAGCGATCATATATTGACAACTATTGAAAAATCATTTGAAGAATGGGAAAAAGATAATTCAGCTATTAAGTTAACGATAACTGAAGGCGAAAGCTGTAATACAAAAGGCGAGTGCAACTAAATAGATAACTACCAATAATAAATAACTATTAAATTATTAATAAAATGAGCAATATAAAAATAGGTATAACCGGAGCTACCGGTCAACTGGGACGCAAAGTCATTGAAAACTTAAAACAAGTTATACCAGCAGAACAAATTGTGGCATTAGTAAGAAATCCGGAAAAAGCAAAAGATCTGGGTGTAGAAGCTAGACCATTTGATTATACTCATCCCGAACAAATAACTGCAGGTTTAAATGGCATTACAAAACTATTACTCATATCAGGAAATGAAGTAGGACAACGTTTTATCCAACATAAGAACATCATAGAGGGTGCGATAAAAACAAACATTCCTTTTATTGCCTATACCAGTCTTTTACGTGCAGATGTATCCGCACTTGGGTTAGCACCGGAACATAAGGACACTGAAGAGTTGATTAAAAAGTCAGGATTAAAATACACAATTTTAAGAAATGGTTGGTACACGGAGAACTACACTGGGTCTATAAGTTCAGTAATAAGCAGTGGCAAGGTGTATGGAAGTGCAGGAGATGGCAAAATATCGGCTGCCACAAGAGACGATTACGCTAAAGCAGCGGTTAGCGTTTTAACTACAGAAGGACATGATAATAAGATATATGAATTAGGTGGGGAAGCTTTTACCTTAACAGCATATGCAGCTGAAATAGCCAAACAATCAGGCAATCCCATTGAATACATCGATTTGCCGGCAGATGAATTTAAAAATATTTTAGAACAAGCTGGGTTTCCCACTCCTATGGCTCAGTTATTTTCTTCAATAGATGTTGAAATCAGCAAAGGAGCGTTGGAAACAAACTCAAAAGATCTTTCTACATTAATCAAAGGAAATACTACACCATTATCATATGCCATAAAAGAAGCGTTGGATAAACTAAAATTGTAACACATAAAATTTACTTCACCTTTATCTTTTTAAAAGAGAAAAGGATTTTTGAAAACCCGAAACACCTACACTATAATAACCCATTGAAAGTCCCTGCAAATCAATAGTATGTTGGCTCCAGCCCGTTAACGTATTTATGATTTGCCTTTTTACAACCCTTCCTGATCCATCTGTAACAATAATTATTTTTTGTTCAGGTTTAGGAGTGTAAATTTTGACTATAGTGTAATTATATGCCGGGTTAGGCATCATACTTATTTTGTGTGGGCTATTATATAATATGCGATCTGAATTAACGGCAAAAATTTCACCTCCATTACCAGAAATTATAGCCTTAATAATGTTATTATTTCTGTCTATTGATGCATTTAATATTTCAGCGCTTCTTCCATCTTGATAAAAAGCATTTATCTTATGCTCCCTTCCTTTAACGGCAGAATAATCAGTATAGTTGACCAATGTTATCACTTCTCCCTTTATATCCGATAACTCTATTTTCCAGGAATGGTTCAGGTAATCACTTAAGTTTAATGAACGATTATTAACTCCTGTTGTTGACCTGACGATTAACGCGGAATTTTTCGAATTGCCCACGGCTGTCAAATACATTGGAGTATATCCTTCATTACTTCCAAGTGGAATAAAGTAATTCGAAACCTTACCATTTATTTTTTTCCGCACTGCTCCTCTGCCATCTGTCTCAATCCATGCAGTATTATTTTTACTCTTAATAAACACTTCAGGATTCAGGATAAGATCAAAATTTTCACATTTTAATTTACCTTCCTCAGTATAGAGTGACTTTGCGATCACAAGATCTCCGCCTAATTCAACGTAACCAGATTTTTTTATTACCAAATTCGGAATATCAAATCCTCTTGTATTAATAACCTGCCTCTCCACACCTGTTAATGCAAGAACACCATCACCAGTAATAGAAGTATACATATCTATTTCCCCTTCAATAAAAACAATTGATCCATGATCAATTTTAAGTTCCCCACCCTTTTCTACTACTAATTGCGCAAAAAGAAAAGTTGCATTAATTAGTACAACAAACACCAAAGTCAACTTTTTCATAATACTGATTTAATGATGTCGGAATATTATTATTTATCAATAGGATGGCTATGTGATTTTTGCAACTTTACAAGAGTACTAATCTGTTTCTGCAGGTAAGTGATCATACCCTGCTGTATATCTATATTTTCTTTTAACTGTTGTATCAGATCAGACTGTTTTTGTATTAGCAACTCATGATGTTTAATAGATTCCTGCTGCTCCTGCATAGCTTTTACAATCGGCACTACAAAAGACTCATAACTTAAACTATAATGCTCGTTCGTATTTTCAGGAATATTAATACCACTGAATATATAACCAGATGCTTTAGCTGCAGCCTCAACCTCCTGAGCAATAAAACCTGTTCTGCGTAACAACTCTGCTTTTTGGTAAGCTACCTGCGTAGGTTTCAGAAGACCCGCATCATTTACATTGTCAAACTTGTGTACATCAAATTGATAAGTGACGGGTCTTAACCGCATAATAAATGCCAGTCCCGTGACATCCTCTTTTATATTGTATTTATATCTTCCATCAGATGGTGTAGTAAATGGAACCTGTCCTTCGATTTTAGTAACAGCTGCATTGCCAATACGAACCTTGTTACTGGCATTAACCTTTGCATTATAACCAATCGCTGTTGCATTAGTAAATGTGCCACTCGTCACATCAGCACCATTACCCAATCCGGTATTATTATTACCTGATGTATTAAATCCCAGCGCCTCAAACCCCAAAGCCGCATTACCACTCCCACTGCTATTTCTAAGCATAACTCTTTCGCCTATCCCTGTATTATAGTTTCCTGAATAATTATTAAGCATTGCCGAATCGCCAATAGATACCGTACTATGTCCATACTTATTTAAGCGCATTGATCTGCTGCCAATACTTACATTACTTGCACCTACTGTATTATAGCACAAGGCTTCAAATCCAATAGCAGTATTGCGCGATGCAACAGTGTTACTAAATAATGCTCTGCTACCCAGTGCCGTGTTAAAAGATCCTGTCGTATTCTTACGTAAAGCCCCATATCCCTCACCCGTATTATAGTTTCCACTAGTGTTCTCTGCAAGAACATAAGACCCTACTGCCTGATTATGCAAACCCTGAACATTATTCATTAATGAATTATACCCAATAGCCACCAGTTCACTAACATTAGTGCTATTACCTAATGCTGAACTCCCTATAGCCACATTGTTGAACCCCGTATTAAGACTTACCATAGCATATGATCCTATCGCAGTGTTGGATTCAGCACTAACACTATTACCAAGAGCTGAAGCTCCGATTGCAGTATTGGCATTACCATTAGTCATAGCAATTAAGGATTTATCACCAACTGCGGTATTACTATTGCCACCCGTTAAGTTACTTAAAGCAAAAGCACCCAATCCGGTATTCCAATCACTTGTTGTAGTATTGCCCAGAGCTCCTGTACCAACTGCTGTATTATTATATCCTCCAATATTGCGCGATAAAGCAGCGGATCCGACTGCACTGTTATTGGAACCATTCTTATTAGCATTGAGCGTAAACGTTCCAAAACCTACATTGTTTTGTCCTTCTGAATTAACCTCAAGACTTACAATTCCAAACGATGTGCATCCATTATTAGCATTAATTTCCCCGGCCGGAACATTAAATACCCTAAATCGTAAAGGCTGATGATCGGTAGTACCAATAAAATTAACAGCAGGATCTATTCCTGTATTTCCCGTCAGAGACCAACTGTTTGTATTTGCAGCAGATGAAAAACTTCCGTCCCCTCTAAGAACATCATTTTTATCTCCTGAAAATTTTAAAGGTTTAAGCACTCCAACCTGATTATAGATAACCAATCCACTATCATTGGATTTAGCTAACGTCTCCACTCTTATATCGCCCGCGACATGAAGTTTACTAAGAGGTTTAAGAATACCTATACCTACATTTTGGGCATAAGAATGCCACTCTGCTAAGCAGATGATTAAAATAAAGATATTACGCATAACAATTAAGTGTTTAAGTATAAAACGTCACCAATTATTAACGAATGCATGGGGTATAGAAGAAAGAAGCGGTAGGGGAATAATAACAAACAGAGGTCTTTCACTGAATGATACTATTAAATTACAACTAATAATAATGAGGATAAAATATCTTTAATTAAAGTTTAAACTTTATACTATAACAGTCATCCAGAGTAACATTCCATTAGAGAACGATAATTTTATGAATACGATAAATTCAATACTTAATCGTATTCCTTCTTACTTATAAGCTAATATTACCGATTCTCCCTCTTGTATAGCATTGACTTTATACGGGGAAAGCATTTCAGGACGTATAACTTTTACACAAAACCCGGCATTAGTTAAACGATCAATATAATCATGAAAAGCATAAACCCTCACATGATCTTTCTGTCCGTATAGTTCCTCCTGTTTTAATGGATCATTGATAAAAGGATCTTCCAACGTCGAAGGGATGGTTTCAGAAAGCGGAACCTGTAACACTGCAACTCCCTGATATTTGAGTACACGAAACAATTCCAGCATAGCCGTTTTATCATCAGGTATATGTTCAAGAATATGATTAGCAACTATAATATCAAAAAAATTATTACTAAAAGAAAGCTTTGTAATGTCTTCCTTCATTATTTTTTTATCGACATTTCGATAAAATCCTGGAGTAAGATCAGCAGTCGTAACGAAAGCATGTTCTTTTAAGAAACGAAATAAATGTTTTTCCGGAGCAAAATGAAGAATTGACTTTCCCTTAATATCAAGATAATTTTCCATAACAGCCTTAACCAGACGCTCCCTGTTCTTACTCATGCAATTGGGGCAATAAACATTTTCGCCAGGACCAGCTATTATATTATTCTCTATTATAGATTTAACGGCTTGTGATGAAGGGTAGTTTGGAACAAATTTTCGATAGAATCCCCCGCAATAATTACATAAAAATCCAGATCCTCTGTATGAAAAATAAGTTACTCTGTAGTATTGATTTGATAAAAAGGAAAACGAAGATCTGTAAGCAAGCTGAAGAGAATGATATAATCCCACACTTTTAAGATATTTTACTAATAGTCGTTTCATCTCTTGCAGATCGCAATATAAACTTTATTCAATTATAAACTTATCCACAAGAATAGATATGAAAAACCACATGCAATAACTACTATCGTATATCTTACTGGTATATCCAGATATTTCTATACCTTGATATAGTTACAACGGTGAACAATAAGATTAAAAAAATCATGAAAACTATCTCTGCCAGGTCTTATGAATACCTTCCTGCAATTGATGGATTGCGTTTTTATACGGTATTGCTAATACTAGCAAACCATATAGGTCTTAATCGACAAGTAGAAGGACATGCTTTATTTTTTACATTAACCGGTTTTTTAATTCACCATATAACACATAGAGAAATAATAGATAAAAAATATTCTTTTAAGAACTATATGTCCAGAAGAATATTACGCACTTTACCACTATACTTTACAATTGTACTATTTGCTGGTTGCGCCAAAATAATATTAGAATATTTAAATATTCAATTTACAGTTAATGACTATTGGAAATATTTACTTGTTATACCCAATTTCTCATATAGTCAAAATAACTTTATTCTTGCAAACCTATGGGCAGTAGGCGTTACAGAACAGTTTTATATAGCATGGGGTCTCTCATTCTTTTTGATCAGGAAATGGAATTTTGAAAAGATGTTCATTATTCTAATTACCGGGTATCTAATATTGTTATGCACACCTATAAAAATCACTTATGGTAACCCACTCGTTTATTTACCAAATTTCCTGTTAGGAGCCATTTTTTCTCAGTTCTACAACACCTATCCCAAAAACGATCTTATCCGTATTTTTTTTAACAGTAGAGTTTTTGCCTATATGGCATATTGTATAATTATTTTATTCCTGACTCTCACATTTTTATATACCAGCTTCGACAAATATTATCTATTACGTCAATCACTACTTTCTATTTTTTTTGGATGCTTAATTTTACTAGTCACCTATTCCAAATGGAATAAAATATTTATTTCAAAACCTATTCGTTATTTTGGTAAGATATCCTATAGTTTTTATTGCCTGCATGCTATCGTTATCGTTATTACAAATAAATTAGTACAACACTTCCAAACTCCTATCCATACAATCTATAGCTTCACGGTTGTTCTTTGTGTGACGTTATTTTTATCTCATTTAAGCTACAAATATTTTGAAAAAAGATTTTTGTACTTAAAGAAATATTTCTACAATCATTCCAAGATGTAATACATATAAGTGTACATATCAATACCTCACCTAATTTTAAGAAGTTTGTCAAAAAACACATTTGCCTGTAGATAATCAAATATCATTTATCTGTAAAAACAGTGCGATACACATAACCGCTTTTAATATTTTTTATCTAACTACCCTGTATAAAAACAGATAAGGGGAAATGGTGGGTTGTGTAAAATATTTTTATCAGAAAGTATATCCCACGGTTACAGATAAGACCCGGTTTTTTGCCACCCAATATTTATCCCCCAATGAAGAGTTTGTAGACTCAGTCTGATAAACATCTCTCAGCCCCAAACCATACCCTAATCCTACACTTAAATGATTATTTAACTGATAACCCGCTAAAAAATTAATACCAAAATCCACACGTCGGTAGTAACCGTCTTTACCAAATATAATTTTTCCTGTATCGGTCACCTCTTCTCCTTCTTCATTAAAAAAATCATCAAAATACCCTTCTTTCCATTTTCCGCCTATGCCAAATCCCACATAGGGTCCTGCGCCAAAATAAAATTGTCCGGTTCTATAAACTGCATTGACTGGCAGCTCGAGATACAGAGGAGTTTCCTTTTGGCTGGCCTCATATTCATTATCTCCAGAATTATCCAACACTGGCCATGATTCTTTAGCACCCTTACCATTTAAAATAAGTCCGCCTTGTAAAGAGAACTTCTCTGAAACAGCATAATCGACATATCCTCCGATATGAAATCTTAAAATAGGCTTATTCGATCCCCCTTCATCCTTCATATCCGCTTTGTACTCACTACTACGTCCATATGCAGCCATATTTAATCCGGCTCTTACCCCGAATTTAATTTTACCGTTCTCTGCTGACTGGGCTGATAAATCGTTTACTCCTAATCCGGATAGTATAAAAAATATTAAAAAAGCAGAATAAATTCTCATTGCATTAGTATTTAGTAAATTGTTAATCGTGTTTACCAATACTATCGTTTGATTTTAATGATGTCATCAACCCTGATAAAAAATAGGATTAATTTTTTACGGGAAGAAAAAGGATTCTGCGTTCACGATGATTTGTAGAGCCATTCCAAAATCAGCATAACCTTACAAACAAAACTGTTTAGCCTGATAAAACATTTTACAACAAACTATAATAACGAGGAGAGATAAGATCCTTGAAGAAGAGAGAAAAAGAAGTGTCATTTATACAAAACCTTCAAAATAGCAACGTATAGAACAATAAATACTACACATACAATGCTGATGTTTCGCATCTGAATCTGATGTATGACGTCCTATAATAGGATTTTACAAAATACATGAAGAACATACCTATACCCTGATTATCCGACAGTTTTTAACCCTGAATCAATATCTATGATATTTTTCAAATACAACTTTGCCAATACCACATTGATTATGACAAATATTCTGTACGGCCTTTTACAGTTCGCTCCAACACATCCATAAATTGATTAAAATTAATTTTTGCTTTTACAGGATGGTACAGTTTATTTTTTTTTGCGCCTGGTCTTAAAAAAACGGGCTTCCATCGCATGGAGGTTAATGTGCACAAAGAAAGATGGGGAGTAACATTATTGTCAACCGACCCGAGATCGGCAAGTTTATAACCGGCCCTGTGGAGTAATGATGGTAACAATACCTCATGGTGTCCCTGATAACCTTTTTTCAAACACTGATCAACATATGATAAAGCATTAGCAGAAATCCGATATGTTGGATTAAAAGAATTAATAATATCTGTCGAAAAATCTTCTCCGGGTACTTTATAAGAATCCCACCAAAACCAGTTTGGTAGTTGTTGATATTTTCTAATATGACTGGTTACAAAATCGTAGTGAAAGGGCACATTGTTAAAAAAATATGACCAATCGCCTGTAAAAACCACATCATCTTCTATACACCAATAGTGATCATATTCCGGATGTTGTAAAAAGAATCCAAGTATGGGAAAATGATTACTTCCCGGCACCAGTGTAGCAAGAATAGGTGTGTATCCCAGAGACTTTAACACGTCATTAGTAAAAATTGAAATTTTTACTCCTTCAGGTACTTCAGGCACAATATTATTTTTGCTGTGAAACAGCAGGTAAACGTCGTTCTTATCATTAACAGTAGCCTGAATTTTATTATAAAGCTTGAGTACGTGTTTAGATATTTCCTGAGTAACAATAAGAAACACCTGTTTATCCTGTTTTTGTATCATAATCTGTATATAACTCCGTTCGCAAAGTCTACACCTGCAAACTAAAAACGAACTTTGTTTTTTTAAAGCTCTTTTACAAAATGTAAATTTACACTGTAAATATTAGGTTGGCCTAATTTTTGATAATTCTGAAGAGACAAATTTTTAATGTTTTTGATCCGCACACTTTTTTTTGCAATATCTAAAACATTGAAAAACTGATAATTAAAGTAGATTTTGATGAAGATCCTATTGGTTACTACAGCTCAGTTCGGGCATCTGGTTGATTATTACCGTTATTATGGCTACCTGAAGAAAAAAGGCTATGATGTTAAATATGTTTGTATTGACTATGGACATGAGAAGGTAGAAAATGGAAATCCTGATATTCATTATATTAAAAGTGATGGCAATAAAGCCATTCGCCACTTGAAATTTATTAATGGTATCAGTAAGCTAGATAAAGAATACCAGTTTGACAGGATCATGCTTCATGTTTTTCCTTTAATCACTTCTTTGCTTTTATTGATACCTCGTCGAAAAATGTATATTGACGTAAGGACGGTATCTATTCATAGTAAATTATACAAGCGTCTCTTCTTTAATTTTCTCATCAAAATCGCTTCAATTTGCTTTAAACATACTTCCACAATCACAGATACTGCCGCTCAACAGCTTGGCATTAAAAAATACAAATTATTACCTGTTGGAGGAGCATTATTTCCCAGTAATAACGAAATTCCTTATAATCCCGAGTACAGAGAGATTTTTGCCAATGGCGATTATGTCTTTCTTTATGTAGGAACACTCAATAAAAGAGACATCATTGATTGTGTTAGAGGATTCCATTCTTTTGTCAAAAAGCATCCTGCTGCTAAAGTAAGATTTGCCATTATTGGCACTTCCAACGGCAAAGAATTGCAGGAAATCGATGAATACATTGAGCAAAATAGTTTGCATTCAAAAGTGCATACGCTTGGCTATATTCCTCAATCCAGGCTATCATATTTCTTTAATAATGCACATTGTGGTATTTCATACATGCCTCTTTCGATGCCCTTCTCTAAACAACCCAATACAAAAACATACGAATATCTGGTGAACGGACTTCCGGTTATTGCTATTGCAAGTACCGACAATCTTCAAATGATTGGTAGCTCGAATGTACCCTGTGGTATAATCATAGAGGATTCTGCAAAGGGATTTGAGCATGGTGTTGACCAGATTTATGAATCCAGACATATTTACCAACGCGAAAAAATCTCACGTGAATTTGATAAATATGAGTGGGATAATATATTTAATATTTACCTGCACGATGCGCTAGCGCTATCCGCATCTTAAATTTTACAGTGGATTTACTTCAAAACTGTATTCAAATTTTCTGGCAAAAAGGTATGAGTTTTTTTGTAATTCCAGATAAGTTGATCTGTCAATGACCTGCGGAGAATGTGAACGCAACACAGGCCAGTTGGCATAAATAAGATTATCGCTGTATGGCAGGTTAAAATTTGAAAAATGGTTCTGGACAAAAGATTCATCCGGAATGGCCATTGATCTATACTCCTTAAAAGGGCAATGATTCAACAGATGACGAACATGGTCAAGAGATAATATGGTCCACTGACTACCTGTTCTTTCAAACCCCTTTACGCTCCGGAAAAGTCGCAGCTTACGTTGAGTTAACCGAATAAACCTGTAGATAAAAGGAGTCGCTCTACTATTCCTCAAATCTTCGTTAAACCACCACAATTCTCTTCTTTTCTTAGTATGACCTTCAGCTTTATGATTCTCTAAAAACGAAACAGAAGAATTTTTTTCCAGGAAATCTTTAATAAACTGATTTGACTTAACAGGTAAAGAATCTCCGCTTAATAAGATAATATGTGTGTAGGGATGGCCTGCTTCTAATATCTTCTTGTATAAAAAGACTGTAGCATCGACCATATCATAAGATCCCCATTTAACATTTATCTTTTTCCAAGTATTAGCATTATTGATGTCTTCACAGGAAAGATCGGATTTCTGGTCTATATGAATATAAATATCAAAATCGTTACTTAATAAACTAATCAACCTGTTCACTTGCTCTTTATGCTGATGCACTAACAGTGCAATAGCCTGCTTCTTCATTAATTTTTAAGCAATATAAAGAAATTAAACATTCGTTGTTCTTCGTTCTCCAACCTGTTGACGCCACATAGCATAATATAAACCTTTCAGCTGAAGCAACTCATCATGTGATCCTGTTTCCACAATTCTACCTCTTTCCAATACGTAAATGGTATCAGCATGCATAATAGTGCTTAATCGATGAGCTATCAGTATAGTTATTTGTTCTCTGCTGGCAGACACTTCACGAATAGTGTCCGTAATATCTTCCTCAGTTAACGAATCAAGAGCTGAAGTGGCTTCATCAAAAATCAATAACCGTGGATTTCGCAATAAGGCACGCGCAATTGAGATACGCTGCTTCTCCCCTCCCGAAAGTTTCATACCACCTTCTCCCAAAATGGTATAAATACCTAACGGACTTCTGGCTAATAATCCACTGGCAGCAGCTTTTTGCAACACTTCAATAATTTCCTCATCGCTGGCATCAGGCTTTACAAATAAAAGATTATCTCTGATCGTCCCGGCAAACAACTGTGTATCCTGTGTTACAAATCCTATCTGTCTTCTCAGTGCATTATACCTTATATCTATAGCACGTTGTCCATTAAAAAATATATCTCCCTTAATAGGCTTGTATAAGCCTACTAATAATTTCACAAGTGTACTCTTTCCCGAGCCTGAAGGTCCGACAAATGCAATGGTCTGTCCCGTATGCACCTTAAAACTTACACCATCAATGGCATTTCCACTACCTGTTTTATGTCTGAAAACTATATTATCAAATTCCAGGTTTTGCAACGGACCTGTTTCAACAGGTAATTCCGGACGTTGCTCAACAGGTTTTTTCATTAAAGTGTCAAAATTGTGTACCGAAGCTTCAACTTCCCGGTATTGCAAAATTATGTTTCCCAGGTCTTGCAAAGGACCAAAGATTGCCGTCGAAATGAATTGCATGGTAATCAGTTCACCTGTTGTCAGGATATTTCTGAAAATCAGCCATAATAAAATAAACAGAATGGATTGACGCAATAGATTTAATGTCGTTCCCTGCAGAAAAGAAAGTGTTCGTACTTTCCGAACTTTTTTCATTTCCAGATCATATATCTTTTTTGTTTGCTCTCTGAGCCTTCTTATTTCTGGAAATGTAAGTCCAAGGCTTCTTACCAATTCTATATTTCTCAGGCTTTCTGTAATCACTCCGCTCATTTTATTTGTCTCTTTGTTAATAGCCCTTTGTACCGTTTTTATCTTCTTTGACAATAACCCTGTTAAAGAACCCAGTACAAGAATACCAATAACAAATACGGGAATAAGCAACCAGTTTTTAGTAATGGAGTACCAGATAAGAAATCCGATACCGATAACCGATGAAAACAAAATATTGATAAATGAATTGATAAAACGTTCAGTATCCGTTTTCACTTTTTGTAAGATAGACAGTGTTTCGCCACTTCTGCTTTCCTCAAACTCCTGGAAGTTGAGCCGAAGTGTTTGTTTTAGTCCATCATTAAATATCTGCATTCCAAAGGCCGCAACGGCTTTTTTGGTGGTATAGTCCTGAAATGCTTTCGCTAATCTTGCAGCAAGAGCAATCAGCACAGCTATTATCAGCCAGAATAAAACTCCCTCAATAAGTTCGTCCTGTGGGATAGTCGCATGAACAGTAGCATAATCATCTATTATTTTACCGAAAATAATAGGATCAATTAATGTAAGTAATTGAGCAACAGTAGCTAACAATAATGAAAAAAAGATAAGCCCTCGTTCTGGCTTCAGATATTTCCAAAGTATCGTCATAAGTTTAATGTACGAAAAAGCACAAAAACGATTTTGTTTTTAGGTGAATAATAATTCATCTAATTTTGTGCCCTTGAAATCAAAAGATGATAAAAAGATAGCGCTTATTTACAAAGCTACCCTTAAACTTGTAGAGGAATATGGTTTGTCTGGGATTACAATGAGTATGATTGCCAAAGAAGCAAATCTTGCTACAGGAACTGTGTATCTTTATTTTACCAATAAAGAAGAGTTAATTGTTACGTTATTCGACGAATGTGCTACAGATTATATCAATGAATATTTTAAAGGAGTAGATTATACTGCTGATTTTCAAATAAACTTCAAGATCATATGGATGAATATTGCTGCTTATTACCAGCAATATTTTAATAAAGTCATCTTTCTTGAACAATGTTTTCACTGTCCGTTTATTTCTGAAAATATAAGGGCCGTCAATAAAGAAAGATTTAAACCCTGGTACGATTTGCTGGAAAAAGCGAAGGCGGATGGGGCTATCAGAAATATTGATAATATCTGGATTATTAGCTATGTAAGAGGGATAATCCGTGAAATGGTTAAACAGTCTTATTATAGTGGCAAAAGTCTCACCCCTGAGGTGCTGGAAAAAATGTTTGATATGTGTCAGGAAGGAATTTCTGCTTCATCTTCATAAGCTAACAAAGCTGTTCCTGTCCGCAATTTCAATAGATTATATTCAATATAATAGTATTGAAATCTGGCACTATTCATAATAGAAAATCTAGTAATCAGACGGACATACATTCTTTTTCCTAATACAGGATTAAAACCATATATAACACAGTCTTATCTGCATTGATTAATCAGCATTCAATAATATTTCTCGTTAAAACAAATAAATAAAAATACCACCTACGGGAATTAGCGAACAATCTATGTAATTACAACGATTATGTGCAGCCAGCTGCGGTGAAAACATGCTTACTGTAATTCATACATTTTAATTACAAACTAAACATAAAAAGGACTGGCTTTAAAGGCTATTTCGTTCTCCTTAGTTATATTGCGACCCCAAATCAGTTCTTATGTCTAAGAAAAAAACTTATCCTTATCAGCTTTTACAATTAAAAAACCTTCCCGGCGAACGATTTAAACCAATAAAGGGTCTTGAAGAATATTTTTCGGTATCCAATAAAGGCCGTGTAAAAAGACATGAGTACGAAGTCACCTACAAAAACGGAGCTGTTTACTTAAAATCGGAAAAGATTATTAAACCTGAAATCAGATGGTCATATAATAAATATAAAAACGACTGGACGCCCTTCCTCTCTGTTAGAGTAGGTGTTGGATATATCTATTATAATTTTGCTGTAGCAAGACTAGTGTACAGCACTTTTAAAAAAAATTTTGTTTATAGCGATTTTACTAAAGTCATTTTTTATGGCGACGGAGACAGCTTAAATGTTTCCCTTAATAATCTTATACCGGCTTCAGTAAGCGATAAACAGAAACGTATTAAATTACTCGGACGTTCTCCCAATCCTTTTCATAAGCTAAATGCTAAAGAGCTAAAACAACGCCATTGGAATATGGTTAAATTCAGACTAAAAAAAATAACTCAGTTTAACCTTGAAGGCAAAAAAATCAAAACTTTTAACAGTATAGCCGAGGCACATAGGGAAACCGGAACAAATGCTACGGGCATCAGCAGAAATGCAAAAGGCTATCTCCGTTCTTCAGGAGGGTATATGTGGAAGTACAGTATATAAAAAACTGCCTGCGCCTTATTATCCCTCTGATAATTAACAGGTATATGTTGAAATACGGTACATAAAGAATAGTATTATTTATCAATACTTAATAGTTGTATTTTGTATCATTAATACCCAAGAAATATGCCTTCTATAGATTTGTCGGCCATTTCAACCAAAGCGCCGAAAGAACTGGATAAAATATCCATCAAAAAAGAAACCGGACGAATGTTGGAGGAACTTAGCGAACTGCAAAACCTGCTGTATGCTTCTTCTACTCATTCTGTACTGGTGATTATACAGGGAATGGATGCCAGTGGAAAAGATGGAGCCATAAGAAATGTTTTCAGTTCGGTAAATCCGCAGGGTATTAACGTACATTCATTCAAAGTGCCAACAGAAAAAGAATTATCCCACGATTTTCTGTGGCGTATACACCATCATGCCCCCCAGAAAGGAATGATTGCAGTCTTTAACCGATCACAATATGAAGATATACTGGTGACAAGAGTGCATAAATGGTGCGACGATAATACAGCAAAAAAAAGAATGAAAGCTATTAACGATTTTGAGCAATTACTGAATGAACACAATCAAACTGCTGTTCTCAAATTCTATCTCCACGTATCGCAGGAAAAACAGTTAGAACGCCTGAACGAACGTATAAAGGATCCTTCCAAACAATGGAAATATAACGCCAATGACTTCAGTGAATCTTCTCTATGGAAGGAATACCAGGCAGCTTACGAAGACTGTTTCGAAAACTGCAATAAAATACCCTGGGTAATAGTTCCTGCCGATCAGAACTGGTATAAAGAATATTTAATGGTTAAAACTATCCTGGAAACACTCAAATCTTTTAATATGCAATTCCCGGGACTTAAAAAAAGCTAATGCTCCTCATTTATTTCCCTGTTTCTGATGACTACTGTACCTCCTATAAAATCACGTAAAGATCTATTTTGAGGGTGAATAGAAGCTAACATTACATCTGCCAGCACAACAATCATGGCCGGGGCCACCACTTTTATATCATTAGGATCGAAATAAACAATGTAATAGGCGCTTAAGGCAATCCATAGTAATTCTCTTCTGATGGCCTGCATCCATGTAATTGGAAGGTGTTTATGCGCACTGACTACCTTTAATCCAAGCAAACGTTTACCGAGTGTGTATCCATACTGGGCATTCCCTATAATAAAATAAGAGTGGGACAAGAATATAACAGCTATCGTAAGCCAATTAACGACATTGGGCTGTCCGTTTCCTATAAAGGAAAGCGGCAACAAAAAAAGCTGATCAAATAATATTGCTGCCAAACGCAGCCACCAAGTATTGTACAACATTTGGACGCAAATCTAAACACTCCTGATTGATTTTTGACATTTGCGATATTTTTCGTATTTTGAATACATACCATACTGATTTCTAACCTAAATTGTTTTGCTCATGAAAAAAGTTGCTGACATTATCTCTCGCAAAGGTTCTAATGTAACTAACGTATCCTCTGACACATCTGTACTGGACGTTTTAAAGATCATGGCCAACCAAAATATTGGTTCTGTTGTCGTAATTGAGAATGGTCATTACATGGGCATAATGACTGAAAGAGACTACTCCCGTAAAGTAATTTTAAAGGGTAAATCTTCTACAGACACAAAGGTTAGTGAAATAATGTCTTCTGACTTTCCTAGAATTACTTTATCAGATTCAATTGATTACTGTATGCAGTTAATGTCGGATAAGAATATCCGGTATCTCCCTGTATTCGAAAATGACGCACTTTGTGGTATAGTCTCTATTAATGATGTTGTAAAAGAAACTATTATTTCCCAGCAGGAAACTATTTCACAGTTAAAAGACTATCTCCATGCCAGTATGTAATTACTGGCTTATTTAATCAAAGAATAATAATATTTAATGGCCTTGAAAACATAAGGCAAATTATTAGGTTGATCTTCAGCATCTCTTTCTATATAAATATATCCTTTGAATTGCTGATGTCTGAGTTCTTCAAGCACGCCAGGAATATTAATTACGCCTGTCCCTAATGGAACATCTTTTAATGAAGGGTCATTAAATGCCGCAATATCCTTAAGATGAACACCCAGAATATGACCCTTTAATTTTTTAATCGCTTCAACGGGCTCCACCCCACTTTTAGGCCAATGACCTATATCAGCGCAGGCGCCAAAATTAGGATGTCCTTTAATAGCCGCTAATACAGAATCAGGATGCCAGTAAGCACTAATTTCCTTCCAATGATCGTGAATAGCAACTTTTAAGCCGTACACTCCCGCCAAACTATCAATACTATCCCACATCTCTACCGGTGGTTCAGCAGTAACAAATTTTACATTCAGCTTTTTTGCTACTTCAAATTCTTTTTTCCATGATGTTATAGATTTTCCACCATCCACATAAATGGATGCCGCCGTTAATTTATGTTTACGAATCAACTGCTTTATTTTTTTTAATCCTTCAGAAGACAATTGACCTATTAATGAGTCCTTAAAAGCAGGACCGGCACTATGAAAAGTATTTGGCTCTATGTATTTTAACCCTGTACTATCTACCAGCTTAAGCGATTCGGGAAAATCCACGGTGTGAAACGTCCATAATGACACCCCAAACTTCCAGTCTTTCAGAGGCTGCTGTGCATATAACGTTATTGCCAGCAACGAAAAGAGTAAACCACATAATATCTTTTTCATTTGTATGATTTTTTCACATTATTTATTACAAAATAAACTCTTTCGTATAAGGAATCCTAAAATTGAACAGGAGTAATTAAACTAATACATGAGAGTTTATGAACAGTATTTTCAAAGGCCTGATAATCGCGTAAACAAAAATTATCCATCAACTATACGAATAAATAAAGGTGTTTTGTACTTTTAATATACCCTCACAACTCCTACAATAGTTATCACTTCTACTATTAACAACAGCAAAATATTTGTATTGCAACAAATGAATCAATAATAAGAATTGATAGCAAAATTGTCTTCTGGCTGATTAAGCGATATATAAACATATCTTATTTATAATTAATTTCAACTATAAGTTTTGTTAACCTATCTTCGCAGTTGTTCTTTACATTAATTAGCAGTGTTTGGGTGACTACGATAAGATATATTTATCTGTAGTATTAAAAAGGAACCGCGTGCAAATCGCGGACTGTTGCGCAACTGTAATCCTCTTAAAAGAGGGAAGTCAGATACTTGCCTGTACACAGACTAATGCTTTCGCAGTTTAAAGCAGCAGTCAGGAATACCATCTTTTCTCTATAGGAGAAGTGGATAGGTATGCTCCTCTCTATTCTTAAATTCCGGAAGTATACATGAACGTAAAGGCATTATTTATTAATGTTTAATCAAAAATGTTTTTGTATGCTAACACACAATCTGGGCTATCCTCGTATGGGTAAGCACCGGGAATTGAAAAAGGCCAACGAACAGTATTGGTCAGGAAAAATTACTTTGCAGCAATTATTACACTCGGCCAAATTGTTACGAATTGAACATTGGCAATTACAGAAAGATGCAGGAATTGACATTATCCCCTGTAATGATTCTTCTTTATACGATCATGTGCTGGATACCTGTTTAATGACTGGTGCCATTCCGGAAAGATATCATCCGTTATTGGAACATCAAATGCCGGAAACAGATATTCTGTTTGCCATGGCCAGAGGGTATCAGCAAAATAAAAAAGATGTTACGGCTATGGAAATGACTAAATGGTTTGATACCAACTACCATTATATCGTTCCTGAGTTTACAGCACAACAATCATTTAATTTATTTTCAGAAAAAATAATCAGGGAGTTTCAGGAAAGCAAAAGAGAAGGATTTCAAACCAAACCAGTTTTATTAGGGCCTGTATCTTTTCTTTTATTAGGGAAAGAGAAAGATAAAGGTTTTCATCGTTTAGCGCTTTTGCCTAAATTATTACCTGTATATATTAATGTACTTAAAAAACTGGATGAACTGGATGTTAACATGATTCAGTTTGATGAACCCTGCCTGTCGCTTGATCTCACCGTAGCAGAACGAAACGCATTCACTACCGTATATTCAGCAATCAGCAAACAATTTCCCAGCCTTACCATTCTGCTAGCCAGTTATTTTGAATGTTATGGAGAAAATCTACCGACAGTACTATCATTACCTATTGATATTTTACATCTGGATCTGATCAGATGTCCGGCACAACTGGATGATATTATCTTAAGCAATATTAAACAAAGCAGATTAAAACTTTCTCTTGGCGTTGTAGATGGAAGAAATATCTGGAAAAATGATTTTACATCATCTTTACAATTAATAGAAAAAGCAAGCAAAGTCATAGGAACTGAAAGGATACTGATTGCTCCCTCCTGTTCCCTGTTACATGTTCCGGCTGACCTTGATTTGGAAACAGATGAAGATTCACTGCCTTTATCAGTAAAAAACTGGATGGCATTTGCTAAACAAAAATTGCAGGAAGTAGTGACATTATCAAAGCTTGCTACTAACAAAGACGATGATTTGCTTAAAAGCAAATTACAGGAGAATGTTAATACTATTAACGAAAGAAAAACATCATCACTCATCAACAGAAAATCTGTTAAAGAAAGAATTGCCGGTTTAAAGAAAGAAGATTACACAAGAACCAATCCATTTCCTATTAGAAAGAAACTGCAATCAGTGTCAATCCGTTTGCCACTATTTCCCACCACTACCATAGGATCATTTCCACAAACAAAAGAAGTACGCGTATGGCGGTCTGATTATAAAAAAGGAAAATTATCTTTTGAGGAGTATGATGCTTTAATTAAACAGGAAATAGCCAGTACAATCCAATTCCAAGAAGAAAAAGGACTCGATGTGCCCGTACATGGTGAGTTTGAACGCAATGATATGGTTGAATATTTTGGTGAACAACTGGAAGGTTTTGTTTTTACACAAAATGGATGGGTACAGAGCTACGGTAGCAGATGTGTAAAACCTCCGGTTATTTTCGGAGATGTAGAAAGAAAACATATCATGACTGTTAAATATACAGCATATGCACAATCATTAACTAACAAACCGGTTAAAGGTATGCTCACAGGACCAGTAACGATATTGCAATGGAGTTTTGTGCGCAATGATCAACCGCGAAATATTACCTGTAATCAGATTGCATTAGCCATAAGAGATGAAGTAGCTGATTTGGAAAGATCGGGAATTAAAATTATCCAGGTGGACGAACCTGCAATCAGAGAAGGTTTACCTTTAAGAAAAGAAAATCATCAGCAATATCTGGAGTGGGCAGTGAATGCATTTCGCTTAAGCACTTCGGGAGTTAATGACGCCACGCAAATGCATACACACATGTGTTACTCAGAATTTAATGATATCATTAAAGATATTGCCGATATGGATGCAGATGTAATTACCATTGAAACCAGTCGCTCCCAAATGGAACTGCTCGATGCATTTGCTGCTTTTAATTATCCTAACGATATAGGTCCTGGAGTGTATGATATTCATTCACCTCGCGTACCTTCCATTGATGAAATAGAAACATTACTTAAAAAAGCAATGGAAGTAATTCCAGCAGATCACCTGTGGGTAAATCCTGATTGTGGTTTAAAAACAAGAAAATGGGAAGAAACCAGTAAAGCTTTAAATAATATGGTAGCAGCAGCAGCAAATATCAGAAAGCAAATAACACAACAAGTTTAATAATATGGATCAGCAAAAAGTAGATGATTCGGTAACACGAATTTTCAAAGCGGTATTTCCGGATAGTACCAACCATTATGATACTCTTTTCGGAGGAACAGCTATGCAGTTAATGGACGAAGCAGCGTTTATCACTGCCACAAGGTTTACACGACAAAAAGTGGTGACTGTTTGTAGTGACAGGATAGATTTTACACAGCCGATTCCAGGAGGAACTATTATCGAATTAGTTGGAAGGGTTAGTCATATCGGCAATACCAGTCTTAAAGTAAGAGTTGATGTATTTGTTGAGCAAATGTATTCCGATAGTCGACAAAAGGCAATCACCGGAGAGTTTACACTTGTAGCCATTGACGACAATAAGAAACCAGTTAAAATAAGCTAATACATCCAAAATAGTATATGATAACATTCAGAAAGATAATATCATATAAATATCAAAGATAAAAATCCAGCTTAAACTACTGGATAATTGCCATAACAATAAACGCTGGAGTTATTCACTTTTATTAGTTAATACCATTGGGTTTAAATTGATAATTTTTCTATCAGACATAAAAACAAAAATAGGGGAATGAGTTAAAAGTATTTTGAAGAGTCGGACAATCACCCAAACGAAAAATTTATCTATCAGATACCTGAATTAAGAAAGGGTGTATCTCACATTGACACACCCTTTCTTTTTAGATCTACTGAAATTAAATATAACAGTTGAACGAATTATAAGACAAGATTTAATCCGACAATGTTTTTTATTTTACGAGATTCCATTTATTTGTAAGAATTAACATAATCACGATTTAATCTTACGGACTGTATATAATACTTTTTAACCAGACTTGCTGTTTCAATTATACGCTAGTTGAAAAAGTATCAAAATCAAATTAAAGGACTATATAATCCTTTAGGACTCGGCAATCGCGCAGACCCATACCTTGTTCATCAGCTATCTATATTAACAGAGATCTTTTCCGTTTTTGATATTAGCTATTACATATTAAAAGACTCAATAATCGCGTAGACCAAAGCCTCTTTCATCAGCTATCTATATTAACAGAGATCGTTTCCACTTTTAATATTATAAGGACTCGATAACCACGGAAAAAACCTTTTCCATCAGCTACCTAAATAACATAGATCGTATTGACTTTTGATATTAAAGGACTCTACAATCGCGGAAACGAAATTTCTATCAGCCAACTTAAGAACATATATCGTATCGACCTTATGATACAAACTCTTCATAAGAAATACTTAATCTACAATATTATCTGTTCAACTTTGAATGTGTAAGTCTATCCAAACAATGAATATATCAAGTAATTCCTCGTTTATATCTTTTAAATACTTTGGGCTAGTCAGCATTATCCCTATTTTTTCATTTTCTCTTTAACAAGTTTACCCTGTGCATCATATAATAATTTCCTATCAGGATTTCCCTCTATTTCAACAAGATAATAGGTGTTGCCATTTTTTTCAACACGATAAACATCATCAATTTTTTGATTGGCAAATTCCTTACTTACTGCATCGGCAACCAATACAGGCAATTCGCTATTATTGATTTCGGTTCCCCTGGATAACACTTCTCCGGAAGAAGAGAGTTCAGCCATATGATCTACATTATTCATCTCAAAGCTCACTTTATAAGCACCGTGTTTCATTTTCCAGTCAATATCCCTTGCTCCTGGAAAATTTGACTCAAAAGATGAACGTACAGATTGAGGAACATCCTTTTCCTTTAATTTGGTCTTTTCCTGACTTTTAATGTCACTATTATGACTCTTGTCGTGCTGAGCATTAATGTTTAATGATGTAAATAAGCCGATAGCGGCTATTAAAAATATTTTTTTCATATCTAATCGTTTTAATTGATAATAGATAATCAAAAAATAAACCACCCAAATAGTTCTTATTTAGATAGGCTAACTCAGTTTTTTTGTTCCAATAATTATTTTTTGTAGAATATCTACCTCTTACCTCCTAATCGGTCAGGTCTGAGTGTAGCTAATGGGAATGTAAGACCTACGTTTAACGCGACATTTCTGTTTTTAACGTCTCCACCCATTTTATGAATATTTAATAGCCCCAGATAATAAGAAAAGTCAGTATTTAGCCAGGTGCCCGGTGCTAATCTAATGTTTAAACCAGCCGCTATATGAGCGCCAAAGTCAAAAGTTCTGGTAAAGTCAGTTGTTTTTAGTTCAATTATCTTTCTGCCATCTTCATAAGTTTTGCTCTTTCCGCCAACCAAAAATCCGAAAGATGGACCAAGTGAAATTTTTGGCCTAACCCTGTCTCCTAGTTGTCCAAAGAAATAAATTCCCTGCAGCGGTAAACGTATATAAGCAGCCCGTCCAACAACTTTGTTATCTGCATCAACACCTACTGTTCCTCCTTCACTGGAATACCTTAAATCAGCACTCACTCCCCAGCGGCTATCAAAACTGTACACCATTTTACTACCAAAACTATAAGTTGGATGAAAACGGCTATTACCGTCACTATTACTGGTCCAGCTATGACCAATACCAGTAGACACACCCATTGAAAGATTTTGATTTTGTGCTTTTACTAATGAAGCTATAAATAATCCCGAGCAAACCAACCATAACTTATTCATCTTGTAGAATTTATAAGATGGCAGTCATAAAAAATTATGCCACTAATGATTATTATGATGTAGTTGAGCTACAGTATAAGGCTGTAAAACAACTTTCATTTCTTCGAATGGAATAAATACATTGATTTGACCACGTGCATAAGGAGCAATTTCATCAGGTTGATAACTGAATCCAATGCCTGTCGATGTAAAAAAGAAATTATCGGAATAACTAATTGAATCGTGATAAAAATCAACTTTTTTTAATGTTTCATATGGAGCTAGCTTATAAGAAGCATGTAACTTTTCTGTAATTAAACGGTTAACTGTTGAATCCCACCCCGGTTGTAAAATATCATCCAGCGTTAATTGTCTTCTTTGTACTAAATCGTAATTATGATATGTTTTGGAAGATTTTCCATGTAATCCTCCATTATAAGTAAAACGATGAGTAGCCAGTGACAAAATTCTATCAGAATACCAGCAAACCATCAGATCCGTAATATTATCTCTGGAAAACTTATATTCTACGTCAATTACATAAGCGGGTTCAGTATACTTAAACTCCTCTCTGTATTTTGAGAAAAAGTCTTTCTTATTTTTTACCAAAACCGGAGTAATTACTTCTTCGGAAGAGTCAGCATTAAATGATTTTAGCAGAAACTCTCTGATAAAATCCATATTCTCATCAACAGGCCATATAGAGGAAGCAGAAAATTCTGCTTTAGGACCATCCCGAAGAGAAGAAAACAACCGTTGTCTTCCTTTTGAATAATAATATGCAAAATCAAAAGGTGTTTTCTCTATTCTGGCAGAGAATGGAAGAACTTCTTCTCCACTCCTCCTTTTGCATATTCCTGTAATAATATCTTCCTCCAGATTAAAATAAAATTTGTCGCTATTGTTTATTCCCTGTACCGATTCAACATATATTATAGCTTCACCTGAGTCTGTTTCTGTTTCATATCCTGAAAAATAAACCGGGTATTGTAAAAGATTATCATAATAATAACCGGCATACTCTTTACCTGCTTTGTGCAGATTTAGCGTAATAGGAGATTGACCAATAGTACCTACATAACAAGCATAAAAGGCCGTAGTATCCCGAACAATTACAGGTTGAATAAATGAAGAAGTATCAATTTGTAAATTAGTAGTATCATCCGCTTGAAAACGGACTTCCTGTAACACAACAGTATCTGACATATCAGGAATGGTATCCTGCGATTTAGAGGTATAACACAGCATTAAGAGGATTCCGATCGGTACCAGTTGTTTCATAGATACAGCTACATTAGTGCAACCATCTCTAACTATACCTCAGCATTTTTATTGCATAAATGTTAATCTTTTTATAATCAAAAGTTAATACTCATATGATTATCACGCATATATGATGAAAACAACTTTCTTCGAAATAAATTTTGATTTATGAGTAAAATTGTTACACTAATCATCAGTGCCTTATTCTTTAGTTTCACCACCAATGCACAGGATATAGAGAAAGGAAGATACATGTTGGGAGGATCTGTCAGTACCAATAACCAAAAAACTGAAATACCGAATCGTGCGGATAATCGTTCTACGGTCACTCAGTTTAATATTGCTGCATCAAGATTTTATAAAAACAACCGGAGTGCCGGTATAAACTTTTCCTACTTTAAAAACAATAACAGAACTGAAAATTTTTCACAAAAAAATGAAGAATATGGTGGAGGGATATTCCTGAGACAATACTTACCTCTGGGAAAATCATTTTTTTTATTTGCTGAAGAAGGAGTAGGTGCATATAAAAGTAAATACAATACAAGTTATAACAATACAGAAGGGAATAAAACAAGTTTTCAGTTAAACATTTATCCGGGAATAGCTTATAGTATTGCTAAAAAAATACAATTGGAACTTTCTCTAATGAATCTAATAACTATTGGTCATTCAATTGATAAAAGAAAAGAGATCATTGCAGGAGAAAATATCAATACGAAAAACGCTACCAGTTATTTTAGTCTGACCTCTTCCAACTATTCAATAGCCAATATAGGTTTTGGAATAAGATGGATGTTATAGTAAAACAATTACATAAACGGGAATGTTATAGGCGTAATAATCCACTTGTATATTATGAATAAACGGAATTCAGTTTTATAACATAACCGATTATTGAAAAACGATATACTTTTTAATATATTTTTTTTCTAATAAAACATTATACTCAGTATCTTTTGTAATCAGCATCTCCTGTTGTTCATAAC
>CAZQIQ010000010.1:37794-87123 GCA_964593835.1 uncultured Chitinophagaceae bacterium
ACCATTGGCACTGAACACCAAAGCAGAATCGGAAGGAGTAATCGTAATATAATATATCCCATCAGCCTGAGTGCCTGAATAATTTTTTGTACCCTTCACCCATATTGTTACACCTTCTATAGGTTGCCGAATCTCAGCATCTATTATTTGTCCGGTAATCGTTCTCGATGCATTTTGTGCCAATAATGAAATAGACATTCCTGATAAGGAAATTAATAATAATAATTTCTTTTTCATATCAACAATCAATTTTTATTAAAAAAATATTGGAGTTTAGAACAATCTATTTAAACATGTTTTTTAATATGTTGATGATTCAGACTGATTCCCAATCCAGACTTATCTGAAACACTGATAAAACCATTTTTTATATTTTCTACCGGAAAAATCAAATCCTTATACCATGGAACCTCTCCAAATGCTATTTCGAGTATATCGAAATTTGGCAGAGAAGCACATATGGCGATACTTGCAGCAGTCGCTATGGGACCGCTAGGATTATGAGGAGCGACTTTAATACCGGCTACTTCTGCTTGTGCTGCGATATATTTTAATTCCAGTAATCCCCCACAATGCTTTACATCTGGCATAATCGTAGCATACGACCGGTCTGTTATAATTTTTTCATATCCTTCTCTTCCAAAAATAGATTCTCCCCCTGCTAACACCTGTTGAATATTATCTTTTATTACTTTTGTTTCGTCAGGGTATTTTTCAGGATTCACAGGTTCTTCATACCAATATAAGTTAATAGATTCGAGACGTTTTGCAGTAGAAATCGATAATGCTACGTCCAAATGACTATGTACATCTACAAGAACATCAACATCTTTTCCAACAACTCTCCTTACACCTTCCAGACATTTAATAGCATGCTCAATATCGACTTCCACTTCTTTTTGCGTTGAAATATCTAGGGGACGCATCTCATCAAAAGGAGCAAGCTTTATAGCTTTGAAACCATTATTGACAGCAGCTTCCGCTGTTTTTTGAAAAGACTCAACTAAACGTTTACCATCTTTTCCTTTATCATTTGTTGCTCTGTTAATATTGGCATAAACCCGAAGCGTCTCCCTTACCCTTCCTCCCCATAAATGATAAGAAGGAACACCAAGCGTTTTTCCGCAAACGTCCCATAAAGCCTGTTCGATGCCACTCACTACTGTTCTTTTAAGTTTATTATCTGCCAGGACAAATGCAGACTGCCTGAACTGCTCGATCTGAAAAGGAGATTTATCTTTTATTAAATTGAAAAAATATTTTATTTCATTTACTACATCTTCTCTTCCATTTATATAGTTTTTATTAAAAGCATGAGAACATTCTCCTACTCCTGTAATTTCTTTTTTATTTGTTTTAATCTCGATAAAATACCAATCACCTCTATCATTCACCTTAATAACATGCAGGTCAATACCGGTGACAAAAACATTTTTATCTACCGGTACTGATCTTTTTTCCATTTCACTTGTGAATGAAAAAAACAATGGAGCTGATAAACCCAAACCCGCACGCCTTAGAAATGATCTTCGATTATTTATATGACTTTTATCTTTTTGCATATTCTTAATTGTTATTTTGTTTCAATAACAACTTTGTTAAGTTTTCCGGTGAATAAAAATGGAGAATGATAGGCTTTACTTACCGGAGTATTACTATCCTGACCAATTTCTAATCCTTCATCCGCAGCGCTATAAGATTCTTTATAGTTAACGGGATGATCTATTTTACCTTTGCCTACCTGTTTATTATTGATAAAAAGAATAACTTCTCCACCTGTAGAATGATCAGAAAAGGGAATAAAATCAAATTTTAACACAGATGAAACGTCTGGAATATCGTTATCGGATGAAAGCAAAAATGCAGAACGACCATCAGTGTAGGCAAAATGCAATTTTCGGTTTTTCACGAAAAAACTAAACCCTCCATATTTACCACCATTAGCAAGTAAAACACCATTAGATACATCTGAATTTTCTCCAACAAATGCAGAAACAGAAAACCTCCCTTTTGCCCATTTAGGTGATTCAATACTCCATAATCTTGCGGCGCCGGGATATAAAACATATTCCGTCTTTATGGGATATGAAGGATCGGGTTGTGCAACATATGATCGTCCCTTAATAGGATAAACGTTATATTTTATCGCCTCATTATCAAACACTTTTTTTAACTCCACCAGTTTTTCAGGGTATTTATGCGAAAGATCTTTTGATTCGGACCAATCCTCAGCAATCTTAAACAACTCCCACTTATCATCCTCAAACCTTTCACCTTTGTGAAAAGCTGCAGCCTTCCATCCATCCTTATAAATCGCACGATTACCGGCAATTTCATAATACTGTATTGTTCGCGCTGATGACGCGTTGGGATTGCTAATAGAATACGAAAGATCTATACCGTGAAGCGTGTCCTGTTTATACCCTTTAATAACTTCAGGAAGCTTCGTACCTGTAATAGCGAGAGTGGTCGGCAACAAGTCTATGACATGACCATATTGTTCCCTCACACCTCTCTCTTTTATCTTTTCCGGATATGATATAATGAGAGGCGTATGCGTACCTCCTTCACCGTTAGCATCGTATTTCCAATACCTGAACGGAGTATTGTCTGCATGCCCCCATCCTTCCGGATAAACGGGATAAGAAAACTCACTTCCTATCTTACCAGTTTGACTTAACATAAAATCAAACTCTTTCTTTTTCTCCTCTTCAGTTTTTTTGATATAAGCACGCTCACTTAATGTTCCATGCTCATCGCCTCTTCTCGTCCCTCCATTATCTCCTAAAACAGCAACAATTAATGTATTATCAAATTGATTAACCTGCTTCAGATAATTAAAGACACGACCGATTTCATCATCAACATGCGACAAATATGCGGCATAGACTTCCATGAAATGAGCATATAATTTTTTCTGTTCGCTACTTAGACTATTCCATGCTTTTATCTGAGGATCTCTTGGGGTAAGAACAGTATTGGCAGGAATAACCCCTAATTGTTTTTGCCGCTGAAAAACTTTTTCTCTATATGCGTCCCAACCATCATCAAATCTGCCTTTATACTTTTTGATCCATTCTTCCGGAGCCTGATGGGGTGAATGTGTAGCACCAGGAGCAAGGTATAAGAAGAAAGGTTTATCAGTGTTTGCTGATTTCTGATTAGCTATATAACTAATGGCTTTATCAGCTAACAATTCAGATAGATGCTTTTTATTAGACTCAATGTTCACCTTATGATTTCCTTCCCATAATTGAGGATGCCACTGATCAGTGGCACCACCGAGAAAACCATAAAACTGTTCGAAACCTCTTCCTAATGGCCATCTGTTAAAAGGTCCTGCCTGCGTCTCCTCACCATGAGGAATAACGTGCCATTTTCCAACGGCAATGGTATTATATCCGTTTTCCAATAATACTTCACTGATTATACCACTTTCAAAAGGTAATCGTCCGTTATAACCCGGAGTAGTTTCATGACTGGGAAAATATCCAAATCCAACAGCGTGAGAGTTTCGTCCGCTTAACAGTGCTGCGCGTGTTGGAGCACATACACCTACGTTATGAAAATTTGTATAGCGTAGACCATTATTAGCAATACTCTCCAAAAAAGGTGTTTCAATAATTCCGCCAAAAGCAGAAGTAGCCGCATATCCTACATCATCTAATAATATCCATATAATATTAGGAGACCCCTCACGAGCTTTATTTTTTTGAGGATACCACAATTTTGTTTCTTCTATAGTTTTTCCTAATTGCCCCTCAAAAGGAACACGTGGATCATATTGGGTAAATACAGCACTAACTATACCTACATTAATGATAGAAGATGCGACTAATGTTTTTGCTAAAAATTTCATTGCTTAATGTCTATTTATTGCTCAATCACCAATGTTTTAACACGACCGTTAAAATAAAATACCGGAGGATATGATTTCGAAACCGGTGAATTAAGATCTTTTCCAACACTCACTCCTTCCCACGAAAAAGATTGCAGATATTTATTCCTTGCACTAATTTTTTCTTCAGCTACTTTACGCCCGTCTACTATAAGAGTAACAGATCCAGACTCGGAATACTCAACAGCGATAGCATGTTTGCCTTCTCCAATACCTTGGCTATATGATAGCTTTATTTGTTCTACTCCGTCATTTAATAAATAATTAAGTGTTCCATTTTGAATATATAAGCTGGTGCCACCAAACAAACCTCCATTGGCAAAAATTACACCTTCGGCATTATTCTTTGGCAATTCAACATTGGCAGTAATAATCAGTCTGCCCTGACCAATATTTACACGAGTCTTATTGGAAGTATGTTCATAAATTATTGTCTTAGGTTTAATAACCGGCTTTCTTATTCCTTCAGCATAATTTCTAAGGGGATACACATTGTACTTATGAGCTTCTGCATCAAATAATGCTTTTAGCTCTTCAAGTTTTTTAGGATTTTTAGACGCAAGATCATTGATCTCATTCCAGTCTTCGTTTAAATTATAAAGCTCCCATTTATCCTTTTTAAAGTCTGAAGTAAAATTGATATCAGTTGAAGTTGAATCTCTAAAAATATTTCTCGGATGATAAACAGATGCTTTCCATCCATCTTTATAAATTGATCGTCCACCATGTAATTCATAGTACTGAGTAGTATGTTTAGCAGGGGCCTGGGGCTGATCAACAGTATATAAAAAACTAACTCCATGAAACGGCAGTTGCTTATAGCCGTTGATGATGTCTTTATATTTTGTACCGGTAAGCTCAATTGTTGTTGGATAAACATCTGTTACATGGCTATACTGTGTTCTGAGTGATCCTTTATGATTTTCTTTAGTTCCATTGGGATAATAAAAAATGAGAGGATTATGTGTTGCGCCTTCTGCATTAGCATCACTTTTCCAATACCTAAATGGTGTGTTGGTCGCCTGTGACCATCCCAAGGGATAATTGGGATTAGTAAATTCAGTTCCAATCTTATCATACTGACTTAATAAAAACTGTATATCATGTCCGGAAGATCTGCTTCCAGCACCAATTCCAACAGTTCCGGTGTAAGTACCCTCTTTGCTTCCGCCATTATCACCAATAATTACAAAAATGGCGGTATTATCAAGCTGATCAATTTCTTTTAAATAATTAACGACCCTTCCAATCTGATGATCAGTGTAGGATAAAAAAGCAGCATACACTTCAAAGAATCTCGAAAAAACTTTTTTCTCATCAGCTGATAAACTATTCCATGCTTTAATACCATGCTGGCGGGGAGGCAATTTTGTTCCTTTAGGTAATAAGCCCAAAGATTGCTGTTTCTTAAATACATCTTCACGATATTTATCCCATCCACCATCAAACTTACCTTTGTATTTATTGATCCAATCATCAGGAACATGATGCGGAGAGTGAGTAGCACCAGGGGCCAGATACAGGAAAAATGGTTTTTCGGAATCAACTGATTTTTGGTTAGCTATATAGGAAATCGCTTTATCAGCTAATAATTCATTAAGATGTTTAGTATTGGGTTCAATATTAACAGGATTTGTTTCTTCAACAATCTGAGGATGAAACTGATCAGTCATTCCACCCAGAAACCCATAAAAATGCTCAAAACCACGTCCTGTTGGATACCTGTTATAAGGTCCTGCAAACGTATAATCATCAGGGTTATTTCCATGCCATTTCCCCAGAGCAAATGTGTTATAGCCATTTTCTTTTAAGGTTTCAGCGATAGTTCCAGCTTCAAAAGGAATATCTCCATTATATCCGGGTGTACCAATACCTAATTCTGCATGATGCCCCATAGCCACACTATGATGATTTCTTCCTGTTAATAATGCTGCTCTTGTTGGACTGCATATCCCTGTTGTATGGAAATTAGTATACCTGACACCACCAGCAGACAGCTCATCAAAAGTGGGAGTTTCTATTAATCCTCCAAATGGCGAGGTAGCTCCAAACCCAACATCATCTAATAAAACCCATATTACATTCGGGGCACCTTTGGGTGCTTTTATTCTTTCCGGCCACACCTGTTTGGTTTCTTCTAGTGATTTTCCGATTACTCCCTCAAATGGCTTTAACGGGCTATGTTGCGCTGACAAAAAAAATGGAAAAGATAAAAGACCGGCAAAGAGCAATTTTTTATACATATAAATAATTTAGAAGAATAATGAATAAATACTACCAACCCTTGTTTTGTGTGAGTAGTGGATTTCTGTCAATTTCTAATTGAGGAATTGGAAATAGATAATGTCTGGCCGCGGCATTTGTTTTGCCTACTTTATGAAGGTTTACTATCAAGGTTCCACGGTTGTCAGGACCCACATCAGTAATAGCAGATCCTGTTTGTCTCAGGAGGTCAAACCATCGTTGAAACTCATACACAAGTTCCAGTCTGCGGTCAAGATATACAGCTTCACGAAACTCATCCTTATTAAGTGTTCCCACAGGAATATCATCTAGTCCGGCACGCCTTCTTATTCTGTTAAGCGAATTATGAGCCTGAAGCGTTGGACCATTTAATTCATTTTCAGCTTCGGCATGAATTAATAAAACTTCAGCAAAACGAATAATATGTGTATTGGTTGCTGCTTCTGCGGTATTTGAAACAGCAGAAGGATCCCAATATTTATTCAGAAAAGGCGTAGAGTCACCCGGAATTGCCGGGTCGTTTAATTTTCCATATACATTTCCGTTAACCGGACTTACAAAGGACTTTACGAATGTGACGTCTCTTCTTTTATCCTGAGAAGAATAGAGTTTATAAATACTAAAAAAATCATCTTCTCCTACTGTATAAAATCTAACCTGATCGCCATAAGTTGCTCTTAATCCGGGAATACCGGTAAAAGCAGCACGCGACATAGTCGCATTACCCTGCCCACCTGCATTAGATAAAAATTGAACAGAAAATATATGTTCCTTTCCGTTTTTGTATGCCGGTAAAAACACACGCGCATAATTTTCTTCCAGGTCATAACCGTATGCACCATTAATCACCTCTCCGGCAGTTATTACAGCAGACTCCCAATCTCTTTTTGTAAGATATACTTTTGATAACAGTGATTTAGCTGCACCTTCCGTTGCCCTGCCCACTTCTCCGGATGAGCCGTTAGCAAATAAACTCACCGACTCTTTAAGGTCATCAATAATTTGTGCATATACACTGTCTGCCGAGGTTCTTGGAACACTTAGCTGCGCAATAGGTAAAACCGTCTGATCAGTCAATAACAAAGGAACGGCGCCATATAATCTTACCAGATCAAAATAATGCAACGCTCTGATAAATCTTGCTTCAGCAAGTAACCTGTTCTTTAACGACTGATCAAACTCTAATGCAGCAATTCTTTCCAAAGCTACGTTTGCCCGGTTTATATTAGCATAATGTTGTTGCCATATTTCTTTTCCTCTGATAACTGTGGCTGAATGAGCCAGTTTAGAAAGAGACTGTACGTCCGGGTTAGGAGAACCAGGACCTGCATCCAAATCATCCGACATAAAATCCATTCCGGTATTATATAAAGAGTTATATAAGCCCTGCTGCCCTTTAGGATCTTTTTTAAGCTGATGATACAGAGCATTCACTGCAGCTACAGCATCACTGGATGTTTTATAAAACTGCTGAGGAGATAAAAAAGATTTGGGTTCTTCCGTAAGTTTTGTGCAGGAGTAACTACTCATAATGACTCCCACCGATATATAATAAAGTAACTTTTTCATGATAATTAATAATTATTACAGAGTAATTGATACTCCTCCGAGGATTGTTTTACTGTTAGGATATACTCCGTTGTCAATTCCGGAATTCAATACATTTTGAGCATTACGACTGACTTCAGGATCAAAACCAGTATAGTTTGTCCATGTAAAAATATTTTGACCGGTAACATAGAACCTTGCTCCCTTTATCTTTAATTTAGAAGCAACACGCAAGGGTAAAGAATAACCCAGCGTCAGATTTTTAAGTCTTAAATATGAACCATCTTCAATAAATCTATCAGATAAAGTAGGAGAAGGATCTTCCACCGCTTTATGCATGTCAGTATTAGTATTAGCTGGAGTCCACCGGTTAAGCAATGTGGCATAAGCATTCGTAAACCCATTTCCCATTTCCAACTCCGCTCTTGAATTACTGAATATTTTATTACCATAGGAAGACTGCAAAAAGACGGTCAAATCGAAATTTTTGTAAGTAAATGTATTGGTTATGCCAGCCAGAAATTTAGGCTGAGAATTTCCTACTATTGTTCTGTCACCCGCTTGTGTAATTACGCCATCACCATTCACATCTTTGTATTTTTGGCTACCCGGTCCGGTACGTGCAAGGGGAGATTGCGAAAAATCATCTCCTTCCTGAAACACTCCATCTGTTACATACATATAAAAAGAGCCTAATGGTTCACCCACTTTTACAATGCCTGATGGTCGGGGAAGATTTGTTGGATCAATAGGAATAAACTCAGTTATACCAGGTCCCAGACTTAACACTTTATTTCTGTTAGCTGAAAGCACTAAACTGGTTGTCCAGTTGAAGACTCCTGTAATATTTTGTGTGTTTACAGCCAGTTCAATTCCCTTATTCTCCACGGAGCCATAATTTTGGTAGGCGCTTTCCAGACCAGATGAGTATGGAATAGGAACTTCAAGTAACAGATCATTTGTTTTTTTGTAGTATATATCGGTAACTATTCTTATTCTGCTGGAAAATAATGCCACATCAACACCCAGATTATATTGCAACGACTTCTCCCATCCCAAATTCTGATTACCATAGCTGGAAGGAGCAAAGCCACCAACTAAAGTATTATTGAAATTATAATTGTAATATGCCAGTCGGGCTAATGATTGATAAGGAGTAATTTCCTGATTACCTGTTAAACCTGCGCTAAACCTAAGTTTCAATTGACTGATAGCTGGTACAGCTTCAATAAAATCTTCATTTGATGCTATCCATGCCACAGCGGCAGAAGGAAATGTTCCCCATTTATTATCGCCACCAAAACGTGAAGAACCATCAGCCCTGGCTGTTAATGTTAAATAGTATTTATTTCTGAATGAATAATTAACTCTGGCGAGATAAGATTGAAGTGTCCATTTTTCATTATAAGAAGTAGGAACTGACAATATACTACCAGATCCCAAATTATTATAAGTAAAATGATCACTAACAAAATTAGCAGTTCCTGTAATGACCGTTTCCGTTAATGATTGTTGCTGAGAATTCCCAACTATAACATCTAAAGAATGATCATTTCCAATATCTCTTTTATAAGTAAGCGTATTTTCATTCAGCCAGTTTGTACTGGATAATGTTCCAATAGAAGCTATACCACCGGGAAATCCTTCAAAAACCGTTGAAGGCAAATACCTGTTTTGTTTATTATTGATAAAATCTCCACCAATCAATACTTTGGCTGTGAGATAATCAGTAATTTTATATTCTCCGTAACCATTCAACAAAAACCTTCCCGTTTTTGTTTTATTTATTTGGTTTAATAAAGTATTGATCGGATTAGCAACAGAAGTTTCAAAATTACTTGAAACAGTAAAATTTCCATTTTCATCATATACAGGAACTACAGGAGGCATATTTAAAATACCATACACAACAGCATCAGGTGCTACGTTTGCACTGGTTAATGCTCCTGTAATAAAAGAACCGAATTTAAACCTGTCATTAAACTCGTGATCAAAATTCAGGCGAAAAGAATATCTCTCAAATCCTGTATTCTTTAAAATTCCATCCTGTTTAAAATAATTACCCGAAAGAGCTAGTCTCGATTTTTCACTACCCTTAAAAATTGAAAGATTATGATTTACAATAGGTGCAGTGGCAAAAGCTTCATCCTGCCAATCAGTTCCTCTTCCTAATTCATTTAATTTTTCATCGGTATAAAGTGGTGGTTTTCCTGCATCTATCAGAGCATCATTTTTTAACGCCCCCCATTGCTGAGCATTTAAAAGTCCAATCTTTTTAATCAATTTTTGTACACCATAATAACCATCGTATGTTATCGTGGATGCATTTGATTTGCCTCTTTTTGTAGTAATTAATATCACTCCGTTAGCTCCTCTGGAACCATATATAGCAGTAGCAGAAGCATCTTTTAATACATCAATTGATTCAATATCAGAAGGATTTATAGTAGATAGTGGATTTATTTTGGGACCGTTTGTCACACCGGCATCCGTCAAATAGTTGTTATTGGTAATTGGAAAACCATCAATAACATACAGAGGTTCGTTACCTGCCGCTATAGAAGTTCCACCTCGCACTCTTATAGACACTCCCCCACCAGGCTGTCCGCTCGATTGGGTTACCTGAACACCAGAAATAGTTCCCTGCAACAATCTTTCAGGAGAACTGGTACGGTCAAGATTTAATGCCTGTTTGGATAAAGACGAAAGAGATCCAGTAAAATCGCTTCTTTTTGAAGTACCATAACCTGTTACGACAACTTCATCCAATTGGCGATCACCGGGAGTTAGTTGAATTTCAACTTCTGGTTGACTAACAGTTAATTCATTTGTTTGGTATCCTACATAACTAACTATGAGTATGTATGGAAAAGATTGTCCGGTAACAAAATTAAATCTTCCCTCATCATCAGTGATTACTTCATGTGTGGTTCCTTTAATATGCACTACTGCACCAGGTAACGGAATTCTACTTTTTCCGTCAATTACCTGTCCTTTAAGTGTTGAATTAATGGTTGCATCTGGTTTTTTTTGTGCAATAACACACATTGGAATAAATACAACCATCCAGAATGTTGCTGCTAAGAGCGTTTTCATTGTCTTGTTTAATTAAAATGGTAAGATGAGCACAAATCATTGCGCGGATAACAGACCGCCTTCTCTTAAAAAATAAGGAGTATTCTTATAATAATTATTTCAGCTATAAAACATAGCAACAACAGGAAGAAATAGAAGAGTAGAGTCTCATAACAGCTTGTTTAAGTGATAAAAACTTTGCTGCAAAACGTGGTGGTGTAAAATGTAATAGCAATAATAACAATATTATTATCCTACTAAACTGGTAGACAAAATAAAATTAAAATTATTATTTGACAAAATATTATTTAGCGCATCTAAATCCTAAATTGTTGCTGGCACTTGAAGTTTCTCCTTTACCTCTGCTACCCGCTTTATATCGATCACAATATTGATCACTGCACATGTAAGAACCTCCACGCTGGACATGTTTTGTTATACCAGGTTCCATAGGATCATGGCTCGTGGAAGGGCCCTGAGGATTTTCCCTGGAACTGTTTTGGTAATAGTCGGGCCGGTACAAATCACTACACCATTCCCATACATTTCCTTCCATATCATAAAGTCCGTTTTCATTAGAGGCAAAAGATTTTACCGGAGCTAATTCTTCGAAACCATCTTCGGCTGTATTTTTAACCGGAAAATTTCCCTGATAAATATTAGCTCTCCATTTTCCTTGCGGCTTTAATGATGCTCCCCAATAATATGTTAACTGTTCATCCTTTCCTCTCGCTGCAAATTCCCATTCAGCTTCAGTAGGTAATCTTTTTCCTGCCCATTTTGCATATGCTGCTGCATCTTCATAACAAACCTGGACAACCGGATAATTATCTTTTTCTTTTATGTCACTACCAGGACCTTTAGGATGTTTCCAATTAGCACCAGCAATATACTTCCACCATTGCAGAGGATCGTTTAATGTGGTAATATGAGCAGGGGGATTAAAGACTGCAGAACCCGGCACCAGATTTTCAAGAGGAACTCCAGGAAAATCAGCTGGATTTAATTCTCTTTCAGCCACAGTCATATAACCTGTAGCTTTTACAAATTTAGCAAATTGCGCATTAGTTACTTCGTGAGCGTCCATCCAAAATCCGTCAACTTTAACTTTATGAAGAGGTTGTGCATCCTTAAATTCCTTACTACCCATAATAAATTCGCCACCCTCTACCCATACCATATTTTTATTTTCAGCATTATTATCAATACCATCAGCTGATTTTGTTTCACCTATTGCCAAAGCTGCAGATCGCGAAGGGATTCGGGCACACACAGCATGATCAGCATGTTCGCCTTTTTCTTTACCGGAGTCAATACCACAGGCAAAAACAACAAAAAGTAAAAAAGGAAAAAATATTTTCATCACCTTAACCGATTATTAAATTTTATTAAAGTAAGATTCTCATCATAACCTGACACAACAAACTATTAATAACAATCATATCTACTTGCTCCGATCGTTCGCTATACTATAAACACGATGTTTTACTTTAATTTGTTATTTAAATAAATTAGGCAGGTATCAACTCTGATATATCTATATATCTAAGATAGGGATCTACAATACCCTCTAATCCCACTCGTGTTATAATTAATCTGATTGATTCATTAATAGAGCTTAGTTCTGCTAGTACCTCCACATAAAAATCATTCACACGATATAAATAGAACCTGTCACCACCATCAGGTCTCTCAGCCACTAACACGCCATAAAACTGAATATATTTTAACTGGTCCGATTTGTATAACCTGATAAAATGATCGATTGTGATGGACATAAGGTTAATTATTAGTGGTTACGGCCGGTCTCGAACCAGCTTCAGAGAAAACCCTGCCCTGCCCGCCAAGTCGTAACACTTTATTTTATTTAATAGTTCAATTGAAATCGGCAGAAAGAGATCTGGTCACCAATGTGTTGGTTTTTAAATAAATCTGTCTTTTAATTGCATGTTTCCCATCTGTGACTGTAAGAAAGTAAATACCATCTTCAGCCTGAGCCAGATTAAACCTTTTACGAAAAAGAGCAGATGTTGTTTCAAAACTATATAGATTTCCGTCTATTCCTTTTATACTAAGCTGCAACTTATGCTGTTGTGGATTCTTAAGTAAAAGAATGAATTTCTCACTGTTATCATCCAGTACAATATCAACAATAAATGGTTCATGAGTAATTGTTGAATTCGTTGAAGACAACGCTGCAACATGATTTTTTTTTGCATTTAATGGTAATATAAATATTAACAACAAAGCAATATTCCATAGTACCCTTAAGGATACTCTATTAAAGACTCTCATAAATAATAATTTGAAATGATCGAAATAAAAATATCATCGGTTGAAAAGTATATTCAACAACAGAAGGCCATTGAGTAAGTCCGGTAGATGGAATATTTAAACTTCATAAATCTTGAATAGGTAAGTATTGCAAAGATAAATGATTTTATTTTAGTCTACCAAATCAATAGACTTTTAATTAACTATTATTTTAGCTTTTATCAGGACTTTTTACTGTAGCGTATAAAGAAACGCCAATCTATTACAGATAGCTATATATTGTTCGCTACCAATAGTGAAATGTTATGGATGGGAAGACAACAATTCTGATATATATGGTATATTTGCCGTTTGTCTTAACCAAAATCCTCAAACTTGAGAAAATATTTACTATTCCTATTGTTAGCTGGCATTTCAAATTTTGCGATTGCTCAAGTTCAATTGACTAACCTCCCCAGTCTGTATTTTACCACAGAAAACAACGCACCTGTTAATAGCAAGGAAACTTATACCAAAGGGAGTCTGAAAATAATGGGAGGCACACATGACGAAGGATATTACGATGGCGAAATTGAGATAAGAGGTAGAGGGAATTCGACATGGGGAATGGCAAAAAAGCCTTATAGGGTAAGGTTAAAAAATAAATACCAAATGCTTGGCCTTCCTGCTAAGGAAAGAAACTGGGTATTATTGGCTAATTATGCCGATAAGTCCTTGTTAAGGAATGCTTTAGCTTTTGAAATCAGTAAGTTTATGGGATTTGGCTTCACACCAGCTTACAAATTTGTTGATGTCTTTATCAATGATGAGTATCAGGGAAATTACATGCTTACTGATCATATGGAAGTCAAGCCCAAAAGAGTAGAAGTAGAAGAACAATCGCCGGATAATACCACAGAACCTGACATTACCGGAGGTTATCTTTTGGAGGTAGATGGATGGGCTGATCAGGAACCTGTCTGGTTTGCGACAACACGCAACACTAAAGTCACGATAAAATTTCCAAGTGACGATGATATCAACACACAACAAAGAAACTACATAGCCAATTATGTACAGACTTTTGAAAATATGTTGTTTAGCGAATCTTATCAGGACAGCATTAATAGTTACAGGCAGTATGTGGATATAAAGTCGATGGTAGACTACTATATACTAAGTGAACTTACATCAAATCCTGATTGTTTTTGGAGCACCTATATGTATAAACGTTTTAATGATCCTAAACTTTATACTGGTCCCGTGTGGGATTTTGATATCGCTTTTAATAACGACAGAAGATTAGGTGATATCAGCTATAAATATATGCTTGATTATGCCTATACAAACCGCTGGCATACCCGATTATTAAGTGATCCATATTTTTTTCAGCAGGTAAGATCGAGATGGGAAGAACTTAAAACAACGGGCCTATTACAAAAACTGGAACAAGTAAGTGATAGTCTGGTTAATATACTTGATGCATCACAACAAGAAAATTATCAGCGGTGGCCAACGTTAAATCAAATCGTATACAATGAATTAGCAGCAAGGGGATCTTACGCTAACGAAGTAAAATTTGTAAAAGATTTTGTAAGTAATCGATTTGAATGGCTGAACCTGCAATGGCAGGGCCTTGATACAGGTAAATACTTTAATATTATCAACAGTGTCTCTTTAAAATATCTTGACGTAATACAGAACAATCAAGATGATATTCAGACTATACAAAAAGATAGCAGTGGCACTTATGCTCAACTATGGAAATTTGTTAACCTAAACAATGGTTATTATCAACTTGTTCAGCACTCCAGTAATAAAGTTTTATATGATGGCGGAACAAATACAAGTGGAAGTATTTTAACGCTTGATTCTTCAGATCTTTCTAATGAGCGTCAACAATGGAGAATTATTTATATGGGAGACAAGTTTAGCATAACGAATAAAATAACCAAAAATGCTGTTGGATTAAATAGCAGCTCAACAGCAGAAAACGCCCCTGTAGTGCAGCTAAATAACAATAGTTATACTGACCCTCTGCAACAGTGGCAATTGCTAATTAGTCCTAATCAACCACAACCTGAGGAAGAACCAGAAGAAGAGCCGGAACCGGAAGAGGAAAATCCAGGAGAAAATCCTGGTGAAAATGAGCAGCCTGGTGAGGGTGAAAATCCAGACGGAGAAAACCCTGGCGAAAATGAACAACCTGGTGAGGGTGAGAATCCGGAAGAAGAAAATCCTGATAACAATACTCCCACTATTACTAAACTTTATCCCAATCCGGTTATTAAACAATGGAATATTGTTTTAGAATTTAACACTACCGTTGCTGAACAAACACAAATCATGATTTACAGTAAGGATGGTAAACGTGTCAGACAGATTAATAAAGGTATTGTACCTGTGGGCAACCAGCGCTTTTTAATACCAGTTGGTGATCTTAGTCCAGGTTTATATTTTATTAAATTAATTTCTAAGTCGCAATCATTCACCAGAAAAATATATGTATTAAAATAGAAGTGAATCTACTATACAAGGATAAATAGTTAATGTTGGCGTATTTTACGCTAAACATGCGACTGTCCGGATAGTAGATTTTCCAGCGTTTTTCCCAGGATAAGCTGCTTGTCGTTTTTATTTATAAAGTCACAATGATTTCTCAACACCTCCAGAGATTGCTGATAGGTCATATAAAAATTTACAACAGGAAAATCTGATCCCCATACCATTCTTCCTGCAAATTTTTCATAACATGCTTTGTACACCCACAATGTGTCAGCATAAGGATATTCATATTTTTTGTCGTTTGCACTAACATAAGCAAATCCAGAAAATTTAAGATAAATGTTGGGATAGCTGGCTGACAACAGCACTTCTTCTACATTTTTAACAGCATCATCTCCATAACATTTTAATCCAGACATATGATGACAAAGTATTGGCATTTTTGGAAATCGTTCAGCAATTTTCCTTAATACAGCTTGTTGCCTGGGATAACAAGCCACACTGAATATCATTCCTGCTTCATTAGCCAAAGAAAGAAAATCAATACCATCACGCGTGTTTAACCATGACGCATCATCTTTTTCTGATAAATAATGAGTGAAGCCTTTAGGATGAAATGTAGAAATCATCTTTTCCATCCTTTTCGCTGCTCCTGATTGATGATGAGTAGCACTCCACACTGAATCAATATCAGCAAACTGATGTAAACGACCCGGATATTTACTGATTGCAGAAGCTACATATTCATTATTATCAGGATTATGTTCTATTTCAGCACTTACAATTGTAGCCTGTTGCACATGATGAATATCCATTTGATGAATAAGTTGTTCTACAGTACCACGTGATAAAGGGTCAGGAACTGCAGGAGAATAAGGCCAATAATTCCATGCATGGCAATGAGAATCTATAATAAGTTCGTTAGAAGAAGGAACTGCCAGAGGTTTTTGAAATGCTGATTTTACAAATGATGGTCCGATTAATACACCGGCACCAGCAAAAACTGTATTCTTTATAAAATTTCTTCTTTGAATATTTTTTCTGTAATGCATTTACCTAAACTTACTTTAATATAAAATATATTTTAAATTATCATCACTACACACTGATCACATTTGAGAAGAATAACAGTTGTTTAATTCATTAATTCACTGATGTTAATCCTGAAAACCAATGATTTAATTTCTATACACCTATACTAAATATAAATCATTCTCCTTAAATAAATGCCTTAACCTAACACTCAACTGTACAACAATTAACAACTATTCATCCACACTAAAAGTTTCAATCCTTAATGTACTAAAACTATAAATCATTCAATTTAAATAAACTCCTTAACCTAACACTCAACCGTATAACAATTAACAATTATTCATCCACCCAAAAAACAACACTCATTAATTTACTAAAAATGTAAATCATTCTCCTTAATTAAATCCTTATACCAAACACTTAATCGTACAAACAATTAACAACTATTCATCTACCCTAAAAGTTTAAATCCTTAATGTACTAAAACTATAAATCATTCACTTTAAATAAACTCCATAACCTAGCACTAAACCGTAAAAATCGCTCATTATTCTACTACTGTAAAAGCGACTATCCTTAATTTAGTAAATCCGTAAGGCACAAGCGTAATAGATTGTATTTTTTTATTTACTCTACCACGGTAAAGCCCTGACCTATCTCCTACCGGCTGATATAATATTTCCCTGTCTAATTTCCAGTCAGGTAATTTTTTTGCCGCAGCCGTAATTTCATATGGAGCATTTTCCAGGCTCCACCCAAATTTATCCGGTGTTCTTTTCTTATTAATAATAAACAAAGACGAATCCTTGATTTGTTTTTCCAAAAGGCCATAATTCCAATCCGATTTTGGATAAACACTATAATACTCTCCTGCTTCAGGATGAAGGCCCTTTTTCCATTTTTCCTCTATTTTCAAAGCATATACTAATGGCCCACGCTCTATAGTTCTTGAATTAGATGCCCATCTCGAGACTGTAATATTCATAGGCATATGTAAGAGAATGGTATCATTATTCTTCCATTTTCTCTCTATAGTAACAAGCTGACCACCTTTTTCTTTTTTTACCACTTCTCCGTTTATATGAATTTCTGCTTCGTTACACCATGACGGAATTCTGAATGTCCAGGGAAAACTCAATTCATTAACAGCAGACAAAACAAAAGTTACCCTGTCATCAAAAGGATATTCAGTAATCTCTTTGATGCGAACTTGTTCTTCTTTTATTTTAATGTTCACCGATGAAGGTGCATACATAAATGTTGCAATTCCATTTTCAGGTGTTTTATGCCAAAGATGAGAAGCAAATTTTGTCCATCCCTGATGCATGTTTGTATAACAACAGGTATATCCACTTTTTGTACCAAATACATTTGACATACCGTTATATTGTGTAACAGAAAAATTAAAAGCACCACGGGTTACATGTACCTGGTTAGGAATTTGAAAATATTGTTTGTATTGATAATCGTCAGTAGTCTGTGCCGGCAATACATTAAAAGTCATTCTTTCCAGCGCATCCATATATTTTATGTCACCTGTAATCTCGATGATTTTTTCCAGCGAAAACATTGACTCAACTATTGTACATAATTCTGTCCCCTGCGTAAGTTGCGAACCGTGGAGATCTTCATCCCCTGAAAAAATACCATTCGGCAAACCATGCAAGGTCATCAGATCATGCCATGCCTGTAATTGCGTTTCGAGTAATTTTTTATCTCTTAATCGCAAATATTGTATTGCAGGATCTTTTAGTCCCATAGCGACATTTACGGAATGTCTTTGCATGACGTTTTTATCGTCTACATGGAGTGCAGCATTCATTAACATATTCCTTTCTTCAAACCATTTGCTCCAGGAATAAGATTGGACCGATATTAATTCGGCAAGCTCAAATAAATAACTTTCTTGAGTTATCCCATATAACCATTGTATGAGCATTAAATTTTCAACTCCTCTTGCTTCTGACCAGCCCGTCCATTTACCTATTTTACATTTTTTGATTGATGAAAGCTGATAATTAAAATAAGCTTTCATCAACGATATAACCCTTTCATCATTGGTAGCAGAATAATATTGCTGCAAAACTTTCAGCATTACCATTTTGGGCCACCAGTCTTCTCCTGCTTCACAATTCTCAGCGATAATGGAAATATTTTTTTTCTCAGCATTTGTTATAGGACCGAAATATCCTGAGGGGCGTTGATGGGTAATTACCCATTCTATATATTTATACACCTTCTTCTGAAGAACAGTATCATCTAAAAGATACGCTAGTGGTGTTGCACCATCCAGCCAATAGGGAGTTTCTTCCCAATTATCACCTTCTCCTCCCAGCCAGCCGTTATCATTTTTTATCTTATCATATAACTCATCCAAATGTCCTGAAGAACCGTTACGCATATTATTTAACTGCTGAAACAGCCATCCCTCGGGACGAACCTCACTCAGGGTAAAAGCAGGATATAAGGGATCATATATTAGCGGATCAACGATTTTATTTTTCGAATTACTGTCTGATCCTCCCTTATGACTTGAATTGTTATATAATATATGTGCTGAAGTATTTTGCCCGTCCTTCTTTACATACACTATTCTTTTATTATTCCTCATCTGAGCGTTGACAATTATCGATGATGATAAACAAAAAAGCAATATTGCAGACAGACCTAATCGTGAACAAATTTTATCCATATGAAAGAAATAATCAGTTTATTATATTAAACATAAAGGCACTTGATTGATAAGGTTATCTACAAACACAACAAATAATAAAATTTTCAGCTCAAATATTACATGCTACTATGTTATAAACAAAACACTCAGAATTATTTATTGATGTAACGATTTCGTAAAAAGTTCATCATAAAAACATTTATCTCCCATTGATCAGAAAGATGTTTTTTACTGTACGGCATAGTAGGTAAATAATTTGGCGGACCAAATTCTGTTAATATTGTCACCATCTCACCCATCATTCTTTTTCGATTTACCACAGCATCCCACCATTTTAAATGTGCATTAACAGCATACTCCCATTCAGGAGCCCTTGGATCACTCACCTGCGGCCCCTGCTCATGACCTATGCGCGCATGAATATGATCTGTTCTTTCCAAAGCCAGATTAACTGTATCAGTCTGATTCTCCAGCATTGACTCACTTACATTACACCAATGAGATATATCTAATGTGATTCTTAGTGCAGGATTATTTATCATAAAATGTTTTGCGGCAGGGGCAGAATATAACATGCGCGCACGATGTGTTTCATGTGAAATCCTAATACCATAGTCTAGTGATAATTTTATAGTGTAGTCAATAAATCTTTTATTCTCCTCATAAGAAAAATAATCTTTTCCTGAATGACAATTAATATATAAGGGTTTTTGTATTTCGTTCGACACTAATCTATCAATCACTTCTTTGAACTCTGTGAAATTCGATGAATAATCCGATCCATTACCACCGCACATAAAAGCGAGTTCCAGGTGGTATTTTTTTACGGCATTAAAAATATCATCAAATGATCCGGTGCTTCCATCACACCATATTTCCACACCATCATATCCATCATTTTTTGCCCTCTTACAAAACTCTTCTATTGATCCTTCAAAACCCCAATTAGTGGCCATTATTGTAATATCCATTATTTACCATTTGACATTGTAAGTTAAACATTCATTCAGACAGAAGCTGAAATATGACGGATTGCTTTTTAAATGATTTAACCTGTCTGCCATTTTTTACAGCAGGGTTCCACCTGCCACTTTTTACAATTACTCTTACAGCTTCTTCTCTTAATTCTTCAGGTCCGCTCACCGCTTCAACCTGACTTACTTTACCTGAAGTATCTACAATAAACTTAACCAGCACCACACCCTCTACCCTATTATCAACAGCCTGCTGAGGGTATACAAATGTTTTATTGAGAAACCTGAGCCATGCTTTGACACCTCCCGGATAAGAAGATTCAATTTCAACATGAATAGCAATAGAATCATCTTTTTCACGATAATCATTTAAATCAGCGGTAATGCCGTTTTCTTTCCCTGTTTCTTGCGAAGGACCATTCCAATCCTGATGATCTCCATCTCTATTGATTAAATCAATTCTCCCCACAATATCTTCTACAGCCGGGGGAATATCATTTTTATCAATATTATCTGTTGTAACAATAGCTGGAGGTGATGTAAACTTAAAACTTGCCACGGATGGAAGTTGAGCAGCAGGAGGCTGTGGTTTAATTTTAATCACTACAGGTTCCTGCTCTGCAGGCAGTATAACCGTAACTATTTCGGGAGTTGGTGAAGAAGGTACATGGTTATTATTATTATCCGGCAATACATGAAAAAAGAATAAAAGTAGAGCCACACCCAATCCCGTTCCCACCAAAGATTTAATCAATCGTTTATTATATTCTCTTCTTAAGGAGTAAGCGCCATATTCTTTATTTCTGCCTTCAAACAAAATATCCAGTAAGGAGGCTGTAAGTAATTGTTTTGATTGCATATCTTAATTTTTCACTAAGATGACTTGATATGTTTTTTCCATAAGAAAATATATTTATGGATTTTAATAATTATTTCATCTTCATATAAAATTTTGTTATGGCAGAAATCAATATTAACTCCCAACGTCATTCAAAAAAATACCGACGAAAATATTCCGATATCGTTGATCTTACTCCCATGGTAGATCTTGGATTTATTCTTATTACATTTTTTATATTTTCTACTTCTATGTCATATCCGGTGGCTATGAAGTTAAGAGTTCCCAAAGACACCATTAAAGATTCAACTCGTATACCTGAAAGCAATACACTAAATATTTTGATTGCAGGAAACCATAAAATATATTATTATTCTGGAACGAACACACACGATATTAAAAGCTGCCGGTCAGAAGGAAAAGAAATAAGAAATATTATTTTCCAAAAAAGAAATTCGCTTACTGTACATAAAAACAATTATAAGGAATTCATTATTTTGATCAAACCGATGGAAGAGTCTTCTTATAAAGAAGTAGTGGATGTTCTGGATGAAATGATCATCAATCAGATTAAAACATATTTTTTAACAGAGCCTGATATTATAGACATAAATATTATACAACAGCAAACTATGATTTAAATATAAATCGCTACACACTTTTATGAAAAGGGATCAAACTTATTTTGAAGGGAAAAATAATCGCATAAGTTAAAACACTCTATATCGGATGACTATCCAAGAAAGGGCATAGTGATTTTTTACACACCTTCTTATTTTATGATCTAAAGAAAGCTGCTTCAATAATTTCACAAGCATTATTAATATTGTTTTCGACTATACTACTATGTTGCTAATATACAATCAGATCGTAAACCAAAGCTTAGCGATACTACCCATAATTCTGACCAGTTCAGAATAAGAATTCGGTTTACTGATAAAACAGTTTGCGCCAAGCGAGTAAGAAGACTGCTTATCTGATGGTAATGAAGATGTAGTGAGTACTACAGTAGGTATATGGGTATAACGGGAATTTTGTTTGATCTCCTTAAGCGCCTGCATACCTAACATACCCGGCATGTTCAGATCAAGAAGTATCAACGATGGAAATTCATTTTCTCCACAGTCTTCGAGTGTTTTCATTAACTCATTACCATTCTCAATAAACACATAATCCATAGTGGTATTGTTTTCCAGAAAGGCATCGAGAATAATCTGCCTGTCATCTGGATCATCATCAACTATAAAGACTAAATTTTTTGGATTTGATTTCATAAAAACTAAGTAATGTTCCGGCACCCATCATTTCTTCCAGATAAAAATATTGATAAAATACCAAAAATCAACATCTTGCATAAAATACTGTTTCATGGCTACCGATATAAAATGTCCTAAATGCGGGTTTGGATTTCCAATGGAAGAAGCGGTTTCCGAAGAATACAAAAAAGAGCTCCGTGAAAAGATGCTGGCCTATCAGAAACAGAAAGATGAGGAAATAAAGAGACAAAGAGAAGAATTTGAGAAAAAGGAAAAACAGTTGAATGATCTATTTGCCAAAAATGAACAGGAACTGACCAAAAGATTAGCGGAAGAAAAAACAAAACTGAGAACTTCTATAGAAGAAGATCTTCGAAAACATATTTCCGGGGACTATGAAACACGTATTAAATTATTAACTCAAGCGAACCAGGATAATGATGAAAAATTAAGAGCAGCACGTCAAAAAGAGTTAGAATATCTCAAAAAGGAACAAGCACTTTTAACGAAAGAGCAGGAATTACAAATCAATCTGCAAAAACAACTTATCACTGAGCGAGCTGCATTAAGTGAGCAAATAAGAGTTGAAGAATCAAAAAAAACTGAACTAAGAGAAACTGAATTTCAGCTAAAATTCAGGGAATTGGAAAAACAGCTTGAAGACCAGAAAAAGCTGGCAGAAGAGATGAGAAGAAAAGCCGAACAGGGTTCCATGCAACTACAGGGAGAAGCACAGGAATTATTATTAGAAGAACTGCTACGTTCAAATTTCCCCAACGACCTGATAGTGGAAGTTGGAAAAGGAGTAGAAGGAGCAGATTGTATTCAGTCGGTAAGAAGTATTTCTGGAAAAGAATACGGAAAAATCATTTTCGAAAGTAAGAGAACCAAGGGGTGGAACAATAGTTGGGTGGATAAGTTAAAAAATGATATGCGCAGTCAGCAGGCCGACGCTGCCATACTTGTCACTAATGTTTTTCCCAAGAATATGGAGTCTTTCGGAGAAAAAGATGGTGTATGGATTTGTTCTTTTAAGGAAGTAACGGGATTGACAATCGTATTAAGAAATGCTTTAATAAATATTACTGAGGCCAAACAGACCGAAGAAAACAAAGGAGAGAAAATGCACATGTTGTATAATTATCTCACAGGAACGGAATTTAAACAACAGGTTGAAGCTATCGTTGAAGGATTTGTGTCTATGAGAACTTCCATTACCAAAGAGAGAATTCAGATGGAAAAAATATGGAAAGAAAGAGAAAAACAGTTGGAGAAAGTATTGCTGAACACTTCTGGCATGTATGGATCTATTAAAGGCATTGCCGGCTCTTCAGTAAGCAGTATTCCTTTGCTGGAAGGAGAAAATGATGAAATTGAATAAATAAATTGTAGAATATATGTAAGAAGCGTTAATTGCTCGCAATTAACCATTGATTATCTAATAGCAAAACAACATACTGCTCAAATAAACTATACTATTTTTACTTCAGAGCTAATCAATAGATAATCTTAGCAAAGAGTATCAACTGAGAAGATCAATATTTGATCTGAGAATTGGGATTTACTTTACAATAACAGCAAAATAAAAACCCAATGTTTTATCTAAATATAAAGAGGAGGCATTAACAATCTAATACCTCCTCTTTATCCTAAATAATTAATATGTTATTTATAAGAATAAGCTACGCCGTTCTTAAAAGCCTGCTTTGCTCCGAATCCATCACTTTTGTCTGAGGTCATCAAAAGAAAGGGAGCGCCAAGTTTTGCAGCTGCTTCTCTTATCTTTCGCGTAGCTTTTTTATCAGCCGAACCCGCTGTATGATAAGTTAATACTCCTGAAGTTTTGCCTCTTATCTCTTCCATTAATTTAAGACCAAGAACTTGTGACTTATCAGTAAGTACAACAACGCTTTTCCAATCTTCTTTTCCAGAAATGTTGATTCTCTCAGAAATCACTTCTTTTCTTCCACTACCACCATAAGTAATAGTTGAAACAGCATATTTCCCAATTGTCTGTTCTGCATCTTCACCGGGATACTTATAAGCGATAGTGGTTTCACCAACTTTAATAATTTTCACTTCAAGGTTTTCTCCACTGTGCTTTTTCATTTTGTCATTCGACTGCGCAATACTAAATATTGCAATAAAACTAGCGATAAGGGTTAGTAGGGGTTTTTTCATTTTTTCAATTTTTGCATAAAGAAACATAAAATGCTTATAAAAAATAAAATCTTATTAATAAATCAACGCAACTATATATGAATTTATTATGAAACCACCCAGGCCAGCACAAGGTCTCCATATACTTTTACTTCCACCTTTAGTGAAATCTTTACCTGCTTGAGGAATAAAAACTCTAACACAGTGCTTTCGTCAGGATTAATAAGCATACTACTTCCCTGTAATTGGATATGTTGCCGAAAATCAACTTTTCCCTCCCCATACCATTTATAGATGGCTTCCTTGGCACTCCAGATCACTGTTAGTAACTGCAAATAAATATTAGGAAACATCTTTGATTCCTCTAACAGGTCTTTTTCAGGATCATTCAGGAATTTATGCGCTACCCTTGCTACAGTTGGGGTAATCATTTCTATATCCACACCAACCCTTTGAACATTACTGGCTATGGCAGCTGCATAGTTATTACAATGAGAAATAGAAAAGTGATACTTTTCTCCCTGCAAAAAAGGCTTGCGAGTATCTGCCACCTTTATTTCTTCTAAAGGAAAATCCGGAAAAAGCAGAGGCAATAAATATCTTCCGGCCAGATGCTGCAGTCGTTTATAAGGATGGCTTACTTCTCTCTTGAGGGGTACGCTTTGAAGAAAAAAATCTTCTTGTTCTTCAATCTTCCATATCCCCAGTTTTGTATGATCGCTAATCGTATGTTGGAAAAATATTGCCACCCTTTTGTTTTACATTTGCAGATTTAAGACTTATTTGGAGTTCATCAAAATAAACCATCTGTCATTACATGATTTTATCGGATAAAAGAATATTGGAGGAAATGGAAAAAGGTACTATAAAAATAGATCCTTATTCCAGAGAAAGCCTCGGCAGTAACTCTTATGACGTGCATTTAGGAAAATGGCTGGCTACCTATAAAGACCATATTCTTGATGCCAAAAAGCATAATGAAATTGAAACTTTTGAGATACCTGATGAAGGTTTTGTTTTGTATCCCCATGTGTTTTATTTGGGTACAACGGCTGAATATACCGAAACCCATGCCCATGTTCCCTTTCTGGAAGGAAAATCCTCTACCGGCCGGCTCGGAATAGACATTCACGCCACGGCCGGGAAAGGCGATGTAGGTTTTTGTGGCAACTGGACCCTGGAAATATCTGTTAAACAGCCGGTAAAAATCTATAAAGGAATGCCCATCGGACAGCTGATATATTTTCCTGTAGAAGGTGAGATTGCTGTAAAATACAATCAGAAATCAAATGCGAAATATAGCGGCCAGCCTGATCGTCCGATCGAAAGCATGATGTGGAAAAATAAGTTCTAGTTGTCCTATATACGTTTGTATTGTTGATGATAGGCAATCAGTAGTCCTATCACTTCATTATAACTCATTTTTCCGGAGGGCTGCTCATTCACCCGTAAAAACTCAGCGTATAGCCTGTCTATTGTTTTTTCTATTGGTGTCTCATATTTTTTATAAAAAGCACGCAGATCATTAAAATCCTTTTTAACACCAGGCGACAATGAAGCGTTTATTGTCTTCAGTGCCGCTGAATCACTCATATATAAATACCTGGAAGCATAAGCATACATATCAAAATACACTGCATATAAATAAGCAGGATTTTCTGATGATGAAGCGGCAAGATAACCGGCAAAATTAGCCTCGCTTTCTTTTGCATATCCCAGTTGGTGACCTATTTCATGACAAGCAGTAAACGGTTGCGTATATACGGGAACTGTTGTATTTACCTGAGCCTCCCCCGAAAAAGGATTGTAATAACCAGTAAAGCCAAGATAGTTGCCGAGATAGCTGAATATGGATGGTTTAATTGACGATATGTTATAAGAAAAAATAGCATCGTTGCCTTCCCCATAGGCTTTATAAGCTGATACCGTTTCCTTAAATAAATATTTTTTTCGTTTAAGCTGCTCTCTGTTAATCAGAGCAAGCTCATGCAATTCATTAACCCTTCCGGCAAGTTGTTCCGTCAGATAAATCAGGTCTTGAGTAGTGTAATTGTACTTGTCCAGTTTCAGCTCATGAGCAATACCATAACGATTATAATTTAATCCCCATAAAAGATTAAAGCTTATATAGACGATCAGCGCAGTTGTCATAAGCCTTCTACCTACTCTTTTCCAGTAAGAAATATTAGCCTGACGTTTTTGTATTGTTTTAATGCATTGCAGTGTATGCCGGACCAACAATAACACCATTAGTGCATAAAAAATATCGCCAGCACTAAAAGGTATCCAACCAAATAAAAATCGTTGAACAATTGATATATAAGGATAGATACCGGTGGAATAATATTCCTCAACCCATCCTTTTTGCATGGAAAAAACTTTTATAGCAGCAGCCAATGCCAGTAACCACAAAATGTAACGTTTTTTATCTCCCATACGATAAATATAGGAACTGACTGGTGTTAACAAAAACACTAATGTTAAATTATTGCGCGCTCTTCACCTATACCCAAAAACGATTAACCCTATAAAATTACCACCCATTATGTAGCTTATTTTTATTACTGTACGAGTAACAGTTTCTTTTGCATACATCTTACCCATTAATATCCTCTATACTTACTGCGCTACAGCACTTCTCTGCATCTCTTGCACAGAGAGACCTTTTACATGTCATTAAATAGTATAAAGAAGGATCTTCGACAAACTTTTTAACATTAGTATCCCAAGCTATTGTGGCATTATGCTCCCTCCTCCATTTTATTTCTGTACCATTACAAAGGGCCTGAGAAACCACAGTCAACCGTTTACCGGAGAATATTTTAGTATACATTTAGTAGTCGCTTGATAGGAAAATTCAAATAAATGACCCTGTTTCTAATACTAATCAGATTGCATTTAATGATCTGCGATTAAATAGCTTATTCATCCAGCTATTGTGACTGATACCCTAACCCTTTACATTTGCATTATGAACCTTGAATTCAACAAGAACGAGGATGTAATGAAACTGTCGCTAGCTCAGCTGCGTCAACGCTTAAATCAGGCCGCGCTGGGAGGCGGACAAAAATCGATCGCTAAGCAAAAAGAAAAAAATAAACTGACCGCGCGCGAAAGGATAGAATACCTGAGAGATCGGGATAAGCCGTTTCTTGAAATCGGTGGGCTGGCTGGCTGGGAGATGTACGAGGAACAGGGAGGATGTCCATCCGGCGGTACGGTATCAGGAATTGGTTACGTCAGTGGACGGCAATGCGTAATTGTTGCCAATGACCAAACCGTAAAAGCCGGTGCATGGTTTCCGATTACCGGTAAAAAGAACCTGCGAATGCAGGAGATAGCCATGGAAAACAGACTTCCCGTCATTTACATTGTGGATAGCGCGGGGGTTTATCTTCCTATGCAGGACGAGATATTTCCCGATAAAGAACATTTTGGAAGAATTTTTCGCAATAATGCACGTATGAGTGCGATGGGAATTACGCAAATTGCGGCTGTAATGGGACCCTGTGTGGCAGGTGGTGCGTACCTGCCTATTATGAGCGACGAAACATTAATGGTTGAAGGTAATGGATCAATCTTTTTAGCCGGACCCTACCTCGTAAAAGCAGCTATTGGAGAAGATGTAGACGCGGAAACACTGGGTGGTGCTGGTACACATACGGAGATTTCCGGGATTGCTGACTATAAATGCAAAACAGAGGAGGAATGCCTGGATCAGGTAAAAAAAATTATCTCTAAAATGGGGCGCCCTTCTCATAACGCAGGATTTGACCGAATCGCCTCTGTGAGTCCGGCGAAAGACCCCAAAGACATCTATGGAATTTTTCCGGCAGACGCCACCAAACCATATGATATGCTGGAAATCATTGAGCGAATTGTTGATGATTCCACTTTTGACCAGTTTAAAGAAGATTATGGTAAAACAATATTATGTGGTTATGCCAGGATTGATGGATGGGCAGTTGGCATTGTGGCCAACCAACGCAAGATTGTAAAAAGCAAAAAGGGGGAAATGCAAATGGGTGGGGTGATATATAATGATAGCGCCGATAAAGCCGCTCGTTTTATCATGAACTGCAATCAAAAGAAAATTCCACTTATTTTCCTTCAGGACGTATCCGGGTTTATGGTGGGCTCGAGAAGTGAACATTCAGGAATTATTAAAGATGGAGCCAAAATGGTGAATGCTGTAGCCAATTCAGTCGTTCCTAAAATAACATTTGTTGTAGGCAATTCTTTTGGAGCGGGGAATTATGCCATGTGTGGCAAAGCTTATGATCCCAGATTTATTTTCGGCTGGCCTACCGCTCGAATTGCTGTTATGGGCGGTGAACAGGCAGCAAAAACCCTTCTGCAAATACAGGTAGCCGGAATGAAAGCTAAAGGAAAGGAAGTGTCTGCTGATGAAGAAAAAAAACTGTTACAGGATATTAAATCGAAATATGATCAACAAACATCTCCCTATTATGCTGCCGCTCGCTTATGGGTAGACGGATTAATAGATCCTGTTGAAACAAGAAATATCATTTCACTCACCCTTGAAGCAGCCAATAACAATCCTGAGATTCCCGAATTTAAAACCGGAGTTTTCCAGGTTTAACTATATTCGCCAATATTTGAAGCGTATGACAAAGAAAAATACCCTGATCATCACTTTGATAATGCTGATCGTAGTGTCAGCACTTTACAGAATCATACCCGGTCGCCCTCTAGGCTTTGCCCCACAACTGGCCATGGCACTTTTTGCAGGAGCAATTATTCGTGATAAAAAGTGGGCTTTTGCTTTACCGGTTTTTTCAATGTTTGTTTCTGATTGTATATATCATTTACTGTTTATACAGGGATATTCTTCTATCCCCGGCTTTTACGAAGGACAATTGACAAACTATATATTGTTTGGCGCTATGACGTCAATTGGTTTTCTGATGAAAAAAGTAAATGTTACTAATGTCATCGGATTTTCATTACTGATATGTATAGCATATTTCTTACTCTCCAACTTCTTTGTCTGGCAGACCGGATCAGGTTTTGGAAGACCTAAGACTTTTGCCGGATTAATGCAGTGTTACACTGATGGTTTGCCTTTTTTCAGGGGAAGTCTTTACGCTACATTGGTATTCAGCAGCATATTATTTGGCAGCTATAAATTAATTCAGTCAAGATCTGCATCGCTTATCAATCAATAAGCAACTGATCTAAACTCATTTATAACTGTTGATCTTACGTTAGTTTGTTGCAACTGCTCGTCAGGCTGTTACATATTAACTTCATTCGGATTCAGATCCCATACCAATCGTTACATCCATTTATCTAAACTTCTTTATAATTATTACTTACATTAGTTGTTGACTATTCGCTGGATAGTTATACATGAATTCATCAAATTCCTTCATCAATCGCTACTCATTCTTCAGCACTTATTTACAACTATTGATCTACATTAGATTGCAATAAGTACACGTTAGACAGTTACATGTTAACTTCATTCGAATTCATATTCCTTATCAATCAATAAATCATTGGTCTGAACCATTTACATTAGCCATTATATTTTAGTATTTAAACATAACTTATTCGATACTTTGTTAGTTCAATCCGGATTCGTATCCTTCATCAATCAATAAATTAGTGCCGTCTGCTGCGGTGGTAGCAAGTTCATCACAGCGATTATTATAAATATTATCTGCGTGACCCTTTACCCATTTAAAGGTAATATGATGGTCGGCAGCCAGCCCTGCATATAATTTCCATAAATCTTTGTTCTTTTTGCCTCCTTTAAAATCAGTTCTTAACCAGTTGTTGAGCCACCCTTCCTGTACGGCTCTTACCACATACTGGCTGTCTGAAAAGACGGTAATGGATAACCCTTCTTTTTTCAGCGCCTGTAGAGAAGCTATTACAGCCATTAGCTCCATACGGTTATTAGTTGTTTTCCGATAACCTGCTGAAAGTTCCTTTTTAGTATTTCCATACTGCAAAATGGCTCCGTATCCACCAGGGCCCGGGTTTCCTCTCGATGACCCGTCTGTATAAATAATAAGTTCTTTCATGCTAAATTTTCACCAGGTTCCAAAGCACGATAAATAATTGTATTATCATGAGCTTTAACATTCAATATTTGGTAATGCTCTGCCGCAAAAGCTTCTCCCGCTTTTAACTCCAAAGTTTCATCACCTGTTGTTACACGAATACTTCCCTGATAAATAAAATAAATATCAGTCGACAATGCAGATAATACTATTTCTTCATCCTCAACAATACCAATCCGGTTCAATTGAAAATCTTTAACCGGAGCAGGATAAACAATTTCTGATGTAGTAATTTTTGCTCCTTCAATTATTTTTGGAGAGGTGGGAACAAATACTACATGTTCAAGTAATTCTGCTACATCAACATGTTTTGGCGTAAGTCCTCCTCTTAATACATTATCCGAATTAGCCATAATCTCCATCGTATGGCCTTCAAGATAAGCATGCGGCATACCTGCATCCTGAAATAATGCCTGACCAGGATATAATTTTACTACATTAAAAAAGTAAATAGAAAATATACCTCTATCAACTTTATCAGAAGTATTAAATGTCAATGCTGCTCTCGCTGCCCAAAAATGTTCCTCATCTTTTGTATACTGTCCTTCTATATATGCAGGTATGATACGGGATAATAATGGCAATAATCTTTCATTGACTTCTTCCTGAGTCATTGTCATGACTATTGTATACAATTTTTTATAATCATTATCCTTAAATGCAGGAATAAGAAAATTCAACTCCTCCACCTCCTGCAATATTGCTTTCAAGTTGTTACTGTCCTTAAACCCATGCAAAAGATAAAACTCACTTAATGGCGCGAGCAATTCCGGCTTATGATTATTGTCTTTATAATTACGATAAGGAGCATCAAGGGGAATGCCTTTCCTGTTTTCCGCCTCAAACTTTATCCTTGCAGCTTCTTTATTTGGATGAACCTGTATAGACAGCATCTTTACAACGTCCAACACTTTAAACAAATATGACCGTTTTTCTATTCCTTCGTGCAAATCACTACCCATCCAATATTCTGCATAATGCTTTTGCTCATTATTTGAAAAGTGCATTAACCCGGGAAGAAATGCAAATCCACCCCAATCATAGTGTTTAAATACACCTTTTATTTTTAAAAGCTTTGGCGAACTTTTCATCATAACTGTTTCATCTGCAATAATACAAAATTGAGATCATGGCCCTACATAATTTAAGAGGTATAGAAGGTGAAGATATGGCAGCCAAACATCTTCAGCTTTCAGGTTATCATATTCAGCAAAGAAACTGGCGAACAAGTTTCTATGAAATTGACATTATAGCTGTAAAAGAAAACACTATACACTTTATAGAAGTAAAAACCAGACATTCTCTACGTTATGGATACCCTGAAGAACAGGTTACCAAAAGAAAGTTTCGTCATTTACAGAAAGCTGCAGAGCATTTTCTTTATCTGCATCCGTACTGGAAAAAAATTCAGTTTGATATATTGTCTATAACCCTACACAAAGAAGGTAAACCAGAATTTTTCCTGATTGAAGATGTTTTTATCTGATCAGCCTAATCTTTCCTTCAATATTTCAACAAAACGATAAGTAGCGGGACAATATTCTATGTTTTGTTTAAACACATGCATATAATCAACCATTCTTTTTCTGGTATGATGAGGGAAGCCAGCACAGTCTTTAGGACGAACCTCATAAATACTACACTTATTATCCTTAAGATTAAGAAACTGACAGGGTTGCCGACGGTTAATCCAGTCACCCTCTCTGTCAATTATTAAATATTTTGTTTTAAACTGATCCGTTGTCATACCTATATGAGCAGATATTCTGATAATATCCTGTCGAGTAAATGTGGGTGACATGGTTTTGCAACAGTTGGCACAACTCAAACAATCGGTCTGCTGCCAGGTTTCAATGTTAGCCATCACCGCTTGTTTATCCAGTCCACGAGGAGGCTGCTTTTCCAGCTTTGTAAGAAATCTTTTGAATGATGATTTAGTTGTAGCCACCTTATTACGAAATCGGCGTAAATTAATTTTCTCCACAGCAGTTAATTGAGTGTTTATCAAATAAACAAGTTATTTTTCAATTTTCACCCGAAATTGCATCATAATTATCCATTCAATGTGGGAAGCTTATAAAAAAGGATTTAAAGCCTGGCTGCAACTTGAAAAATCTTTATCTGAGCACTCCGTTAGTGCTTATCTTACCGATATAGATAAGCTCACCCAGTTTCTAACTCTTTACGGCTATTCTCTTCAACCTTCGGAAGTGGATCTAACCATTCTTCAGCAGTTTATTTCGTGGATAAACGAATTAGGCATGACAGCTACTTCACAAGCCAGAATCATTTCAGGGATAAGATCTTTTTACCAATACTGTTCAACAGAGAATATTACGAATACAGATCCAAGTTTTCTATTGGAAACGCCTAAGCTGAGCAGAAAATTACCGGATACGTTAAACATTGAAGAAATAGAATCTATCATAGCCGCAATTGATCTGAGTGTACCTGAAGGCGTTCGCAATAAAGCTATTTTCGAAACGATGTATAGTTGCGGATTAAGAGTTAGCGAGGTAGTAAACCTTAAAATATCAGCATTATATCCCGAACTGGAATTTATTAGGGTAACAGGAAAAGGAAATAAAGAGCGGCTCATACCTATCGGATCATCAGCTTTAAAACAAATTTCCATTTATAAAAATCATGTGCGATCACATCTTGTCATCAAACCGGGATATGAAGACATTCTTTTTCTTAACAGAAGAGGATCAGCATTAAGCAGGGTGATGATATTTCTTGCACTGAAAGACCTTGTACAAAAAGCAGGCATAAAAAAAAATATATCTCCTCACTCTCTCAGACATTCATTCGCCACTCATCTTATAGAAGGCGGAGCCGATTTGAGAGCTGTGCAGGAAATGTTAGGACACGAAAGCATTACCACTACTGAAATTTATACTCATCTCGACAGAGATTTTTTAAGAACCACCTTACAACAATTTCATCCCGGATTTAGAAAACAATAATGTTATCCTAAATATTCGCTCTTAAAAGACCAATAATTTTCCCAAAGAGAATTTTATCATATTTACTCTACAAATAGTATAATGCTACAAAACAAAAATCTATATACTCTATAACGCAACATCCATTTTTCTATAAAATGGTAATAAAAATATTTTACTGAATAATCAGAAATAGTCACTAGTAAAAAACTCAAAACGCTTATAATTCTATTATTTATTTTAATCAATATTTAATCCTGATCGAAATAGCGCTTAAATAAATCACTTTGTATATATAAAAGTATTTGCAGGTATTATTCATTTATAAGTAATGCGTCAATTTTCCCGAATGTTTTCCACGAGTTTTAGATTTGTCTGGTGATTGATTAAGTTTTCTCACATAATCTTTCATTTTGTCTTCATAAGCACGCAAACACCTATTTTTGCCCAAAAATTTGCTAGCATGAAAACCAGATCAACAATTAACAAAAATGTAAAAAGAACATGTTATTCGTTCTTATCAGCACTTGTTCTTGTTCTCGCCTTAACATTATCCGGTAGCCATTCAAATGCTCAGGGACTAAAAATACCTCAACCCTCTCCATCTACAACGATTAAACAGGATTTCGGTCTTTCTTCAGTAGAACTGAGTTATTGCAGACCTACCGTAAAAGGCAGAAAAATATTCGGTGACCTTGTTCCTTATGGTAAAGTGTGGAGAACTGGAGCAAATGGCGCTACTACACTCACATTTGGTGATGAAGTAACAATCGGAGGCAAAAAAATACCTGCCGGTAAATATGGCCTATTGTCAATTCCTGGCGAAAACGAATGGACTATCATTATTTCTAAACAAACAGACGTAACCAGTCCTACAGCTTATAAAGAATCTGAAGATGTAGTCAGACTGACTGCTAAAGTTGAAAAAATGCCTTACCTGTTTGAAAGCTTTACCATTATTATGGAAGATGTTAAAGCTACTTCAATGAATGTATCCATTCTATGGGAAGAGGTAGCAGTAACTTTCTCAATTACCACTGAGATTGATGCTAAAATTATGAGTCAGATCGAGCAGGGTATGAAAGGTGAAAAACCACCATACTTTGCCGCAGCATATTATTATTTAGAAAATAATAAAGATCTTAATAAAGCTGTTGAATGGTTCGACAAAGCTTTAGCTGAAAATCCAAAAGCTTTCTGGGTTTATCATCAAAAAGCACAGGCGCAGGCTAAATTAGGCAAGAAAAAAGATGCTATCGCAACAGCTAACAAATCTATTGAGTTGGCTAAAGAATCTAAAAATGCTGATTATGTAGCACTCAACGAAAAGCTGATTGCTTCTCTGAAGTAATTTTATCGGTATAGTCGTAAGCCTTTCTTTGATAATATATCAATAATGAAATGCCCTCAACAAGTCTTTAACTTCTGAGGGCATTTTTATTTTGCCTACATCAAATCTCCCTTTACCTGAATTTAATAAATGAGATAGGTTAAGAAGGTAAAAAGGCTATTAGTATAACAAGAAGTTTAAACATTCTACAAATCACAGATTGAATGGTTAATAATCAATAAATACGCTCTTAATTTATCTTATACCAGACAATTATTAATTCTTTTATATAAATCTGTTTTACGCGAACTAACTGACTACTTTTTTTATATAAATGAGGCTGTCCCGAAAATAAACGAAGCTTTTGAGAATCGCTTAAACGTCTACCTGCATCAGGTATCCAAATAACATGAGGGTGTCTCAAAAGTAAGAGACACCCTCATGTTTGATTTTAATTCATTATCAGCCGCACTACGGCCTCAAACTTTTTGATCCTGAAAATAACAACCCGATAAGCGAGAACAGCATTACACAAATAGCACCGATTGCAGTGAGCCATAAAAAGCCAAGTCTGATTAACCCACTTTCATTAAGAACAAAAAGAGTAACTATGATTAATTCACTCGCCAATGCGCTGTAAAACACTATCCTGCCATTTATCTTTTTCATATAAAAAGCGACGAGAAATATCCCCAGTATAGTTCCATAAAACAAGGAACCCAGTATATTAACAGCTTCAATAAGACTACCCATTTGTGTAGCATACATGGCCGTAATCATACAAAACACTCCCCATACAATCGTGTATTTTTTTGATAAGCGATAGTCTTTTTCATTATCAGTATTTTTATTGATGAACCGCTTGTGAATATCAATAACCGTAGAAGATGACAGGGAATTCAATGCCGCAGCAATACTTCCCCAGGCAGCGAGAAAAATCACCGCGATAAGCAGACCAATTAAACCAGTAGGAAGAAAATCAATAACAAAACGTAGAAAAATATAATTGGTATCGTTGGTTTCTGCCAGTGCATCCACTTTACTGACAAGCGTCTTAACAGAATCCTGAATCAATTTTTCCTGCTGAATATATCCCTGAATACCATCGATCAGCGAAGTGTTTTCCTTATCCGCCGACCAGGCTCTCACTAATGATTGTTTTTCATGTTGTATACCATTTAGCTTAGCCTGAAGTTCGTCTGCCGCTGGTTTGTAGGAAGATTCTTCCAGCAGTTTCATTTGCCTTACATTAAAAGTAAGCGGATGATCATTAAAAAGATAAAATGCAAACACCAGCACTCCAATAAGAAGTATTCCGAATTGCATAGGAACTTTAATAAGGCCGTTGAGTATAAGTCCCAGACGACTTTGATGAATAGACTTAGCGGTGAGGTATCTTCCTACCTGCGACTGGTCTGTTCCAAAATAAGAGAGCTGCAAAAAGAAACCACCAATAATACCACTAATCAGGTTGTATCTGTCGCCCCAGTCAAAACCTTTTTCCGTAATTCCTGTAGTGATAGTATTCATTTTACCCAACTTACTGCCCAGTTCAATAGCATCTCCAAAACCAACCCCTGCAGGCAATAAGTTAACCACCATAAAACCTGCCATAATCATACCTGCAAACACTACCAGCAATTGAAACTTCTGCGTATGCGCAACGGCTTTTGCTCCACCGGAAACTGTGTAGAAAATGAGCAGACCGCCCATGAAAAAATTAGTCCAGTAAATATTCCAGTTTAATAAAGAAGATAATATTATAGCAGGGGCGTAAATGCTAATCCCGGTAGAAAGAGCTCTTTGCAATAGAAACAAAACAGAAGTGAATGTACGGGTTCTTGAATCAAAACGTTGTTCAAGATACTCGTAAGCAGTGTATACTTTCAGTTTATGAAATATCGGAACAAAAGTTACACAGAGTACTATTGTCGCTAATGGCAAGCCAAAATAAAACTGCACAAAGCGCATACCATCAGTATATGCCTGACCAGGAACAGATAAAAATGTGACGGCGCTGGCCTGAGTACCCATCACTCCTAAAAGTACTATCCACCAGGGCATTTGCCTGTTCCCTAAAAAATAACCATCAAGGTCGCGTGACGTTTTACTTTTGTACAGTCCGTACAACACTACCCCTAGCAACGTCAGCGACATTATGATCCAGTCAATTGTACTCATGTCAAATCATTTTCTGCCTGACGACAACATACCACCTACCAATAACCCCAATACGATCCCTATCAGTAATCCTATCGAAACTTTTTTGATAAACATACCAATTGCAAGTCCCAATACAATGCATGTTACCAGTGCCACATTTTTTCTATTCTCTGAAATCTTACTCATTTAATTTTTTCATTTAAAGCAATAATATTAGCGAGTAAACGGTAAGCGCCTTCCACACCGGCAGGAAGTTCCCTGAAAAAAACGATGCCTGTATACACAAACTTTCCTTTTCCATAATCAGCAATAATGATAGATCCGTTATGATCTTCTTCACCAGGATCGTTCATAGCCAATGGTGCAACAAATGCAGGAGCTAACTGATTAGCCATATACACAGCCCTTTCCTGAACCCAATGATTAAAATCAGAAGAAGTGATTGTATTGGGATAATTAAACAGTTGATGCTGAGAATATAAAAACTTAACAGGTGAATTTTCATCTGTTATCCTGTCGCGCGATATAAAAAACGGATACGGTCCTATTGAAGCTTTGTTGGGACCAGCATTACTATTCGTATTATACTGAACGATGAGATGGCCTCCGGCAGCTATATAATTATTAAGCAGTTGATTATTCGAGGAAAGATATTCGTGAACATTATAAGCTCTTACACCTGTAATAATCGCATCAAACTGTTGCAAAAACACTGAATCCAGGTCCTTCTCTTTAATTATTGTCACCTGATATCCCATCATCCGCAATGCTTCCGGCACTTTATCACCTGCACCTTCTATATAGCCTATCTTCTTTTTATTCCCAATCTTTACATCTTTCAATGTAATGGCCGAAGTATCTGAGTGAAAATAGTAGATATCAGGTATATGATCGTAGCGGATATGTTTTAACGATGCGGACAATTCCTTTTCAGAAGATTTAGGAACAACAATTACAGGGTGATATAATTCTCCTTTTACAGGATCCGTATTTTTATACACCAACGGTCGGGAATAGGTAAAATCAATACCATGGATATTTAATGTAAAATACGCTGTAAATGCAGCCGGAGATTCTGCTTTTCCTATGAGATGCTGATCATGCACATTAAAATAACCTTTTTCCATTTTATTCACCAACCAGTAAGGCTGTGAAATCTCTTTATTATCCGGTATTCTTATTTGAACAGACAAGCCAATATTTTTGTTCCTCGCTGCACTTTCATTCATCAACGTGTCCATATTTTCCAGCGATATTTTTTTCAGCGTAACTTCAGCTCCATCGCGATTGTTCACTAAAAAACTAATGTTCAACGTATGCCCCTGAACAGCAATCGAAGTTGTTGTTGTAGCTTCCATCCATATCCCTCCGGTAGCAGCAATAATATTCTGCAGTTCCCTTAACTTAACCGTTTTCCAATGACTATCTTTTAGTTTTCCTATTTCTTTATACAATGCACAAAGTGCGGGTATTGATTGAGAAGGATGATCTATTTTATATTTCTTCAGAATATCATTAATCGAGGTTTCAATTTTACCTGCTCCGATTCTAGACCATCCGGTATTTACATTCTCCATCAGATCCCTGGTGCAACTCTCCCCATCAGTTAGTGTGAAATAATCTGTTACACTACCTCTGGCTGCAGGTACACCAAAACCCTGACTTTTATGTTGCGTTCTGCTTTCAGCCGCAATTTCACCATAGCTTTTCCCCAGCAATGAATTATACCCACCAACATCTATTTTCATTTGCTCTTCACTGGTATAATTTCCGCTGCCAAAATTATAACTGTTCCATAGTATTCTTTTTGCCTGCCAGGGCTCTACACCTAACTTCAACTGTTCAGGAAACATTGTCGGATCTGCAGCGGCTTTAAATGCCATAGCTGCAATAACCGATGAAGCGGAATGATGACCATGGCCTGCTCTTTTATCGGGTGGAAATCTGGTAATAATCACATCAGGGCGGAAATTTCTGATCACCCACACAGCATCGGCAAGTATATTATCCTGCCCCCATATATCTAGTGTTTCTTCTGTACTCTTACTAAAACCGAAATCATAAGCGCGTGAAAAAAACTGCTCGGCGCCATCTATATTTCTGGCTGCCAACAGTTCCTGTGTACGTATCAACCCTAATCCCACACCCTGCTCATCACCTATCAGGTTCTGTCCACCATCACCCCGGGTAAGAGAAAGATAGCCGGTACGATATAACCTGCCTTTGGATAACCAGCCTAATAATCTGGTATTCTCATCATCAGGATGAGCAGCCACATACAATACACTACCCATTACTTTCAGCCGCTCAATCTGTTGATAAAGCATAGCGGCATCATAAGCAGGAGGAGCCTGGGCTTTTAAAACTTTAATTGAACCAAATAATAAAAAAAGGATAAAGGATAGCCAAATTTTCATGCCGACGAAGATATTGTAAATGTTTATCATTAATTTATGGTGATATGGTATTGAATTTGTTCAACCCCATCTATTAATTAATTTTGCACCCAATTATACCAACCTGAGAAAATTCTGGAAAATATCCCGTACTGTGTTACTGATACTGATTGCTACAATTGTATCGGTATGGCTTCTTATCCAAACAACTCCCGTTCAAAATTTCCTCGTCGATCAGGTTGCCCGTAAAATATCAAAAGATCTTAACACTACCGTTCGCATCAAACATGTCAACTTTGCTTTCTTCAATAGTATGCTCCTGGAAGGAACACTTATTGAGGACCTCAAACATGACACATTGCTGTATGCCGGATCAGTGAAAGTAAATATTACAGACTGGTTCTTTCTAAAGGATAAGATCGAACTCAGGTATATTGGTTTGGATGATGCAGTCATTCACCTCAACCGGGTTGATTCTGTATGGAATTATCATTTTCTCCTTGATTATTTCGGTAACTCTTCCCCTTCATCAACAAACAAAAAAAGTATCAATCTAAACTTTCGCGCGGTTGATCTGCATAATATCTCCATTGTTCAACAGGATATATGGCGGGGCGAAGATATGATGGCCAGCATAAAGGCATTAACCGTGGATGCTGATGAAATTAACTTTAACAAAAGGTTGATTCGTATTAAGTCTTTTACGCTTGACCAACCTTCGTTTTCTATCGATGATTATCCGGGTAAACGTCCACCACGAATCCGCCCTGTTGATGATGATGAACCGGAAATTAACGACCCGAATAATCTCAGATGGAACACAGGAGAATGGGACTTGTTTATTCGTGATCTGGTCATTAAAGATGGAGTTTTTCGTAATGATAGAAAAACGGAAAGAGCGCCTTATCAATCCTTCGATGGCAGTCATATTCTTTTCAGTGATATAAATGGCAGTTTCACCAATTTCACAGTCAGCAAAGACACTATCTCCAGTGATATCTTTTTACAAACCCGCGAAAGGAGTGGCCTGGATGTTAAACAGCTCACATCTAAATTAAAAATGCATCCGGAAGCAATGGAGTTTTATGATCTTCATCTCCAGACCGACGAAAGCCATCTGAATGATTTTTTTGCCATGCGTTATGCCACATTTGACGATATGCAGGATTTTGAAACTAAGGTGCGCATGGAAGGCAACTTTAATAATGCTGTTATCAGCAGTGATGATATTGCCTTTTTTGCTCCTGAGTTAAAAAACTGGAAGAAAAAAATTGAAATCAATGGTACTGTCAAAGGAACTGTTGACAATCTGAATGGAGAAAAACTGGTGATAGAAGCGGGAAAAGACACCTATCTACGTGGCAATATCAGTATGAGCGGCCTTCCCGACATTAGCAAAACTTATATAGATTTCGAAGCAGAAAACTTCAGAACTTCTTACAAAGATGCTCTATCGTTAATTCCGCAATTAAAATCCATTCACCAACCCCGGCTGGATATGCTGGAATACCTCCGGTTTAAAGGAAATTTCACAGGCTTCTTATCTGATTTCGTAACATATGGTACGCTTGAAACAAAGCTGGGTAAAATAACTACTGACCTTAACATGAAATTTCCCGAAAAAGATCCAACAAGATATTCGGGTAATCTCAAAACATCGGGGTTCGACATAGGTAAACTACTCGATAATAAAACATTAGGAAAAATCATCTTTGAAGGAAAAGTAAACGGAATCGGGCTTCATGCCAATACGATTAATGCAAAACTTGATGGAGATATTCATCTTCTTGAGTTTAATCAATATCCGTACAAAGACATAACCATCAGGGGGAATGTTGCAAAGAGTTTGTTTAATGGAGAATTTATCTCAGATGATCCCAATCTTCAGGCAAATCTTAATGGTCTGGTAGATTTTAGTAAGGAAATACCTGAATTTAATTTTGAAGCCATCGTTAGCAAAGCTGATCTGCAAAAACTTAATCTTTTAAATGATCAGGTTGACTTTAACGGAAAATTTAATGTCAACTTTACCGGCAACAATATTGATAATTTCTTAGGTACTGCCCGTATTTTTGAAGCAGCGCTTTACAGAAAAGGACAAAGAATTTCATTCGATTCATTATATGTAGAATCAAAAATAATGGACAGCAATAAAATCATTACAGCAGTAAGTAATGAATTTGATGCTGTACTCGCTGGCGAATTTTCTTTAAACGACTTGCCTGCTTCTTTTCAAACTTTCCTTAATAAATATTATCCGGCATATATTAAACCTTCAAAAAAGGTGCTCAATAATGAAAATTTCAGCTTTGTCATTACTACAAAGAATGTAGAAGAATACATCAATCTCATTCATCCGGATCTTACAGGTTTTAATTCTTCAACAATTGCCGGACAAATCAACACAAAAGAAAATTTGCTCGATCTGAATGTAGATATTCCGCAATTCGATTATAAAAACATCAGCTTCTACAATCTTATATTAAAAGCTACTGGTGATGCTAAAAGCCTCGCCATGCAAACTGATATAGCTAATGTATTGATAAATGACAGTCTGAATTTTCCCGGAACATTTATTAATCTTCGTTCTGCTGATGACATTTCAGACATTAATATTACAACAAGCGCTAATCAAACACTTAACTCAGCTAACATCAGTGCACAGCTAAGAACATTACCGACTGGTGTAAATATTACATTCAAAGAATCTGATTTCGATATAAATGGGAAAAAATGGATTATTGAAAAAGATGGGGAGCTTGCATTTGCTGAAAAACATCTGGGCGCTAATGCCCTGACACTTTACAGTGGTTTACAGGAAGTACATATCACAACTACACCATCAGCAGTTGTAGGCGCCAATGATATCCATATTAAGATGGAGAAAGTGAATATTGGCGACTTTACTCCTTATATAGTGAAGTCCAATCGGATAGAGGGCTTATTAACAGGCGACATAAGCATTGTAGATCCTTTCGGAAAAGTACGTGTCGATTTGAACACCGAAGCTGAACATTTTCGATTAGATGATGATTCAATCGGACATGTAGTACTAAAAGGAAAATATTATGATGCTTTAAAAGAAGTGAATTTTAATGCAGTAGCTGATAACAAAGATTATACTTTCGACTTACAGGGTATTTATCATTTGGGAGATAGTGTAAAAAATGAAAACCTTGACATATTCACTACATTAAAAAACACCAGAATAAATTTATTGCAACAATACCTCGATGGTGTTTTTACTGACCTGTCAGGATTTGCGACAGGTTCATTAAGAATAACGGGGCCACCTAATAATCTCGATTATATAGGATCCATACATTTATCAGATGCATTTCTCAGAGTAAAATACACAAATGTCCTATATAGAATCCCTTTTGCAAATGTTGAATTAAAAGAAGACAGAATTGACTTCGGACGATTTCAGTTTGAGGATCAGCAGCGAAATACTGCAAGAATTACCAAAGGTGTATTATTTCATGAGGGGTTTAATAATCTTTCCTTTGATTTTACCATGAACACGAATAAGCTTACAGTATTATCCACTAACAATACTACAAGTGATGATTCTTTTTATGGCAATGTAGTTGCTCGCGCAAATATGACACTTACAGGTCCGCTCGAAGACATGGTGATGAATATCCAGGGTGAGCCAACAGATAGTTCTGATTTATTCATCAACACAAAAAGTAGCAGACAAAGTGATCAGGCCGATTTTGTAGTATGGAAAGTGTATGGTAGAGAAATGGAAAGTTCAAGAATGCCAGGCACCAGTAACCTAACAGTTAACCTTGATGTTACTGCAAATAACTATGCAAATATGTATGTCATTCTGGATGAGCTTACAGGTGATATTATTCAGGCAACTGGAAGAGGAAATTTAAAAATACATGCAACAACTAATGGAGAGTTCAATATTTTAGGCAGATACGACATTGATCAGGGTAATTACAATTTCAATTTTGAGTCGCTGCTCAAAAAGCCATTCAGGCTAAGAGAGGACGTCGCTAATTATATTCAATGGTCGGGAGATCCCAGTAATGCCACTATTAAAATTGAAGCAGAATACGAAGCTGAGAATGTTCGCTTCAGTGATCTTGGAACAACTATTCAAAACTTAAGTGTAAGTGAAAATGTTTCCCGCTACAGGGGTCGTGTACTTGTAATTGCTGCGTTATCGCAGGAATTATTATCTCCGGAAATTTCTTTTAGAATAGAATTGCCAACCAATAGTCCGTTGCGCAATGACGAAGGCGCTGCGCGTATAATTAATGCCATTCAGGCTGATCAGAATGAATTAAACAAACAGGTAGCTTTTCTTGTAGTGTTTAACAGTTTTGGGCCATTACAGACATCTTCGAATCAGGGTAGTATAGCCAACACCGCTTTTGAGGGAATCGTAGTAGGAAGTATTTCCGGTGTATTATCCAATACACTCAGCCGGCAGTTTTCGAATGTGTTTCAGAAAATATTCAACGATAAAAGTATAAGAGTTAATTTCAATGCTCAGTTATATAACGGGTCAAACCTTATCAATACTTTTAACAGAAATGCTTTTAGCATTGACAGAACCAATCTGAATCTTTCAATAGGAAAAAGTTTATTTAACGAAAGACTGACGTTCACTTTTGGAAGTGCCGTAGATTTCGGATTAACATCTGAACAGATAAATGCCACCAGAAATCTTCCTTTTTTACCTGATATAAACGCAGAATGGAAGGTTAGTCCTGATGGTAAAGTAGTGCTCACCTTTTTTTACAGAGATTCGTATAACTATCTCGCCAGAGCGGGTATCAGGCAAAACAGATCAGGTGCAAGTATAAGTTACAGGCGCGAGTTTGAGAAAATAGGTGATCTTCTGGAAAACAGAAAAAGAAAAACTAATAATAAAGAACAAGAATAAAAGTTATGGTCTATAAATGTTTTAAGATTTCATGACCTAACTTATCCCTTTTAGTTTGTAAATATTTTTCGTTGTGCGGATTGGGCACAATCTCAATAGGAACTGCATCTATAATTTCTAATCCATATCCAAGCAATCCTGCCCTTTTCTTAGGATTATTACTGATGAGTTTAAGTTTGGTTATTCCAAGATGTCTTAATATTTGTGCACCAATACCATAGTCTCTTTTATCCATAGGAAAGCCCAGGTGTAAATTAGCTTCTACAGTGTCCATTCCATTTTCCTGCAGTTTATAAGCCTTGAGTTTATTCATCAACCCGATGCCTCTTCCCTCCTGGTTCATATACAGTATAGCACCTTTCTTTTGTTTTTCAACCATTTGCATCGCTGCATGTAATTGTTCTCCGCAATCACAACGTAAGGACCCCAATATATCACCTGTAAAACAGGATGAATGAACCCTTACCAAAACAGGTTCATCTTTATCCCATTCTCCTTTTATTAATGCAAGATGCTCATTGGCCGTACCTTTTTCAGAAAACGCAACAAGCGTGAATTCCCCGAATTGTGTAGGCATATTTACTCTGACAATTTCTTCTATCAGTGTATCAGACTTCATTCTGTATTCAATGAGATCCTTGATAGATATTAGCTTTAAATCAAACTTTTTGGCAATAGTCCTTAATTCCGGAAGCCGGGCCATTGAACCATCCTCGTTCATTATTTCAACCAATACGCCTGCCGGTTCAAAACCGGCTAGTCTTGCTAGGTCTATAGTAGCTTCAGTATGTCCGGCTCTCCTTAGCACCCCTCCCTTTTTAGCTCTCAGAGGAAATATATGTCCCGGCCTACCAAGATCTTCGGGCTTTGTATCCGGATGAATTAGTGCCTGAATTGTTTTTGAACGGTCATGTGCAGAAATACCTGTAGTACAGCCATGTCCCAGCAGATCAACTGAAACAGTAAAAGCTGTTTCGTGAAGCGCTGTATTATTATTCACCATCAGATCGAGCTTAAGCTCTTCACATCTATCTTCTATTAAGGGAGTACAAATTAAACCACGGCCATATTTACTCATAAAATTGACCATTTCGGGAGTAATATTTCTGGCAGCGGTAACAAAATCGCCTTCATTTTCACGATCTTCATCGTCAACAACGATTATTAATTTGCCTGCTTTTATTTCTTCAATAGCACTTTCTATAGAGTCAAGCATTAAGCTGATTTTTCGCAAAGTTAAGAATAAATAAAGGTTTTGTTTTATTTTGCATTAACTGCTAAACTCCTCGCCGGATCTGCTTCTATATGATTTTATTATCGTTGTATTAAGATTGTTCTATTCGCAGAATTAATTATTTAGTAATGCTTTTGCGAATAACTATCACTCGGTATCCTTGTTTCTTTGCCTTGTAAACAACAAAATATATGGCTATGAGAAAATTGAAACAGGTTTATTTTTGCATGTTGTTAATTTTAGCGAGTACTATTAATTTGTCGGCACAGGTAACAACAAGTAGCATTTCAGGAACAGTATCTGATGCTGCAGGGGCTTCTTTAGGAAGCACGACAATTAAAGCACTGCATTTACCTTCAGGAACAACATACACCACAGTAACACAGACAAATGGAACTTTTTTTATGCAGGGGCTTCGCTCCGGCGGACCCTATACAATTGAAGTTTCTACTATCGGCTACGAGACAAAAAAAATTGATGATATCATTCTTTCTTTGGGAGAAACATTTGTATTAAATGAGCGCCTCGGTGTATCTAGTGAGGAACTTAGCGCTGTAACCGTAACAGCCGGAAGAAATCCTCTTTTAAATAATGAAAGAACAGGTGCAAGTACAAATATTAACACCCGAATGTTGAACGCATTGCCTACTGTTAGTCGTAGTCTTACTGACTTTACCCGCCTTACTCCACAGTCGAACGGAACGGGGTTTGCCGGACGAGACAATCGCATGAACAACTTAAAAATTGACGGTGCGGCGATGAACAATGCTTTTGGTTTAAATAGTGATCTGCTTCCCGGTGGAGATGCACAACCTATTTCATTGGACGCCATCCAGGAAGTGCAGGTAAATGTTGCTCCTTTTGATGTGAGACAGTCGGGTTTTACAGGTGCAGGTATTAATGCCGTAACCAGAAGTGGAACCAATGAATTCAGTGGATCCGTTTACGGATTTTACAGAAATCAGCATTTTAATGGCAAAAAAGTAAGCGGAAAAGACCTTCCCGCAGCAGCTGAATCAACGAATAAAATATATGGCGCACGTCTTGGTGGTCCAATCATTAAGAACAAGCTTTTCTTCTTCGGTAACTATGAAAAGAACGAATATGTTTATCCAGGAAACACCTGGCTGGCTAATCGCGGATCATCGGGACCAAATATCGCTCGCACAACAGCTGGTGATCTTGATGCAGTAAAGAACTATCTGATCAATAATCATAATTACGATCCCGGTGCTTATGAAAATTATGCAAACAAATATGCGAATGAGGACACTAAATTCATGGGTCGCATAGACTGGAATATCAGTGACAAACATAAATTCACGGTAAAGTATAACCAGGTAGTAGGAACAAGCGACTTTGGTACTAATAATAATTCAGGACCAAATCCACGCTCTGACGCTAATAGAATCAGCTCTGAATCTATTGCATTTGAAAAAGCAAACTATGCACAAAAGAATATTGTTCGTTCACTTACTGCTGAATTAAACAGTAATTTTTCTTCCAGGATATCCAATCAGTTTTTGGCTACTTATACTTATGTAGAATCCATCAGATCAACACCCGGAGAGCTTTTTCCTTTTGTTGATATATGGGAAGATGGAAAAAACTATATGAGTTTCGGAACTGAACTTTTCTCCTACAACAACGGAATGAAAAACACTAATTTTTCATTTATAGACAACCTCACTTATCAGGCCGGTAAACATACTATTACAGCAGGTGCCAGCTTTGAATCAATGGCTTTCCAGAATAGTTATGTACGTATGGGTACTTCATATTACCGTTTTGAATCTGTTGCAGATTTTCTAAATGGCGGTGCGCCATCTGTATATGGTGTTACTTATCCATTCCAGAATGATACATGGGCAGCTGTTAAATTTGGTTTAGGTGGGCTTTATCTGCAGGATAGAATCGCTGTTACTCCAAAACTCAATGTCACTGTGGGTATACGTGCTGATCTTCCTTTATTCTTTGATGATCCATTGAACAACCCTGCTGTTGACACTTTAAAACTTCTTGACCGCAACGGTAATCCTACTACTTATTCAACAAGGCAATGGCCTAAATCAAGAGTATTGCTATCCCCACGTTTAGGTCTTAACTACGATGTTTTTGGCGATCGTTCCTTACAATTACGCGGAGGAACAGGAATCTTTACCGGCTTAATCCCTTTTGTATGGTTCACCAATCAACCTACCAATTCAGGTATATTACAAAACACCTTCGAACCGGTAAACGCTGCAACTCTTGGTCAGATCACCAGTTTTAATCGTGATCCATACCATTGGGTGAACCAGCTTCCCGGCAGCTTCCCTTCTTCAGCCGGAGCCAGTGCTCCCGGAACTGTGGCGCTTATTGATCATAATTTTAAAATGCCACAGATATGGAGAACAAATATTGGTCTTGATTATAAAATCAAAGGAACTCCTTTAGTAGCTACAGTTGATTTCATTTATTCAAAAGACATCAATGCAGTTTATCAGTTTAATGCTAACAGAAAACAAGCAACGGGTAGAATGAATTATTCAGGTGATTTCCGTTCATTCTGGAATGGCGCCGGGAACACTGCTTATAATCCGGCTACAGGAAATATTGTTCCTGTACTTTCTAATACAGACAAAGGTCACTCAATGGCAGTAACAGCAGGAATTTCACTTCCATACAGGAAAGGATTATCCGGAAGCATCTTTTATACCTATACCAATGCTAAAGACGTGAGCGGCAACCCTGGTTCTGCGGCTAACTCGGCATGGTCTAATAACTATTCTATACATGACCCTAACGAACTTTATCTGAGCACTTCCCAATATGCCATTCCGCATAGAGTGGTAGGGAATATTTCATATCGTATCGAGTATCTGAAACATCTCGCTACTACAATATCTTTATTCTATCAGGGTTCCCATGCAGGACGTTTTGCATATACTTATAACGGAGACTTAAACAGAGATGGTGTAAGCCTTGATCTGTTATATATTCCTCAAAATTCGGCAGATCTGAACTTTGTTGATTTCACAGCCGACGACATTACGTTTACTGCTGCAGAGCAAAGAGCTGCGTTTGATAAATTTGTTGATAATGATAAATCACTCAGCAACGCAAGAGGAGGTTATGTAGAAAGAAACGGTGGATTACTTCCCTGGAACAGTCGTTTCGATTTTCGTCTCCTGCAGGACATTTTTACCAACATAGGAAAACATCGTCACACTTTACAATTAAGTGTTGACATTATGAATGTTGGCAATATGCTGAACTCTGACTGGGGTGTTAGAAAAGAACTCAACAGTGGCTCACTTTACAACTATGGATTACTGAGAGTAGCTGGTGTAACCGCTGAGGGAGTGCCATCATTTAACATGATTTCAATCACTGATCCAAATACAAGTAAAACGATTTTACCCGAATCTGCTTCACGCGACTGGTTTGACATACGTAACACCTGGAGTATGCAGGTTGGACTAAGATATATTTTCTAATCAAGGATGGCCCCAACCCCATTTAATAAAATGGGGCAAGGCTATTTCCCACGATTTAACATCATGTTTACCATCCGCTACCTGCAGATAACAAATATCCGGCCCTTCTCTGTACCCTTTTTTGAGTAAGGCTCTCATGAGATCTATGGTGTCATCAATCGAATCGATGACACCATTTTTGTTTCTATCCTCCCATTCATCCTGTTCACCACATTCAAAGAAAAATTTTAATCCCTCTTTTTTATCACCTTCCCTTATCTGCAAATGCATCATACGATGCTTATCCTGGTGATAATTTTTATCATCTTTAGCTACAGAGCG
>CAZQIQ010000011.1:0-18645 GCA_964593835.1 uncultured Chitinophagaceae bacterium
TATCGCGCCTGGTTTGGGACCAGGAGGTCGTAGGTTCGAATCCTGCCGCCCCGACTTGACAGGACAAAGTGGAATTTTTTCCGTTTTGTCCTTTTTTATTTCCGCTGGAACCCACGTCCAGACTGTATATGATGCGAATATCCTCATTTAATCTAACAGTTCGATCACCGAACTTTGAAAAACTGAATTTTTCCGGAAAGATCGAACTAATAACCACTCGCTTTTTCTCTATATCTCCCATTTCATAGATAACATCGAGTTTTAGTAAGTTTTTCATGCCTCGATCTAGTAAATCAATAAGGTTTATCTCTCCTTCGTTAACAGCATCCAGCTTGGCCTGAAGACGATCAATTTTTCCCCTTAAATCGGCACTCATCTGCCGACAATCCTTTGGTCCTATCTTTTGGGTAGATACCAATTCCATTGCCACGGTTAACCTTGCTTCCAGCTCGTTAATCTGCGTTTGTATTTTCTTACGCTCATCGGGTTGCTGCGCTGTTTGTTCCTCCCATACTTCTGCAAGCGTAATTTTATATATTTCAAATATATCAGGACCTGGAACATACTTTCTTATCACATTTAAGAAAAAATTATCCATGACCTCTGCTTTGAGGCGACATGGCTTTTTAGGATTTTTACATCCGTTTGAACAGTGCTAATGCTGACATTTCAAGATTCATTCATTTAAATATATGATTGCATGTTCTGTTCTGCTGTTCATCAGAGATTAGTTGCTCATGTTCAATCATAGGCCTTAAATGAGTAGACGACGACAGGCTTTTTAAGCGCACGGCTGCTGATACCCACCATCTCCAGTCCCATTGGGTAGTAATGAGCTCCCTCCAATAAATAACCTCATACATGCATTACCGTCAAATTATCAAAGTATACATCAATACCCACCCTATGATAGACCAATCATTCCATCCTAATAATATTCTCAAACATAATACCCTTTGTATTTATCTTTTTCTCCTCAACTAAGATGTCACCAATATACTTAAACTGAAGCCTATATTTTTTTTGTTTTTCTATCAAAAACAAATCACTAAGAGTATAATCATATGCAAAAAAGAGCGAATCACCGGGCAGTAATTCCTGCATCCATTTCCGATGTGACAGGTTTGGCTTAATCTTAATTTTAGGATCCAAAACATTGCCATCATCAGATAACAAGTAAATAAGTGTATTAGCATATCTCGAAGGATGGCTTAGTTGAACTGAATGATCAGACATATTCTTACATTTTATAAAAATAGAATCCGACAGTGATTCGGTAAATGATGTATTAACTGCAGAAAATGAAATAGGGATATCTTTTTCATTAACTGAAGAAGAGGACGCAGAGCATGAAATAAAAACAATCCCAATAGCTATTTTAACAAAGAAAATTAGTCTTATTACCATGGCAAGTATTTAATATTATTAGTAAATATCAGGGGTAAAAGATAAAGTTTTTTAAAATTCAAAAAATCATCATCTCTCATACTATGATATAACCTGTAGTTGGTCCATAAAGGATTATCTGATCGAAATACAAAGCCCCCTATTTTCAGTCGCCCAGCATTTAAGATTTCCATACTGTACCCTATCGGCCCATCAGAGCTTAAAGTCTGATTAGATAATATAGACCAATTGGATGAATTGTATTTACATATCCAATATCATCTATATAACGATATAATAACAGTATAGATGAGTAATTAATACTTTTTTTCTTTCAATAATAATATGAATTTTCATTATAAAAACTATTTTCAATAAGAATATCCATTCTCATTATAAGAACTATTCAGCTATTTTTCATTCCCGAGTATCAGCTAATAAAGAACCGTTATTTATAATGCATAAAAACTTTGTGGGGGTAATGGTTCGGGAACATCCTTTTCGTTTAATAATTGTTTGATGTTGATTTCAATAGTGGTGGCAATGGTAGTCATCGCAGTGTCGGTAGGAACGTTACTGAATGGATCCTGCAAATGTGTGGCTGATTTTTCTAATAAAAAGAAAGCTGATGAAATAACGAGCAACAGAGGTATTTCAAAAATACTGTCTATATCTCCTAATGAGATAGATAATGTTACGACAAAAATATAAATGAAGAAGTGTAGAAACAACCGGTAAGTATGAGGAAATATTGTGGTTTTGATACGCTCGGCCATGCCCATATGATTTGAAAAAGCAACTAATGTATTGTTGATTTGTACATGACTGAAAAGTTCAAGATGACCGTTTTCTCTGAGTTTGGTTATCTGTAAAGCGTTAAGCTGAAGCAAAGCCAGGGGTTTGTTATTATGTGTTGTAATATATCGCAAGTCGCTATCAGAAATAAATTTATTCAGATTTTTTGTGGCATCCAGTCCTCGTAAGCTTTGCCCTAAACTAAAACACCAGGCAATCTGACGATAAGCTATTTGTCTGATCTCTTCCGACTGACTACTATTGACAAATGACTGCAGCTGCAATACAAGAGTACGGCTATCATTCACAATACTTCCCCATATCTTACGCGCTTCCCACCATCTGTCATAAGACTGGCTGATCTTAAACGAAAGAATTACTGATATGGCAGTACCAATAAATGCCGGTATGGCTATGGGCATTTCAGGAATGGTATTCCTGTATTTATAAGTAAGGAATTCAACCAGAAGTCCTATTATCAGTACATACAGTACATCAAATCGTATTTTTCTAAGAATATATCTGGCCGGAATGGGTTTATTTAAAAGCATAATTCATCTTTGGATGAAACCCCTAATGCAAATATTATACCTTATAGCAATAAACGGATTAAAGCTAATGGGAACTTGATAGCTATTGACAGCTTCTCGACGCTCGGAAAAATAAGTAAGCTATGTAATATTCATCATATAGTTATTTTTCCAGCTTATAACAATTACATTACATCCTAAACTATAAGTGCTGTCATTCGAGTATACCGTTACAACACTTATAGTCTATATACCTGCACATTCGTTATTGCTGTGGGGAATATTTTACTATATCTATTGCTACTCCATTAGGATCTTCAATAGCAAAATGTCTGTCTCCCCAGGGTTCGTCACGGATGTCGATGCGCATATTAACACCTTTATTTTTTATTTCGCTATACAACCTATCAACATCTTCAACTTCAATGGTTAGATATACTCCCTGACCCTGAAAAGGTTTATGAAAAAGTGGTTGCTGGCTGGGATGATTAGATAATAAGAAACTGATTTCGGCATCTTTATCTGGTGTGTGTAATAACAGATAAAATTCATTTTCAAAAGTCACACCAAAACCAAGAATTTCAGTATAGAAAGATTTGGTAGCTGAAAATTTCTCTGTGATAATTCCTGCATTAAGTTTCATAGTATGTTTGTTTTTAGTGATTATATTTTCCTGTGAAAATGCACTTCCATATAATAAAAACATTGTCCAAAAAGATAATAATAATTTCATAACTGCAATTTTATTACAGTACAAAACTCATGGAATTTAATCAGCTAAAATTGTATAAAACGGACAAATTATGCGTCAAACATTGATCTTAATTTAAAATCGATCACAGCATAATGTTTTATTTAGCTAATAGAACCTGATCCGAAAAAACACTATAAAACATCAGTGGTAAATAAAGTAACCCCAACAATAAAAAATATAATTATACAGAAAGTCACCAAAACTTTAATATCCGGATATCCACCTTGTAGACATGAATCAATTTATATTTTACACGTTTCAGCCTACTAGCAACTTCTTTTTCTGATCAAAATAATGCTACCAGATACTAATAAGAACAATGGCAAAACTCCCATAAATACTATTTTAAGACTCATAATAAAATTACGAGTTGCTATAAACATTATTTTAATGATATTCAGTATTAATTATAAAAAGTCAGGATCAAACAATAATAAAAACAAATTATTTTTGACATACAGGAAAATGTAAGCAATCAGGCGCAGCCTGCTATCACAGATCAAAATCATTCGAAATGTATTTATCTATGGTCATTTATATTATGACTGCCAAATAGATATATGCTCTATTATTAGGTTTTACACCAATTAATAGTTTCTTATTTAATGCCATTTATATTATATCGTTTCCAGATATAATTGCTGTAGCTCATTGGCAGTAATGTCTTTTGTATATATGGTATGTATTAGGGAGCCTTGTTTCATAATACCAATTCTGGATCCTACATTAACTGCATTAAAAATATCGTGAGTTGCCATAAAAATCGTTTTTCCAAGTATAGCAAGCTCTTTACAAATAGCAGTGAACTCAGCTGTAGCCTTTGGATCGAGTCCGCTCGTTGGTTCATCCATAAAAACAACATCTGCATTTTTTGCCAATGCGATAGCAATACCTACTTTTTGACGCATTCCTTTAGAATAAAAGGACAACCTTTTATTATGTACTTCTTTTTGTAATCCTGCTTTTTCAAGAAAACCAGATAATGATTCTTTAGGATATTTATACCCAGCCAGTCTACTAAAGAAATCAAGATTTTCCGTACCACTCAGATTACCATATAATTGCACTACTTCTGGTATATACGCTATATCCTTATTAGTATTTTTATCATCCGGCAGCACTTCAACTCCATTCACCAATATTGTTCCTGATGTGGGTCGAATAAATCCCAGAAACAAATTAATAGTCGTTGTTTTTCCAGCGCCGTTTTGTCCGAGCAGACAGAATATTTCACCTTTATGAATATTGATGTCCAGTTTATTTAAAGCAATATGATCATCCTATTGCTTAGTGAGTTTCAACGCTTCCAGAGCTATCATATTAAAAAATTATTTTGTTATAAAACAGAAGAACACTTTTTCCAAATGACACGACCAATAATCATGAATAATATAATCAGTCCTGCAAGAGGAACAAACCCACTTCTCCACCAATATTTATCCATATTATCGTACTTATAATAGTTTTCAAAGGGCGGATAGGCTGAGTAATCAGATGAAGTATAAGGTTTATCTGACAAACGAAATGAGTGGATAATCTCACTGCGCAATAACTGATAATCTGAAGATGCTTTTCTGAAACGAATAAAATCATGCACCTCAGATCCCGCCAGTCTGTTAAACAACAACTGAGTTGAAAAAGTGGGATTAATACAATTCAACATCTCTAATTTTTCCTGTTTTTCTAAAGAGTAAACATCCATATTACTTCCTACACGATTCATATTTAGCATATCCAAATAGGCATAAGCTACATTTTTTGCTTCGGCAGAATCTTTCACTGAATGTATCCTCCATTCAGGTTTAACTAAAAATAATGTATCAATTATTTTATTATTTTCCATACTCCATAATGCGGAACCATATTCACGATCAGCATCAGCCAGTTGCAGTCTGACCGAATCGTCCGAATCCTGATATTTTGCCACTAGCGATGGAATAACTAATAAAAAAAGCACCCAACTGCTAATTAGCAACAAAGCGTTTAGAGAACTATTCCACGAAAAAGCAATGATAATATTGATGACTGCCAACCAAAAAAACAAATACATTAAACTTACTGCAGTCCATAACAAGGAATCTTCAAAAGAAGCCCGAACTACAAACAATCCAATAAAACTCAGCAACAAAATTAAAAATCCAACTAACCATCCGCGGAATATTATTTTGTAAAAAATGATGCGTCGGGGTGAATTATATTGAACAGACAATAATTTATATAATCCATTTTCTTTTTCGGCACTGAGCACATTATAGCAATAAGCTATCAGCAACAATGGCATCAGATATATAAAAACAAAAGCAAGGTCAAAATTGCCTGCCTGCAGTTTAGAAGGATTTCTCACTTCTATAAGTTTGTTATTGTAAACATTATTATATATCCAGATATTGTAAAAAAAACTCTGGTTATCACTCTGCCCTATCGCCAGAGCCTGTAAAGGTTTAGGCTTTTTCCATACCATTGGCCGCGTAAACCATTCGTTCATAAAAGGATCATGAGAATTCTTATACCTGGATTTATTTTCATTTACAGTAGTATCAAGTACAAAGTTTTTCAACTGCAGTTGAATACGAGCCTGATACGCCGTATCAATCTGGTGTATGGTAGCAAGTTGTTTATGTTGAAAAACCTGACCATAATAGATTGAATATACTCCAATAAAAAACATCATCAACCAGGCAAACAGCATTACCTTGTTTCTTATAAAAATTCTCCATTCATATTTAAATATGGTCATCATTTTCGGGTGCTTATATAATTAGAAGTAAAATGAATGCACAAAACGGCTATTAGAAGCCAGGTTAACAGAGCCATTATCTCAATTGAATTGTGCCTTAGCGCCCATTTCAAATCGGGCTGATGATAATTAAAATCATCAATGTCATTCCAGAAATCAGCTTTCACCGCCCATTTCCAGTCACCCGTTTTACTCCCACCATAAGCCTGTTCATTGTTCATTTTCTTTATGATGGCTCTTCTATAATCTTCAGCCTTAGTGGTAAAATCAAAATGATGATGAATATCTGTTCCGGATAAACTAGCGCTTACAGAACGGATAGCGGCAAAGGGATTTAACCAACTACTATATGTACTGATACTATTTTGCCGGTTAATCTGTAGTTGAACATTTCCTAAATGTTTGTCATAAACGATATTGTGATATTCTTCATCTTCCTGCATTAAAAGTCCATCAAGATTAACAGGCAATCTTTCTAATGAATCCAATTGATATACTTTCAGCAAACTGTCCTTAAACCGTTGTGTACGTTCATTACTCGGATCATGTCCGTTAATTCCGTTCTTATTATCCTCATTAATTTTCTTTTCCAATTCTACTCTTGACATTAACGGCACAACATTTTCCCCGATATTAGCTGTTGCCTTAGGTAATAATACCGTACATATCAACCAACCAAAAAGCATTATGATTAAGGCATTTGAAGAAGTTCTGCTCTTTGCAGAAACATATACAGATAAAGAAGTTATTATGAAATAGTATAGGCTATACAGCAAGAAAAGTCCCAGAAATCTATCCATCTGAATACTCTGCTTTCCGAAAGAAGTCGTTAACAACAGAACCCCCATTGATATTGTCAACGAGATTACCCATACGATGGAAAAAGACAAAATCTTTGACCATACCAATTGCCGCAATGTAGCGCCCTGGGTCAATATTATTGACAGTCTACCTTTTTCCTTCTCTTCTGTTATCACATTATGACAAACAAATATTATTAACAGCGGAAATAAAATCTGAAGTACCAAACCCAGATTTAATTCTCCAAACCGTATTAGTGAACTGCTATTTTGTGAAGGAGAAAATAATGTTTCATTTTGCCGATGGCCTTCCAGACGAAGAGACACACCTGTAAATGGATTAACGCCTTCATCAAGTACACTTAAAGCACTTAATGGTTTGTACACAAAATGTCCGTAATGAGCTGCGCTATGGGGATTAACTTCTCCCTGAGAGAGAAATTTATTACGCATATACTTTGCAGCATTTGTTCTGATCTGCTGTTCTTTATCAAATGATTTATAAGCCTGCCAAACTGTAAAACCAGATAAAAGCAACAATACAATTAGCAATATCATTGCCACTCTGCTGCGATACAGATTGAGCCATTCATTTCGAATAATAATATATTGTTTCATAATAAACCTGGGTAAATGGTAATGCTATCTCAAGCTATATCCTAATGTTATCATCCAATTTCTGGGAGCTCCGGGAAAATAACTTCTGCTCCAGTAACTACCTAGCGCATAGGTTTTATTGAAAACATTATTGATGTTTAAACCAATTCTATATTGCTGATACTGATAGTGAACAAGTACATCTATAACATTGTATTCCGGCAAAACGAGTGTAGTTGTTTCAGACGGTCTTTTATTACTGATGTATCTATCGCTGGTATAACGATAACCCGCTCCCAATTTCAATCCTTTTAATTTTTTCGGGAATGAATAAGTGGTCCAAACACTGGCAATATGTTTTGGGCTATTATCAAAACGAGTACCGATTTCTTCCTGCTCATTACTCTTTGTAATAGTTGTTTCATTAAAAGCGTAATTAGCGATAACATGTAATCCACCGGTAATGTATCCCGTAACTGTTGCTTCAAATCCACGACTTCTTACTTCTCCCAAAGGACGTTGAAGCATAGGTTGATCAACAGTAGGATCAGCCTTTAATACATTTGTTTTATTAATTTGATAAATCGCAAAAGTGGGTAGCAATCGCTTATCAAGAAACTCACCCTTAAATCCTACTTCAACCTGGTGTGTTCTTTCCGGATTAAAAGGACCTCCATATAATTTAATATTAGAGTACTGTGGTATAAAACCAGTGCTGTAATCGGCATATAATGATACCGATGCGATTGGCTGAAACACTATTCCCAATCTTGGTATTACAGCTATCGTATTCTCCGGCTCCTCTATGTATGTATCAAAGTCATTATAGCTAACACTATCTGCTTCATAATAATAATGATAATGATTAAACCTAATACCGGCTATTGCTTTCCATTTTTCACCAAGCGATAATTGATCCTGTACATATATTCCATAAGTATTCGTAGTGAATTTTTCGTTGGAAGCATAATACCAGTCAGGAAAGCCCGGTGGAGGAGTATAGGGTTTATAATCGGGATTAATAATACTAATAGAAGAAGCACTGGAATTTGAAAACCCTTTCGGATAAGAACCGTTATAAAAATTAAAATCCACTCCGCCTGTAAGAGTATGACGAATGATGCCTGTGGTAAAATTTCCGGTAGTATATAAATTAATTGCTTTTACCGGTTCTTTCATAACTGAGATATATTTTCCACGTGGGACTTCATGAGTTGAAGGATCCACAAAATCATTATGATCATAATGAACTCTATCGGCACTGGACTTCGACAATCCCAATAATAGATTTACATTCCAGTTATTCGAAAATCTATGCGATAATATAGATTGAAGTTGATAGGAATCACCTTTATACCTCGAATCGGTTGCTCCTGTAAAGAAAGTTATGGGTACAGAAAATAACTGTCCTTCATAAAAAGGAACATCTGGTTGATAATGGCCCGATGCTCTGTCACGATTATAAGTAGCATTGAATTGCCAGGTTGTACGATGTTGTATCTCCCACTTAAGAGATCCATATAATAACAGATTATTATTTTTAAAATGATTAGTGAATTTACCACCATCTTCAAAACCGAAACCAGCTACATAATACACTGATTTCTTTTTATTAAGACTTCCGGTTGCATCCGCCTGTACACGATAAAGATCAAAACTTCCAGTAGTAGCTGAAGCATTTACAGACGAAATTTTCTTGGGCTGCTTTGTAACAAGATTAATATTACCAGCAGGAGCACTTTCACCATATAATATTGCAGTAGGCCCACGCAGTATCTCTACTTTCTCAATATTCGCAAGCGATGGAGAGACTCCCTCAGGATAAGCAGATCCTTTCATTCCGTTTGTTAGAAAACTTCGGGAATTTGTAGTAAATCCTCTGAAATTATAAGAGCCATAGGAAGATGAAATATTTACACCAGCTGCATTCTTTAATGCATCATCAAGTCTGTACAACTGTTGTTCTCTTATAGTCTCTCCCGAAACAGCCTGGATGGTTTGAGGTAAATCTTTTAAGAGTGTCTGACTTCTCGTTGCTGAAGAAGACTGTACAATTATTTTTTTTTGTCCGGTCACTACTACTTCTTTAAGTGATTTAGTTTCAATGTCCAATTCAAGAGAAATAATAGTTTCGGTACCAGATACAACTTTTACATGGCTACTTTTTGCTGTGTAGCCAATACCTGTTGCTGACAGAATATACTGTCCTTCAGGAACATTCCGAAATACAAAGTTTCCATCATCATCTGTACGGGTTACCATACTCAGACTTTCTATATTTACACTAATTCCGGATAGGATAGTTTGTTGTGAAGATATATTACCAGCTATATTTCCATGTTGAGCAGATACTGATAAAACAGACAGCATACAACTTAAAACGATGCAATAAAATTTAAACATTTAATGAGGTTGTGAGTCAAGAATAAAAACAGTTATTAATATTTATAGTTTTTTATGAGATATTTAGTCCAACGGAAAATCATCCTCGAAGAACATTCCCTTATCCATACTTTCCACTTCTTTACCTGTACAAAGGCAACTTTCTAATTCATTGTAGATTTTACCTTTATCGAGGTTTTGCCCTATGATAACAATTTCATTATGCCTATCCCCAAATTTTTTATCCCAGCTATTTTCAATTTGTAATTTGTTATCGACAAATGACCTATAACGAATTCGTTCATTAAATGACATACTAGCCCACCAAACGCCAGCCTTTTCAGCACGTAAACTACCACCAGCCTGACTCCAATTGACAGCATCATCTGGTCGGGAGGCTAACCAGAATAAACCTTTGCTACGAATAATATTCGTGTGCCATTCCATATTTAAATAATTCCAAAATCGTTGTGGATGAAAAGGGCGCCTGCTTCTGAACACAAAACTTGTTATACCGTATTCTTCTGTTTCTGGAGTATGTACAGGTTTATTTAGCTCTCTGATCCAACCTGCGCTCTCACTGGTTTTATCAAAATCAAATAAGCTGGTATGTAGAATTTTATCAAGAGATACTTTTCCAAATTCACTTTCTACTATTTTTGCTTCAGCATTCAGCTTCCTGATAATAGATTTTAATAATCCAAGCTCTTCTTTACTCACCAGATCAGTTTTATTAAGCACAATAACATTGGCAAATTCAACCTGATCATTCAGCAGATTAACAATTGTTCTGTAATCACCTTCCATATCTGTAACAGCTCTTCCCTTAAGCGTATCATCACTTGAATAATCTTTCAGAAAATTAAATGCATCCACAACAGTAACAAGTGTGTCAAGTCTGGATATACTACTTAAATCGATTCCCAATGTTTCATCAACATAAGAAAACGTCTGGGCCACTGGCAGAGGCTCACTAATCCCGGTGCTTTCAATGAGTAAATAATCGAACCGATTTTCATTAGCCAACTTTTCTACTTCCTTAAGCAAATCTTCTCTTAACGTACAGCAAATACAACCATTGCTCATTTCCACAAGTTTCTCTTCCGTTCTGTTTATGCTACCTTGATTTTCAACAAGTCGGGCATCAACATTCACTTCACTCATATCATTAACAATAACTGCTACACGCATATTTTCTTTATTATGCAACACATGATTGAGAAGAGTGGTTTTACCAGCACCAAGAAATCCGCTTAAAACTGTAACAGGTATCTTATTATTAGGCATATTTTTATTAAAAATTATTTATGTATTATATATCATAAGGATTTAAATAATCAACATTCAATTTCCTTATTCATTATTCAAGTAATTAATCATTCATCAATAAAATAACGGATGTATTTTAATTAATGGATTTGGGTATATTTTCAGACTATTGCCTTCCAATACTATTATCTTCCAATGACTGTTAAAAATATTTAATCACTTTTGACCAATACTATTTACCATAGCAACTAATAAATTGCTGTGCTGATACAGTATTCCTATCATCAACACTTTTAAGTCAGTTATTAATAAATGATATGTTTAAATCAATACCACATTTCTCAATAATACAAACGTTCCACTCCTTATAGGTTTAGGATCGTTACAGTATAATAATAAAGATTATTGCACAGCCAGACAGTTGGAATCATTATGCCGATTCCATTAAATATTACTTGATATATTATCAGGTATATTAGCCTGTCAGTTTTAATATAATGCGAAAATAATGCTTTTTGCAACTAAGTTGCAAAAATATTTTATTATTTTCTATACCGCAACTGACAGCTATTAAAAAGTAGAACAAAATCTGAATAATAACCGTATAACTGTAGCCGGAACTTAACAACCGGAATACTTAGAATAGAACATTAATACGAGGATTATTGAAATCATCATAAAACATCATTGATGATCTTATTGACAGATCTCCTAAAAAGGCTTCCGGGATGTTAAGTGTATGTAATTAATACCTTCTTCTGATTTTTAAATTTCCCTGCATAAATTCAGTTTTACCAATCGAATCAGCCTTCATGACCACACCGCTAAAATCAGCTTCAATAAATTCGCCGGGAAGACCATATTGGGTAACACTCAGGGATAAGCTATCCGGCATTATCCATTTTTGACTTTTAGCAGTTAAAGAAAAGGAGATATTATCAGTGTAAGGAACTGTATCGCGCAGTAATAAATACAAAAATCCGTTATGCATTGAATTTAACGGATCAGCAAGTACTGAAAAGCTTGTTTCTCTGTTTTTTCTCCAATAGTCTAGTGAATCTCCGGGAAATTTTAATGAATAATTGTCATTACCAATCTTAATGGAGATATATTCTTCAGATGAAGCCTTACATGTCAGTATATCCTCAATATTATTTGCACCCTGATTAATTGTAACATCCAGTATTTTACTTTCGGAATTTGTAGCATGATCCATAGCAATCATTCTGGCCTGAACAGGCAAATTGTTACATCGGTTAACAGAAACATTATAACTCCCCTCTATAATATTAGCTGAATAATATAATCCATCAATAAAGACATTCACAACACCATTCATTACTGGAATATTCTGGCAGTTTACAACATTTCCTGTCAATGTGAATAATCGTCTTTCCATAACCGAAAAACTTATTATACCCATTTCTGTATCAGAGTCAAAAGGTCCAACTTCCTTTTTCACTACAACATCCTTACAACTGTTATACACGTAAAATTCAAGAGGAATATTTTTAGGAACCCACATTTTCAGATAACCGGTAGAATCAGTTATACCTTCTCCATAAGTATTATTCCGGGTGTCAATAAATTTCACTTTTGTATAAGGAATACCATTATTTTTATCCATAACTTTCAACGAAGCATATACGAAATCAACAGGTATATCATAATTCCAATAAGTAAAATGTTTTACTTCTCCCTTATAAACATTTCCATATTTTTTTGCCATTCCCTCTTCTTTCCATTTACCATCTGTTTCATCGAAAAACCATAACGGAATACTGTCGGGAGCACTGCCTATCAATGAGGAAGGAATATTTGCAGATAGAGTAACGGTACTACCTTCGGCAAGTTGCAATTTTTCACCATTTGTGCCTTCGAGCTCCACTCCTATCATTCCATAACTTTGTAATCCAACGACCCGGTTACTGGCAGATATTCCCCTGAGATCACCTGGCATAATACGTGAAAACACTTCGTCATCGGGATTAAGATAGGTCCCAAACACATTCACTGTTCCGGAATAAATACCACCGTTGATATTTACGAATTCATTTTTATTAAAAAGAACCGAAACACCATTATTGATATCGATTGTAGAAGTCGAGCCTTGACTTACACTACCTTTCAGCACTCGTTTGTTCAATTGTATCTCAACAAAATTTCCTGATACATTATTAGATAAGACCGTTCTTATCCCAGGGAAATAGCCTTCTTTTTCTGCTTTTATCGTACCAAAATGTTCAGAAACATTCGCATTTTTTAATCTGAAGACTCCAAACTCATCAGTATACACAACATCCGCATTTGTGGATACTTTTACATTCTTTAACGTCAAACCCTTTTCATCAGTAATTCTCCCCATAAGATTTGCATGAACCCTATTATCAGGCAGCTGATCAATTGGGGTTCCTACACTATCCCACGAAACAGGATTGTCATTTCTAGGAGGCAAATCGTTTACATCTTTTTGACAAGCAAAAAAGATAATAATACTTAGAAATATCAATGAAACCGGGATAAGATTCTTTGTCATACTTAAGGAGTTAGAACAAACATAAGTAACTATAACCAAAAACTGTAAAACATAAGTAAAAGATTTGCTCTCACCAGCAAATCAAACACTTAATATTTACCTTCCTGTAACAATAGAAAAAATTATAACTATTTGAAATTCAATAAAAATATCCTTCTTGTATGAAATGTTCGGGGAAGCAGAATATGAATGACATACTAACAGATAGATACCCTTATAAACATATTAGCACAATACTTTTTATGCCAGGACCATCAGCTATAAACGAAGGGAGTATTTGTACAAGTATTAGACACCTATCACCCTGGAAAGAACAGATCGAACGATCATTATACTATTTTAATTTAAAGACAGCATAAACGTCTATCCACTCAGCAGTTGCATTTTTTACGATCTACATATGTTTTGTTACCATTGGAATTAATATAATAACATCCGCCTTTCGGACCTTTATATAACTTTTTACCGTTGTGATAACCACATTTAAAAGAAATGTCTGAAAGATGATATTTTTCCGGTTTAACCAGGCTTACATTATCAGCCTTACCATAAATGACAATTAATGAGAAAAGAGCAAGAAAGAAGAACTTCATATATAAGGTTTTGTTTAGGAAGGCGCAAAATACAAAACAAATTTCTTATAATGATCTTATATAGGTAAAGCAATGAGTATCCTATCAAATGCAGGCATTATGATAGCGAATCCGTTTAAATAACATTGTGCAATTTATTATCTTATCGGATTATTAGCAAACACTCTTGGTACTTAACCACATCACGCAATAGTTTCAGCTAATTGCTCACATAAACCGAAGCTCAGCGTCATACCTACCCCCCCAACGCCGTTAACGATAGTTACGCCTTGCTGAGGACGATGAATAATATGTGATCTCCCATCAGTTAATTTAGCATAAATACCATTCCAGGTTTCCAGAATTGTATTATTCTTAAAATGAGCAAATCGACCTAAATAACTCAGAATAAGTTCATTGATATATTTTTTGTCGAACGGATCGTGATCCTCTCCATATTCGTGGGAATCTCCTACTGTCAGCTCTCCCGCATTGTTCTGAGAAACCATAACATGAATACCATATTTGATATGCTCAGGGAAATCATTTGTTAATCTGCTTCTGAGTGAACTTAAGGTAGATGCTTTTTGAAAAGATTGATAATGTAAAAGAGAAAGCGCACCGCATAAAGAAGGACCAATTCTTAATTGATCTGGCTGAGACTCCAATCTCATCATTTGCAACTTGCATTTAGTGATTGGCAATTGTTTAAAAAAATCGGGATAGAGCGTTTCGAGATCAGCACCATTACATACATATATCTCATCAGCCGTATACATTTTATTGCCGGTATTTACAGTCGGGTGATCAATTGATATAGCCGTTAGTTGCCGAACAAATTCGACTGAGTATTGTTCCTTAAGCCATGACGCGATTTGATCAATCGCTACTTTGGGATTAACGATCATCTCGTCCTTACTGTAAAGTGCACCCAATAATCCATTTGTGACAACAGAGGGTGATAGTGCAGCTACCTGATCTTTTTGAATAATCTCATAGTGCCTGTCCGAATAAATCGTTTTCAACTCCTCAATAACATGCTGTTCATCTGCAGAATATGCGAGATGTAAAGAACCCTTTTCTTCATACCAGATGTTTGAGACTGCAGCAACCTCCTTCCATATTTGTTTTGACAACATAGCTCGTTCATACAACTCTCCGTCAGGCTGGCCCACAGGCCAAACCATTCCAAAATTTCTTATTGATGCACCAATAGCTTTTGCTGTACGATCAATAACAGTTACTTTATAATTTCTTATTGCCAAGGCTCTGGCCATTGCCAGTCCAACAATTCCGGCCCCGACAACAATGGCAGAGCGATTACCTGATATTAATTGCATGATATTTTTTATTGAAATACAAATAAGAATATATAGTTCCTATAACTGCTAATAAAGAAAACACAACTACTCCCTGTGAGTAAAATTCTGACCAGGAAATGGAATCTGGCATAAACTCCTTTGCCAGCATTACTGTAACACTTCCTAAATATCCGAAGGCATCTGCCAGGTAAATAAGAAAGCCTATATTACTGCGTACTTTAAATACAGCAATCATTCTTTCAAAAAAAATGCAGTTAAAAAGTATATATCCAAGATAAAGTCCAATCCCGACAAGCATCATCCAGATTTTTCCATTCAGCATATCATTGATGTATAACAATGAAGTAAATCCGGATAATATCAGTCCAACGATAATAACAAAATGCGCTAATTTAAATGCACTGATATTTCTTTTAACCAGTACAAACATAGACATGCAAGACAATACAATAAGAGACGATACAGTTTCGGTAGTAGCAAAAATTGAATAATCATTTCCGAATCCCAGTTCGCTCCAGATATTCGACATATAATTATCACGGATATCTCTCATGATCGTCAGAAAAAGATAACAAATCGTAACAACTACTAAACCCGGACCAAACATGTTTAGCATTCTTTTCCTATCTAAACTGTTCATGGGAAGTCTTTCCGTTCTGCTTTTTATATCCTCAGCATCAGGAGCAGGCACTTTTTCGAGAAGCAATAAAAAAACAATAAACGGAATAATAAATAATAGTCCTGTTACAAAAGGCATCCATACTTCTGAAACACCCCAATGTACCATTGTCCAACTTCCCACGGAGCGAGTGAAACCACCTGCGAAAATAAAGCTGACAGCCATCAGTGTGCCCAAAAAATCAGTTGATTTTCTTCCTTCTAGATAACTAAAAATTATACCCCACAAAAAACCAAGAAAAAAGCCGTTTGCTACTAAAAAGATTATTCCATACGGAGCAGGCACGAAAGCAAATAATAAAAGACAGCCCCATGATGCTCCTACCAGGAGAAGGGCTGCACTCAATCGTCCTGCTTTTTTTAATTCGGCAATAAACCGGATTCCTGCAAACTTGCTTAACATGTAACCAATTCCCTGGCATATAATCAGCAATGTTTTATAAGAAATACCAAAATATTCCTCACCGCTAAATTCTGCCACTGTAAATGGTTTCCTATATGCATACACACAGGAATAAGCCATAAAAGCAAATAATCCTGCACCAACTGCTACGAATAAACGTTTTCTCTCGTAACGTTTTAACAAAACACTCTCTTGTAAAAAGGGAGTGCTTTCATTAGAAACGGGAGAATTTATAGATGGCATCATTGAGTGCTAATAATCTTCAACAAGGGTAATAGCCTTCAGTATTAAACTGAACAATTACACTTACTTCCTTAAATGGGTGATCATCATTTGAGCGTATTTATCAAGGGAAGGCAAAGGCTGATTCTGCAATTTTGCTCTCTCATCCCATTTTCTGAGTTTTATATGCCATTCAAAAAGAGGATCTTTTTCAAAATCTGACGCCTGTTTCTCAGTCATTATCCCACCCTGATAAGACAATGTTTGTTTACTGGCTTCTGAAAGATTATCGTAATAGGATTGATCTGCAAATGTGAGATACCTCTTGGCCTGAACATGATTTTGCACAAGGCTAGCAATATTTTCAGAAAAATTATTTCTCCGTAAAAAATCAGCACCCAGTTTTTCATGATCAACCACTCCATAACCATCCATATTATTCACTTCCATTACATGTTCACAAAAATGACCAATGTCATGAAAAAAGGCAGCAAGAATAATTTCATCATTGGCGCCTTCCTCCTCAGCCAACAAAGCACATTGACACATATGTTCTATCTGTGATACAGGCTCACCTATGTAATCTTCTTGTCCATAGCGTGAATACAACTCAATAATATAGTCAACGATTTGCTCAGCTGTTTTCATTTTAATATAAATTCTAATGGTTGTAGTGGTTTATGCTGAGGAGTGAACTTTTTACCAAGTATTGCCGATATAGTAGCGGCAATCTGCCCCTGATAACCCTGACCTGCATTTTTTACTTCTCCCAAACTTTTTATCGATGGCCCCATAGCTGCCATCCACATTTGTTTTGACTCCGGAATTTTTTGTCCATGATGTCTCCACGCAGCATTTTCAGCTAACCCTCTGCCATGATCAGTAGTAATAATTAACGTTGTTTTATTAGCGTATTGAGGAGTAGACTGAATATATTCCCATATTTCTTTGATCCATTTATCAGATTTACGTGCAGCATCTAAATAATAATCATACTTACCGGCATGAGCAAATTCATCAGTATCGCCTAAACCAAAAAACATCACTCTAGGTTTATTAGCCTTCATGTATTCGAAAGCCATATGAAAAGTGGCAACATCAAGTCTTTCACCATCATGAAATATTGCCGGCATTTCATGCTGCAACTGATTAAATAATTTTTGTTGAGCATTTATATTTCCTTTCACATCTCTAAATCCATCATTTACCATTATGCCTGATCGTTGCTCATTAAAAATAGATGCGAAAACGTCCCATGATCCGAATGCCGCTACTTTATTTTTAAACCCGGCTTGTTTATTTAAAAACTCAAGAACAGATTCATTTTTATTGGGAATTTTATCATTAGAATTCACTGCACTATCGGGAAATCCGGTGAATAATTCATTATAACCAGGATATGAAAACCAATATGGGTTAGCATTATCAAAATAGTTCTCATACTTTCTATTTCCAAGTATTACTCCTTTCTCCGAAATAACAGACCACACAAATGGCATTAATTTCTGCCTTCTTGATAAATCATCTTTATCCCAAAAATGTTTCTGAACATACTTAGTAGAATAACTTGCAGCAGTGTCATATGTTAATGTTGTATCTGCTCCACCAAACAATTCCTGCCAGCGCAGTCCATCCATTGTAACAACAACTACATTCTCAGAA
>CAZQIQ010000011.1:18655-33111 GCA_964593835.1 uncultured Chitinophagaceae bacterium
TTTTTTTGCCCAAAGCATAGTATCGATATGAAAAACAAAAAAATAGTCGATATACTTTTCATAATTATTTATTTAATAAAAAAGATAAATTTTAAATTCAGAATAGTGATCATTTGTCATTATCAATATTCTTAAGTGTTTTGGATGTATAAGGACCAAAAACTGATTTTACCAACAAATCGGAGCGTGTATCATCTAGCACAATCATATAATAACTTTCCCCTCCAGGTTCAACACGTACCAATATATGTCCCTGCTGGCTTTTATAAGATTGGTCAATTAATGGTCCAATAACATTTTTATTGGCTTCAAGCATATTCGTGGCAAACAAGTCCCCGGGCTTTTTATAAATATGCTTATTTCTCAACCTTAATAACACTTCATGTCCAGGATGATCAGAAGACCATGTTTGCCCGATCCAGACTGATGGTCTTAATGTTTTAATAAAAAACTCATTAATAGCATCTCTGTTTCCATGGTGATCCATTGTAGCCACGTCGACCTCGCCAACGGCTTTCGCAATTGGCGTTTCCATATCGCGTTGAGCGTCTCCCGGAAAAATCATACCAGGGTTATCACCACCACTATAATAAACAAATGGACCATAATTAATAGTGAATGCTATGCTTAAAGAATTTTCATCAGGCAATCTGTTTTCATCGGGTGATGGAAAATAGGATTTTACTGATGAGTCTTTTCCTGTCCATATCCATCGATTTGCTTTTACATTCTGTACATAAAAGTTTTTGAATTTATGAGGCTGATGAAGCAACCTGATTTGCGACCTGCTTCCTACACTTAATGCACGAATATTCATACCAGATTTTTTATTTGCTTCAATAAAAGCAAAATAATTCTGCATGGTTTTACCAAACTCTATTTCTCCGTAATGAATACTTTTTACTTCTTTTTTCAACTCATAAGGATAATCATAATTTGGAGCTCCGCGGTCAATCAGGGTTTTGATAGAAAAATACTCGGCGATACCCGTAATTCCAGTTAACTGATAATTACCCTTTTTAGAATGAGGAGCTTCGGGATACCATGCACCAAAATGATCGTCATGAAAATGAGTAATCAGCGCATAATCCAGATATGCATAATCCGGATTTACCTTTTTTATATAATGTGCTAACCATTCGTAAGGCTTTTTGGTTGAATCCGGACGAATTACTGCATTACGCGGAGTAAAAGTTCTGTTATCGAGCGGAGAAAGCTCTCCGGCATCAATTAACATTGTTGTCCCGTCAGGCAATTGACAATAAGCAGCATTTCCTCTGCCAGTATTAATATGATGAATGTCAAGGAAACCTTCTTTCCATTCTGGCAACGGTTTACCTGGCGTAGCATTTTGGGCAAACAAATTGTTTGCCCAAAATATCATGCTAACGATAATGATACTGTTTCTTACTAATGTCATCGTTATGATTATACCATCAATTATCAAAAAATATTCAATAGAAATGATTATTCACCTTTATATGAAATCATTAAGGCTGCAATAACCACATTTTCGAATTCAGGTCATCTGTACCACCTTGTCTTTGAACAGCTGCTGATCTGTTTTCACCATTGTAAGTCTGCTCATCCTGACGATAAATAAATCTCACCGGTACTTTATTATCATTTAGGTTAGATGGACCAGGTACAATGCTCGGCATATTTGTTCTTCTCCAGTCGAACCATGCTTCTAATCCGTTGAAATAAAGAGCTATCCATTTTTGCAATGCAATTTTTTCCAATTTGTCGTTTGTTGAACCTATGTAAGCCACTGCAGGCTGAGTTAAATAATTGGCCGGCATTGCAACATCAATATTATAAGACAATGGCACCGTACTCTGCCAGAAAGAGAAATTAGCAGTGATTCCATTTTGGTAATAAGTCTCTGCATCTCCAGTTGTAATCAAACCTTTTTCTCTTGCTTCAGCAAGGATAAATTGAAGCTCAGGATAAGTCATCAATAAACCTTTTGGTGCAGAAGGATCAGGAGGCGCTTGTCCCGGATCGTTACATACCAGGCAGGCGAATGTATATCCAACTCTTGATACGTTTTGTACTCCACCATTATAAGCCAGTGCATCAACATCATTTAAACCATTTGGCACGCCTACTATTTCAGGATTATTTGCATCAGCCGATGCTTGTGTTGGTCGCGCAAAAACATTTAAACGCGTATCGTTTAATGATTTTAATCTGTCTACAAAAGTTTTGCTCACCCTAAACTCATCAAAACTACCCACACGTGTACCATATAACGGCCATTGATTAGGAGCTGCTTCCAGATATTCCAGCTCAGCGTTATCGCTGATATCTTCAAAAACAGGATTATTAGCAGGATCATTTACTATTGCCTGCATTTCTGCCGATACGTCTCTTTTTTTAGAGATACGCATTAGATAACGAAGTCTTAATGAGTTTGCCAGCTTTCTCCATTTAATAATGGCGCCTGCTCCTCCACCATATAGTATATCACCGCTTAACTGGATAGTATTATCAGGTGTTTTTAATAATTCATTTGCTTTCTTTAAATCTTCTAAAATACCATTATAAATATCTTCCTGTTTATCGTAAGCCGGCTGAAGAATACCATCAGCTTTTGCCCTACCCGCTTCAGAATAAGGAACATCTCCATAGGCATCTGTAGCCAAAGCAAAAATCCATGATTTAAGTATCAGACCAACTCCATAATAAGGACTGGATTCATTATCTGCAGTTTTTGTAAATACATTTTGCAGATTTCTATAACTGTTATATGTATCGTTCCATATACCATTTCGCTCATTCCAATTGTATCTGTCCTCTCCAACAAATTGTATCTTAGCATGATGCTGAATCACTATATTTCCGATTGACCACGCTTCATTTACCTGACGATCCATCATCGTTTTGATAACACCACTAATTAACAGATCAGGAGAAACATCAGTTGGGTTATTTTTATCTGTATTAATGTCCTCAAAATTCTTTTTACAACCAGTAAATATCAATATACAAACTGGCAATATCAGCTTAAACAATTTTTTCATTGCTGCTATTTTAATCTTTATTATTATAATTTAAAACTGAGGTTAACGCCATAACTTCTTGTAGAAGGAATGCTCATGTATTCAATTCCCGGAAGTGCAGTTCCACCTTGATAAGCCATTGTTTCCGGATCTACATGTGGTACTTTGGACCATAAAAACAGATTACGACCTACCAGTGATACTGTTGCTCCTCTGAATGGTAATTTTCCAAATACTCTGTCAGGAATAGTATATCCAATCTGCAACTCTCTTAGTTTCACAAATGAAGCGTCATACATTACTCCTTCAGCAATATTTCTACCGCTCGTCCATGCACCATGCCACTCTCTTGCAGAAACTTTAGTAGTATTAGGACTAAAGCCATTTCCATTTACAACCACACCCTTTCCTACAACGCCGTTTCCTTCTTTACTCAGGTCGTATCCATCAGCACGTCCTTCAAGAGTTTCTATAATTATACCACCTTCACGGCCCACTGTTTGGGTATGAGAATATATTTTTCCACCCTGACGAATATCTAATAAGAAGCTCAGGCGAATACCTTTATAATTAAGGTTATTACCAAAACCAACTAAAAAATCAGGATTATAATTGCCTAGCTTTACTCTATTCGTTGTTCCTATAGGACGACCATTAGCAGCAAAAACCATTTGTCCGGTATATTCTCCAGTGGCATCATAATATGGAGCATTTTTATCTGTGCTCTGTACTCTTGCAAAACCAATTCCATACAAATCACCCATTCTTTCTCCTACTCTTGCTTCAACGCTCACACCCTGACTAGCCATCTGATAAGCGTCTATTTCATCACTTAATTCAAGAACCTTACTTCTGTTAGCTGAGAAATTGACATACACATCCCAATTAAAGTTTTTAGTCTTAACAGGATTAACAGTAAGCATCGCTTCCACTCCATAATTACTTATTAATCCGGCATTAATCATTCTACTTCCATAAGCACTGGTTATTGATAATGGAATAGCCAATATCTGGTTTTTAGTGCGACTGCTGTAATAGGTAAGATCCAAACCAATTCTATTATTCAGGAATCTAATATCAGCTCCAATTTCGTATGCAGAGCTAATCTCGGGTTTAAGATTCAGATTAGCTAAACGATTGGTTTCTGAGTAAATCTGAGCAGAACCAAATGGCTGACTACGTATATAACTCTGCGTGAATGTAAACGGATCAGTATCATTTCCTACCTGCGCAATGCTACCTCTGAGTTTTAAGAAACTAACTGCAGAAGGGAGTGAAATCATTTCGCTGATGATGGCGCTCAGAGCAACAGAAGAATAAAAGTAGGAGTTTACTTCACTTCCAAACATTTTAAGATCTTTTGGTAAAGTAAGTGCCGAACTCCAGTCGTTTCTTCCTGTAAAATCAAGAAATATCTTTCCTCTGTAAGAAACACCGGCAGAACCATACAAGCTATTAATGCGTTTAGCCATATTATTTTGATCTGATACAATAGCAATTCTTGAATTATTCAAGCTGTAAACGCCAGGAATATTCAATTGTCCCGCTACATTATCATTGTATCGAGATACCTGGCGCATATTATTACCACCGAATGTTGCCGAAAATTCAAAATCAGAATTAATTTCTTTGTTGGCAGTTAACAGGAAATCGCTATTGCGTTCTTCATTTACAATACCTGTTTCTCTGTACTGACCGTATGGGAATCTTTGTGTACTAAATCCGCGACGGTATTCCCTTCTTTCATTACTCCAGTCAGTAGCCGTTCTTAACTGAAGGCTTAACCAATTAGTAAAATCATATTTCAGAATAACATTTCCTATCAGTCTGTCATAATACTGACCATTTGTATTTTCAAATACCGTCAAGTATGGATTATCATGATAATTATAGTTCCAGTTATATTGCTGTACACCATCTCTGCCTTCCTGCCACAAACGCTGCAAATCACTTATTTTCACAGAAGCTGGCATCCAGCAGTTAAAGAGGTACATTAAACTTTCAGTTCCATAATTGATAGAGGGCCTGTTACCACTTGCACTTTTAATATAACTACCAAAAGCTCTTACTGAAAGTTTATCTGTAAGATTATATCCACCTGAAATGGAAACTGTACTTCTTTTTAAATCAGTATTTGGAACAATTCCTTTCTGATCCATATTAGTATAGCTCAGTCTGAAATCGCCCTTATCATTTGCACCAACAAAAGCTATATTATTTGTTAAGTTGCTTCCGGTTTGCAGGAAGTTTTTAAGATTATCATGATCAGCCTCCCACAATGTTGGAGTAATTACACTTCCTGCAGGCGCATTCATATCACCACCAAAATAATTGATAGGCTGGCCATTTAATGTTCTGGGAGAGTTGTATTGCTCATATAACTGACCATTGAATGCCGGTCCCCATCCTTCATCAGTACCATCGGCCAGTCCGCCTCCTCTACCGTCGGCAAATCTGAAGTCTCCACCACTACCATTTCCCTGTCCATACACTTTCTGGTATTCAGGTAATTTCAAGGCAGATTCTAATGTATAATTACTTCCTACTTCAATACCGATTCCTCTTTGTTTTTTACCCGATTTCGTTTTTATCAGTATTACCCCATTAGCAGCTCTTGATCCATATAAAGCTGCTGCCGCAGGACCTTTCAGAATACTCATACTCTCAATGTCATCAGGATTAACAAACCCTGCACCATTTCCAAAATCCACTTCCAAATTACCTTGTCCTGAACCTCCGGTAATAGCATTACTGATAGGCACACCATCTATAACATATAATGGCTGGTTTTTGTTAAGGTCTACCGAACGTTCACCACGAATAGACACTCTGGCTGATCCACCAATACCTGAAGGACTGCCAACAACAGTAACACCAGCAACCTTTCCGGCCAGTTGATTCACTACATTTGATTCCCTTGCAGTGTTAAGATCCTCACCTTTCACTTCCTGAATAGCGTATCCTAATTTCTTTTTTTCTTTTTTAATACCTAATGCAGTAACAACAACTTCATTTAAATCGTTAGCTGACTGTGTAAGTATTATATTTCCAGCTGAAGATGCGCTGATCTCCTTAGTTGAAAATCCAACGCTGCTGATAATTAACATATCGCTTCCCGATGCTGGTATACTAAAGCTACCATCGGCAAGTGTTGAAACCTGTGTACCCGTTCCTTTAACTGTAATTGTTGCACCTTCTACGGGTTGACTGTCAGATGACAATACTTTTCCCCTAATAGCATCCTGTGCCATTAGCGGTGCAAATCCGACGAATAAAAAAAATAACAATAAAAGCTTGCTAAGAGTTTGAAACTGCCTTTGTAGCATATTTCGTAATTAGTTAGTGATGGATAATTTTTATCGGTGCGAAATTGAACTTCCTGTATTAACAAACCTTTACCACAATGTGATGAAATTATTTTTACTTGCACTTTACAATTAGATCATATTGGATAATTATTTTCATGCAATAAATAATACTCAATGATAAGAATGGTCGTATTTGACATGGCAGGAACAACTGTAAATGAAAATAATGTTGTATATAAAACGCTGATGAAAGCCATTAATAACAATGGATTTGATTTTACATTAGAACAGGTGCTGAGTGAAGGAGCGGGAAAGGAAAAACTATCAGCCATTAAAAGTATTCTGCAATTAAACGAAATAAATAATGAGGAATTGGCTGATGTTATTTTTAAACAATTCCGTATTTTATTAGCAGAAGCTTATCAAAACCAAAGCATAACCGAACAGAATAATGCTACAGCTTTATTTCATGAATTAAAAAAAAGAAACATAATTGTTGCTCTCAATACCGGCTATGATCGCACAACAGCGGAAGCACTGGTTACAAGAATTGGCTGGGTTAAAGGAACTGACTATGACACGCTGATCACAGCAACTGATGTTGATCATAACAGACCTCAACCAGACATGATTGTATTAGCCATGAAACAGTTCAATATAACTGAAGCAAATCAGGTAATAAAAGTCGGAGATTCGGCCATTGATATCAGAGAGGGGAAAAATGCCGGTTGTAGTATTAATATTGGTATCACAACCGGAGCACAAACGAAAGAGCAGCTAAGTTCAGCCAACCCTGAATATATTATTGATAACTTAATGGATGTAATGGAGATAATTCATAAAATATAAAAGCTGCACATATCGGCGGCAGGATCCTCCTGAGTAATAAAAATAGCTAAGACCATAATAGCTGCTCTACCAGGGAACTTGCTTATGAACCTGTAATGAAAAAAACCGGATGTGGCATAATGATTATAAAAACCCCTAATCGTTTACACTCTAGATGTTATTTCTTAGATCAGCAATATTCTGTTTTTCAACGTGCGTCCCAATCATAAGTTGATCCCTATGAGCAATAATACAAAACGTTTATAATGAAAACAGTAGGAGCAACTCACTCAAACGCAGTAGATATAATCGATAAATGAATCCTGACTAACAGTTTTATACTTCACAAAATAATATCAATAAATGATTGGAATTAATCATTACTTAAAACCTATCTCGCTCTGCAATTGTCAATGAATTATAAAAACATTACTGATAAAACCTTCTCACTCAGGAACAGACAATATATTTAAAAAAAGACTTTACGTCGATATGCTGTTTACGACATAAGTGGAATAAATTAAAATAAGAGTGTGTGTCCCAAAAATAAACGAGGCCTTTGATAATCGCTTAAACGATTATCTGGCTCCATCAGGTATTCGAATAAAAACAGGGTGTCTCTTACTTTTGGGACACCCTCAGTTATATTCAATAATTAAAAAGGTATAAGATTATACTTAGGCCATGTGCTGATTCATTTCCGATTGCCGGATAAACGAGATAGATAAGCCATATTAATCACTGACATTAAATAAGATATGATAAAAAACCTTTTTTGTTGGTAACTTTGCGGCAAATTCCGTTTTGTAAAGTATTGTGGAATACATAACATATGATAGAAAATTTCAATGAGTTTATTGGCAGATTTAGAGAAAGACTGTTCAATTTGTTTCATCACGAGACAAATATCAATACATTAAGCATTAACAGGGGGCTGCCAACCGGTGTTTGGGATGGGATTATGGAGCTTAAACCATTATCGGTTGCCATACCAGAACAGTTTGATGGACGTGGTGTTAAGGTAAAAGAGTGTCTGGGTCTGCTGTCTACCGCCTCATATGAATCACTTCCGCTATCGCTTACTTTCGGAATTAACATAGCGCTGTTCCTGGAGCCACTGGCCAAATATGGTCACCCCGACCTTCAGGGGCCTATCTTTCAAAGATTTTTGCACCAAAAGGCAATGGGCGGTTTGATGATTACCGAACCTGATTACGGGAGTGATGCATTGAATATGCGTACCAATTATACTGAAACTTCCCAGGGTTACAGCGTAAAAGGACAAAAGCATTGGCAGGGATTAACAGGAATGGCCGATTTCTGGATTGTGGCTGCTCGTAAGAAAATGCAGGAAAATGAATTGGCCCGGGATATTGAATTCTTTGTCACAGACAATCATCAACCAGAACAACAAATCCAGGTAGAACATTACTTTAATAATTTGGGATTATACATGATCCCTTATGGTCTTAATACTATTGATGTAAACGTCCCCCAACATCATAAGCTACAGCAGCATAGTACTGGTATTAAAATGATGTTGGATATTCTTCACCGTAGCCGGTTACAGTTTCCGGGAATGGGGATGGGTTTTATTCAACGTATGCTTGATGAAGCACTAGCACATTGTACCAAAAGAAAAGTAGCTGGCCAACATTTAACAGCATTGGATTCTGTCCGTTATCAGCTATCCCGTATTCAATCATCCTACACGCTGTGTTCGGGCATGTGTGCGAGAAGTTCTTCCATGAGTGGAATTCAATATGATCTTGCCGCACAGGGACTGGAAGCCAATAGCATGAAAGCATTGGTAACGGATTCGATGCAGGAGGCCGCGCAAATATGTGTTCAGCTGTCAGGTTCCAGCGGTTATAAAATAGATCATATTGCCGGCAGGGGTATTGTAGATAGTCGCCCATTCCAGATTTTTGAAGGATCTAACGAAATGCTATACACCCAGATAGCTGAAATCGTGGTAAAGCAAATGAAAAAGGTGAAGGAAATGAACATGAGCAAATTCATGCTGCAGTTTGATTTCACCAAACGCGTTGCTCCTATCTTTACCAAACTCCTGGACTTCTCCTTATCTCAAAATCTGGTTCAACGACAAATGGTGGTACTAGGCAAAGTAATTGCCCGTCTTGTCTGTTTGCAATACGTTGACTTAATGGTTGAGAAAGGATTTCGTAAAGATCTGTTTGAAAACTGCATAAAACATGTGCAGATGGATGTCAAAACTTTACTTTCTGATCTTTCAGATTATAATAATGCAGAACCCATAGAAGAATATCAGGAACAATCCAGCTGGTCAGCTTTTATATAATTGTTTACGAAGATCATAGGAAGTATTTGTTTTAAAAGTTTGATAACGCCTTAAACTCCTCCTATCTCTCAGATCACGACTATATGAGTAAACATTTATAAATGGTCGTTGTCGTTATATATAAGCGTGCGATGAATCTGATTGTTGAAGTCTCATCCTACTCTTGATTATAAAACACGAAATGAAGTTATCCGATAAATATAAATACAAGTTGGATATTCAATTGATCTAAACCGAATATTATCGGAAGCAAATGAATATAATAACCGGTAATAGGTTATTTGCTGTTATTATACCGGATTTTATTATTTACAGGGAAAGGCTAAATACAAAGGACACTTATTTATAATTAGCCATTTCAATGAGTGGTTTTACGTCCTGAACAATAATCTTTCTGCCTTGCGTAGTGATAATACCCTTATCCTTAAATTCTTTGAGAATACGAACTATATTTTCTCTCACAGTGCCTACCAAACTGGCAAGATCATCTCTGCTCATATTAATCTCCACAAACATACCCGGTTTGAAATTATGTTTATACTTTTCGCGGAGAACGATTAACTGAAGAGCAAGACGTTCCCTAACGGATTTTTGGGAGAATAACGAAAGACTATTAGCTAATACAGCAAACTCATGACTGATAGTTTTTAATAAACGTCTGCTGATCACCTCGGACTGCTGTAACGTCATCAAAAAATCTTCTTTGGGAATAAAAGCTATTTTACTTTTCTCCAGTGCTGCTGCTGAATCGGGGTATCTGTCTTCTGCAAGTATTGCGTGATAACCGATTAATTCACCTGCGTTGGCCACGTATATAATACGTTCTTTGCCATCCTGATCCAGTTTAAATTTTTTTATTTTTCCTTCGATGATAAAAAAAATACCAGCAGGCATTGCACCCTCACGAAAAACCATTTCTCCTTTTGTATAATATTGTTCGGTTTTATGAGCCATAAGCATTTCAGTATCCCCCACTGACAGATCCTGGAAAACGGATTGAGTTTTAAAATCCCACTTATCTATTGGAAACAACTCCCTTATGCTCATAAAATCAAATTTACTAGAATAAAAATTGATAATTATCACTTTTTAGATTGACAAGATTAACCGCTGGAAAGCCGGCAACAAACTACCTTTGTAATATGGAAACAGATATAACTAGAGTTAGGGATCTGTATTTTACTGCTCATCACGATTGGATTGACTTTACAGGCTTAAAGGCATATACCGGTATTACCGGGTTTAAATTATTAGGATTCAGAGCCATAGACAGCATAAAGTTTCACGTCATATCAGGGTTTAAACAAAAAGGCGATATTATAGCCACTATTTGTTACAGAGACTATCAGATTGAAGCTCAGATGCCGGTAAATGGAAAAGTGTTACTGTTTAACCAGGTATTACAGTCAGAAAATCGCAATCTATTACTGCAAGAACCCGAAAACGATGGCTGGATAGCATTAATACTACCTGCAGAACCAAATGAAAGAAAGGGCCTACTGCTGCCTGAAGATTATCGGAGCACCATTAGTGCAATAACAAACAAATAACAGACATGCAGAACAACTTGAAAAGTGATGAAAAAGCAGATTCTTTATTTTTTTCAGACGCTGAATTTAACCAGCTTTATCCTTTACACATACAAAAGTTAGCGCAAAAGCATTGGACCCCCTTATATGTTGCCAAAAAAGCCGCTCATTATTTAGCTACTAATAATGGAGCAAAAATACTAGATGTAGGTAGTGGTGTAGGAAAGTTTTGTCTTGCAGCTGCTCATTACAGACCTAATATTTCTTTCTACGGAATTGAACAACGGCAAAGCCTGATATTTCAGGCTAATAAAGTGAAGGATATTCTACAACTTAAAAATGTAGAATTTATTCAAGGCAACTTTACACAACTTAACTTTCAGGAATATGATCATTTTTATTTTTACAATTCCTTTTATGAGAATCTTGTAGGTACCGACAAAATAGATCATAGTATTTCTTATTCAGCAGAATTATATCATTATTATACCCGCTATTTATATAAACAACTGGAAAAAATGCCTGAAGGAACAAGATTGGTAACATTTCATAGTCTTGGTGAAGAAATTCCGTCCTCTTATCTCACTGTTGGAACAGAGCTGGATAATCAATTAAAATTCTGGGTTAAAATATAACAATCCAAAACAGTACAGAAACCATTCAAAAGAATATGGAAGCATTCAGGCATAAATTAATAGCAAAAATATTGTTCTCATCTTCCCATTACGAGGTAAAACGTTATTGCAATACTGCTGTTAAGGAATTAGAAAGACGGCATCTCCACCCACATCTGGTGGCGAGATTTGTAGAAAAAACGGTGAATGAGTTAAATAGATTTAGTCCTATGCATTTAAATGCACAACTATGGAGTAATGTGGGAACAGCAAAAGTTTTATATAAACGCGTGCTACTACAATACTCTTTCGTTCATGAATAAATGGTTAAATGAGTATCAACCCAAAATTGTTGATACGTTAAAAAATTACAACACACAACAATTTACCCGCGACCTTATAGCCGGTTTGATTGTGGGCATTGTTGCATTACCTCTCGCAATTGCATTTGGAATAGCTTCTGGTGTAGCACCTGAAAAAGGATTATATACTGCTGTAATTGCCGGATTTATTATTTCAGCATTAGGTGGAAGCCGCGTGCAAATCGGTGGTCCCACAGGCGCCTTTATTGTTATAGTATACGGCATCGTTCAACAATACGGTATTAATGGATTGATTATTGCCACATTTATGGCAGGGATAATATTAATACTGATGGGACTGGCCAGAATGGGTTCCGTAATAAAATTTATTCCTTATCCCTTAATCACAGGATTTACGAGTGGCATCGCTGTAATTATTTTTTCTTCCCAGATTAAAGATTTTTTCGGCTTGCACATGGGAGAAGTGCCAGCTGATTTTATAGCTAAATGGCAGGCTTATGGAGAAAATTTTCAGTCGACTAACTTTTACGCATTGATATTAGCGTTTGTTACCGTGCTGATTATTTTAATGTGGCCGAAAGTGACGAGAAAAATTCCCGGTTCACTTGTAGCGATAGTCTGCACCACAGCGCTGGCGCAATTATTACATTTTCCCGTTGAAACTATTGGCAGTAAGTTTGGCGAAATATCCTCTGCCATACCTTCACCCACCATTCCGGACATCAACTTTACAACCATTCAAAATCTGTTGCAACCCGCATTTACCATTGCATTGCTGGGAGGTATTGAATCTTTATTGTCAGCTGTAGTGGCTGACGGCATGATTGGTGGTAAACACAGATCCAATATGGAATTGGTAGCACAGGGAACAGCTAATATTTTTTCTGCTGTTTTTGGAGGTATACCTGCTACAGGAGCGATTGCCCGAACCGCTACCAATGTAAAAAATGGAGGAAGGACACCCATTGCAGGAATAGTACATGCATTCACATTGCTTTTAATTATTCTTTTTGTGGGTAAATGGGCGGCGCTGATCCCTATGGCTACGCTTGCAGGAATCTTAGTGGTTGTTGCATATAACATGAGCGAGTGGGAAAACTTTTTAAGTGTTTCCAAAGGACCAAAAGGAGATGTTGCCGTTTTGCTGATCACTTTCTTTTTAACCGTATTAATTGATCTCACTGTAGCGATAGAAATAGGAATGCTTCTGGCTGTTTTCTTATTCATGAGAAACATGATCAAATTAAGCGATGTGAGTATCCTCAAAAAAAGTCTGGAAAATGAAGTCAACACAACACCGTCCGAAAATCTGGAAAACTTAAACGTCAGTTCCGAAATAGAAATATTTGAAATTAATGGTCCACTGTTTTTTGGTGCAGTTCATAAATTTAAAGACGCTATTAAGCTCATTGACAAAACACCAAAAATGCTGATTATTCGTATGAAAAATGTGACCATCATTGATGCCACCGGCATAAAAACGTTAAGGGATATACATAACGACTCACAAAAAGAAGGCACTAAAATTATTTTATGCGAAATACAAAGTGATCAGGTGATGAATGAATTAAGGAGCTCCAGATTATTGTTCGCAATAGGAAAAGCAAATGTTACTACAACACTCAGTAGAGCACTTGAACGCGCTAATAAGCTTTTATTATAAAAGAAACTGATCAGGTATTAATTCCTTTATTAAATTCTTATGATAACATTTGTTTAAGGAGTATCCTTTTTTTTATTCTTATTATTCCCTGATTTGGCACGTCCAGACAAGATCAGCTGTTGCTGAATAATCCACTCCAACTGACCATTGATACTTCTGAATTCATCTGCAGACCATTTTTCAATGGCCTTATAGACGTCTTCATCAATTCTTAGTACGTATGATTTTTTTTTACTCAAGATATCATTCAATTTCTAATACAATGTTCCTGCATTTACTACCGGCACGGTGGCCTTATCTCCGCATAACACCACCATCAGGTTACTCACCATTGCAGCTTTTCTTTCTTCATCTAATTCTACAATATGTTTTTTACTCAGCATTTCAAGTGCCATTTCTACCATTCCTACAGCTCCTTCCACAATCTTTGCTCTTGCTGCTACGATAGCGGTAGCCTGTTGTCTCTGCAACATGGCGCCGGCTATTTCAGCAGCATAAGCAAGGTGGCTTATTCGCGCCTCCTTTATAACAATACCTGCAGGAGCAAGTCGGTCGTTTAGTTCTTTTTCCAACATCTGATTGACCTTATCACCACCGGCACGCAAAGTTAATTCGCCGTCCTCGTTATTATCTTCAAAATTATCATATGCATAACTCACAGCCAGATGCCGGACCGCAGCTTCACTCTGAATGAGTACATACTGATCATAATTCACTACATCAAATGAGGCCTTATATGTATCACTCACCTGCCACACACATACTGCTGCAATTTCTATTGGATTCCCCATCTTATCATTCACTTTCAATTTAGCACCGTTAAGATTTTGCGCTCTCAATGAAACATATTGTTTTTTGAATAG
>CAZQIQ010000011.1:33121-82849 GCA_964593835.1 uncultured Chitinophagaceae bacterium
AGCGGATTTATCCAAAGAAGGCCATTACGCTTCACCGTACCTACATATTTTCCGAAAAACACCAGCACACACGAATGATTGGGATTAACCACCAACAAACCTTTTAAAATAAAAGCTCCGGTAATAAATAGTAACACAGATGGTACAATATTGCGGTCGGGTGTGCTTAACGCAAAATATCCTCCAACAGCTAAAAGAATAACTGCTACCAGAAGCATTAGAAATCCCGACATGGGTCTAGTTATTTTTTCCATATTCATGTATATTATTATGATATCAAAATGATATCAAATATAATCATTTATTTTAATTGATCTGAACTTTCTTTTAGTGTCATTATTACATTTATTTAATTACTCATATTATCGCTGGTAGAATAACCTTTTTTTCTTTATGATATTTTTATAGTTAAAGTGGAAAACGCTTACTTTTATCGCCTGTATTTTTTACCGAAAGACTTAAAAGAATGAAACTTTGTAACATTACCTCAACCCGTTTTAGGGTGATTCTCTTTTTAACCACAATTTTTATTGCCTCATGCCACTCTGATCCATCACAAACGCTATCCGTCCATCAGGGTGACCGTATCGCTCTTGTTGGTAACAATCTGGGGTCCAGAATGATGAATTACGGTTTTTTTGAAACTGAACTGCATTTACGCTATCCGGATAGTCTGTTATACATACGTAATATGTGTGACGGGGGAAATACTCCTGGATTCAGGCCACATTCAGGAAGAAATAACCCATGGGCATTTCCCGGTGCTGAAAAATTCCAGACCGAACTGGCTACCAATTCTGACAGTGAAGGGTTTATGGAATCACCTGACGAATGGCTTACCAGACATCAGATTAATACTATTATCGCATTCTTTGGATTTAATGAATCTTTTCAAGGCCAGGAAGGTCTTGAAAACTACAAAGCAGAACTGGACGCATTTATTAAACATACATTATCTCAAAATTACCATCCAGCAAAAAAAATACAACTGGCTATAGTCTCTCCTATTGCTTTTGAAGACCTCTCTTCCAGATACGATTTACCTGATGGTAAACAAGAAAATGAACGTCTGTCTATGTATTCAACCGCAATGAAAGAAGTGGCTGCCAGTAACAATATCATCTTTCTCGATGTTTTCACGCCTTCTAAAAAATGGTTTGCATCAACCAAAGATCCGCTTACCATCGACGGCTCACAACTCAATGAAGAGGGATACAAAAAATTTTCCTTATTGCTTGCTGATAAATTATTCGGTCAACAAAAGGCAAAAGCTGAGTCCAACAGGGAACTTGTTCATGAAGCTGTAATGGAAAAAAACTGGATGTGGCATAATGATTATAAAATTCCTAATGGTGTACATGTTTTTGGACGCAGGTATGATCCTTTTGGACCTGACAACTACCCTGCGGAATTAGAGAAACTAAGACAGATGACAGCCATAAGAGATGAAGCGATCTGGCTTGCCGCTTCCAAAGGAGAAAAAATGGATCTGGCAGAAGCTGATAAAAAAACAAGAACTCTTCCTGAAGTAAAAACAAATTATAATCCTCAGCAAAATGGTAGTCTTACTTATTTAAAAGGAGAGGAAGCCGTAAGTAAATTAAAGATGGCTCCCGGTTACAAAATTGAACTTTTTGCTTCCGAAGAGGAATTTCCCGATTTGGCTAAACCAATGCAAATGTCTTTTGACAATAAAGGACGTTTATGGGTTGCTACTATGCCTACTTATCCTCATTACCGTCCGGGTGACGCTAAACCCAATGATAAAATTATTATTCTGGAAGATACAGATGGGGATGGTAAAGCTGACAAGCAAATTACCTTTGCTGATCATCTTCATCTTCCTGTAGGATTTGAAATCGCTCCTGAAGGAGTATATGTATCACAGGGTACTAACCTGAAACTATATATCGATACTGACGGAGATGATAAAGCAGATAAATCAGAAATTTTGCTTAGCGGTTTCGATGATCATGATACTCACCACAATATTCATGCTTTCACAGTTGATCCTTCAGGCGCTATTTATATGGGAGAAGGTGTTTTTCTGCATACAAATGTAGAAACCTCCTATGGACCTGTACGGGGAACCAATGGTGGGTTTTACAGATATTCACCACAACTTAAAAAACTTGAACGTACTGCACAACTTGCCATACCTAATCCATGGGGAATTGCATTTGATGACTGGGGCCAACCATTTTTTGCAGAAACATCTGGTCCGGATGTGCGCTGGATGATGCCAGGTACGGTTCTGCCCCGTTATGGAGAAACGACTCATAAATCTTTTAATCTTATAGAGGAAGATCATAAGGTTCGTCCAACTTCCGGACTGGAGTTTGTATCCAGTAGGCACTTTCCTGATGAAGTGCAGGGTGACCTGCTGATCAATAACAATATCGGTTTCCTCGGCACAAAACAACATATATTAAAAGATAGCGGAACCGGATATTTCAGCAAACATCGTATGGACCTGATGGTTAGCTCAGACAGAAACTTCCGACCTGTAGACATGGAGTTTGCTCCTGATGGTTCTTTGTACGTAATAGACTGGCACAACATCCTTATAGGACACATGCAACATAATGCCCGCGATCCGTTAAGAGATCATATGCATGGAAGAGTTTATCGTATAACATATCCATCTCGCCCGCTTGTTAAGCCAGCTAAAATTGATGGCGCCAGTATTGACACACTTCTTGAAAATCTTAAACTTCATGAATATCGTACGCGCTATAGAACTAAAAGAGAATTAAGAGGAAGAACAGCTTCAGAAGTTTTACCTAAGCTAGAGAAATGGATAGATGGTTTAGATAAAAACGATCCGAGGTATGAACATTATATGATGGAAGGATTATGGGTGAGCTGGGGACTTGATAAGGTTAACGATAACCTCCTGAGACGATTGCTGAAAGCTAAAGACTATCATATCCGAGCAGCCGCTGTTGGTGTATTACGTTATACTGGTCATCAAATTGCCGATCAGGCAGACCTGCTAAAACAAGCCGCTGCAGATGATAACGGTCGTGTTAGACTTGCGGCTATTGTATCAGCATCATGGATAGGAAAAGAAAAGGGAATGCCTGTATTAGAAGAAGCGGCACAAAAGCCACTTGATGAATGGATGAAGCATGCGCATGAAACTGCTATTGCACATCTCAATGGCAAATCAGTAGAGGAACAAAAAACAGAAGAACTTTCTTCTACAAAACTTAAAGGGCAGGAACTCGAGCTGTTTAATTTAGGTAAGCAGATATACGCAAAAGAAGGTTATTGCAGCACTTGTCATCAACCTGATGGCAACGGACTCTCAGCATCGGGTTTTCCTCCGCTTAATGGTAAATGGGTAACGGGAAATGAAGACAGGTTGATCAAACTTGTTCTTAAGGGACTGCTCGGTCCTATATCAGTAAATGGAAAAGAGTATCCCGGACAAGTACCTATGACGCCATTTGGTGGTTTATTAAAAGATGAGGAAGTCGCGGCAGTATTAACATATGTAAGGAATTCTTTCGGCAATGAAGCATCTGCTATCTACCCCGATAAAGTAAAAGAAGTGAGAGCTGCTACAGAAAACAAAAAAGATTTTTACAACCCTGGTGATCTCCTTAAAGAACATCCCATGGAACCTTAGATATTAACAACATTATCAACTGACATATAACAATCTGCCTAAGATTTTTAAAGAGGCTCAATATGAAAGTGAACCTCAAATACTAAGCAGAATGTACCTTAAACGGCCTGAGTTCAATAATAAAAAAGACTCAGGCCGTTTATTTTTGGCTACCATACAAATAACCTGAAACACATTGGGTCACCATTTAAACAGGATCTTTTGATTTTTTTATTAACGTACTATCATCATAACGAATACATTAACGCTTCTCTTTTTTATTGCTATGTATTAAAACAATTTCGAATCACACTACCTACAACAATTTTTATATATAATGATGATAGTTCTTCTCACTCTGCACAACATCCTAAACACACCTCAAACAACGTCCAATTCAATAGCTTTATATGCTGACCGTATATTAGTATACAAACACAGTATGACAAGTTAAACGAATTTATATACCAATTCTTTACCTCGTTAACGTTTAACAGTCCCTCCGTTTATTCCATTAAAAACTTCTTTACCCTGATGCTTTTTCCAACAAACCGTAAGTGCCCTTTCGTTACTTCTCTATTCACAACAATTTCATAAACTTCAACTTCTCCTCTTTCTTTATTAATGGCAACATATAATGGTTTCGCGATTTATGCCATTATAAAAGTTCACTTTCTCATGCTTCCTCTCCTTATTTTTTTTCTTACTGTTCTTTTTGTTTGCAACGATTGTAGCTGTAAGAGTGAAGTCACTGATTATTTTTTACTTACTGTTCTCCCGGAAGTATCTTATTTTAGCTGTTCCTATTTTCTTTGCCTGTACACTCCTGTAACTTTATTATTCGAAGTTTCATAAATAGGAGCTTAAAAATATTTATTTTCTATATTCAATTACATTTCTTTAACTTACTACTCATTCCTTCTTTCTTCTACTGATAAGACATACACATTATCTTTCTTATCAATTATCACGCACATCGTTTTTCTTATCGCGCAATGCATTTTCCTGATTTCGTAAATACAAATGAGCTTTGAGGGTAATATTTGCAGCTCTTTAGCTTTTCAGTCGCTAATCATTATTATTCCCTTGATAGGGATTTTATTCACTCCAACAGAAATTGTATATGAAGTTTATTCCCTTACAGCGTAAAAATCTGACAAAATATTGTAGCGTATGTTTACTTGCTGCGGTAATTACCAACAAAGCAGCTGCCCAGCAGGACAGCACCAGATTTGGTACGATGCCGGAAATACAGGTGATCGGCACAAGAGATGATAGGATATTTAAAAACATACCAGGTTCAGTAGATGTTATATCACCCAAAACCATCAACATTATTGCTCCTGTAAATAGCAGTGATGTATTAAGAAAAGTTCCCGGACTTAATATTATAGACGAAGACGGAGCATCCTTACAATTAAATATTGGTATACGCGGATTAAACCCCATTCGTTCCAGTAAAGTTTTAGTATTGGAAGATGGTATTCCAGTTACACTTAATCCCTATGGGGAACCGCAGATGTATTTTAGTCCATTAATAGACAGAATGCAGGAAGTTGAAGTACTGAAAGGAAGCGGACAATTATTGTTTGGTCCGCAAACAATAGGTGGTGTAGTAAACTTTATTACAGCTAATCCGCCTACTACTTTAACCAATCGTGTTAAGTTAGCAGCAGGTAGTGATGGTTTCTTCTCCAGCTATCTGAGTCATGGTAACACTATAGGAAATGTAGGTTATCTCATCACTTATAATCACAAAAGGGCTGACAATCTCAACCGTTTGAAATTTAAAATCAATGATATCACAGGAAAAGTAAGAATTAACCTGAATGAAAAATCAGAGCTGGGTATCAAAATAGGTCTGCACGATCAGGAGTCCAACTCAACATATCTGGGTATGACACAGGCTATGTATGACGCAGGAGGATTTGATAAAACAGTCTTAACTCCTGACGATCACATGCCTGTACGTAAAATCAATTTCAGTACTACGCATATTTACAGATTTAATAGTAGAGTGCAATTACAAACCACTGCATTTGTTTATGATATTGTACGTAACTGGCGTCGCCAGCAATTCACCAGAAACGGACCTAATGCAAACTCTTCAGGAGTAGTATGGGGTGATGCAGCCAGAACAGATGGCGGAGCTATTTTTATGAGTAACAGAACGGACTGGCGCAATCGGCAATTCGTTGTGCGTGGAGTAGAACCAAGGGTAAGTGTAAAACATGATTTGTTTAAAGTGGAAAATACGCTTAAAGCAGGTGTAAGAGCATTATGGGAAACAGCTACAGAACAATTTATACAAGGCAGCAAGCCGGACTCATGGGGCGGCAATATGCGTGACAATGAAATCCGTAATGGTTTTGCAGCAAGCGCATATGTTACAAATGATATAAAGATTAGCGAGAAGCTTTCTGCCAACGTTGGTTTACGTGCAGAAAATTATGATTTTAATAGAAGAATATATCGTGGTCAATTTCCCATCGGTGCTGGCGGTGCGAATGTTGTAGCTGATACAAATGTTGCTTACAACAGAAGTACTTTTGCTTTATTACCAGGTGTGGGTATTAACTACAGTGCAAATGATCAATTCACTGTTTTCGCCGGCGCACATAGAGGATTTGCTCCCCCTGTATTAAAAAATGCTATCACTGCAACAGGTATTGCAGAAGACATAGATAAAGAATTGAGTACTAATTATGAACTGGGTGCACGTTATGCTATAACAGAATTTGTGAACCTGGCAGCAACATTCTTTTATATGGATTTTGAAAACCAGGTTATTCCTGTAACATTAGCGACAGGAGCATCCGGATCTGCCAGCGGTGGACAAACAAAACATTCAGGGATAGAATTCAGCGCAGACATTGATCTTACTAAAAGTTTTGGTTCAAAACATTCATTACCTATAGGAGGTAATTTTACTTATACTAATGCAAAATTTACCGGCAAGGATAATGTTGTCGACAATCAATTGCCTTATGCTCCTAAAGTAATAGCAAATGTATTCGTTGGATTCGAACATAGCTCCGGATTTGGAATCCGTTTTTACAGCAACTATGTAGGAGATCAATTTAATGATCGTAATAACACAGAAGTTCCCACTCCGGATGGATTGATAGGAAAAATTCCATCCCGTAATATTATTGACGGAAGCATTTTCTATACATTACCCAATCAAAAATTAACCTTTACAGTTGCGGCAAGAAATCTTACAGATGAAAGATATATTGCTTCCAGAAATCCACAGGGTGTAAGAGTAGGCATGAGCAGATTTATTACTGCCGGAATTGATTGGAAATTCTAGACTGTTGGCAAGTATATAACTAAGAGAACAGGGTTTTATTTAACATAACAAATCAGTTCGACATATAAGTTTTAAGAGGGTGTATCGTAATTGATACACCCTTTCTTATTATGAATATTGCACCATAGGTTTTGCAGGAAGCAATAATTCCAATTACCATAAACAGATCTTTTACTGGCATAATATAAATATGCATAAACACAAGTTGTAATTAAGTAAATATCCTTTTACCTGTAGTGAATCATTTCATACATACAATAAGACTAACACAGGGATAGTAAGCAAGGATCTATTTTCCTATGAATGGATATTTTTGTTTGCCTATTGTAAATACCATCACAATAGGTTGTAATTAGGTGATGATTCACGTACCTCCAGACTGATCTCATACTTGCCTATTATAAATATCACGACCCATATTGCAGTTATGTGATCATCCATGTTTTCTTTAAACTAATCATTTGCCTGCATAATATGTTCAGGCATTTTAAATGATATTTAGCATCTCGCCTATTGTTCCGGGAATGATATGGACGAATATTTCCCCAAAAGCATCGATCATATTGAGAATTAGCTAAAACGAATTGCATGTCGCGCAGCCGAATGTTTTACCGTTGAAATATTGCGGCCCATTATTTGCAGATATAGATACAGTTCATTTATTACCCCCTACTCACCTGTACTTATTCATCGTATTCTGCATGACATTCCATTGTAGAATGCACTATATGATTTTGTATGAAGAAGTTAAAAAATGCCATAAGTGTATTTAGAAAACTGGGCTTTTCAGGGGTCTATTTTTTGATACTGAATAAACTAAATGAAAGAAAAATCCTAAAAGGGGTTTATCGTTTTACACTACCTTATATTCAGCATCCCTTATATTTAAGAGCCACAACTTCTGACTTTAAATTATTCAATAATATATTTATTGATGAGGAGTATAACATTCCTCTTCCCTTTGAACCTAGAACAATAATAGACGGAGGCGCCAATATTGGTCTGGCAGCGATAGTTTTTGCCAATAAATATCCACATGCCAAAATCGTTTGCATTGAGCCTGAAAGCTCCAATTATGATATGCTTCAAAAAAACATTCATCAGTATAATAATATCACTTCTATAAAAGCAGGTATTTGGCGCAATTCCTCTTTTTTAAATATTGAAAACCCACAAGCAGGTAAATGGGCGTTCACTATTCACGAAACAGCACAGCCCGATGAAAACAGCTTAAAAGGAATTTCCCTGAATGATATTATTGATGAATGCGGATGGGAAAACGCCGATCTTATCAAACTTGATATAGAAGGAAGTGAAAAAGAAGTTTTTGAAAACAATTCATCCGGATGGTTAAACAGTGCCAAAGGTGTAATTATAGAATTACACGACTGGATCAAAGCAGGATGTTCAAGAGCTGTTTTTAGTGCGACTAATATGTACAACTTTGATAATTCTTCTAAAGGAGAAAACACAGTTTTTATTCGCAGATAATAATTTTCAACTCTGATAATGCAGCTTACAACGTTGTTTCAAATGAGATTCTGTTTCTCTTCATATTTTACTTCTCTTTATTTTTTACATTTCTTATTTACTTCTCTGTTTTATTCCGATTTTTATTCAGAGATCATTATCCATTATAAGAATTTTTCGTGCAATAACTATATATACTTCCAAATAAACCAATTCTTCATTAGCACTATTGCTAAAACATAATAAAAACTTTCTACTCAGTAATTAAAAAACGATAAGATCCTGAACCTGCTTCGACAATTGTATAACCATCTTTTTGTCCGGCTATGTTACAATCTTTATTATCCTTTATAAACTGACTATTTTCAGAAATACACTCTATATTGGAAGAAGGGAGATAAATACTGGCTTTTGTATTAACGGGTATTGTCACATTTATTTCAACACTGCCTTTACCCTTTTTCCATGCTGATACTATTTTTCCACGAATTGAATGATAGCTGGCGCTAACATAATTAATATCTGAAGCTGCAATTTCCGGCCGGATGATAATATGTTTATATCCTGCAGACCCAGGTTTGATACCAGCCATATTCCCAAACATCCATTCGTTAACAGAACCAAAAGTATAGTGATTGAATGAATTCATTTCAGCATTACTTTCAAATCCTTTTCCTTTAATATAACTATTCCATCTCTCCCAAATTGTATTTGCCCCATTCACAACTTCAAATCCCCAGGATGGATATTCTTTGCTTAATAATAATTTGTAAGCCATATCGGTATGACCGGTAGCTGAGAGTGCTGGCAATAATGGTTTAACCCCTAAAAAACCTGTTGTCAGTTTATTATCGCTTTGTCTAACTAATTCTGCCAGCCAGTGGCCTGCCTGTTGTTTTAATTTGGGCTCCAGAGACAGCATATAAATGGCATTCGCATAAGCAGTTTGAGTATGACCATCAAAACCCATCTCCCCATCTACATAACCGGAACCATCGCCATAAGCTTCTGCGTTTGTTACAAATTTTCCATCGGCAGAAGTATAATGTTTAATAAAAGCATCCAACACCATTGATGCTATTGTAGAATAATAAATAGCTTCTTTTTCATTACCAACAGCTTTAGCCATTTCTGACATCATTCGTGCATTTTGCCCATAATACATAGTGGCTAACATATCGGGAGGCGTCTTCTTCCCTACCGACAGCCAGTCACCAAATCCACCTTTAGGAGAAATATCTTCAAAGCTGGCTTCTGGAAAAAAATACTTTTTCTGACTTTTGTTCTCCAGAAAATTCATGTACTTCACCATGTAGTTCCACGATTTTTTTATCACCTCAACATCTCCATAATTTTTATAAATCGTATAGGGACAAATAATACCCGCATCCGACCAGCCGGGAGAGTAAGTATCTGTAGCTCTTATATTTGGTGCTGGTGCATAAATGGGAAAAGTACCATCAGCACGCTGTGCATCGTTTATATCTACAATCCACTTAGTAAAAAATGCAGCAATATCATTGTTATAAACAGCTGATTGTATATATGCCTGTGCGTCTCCGGTCCAGCCAAGACGTTCATCTCTCTGCGGACAATCAGTAGGCACATCAAAATAATTTGATCGTTGTGTCCACAAAATATTTTGATATAATTTATTAATCATGTCATGATCAGTAACAAACTCTCCCACTTCCGGTGTTTCGGATGACATGACTATTCCTGTAATCATATCTTGAGAAGGTCTGCTCTTTAACCCTGAAACTTCTACATATTGAAAACCGTGATAAGTAAACTGTGGTGTCCATATTTCACCATTGGGATTTCCTTCTAATATGTAGGTATCAGTAGCTCTGGCTTTGCGTAAATTTTCTGTCATAATACTTCCGTCCGGAAATAATGCCTCGCCATATTTCAGCACAACAGAATCACCTGCATTACCTTTCACTTTTAATCTCACCACTCCCGCAAAATTTTGTCCCAAATCAAAAATGTATTTACCATCCGGTCTTTCAGCAACACTTACAGCCGGCATTTCCTGCATCCTTTTTACAGCAACACCAGGATACACTTCCAGTTTTCTGTCAGTGTTTTCAAATACCTGAGCATACGCCCAATTTTGCATATTATAACCAGGCTTATCCCAACCCGTAAACTTTGCGCGGGCATCAAAAGTTTCACCATTCAATATATCAGATTCAACGATAGGTCCGTAATGAGTTCTCCAGGATTCATCGGTCACTATAGTTTCTTTTTTCCCATTTGAATATTCTATTACCACCTGCGCTTTTAACAATGGTACTTTACCATAGAAATTGTGAACAACAGGATTACCTACCAGTAAAGCATAACCGAGATAACCCGCGTACCAGCCTTCTGTAATAATTGCGCCTAGTACATTTTTACCTGATTGTAAAGATTTAGTAACATCATATACCTGATAATAAAGACGCTTATTATAGTCTGTCCATCCGGGCATAAAGTAATCATTACCCACTCTCTTACCATTAATCTGAAACTCATATAATCCGAGAGCAGTCACATACAATCTGGCTGATTTCACTTTAGCGCTCAATGCTATTTCCTTTCTAAAGAATGGTGCGGGAGGAAGATGGTATACTTCACCTTTCCCTAAGGCAGTAAGATCATGACCGATCCACTGAGCTTTCCATCCTGTATTATCCATCAATCCCATTTCCCATTTTGTCGCCACACTCCAGGCTCCGGGCTTACCAACAGCATCCCAGGATCTCACTTTCCAGTAACAAACTTTACCGGGAGTTAGCGCAATACCGTTATATACTATCTGATTGGTAGCATCCCCGTCTACTTTACCGGAGTTCCATAGATCAGCCTTTTCTTCTGACAATAACTTTGCAGATGAGGCAACAATAATCTGATAAGCAGATTGCAGCTGATTTCTAACAGAAGATTCCAACTCCCAGCTTAATCGTGGCTGAACAACATCAGTGAATGGCTCGGTTTTATACTCGGTACGAAGGTTTGTTGCTTTCAATAAACTACTCTGACCATTGACATTGATAAAACCAAAAATCAAACCTATCACAGCTATGCAGTGATAAAAAGATTGCTTCATTGTAATATTCATATTATACACTCAGGTTGCCTGTTATCAATAAAGAAAAGTGAGTCTTATAGGATTTATTTTGAATAACTGCTCCAAAACATCATCAATGCTCATCTCAGATAAAATTATAGTAATTTATTCTTTGAGAAATATTTATTGAAGTATAAATCACAATACGAATAATCAGTATAAAAAGAGCAACAGCCAGATAATAGCAAGAACCCCGGACTCCACTCTGATTTTGGAGCACACTACAACGATGGCAACCAGGGCGATAGATAGGAAAAAACGCGTTGAGAACGATGTACAGTTTTAAATAAATTAATCATTAAAGCTCCGCTGATTATTCAAAAATTTCAAAAGCACAGTAGTTCCCTTTTCCGGAGCAGGTTCAACCTCTATTGTACATCCTATCGCCTTGGCTAAATCTCGTATTAAATGCAATCCTAATCCGGACCTGATTCCCACAATTTCTTTTTCATCGTATAAAGCACGAAATTTTTCCTTGTCGGGGCCCGCACCATTGTCGGTGATGGAAAGTGTTACATCCCCATTTAATTTTTCACACTTCCAGACAATTCTAGGATTTCCGGTGGACTGCAAAGCTTTAACGGCATTTGAAGTGAGATTACGTAAAATGGTTTCTAAATAATGTTTGTCCGTAAGCAGATTGACGTTGTCCCTCTTTTCAAAAGAGAAACTAATTTTTTTTGCTTCGTCTGCAAAACTTCTCTGAATAACATCGAACAGTTCCTGCACATATACTTGTCCGACTTGAGGTGAATAATTTTCCATCTGCCCTTTACTCCACAACAGGAGGTCTTCCATATCACTTAACAGGTTCTCGGCTCCCTCCATTGTTTGTTGTTCCAATCGTTTTTTGCTATGCTCATCCAACAGATCAGTACTATCCTTTTTAAGATGCAGGAAATGAATCAGATTAGCAACAGGTCGACGTAAATCATGATTGAGAATATTAAAAAACTGGATTTTAGTTTTGTTGGCCATATCCAATTCGGCATTCAACAGACTGAGTTTTTCATTGTGTCTTTTGCTGGCCCGATTTTGATGAAAAAGGAAGCCACCTACACAGAAAACCAGTGCAAGTCCTGCGAGTGATACATTACGGATGCCTTTCTCTCTTTCTATATCTAATTGTGCTTCTGCATTCCGCTGCTGTTGTTCGGCCAGCATTTCGACTTCTTTACGTTTACTCTCGGCTTGAGCTACGGCGTAGTCATTTTCTATCTGTTGCCTTTTCATTTCCTCTTTAACCATTAACTGACTACGCTCCTCCTCGCTCTGTGCCTGAGCCTGTTTCTTCTCATATTCATGGCGCAGGGAAGCCAACTGCATTTCCTTTTTGATGGCCATCTGTTCATGCTCTGCAACGATGCGTAGGGAATCCTGTTTTTTGTCTGCTTCAAACTGAACTTCCAGCCGGGTTAACTTCCTGATATTTTCCTCATTATAAAGACTGTCCTTATAAACTATATATTTTTTGTAGTTTTCGTATGCTTCCCTGTGATTGCCCAGCAGATCATTGGCAGTATGAAGACCTTCGTAACTATCTTTTATCAGATCGCCTATACCAAGCTCTTTTCCCAGCGTCAGTGATCTTTCCAATTTATCAATGGCCTGAAGCGGTTGATTAAGTTTATTCAACATATTACCAGCATAATAGCAGAACCCACCAAGCATTCTTTTATCTCCTATATCTTCTAACCGCTCTATCGCCTCTAAATAAGCTTTTAACGCTTCAGGATAATTGCCCTGTGCTTCGTAGAGACGTCCGTAATTACCTGTGCTGGCAGCCACTAAATGCTTATTGCCCATTTTTTCAGCAATTAGAACGGAGGCTTTCATATTTTCCAACGCCTTATCATGCTCTTTACGAAGTCTGTACACCGTGGACAAACCAGTGTAAGCTCTGATTTCTCCTTGTGCATCGTCCATTTCTTTTGCAACATCTCTTAACACTGTAAAACTCTTTAAAGCCGCATCATAATTCTCCTGGTTGATATGTATAATACCAATATTACCCTGATTGTAAGCAATGCTCCGCTTATCCCCTATTTCTTCAGCAATTTTCAACGAGATATAATAGTTTTCCAGAGCTTTGGGGTAATCACTTTGTGCATAATAAGTATTGGCCAATAACATGTAGGAAATGGCTACTTTAGGTTTATCCTCCATTTTCTCGAAAATCTGCAGTGCTGATCTGGTATATTGCTCAGACTCCTGATAGTTGCTAACAGCTGAAGCGAGAGCCCCAAGATTGTAGTTTGACTCTGCTATACGTACTTTATCTCCCACAGCTTCCCATATCCTTAATGCAGCCAGGCAATGGGTTTTAGATTGATTGTATTTTCCAATCAGACGATATATTTCGCCTAAATTCTGATGGGCCAATCCCATCCCTAATCTATATCCGTTTTTTTCAGAAAGACCCAATGCCTGAGAATAATAGTACAATGAAGAATCCAGACTATTTTTAGCTGAGTATACACTTCCCAGCTTACTCAACAGCTCGAATTTAGCCTTTACATCTTCAGCCTTCGCCAGATCATTAAGTAAATTTGCAGGCGTTTGCGCATACAATAAATGAACAACGCATACAAACAATATGGATAACAGGTATTTCATGGCTATTTTTTGACGGTCAGGAGTTATGTTACTCCTTCATTTTAAGTGGTCGGTTAAAACTATCTTTTCATCTTTCTCCTGCAAGCAATGTTTTTATACCATCCTTAAAACTTCTGCCTAATGGAATATTAATGTTATTAGCCAAAAGTACTTCTTTAGCTGAGACCGCTTTAATCAGGTCTTTTCTCACAGCAAAACTCCGGTGAATACGCAAAAAATGGCTGAAGTGTAATTCTTTCAGCAAATTCCCTATACTTCTCAGTACGCAATGTTTTTTTTCTGCTGTGACCAGTAAGGTATAATCTTTTAATCCTTCAAGATATAATACATCGTGCAGTGCAATTTTGGTTTCTCTACTGCCTTCTTTAATAAAAATATGATCAGAGCCAATCAGGTTTACATATAAGTGTGCTTTTTCACGAACATCCATAAATGTTTGCAAACGGGTTATACATTCACCAAACCGCTGCAACGAAAGAGGCTTTAACAAAAAGTCTAAAGTTTCTACCGAAAAACTATCCAGGGCATATTCCGGATGCGAAGTAATAAAAATACAGGCAGGAACATCATTTATTATTTTACGAAATGAAATTCCGTCCATCCCGTCCATATCTATATCCAAAAAAACCACATCGATCCGGCTAAAGTCCACTGCTGACAAAGCTACCTCTGCATTTTCAAAAGCACCCACAAGATGCAATTGAGAATATTGCTTCACCATAGAGATGGCCATCAGACGATCAACTTCGTCATCATCAACGATTATGCATTTAAACACTTTCATAACTATTACGTATAAATATCTACTTTTTGCCTGAAAACACCAGAATGTATCTATGGCTAATTTATAACAGACATTCTTCTCTTATTATCCATTGATGAATAATTAGCCCGATGCAACATGTCGTTTGTCTATTAATAACGTCGTTTGTCGATTTAGAATGGTATTGGTGAAAGACTCTGTACAATTTAGCAGCGATCGGGCTTCTACGCCAGTGTTATGAACAGATACTAATAAAAACATCATGAAAATAATCGCCAGTATCCAATGGGTAGTAGCCCTATTGCTCATAAGTATATTTGTTTCCTGCAAAAAAGGTGATAAAACTTCACCATCAGCAAACCGAACCATAGCATAAAAAATATATCAATAAGCAAAAACAATATCATCATGAAAAATCTTACAATAATATTCACTGCCGTTTTACTCGTCCTCATACATGTAGGATGTAAAAAGGATAAGAATACGGATGAAGAAGACATTAAGATGGATCTTACAGGATATTATATACCCTGCAAAACCACATATAATATTGCAGGGAAGCGTTTCCAAATGGCTTCGGCTTATCATTTTAAGCCGCTGGCCCAGGGAAGTCTTTTTTATCCAGGAGGATATGAAACATTTGAATATCAATTCAAGGACGACAGGTTATCCATCACTACAGGAGAAGTGTCATGGCATATGCAAAATGAAATGCTCTCTGATTTTACGAGCAGAAATCCCAACTTTTTAACAACGGACTACAGACTAGTGAAAGCACCCGAAACCAATGCTTTTGAAAATAAGCGTTTTGATGTTTCCCCTGCAGCAATCTCGGTGGATCATCAAAATGGAAACAGCTCGGACGTGCCTATTGGAGAATTTAGTGGTCTTCGATTTTCTAAGGATAAGTTTTTTATGAGAAGAACCGGAGGAGAAACAGAGATGGGAAGCTATACACTTCAGAACAATGGTATAGCTACTGCCCGAACAGGTGCAGCTGGTACTCTATGGTTGTTTGTATTCAATGATGACGTACTGTATTTTTCATGTGTTTATCAGGATAAAACTCAGTATGGTACGTTAGGAATTCCATTTTAATAAAGTTCAGGTCAAAATTATTATATGATAAGAGTAAACGATTAAATATGACATTAAGTAATAAATATTTGTTATCCGTTGCAATCTGGATATTGGTTCTGCTGGCTACAAGTTGCAAAAAGGACAAGCAAACAACAGATGATGAGAAAAGAGAGATAAAAACCGATGTATATATAGCAGGGTACGAAAGCAACGGCACTAGAAATATGGCAAAACTTTGGAAAAATGGTGAATCCATTAATATTACTGATGGCACTAAAGATGCTTCAGCATTATCTGTTGTTGTATCAGGAGATGATGTATTTGTAGCCGGCTATGAAAGCAATGGTAATAAAAGAGTAGCCAAGGTTTGGAAAAATGGAGTAGCTACTCTTCTTACTGATGGCAGCAATGACGCTGTAGTATATACACTGTTTGTATCAGGAAAGGAAATCTATGCCGGCGGATATGAACAAAATGGAAGTTCGCATATCCCCATAATTTGGAAAAATGGTCAGGTACTATTTCGTATGGAACAAAGCGCGACCAACTTTGGCTCTTTTATTACGTCATTGTATGTATCAGGCAATGATGTGTATGCTTCAGGAGCGGTTTATAATTCTTCATCTTCATCTTTTCCTACAGTATGGAAAAATGGTGAAGAGTTATATACGCTTTCCAACGAGAGCTCATATAGAGCCAGAGCCAATGCTATCTCCATACAAAATGGAAATATCTATGTAGCCGGCTCCCTTGACTACAAGGCATGTATTTGGAAAAACGGCACTCCTGTATATATCAGTACTTTATATGGGATTGCACAGTCTATATTTGTCACACCAGATAATGATGTCTATTATTCGGGGTTTGAAGAATTAGGTGGCAATTCTTATATAGGTGTAGCCAAGATTTGGAAAAACGGAGCACCTACTATTCTTACCGATGGAGGGCAGAATGCTAATGCTTATGCTATATGGGTCGCCGGTACGGACATATACGCTGCGGGCTTCGAAAGCAACGGATCAAAAGCAGTAGCAAAACTATGGAAAAATGGCAAAGCAACTGCTCTTTCGAACGGTAATGAAACCGCTACTGCACAGTCTATATTTATTAACCAAACATCAATGTAAATATGCATTTTGATCAGGCGCATGCACAAAGATCTGAATCAAAATATAAAGAGTTCGTGATATAAATGCCCGGCATTCACTTTTTTCATTCTACCCTATGAATTATTAGCCCTTAAACCATTTATCAAAAAAATATCCATAACTAAAACACAAAACACTCTCGCAATAGCATTGATAAAATGTTCATATCCTGTAAAAGAAAGCCAATACGCAAAAACAATAAATGCTGAAAGATATATAATCCGAAGCATCTTTTTAACCCTATAAAAGCACGCCTATTTCGATTATATACTTACTAATAAATTCAGATAACCAATACAAAATCATACAATGAAAACAACAAAAATTTACACTATTTTAATAGCTGCTCTTTATATTCTTTGCTTCAGCACGGCCTGCAAAAAAGATAAACCTTCTACTGATAGAGAAGACAATGATGTTTTTTTTGATGTTAAAAAAGCTGAAGAATATTACATCTATGTCAAAACTATTAACGATAATCAGGTAACGAAACACTCATTAATTGATTTTGGCCCAGACAACAGCATCACTTTGTACGTTACTCAATATCAATATGTTGATGCCTATACGTTTACAGATAACAATACAACTGTAACCATCAATAGTAGCATAGCAAATATTGTTATTAACAAGGGAAAGGTTGCCAGTATTACATTAGCAAAAGACTCTGTGACAGAATTCATTGTTATTAAGAAAGAGGAGGTCAGCAGCCTTGTCGGTAAAACATTTACCGGATCTTATCTAAAAGCCGATGGAACAGTTTTACATAGTAAATTCTTTTATAGGTTTATTGGTGATAATAAATATGAAGCAGGTTTTGAGATTGCAAATACCTTACGTACCGAGACTTATGAACCTATAGGCAATATCGGCGCGTGGGTGTCATCAACGTCAGACCTCAATCATCGTGAGCTGCTATTATACGTCAATGACGCACTGAAAGTAACCTATATGGAAACTGAAAAAAAAATTCATCATGGCAGCTTTACGGAAGTAAAGTAAAAAATCGATTCGCTGTTATACTTAAATCATCAATCGGGCATTGCACGCCATCAATAAATCGGGCTCACCATTTCGTAGATTTACTATAACCACATTTCACAACTCTTTAATAATTGAGTAACAATGAGTTTATAATGTGTTAGTTTCTTTGCAGCGAAAAAAGAAACTAAAATCAGTTTTTATGAAAAAGTTTATTTGGTCTGCAGTACTTATTATGGCTGTAAGTTTTTATTCAGTATCAGGATTCGCTAATACACAAAAAAGAGGTGTATTACTTCCCGTTAGTGATACATCAAGAATTGTATCTGTCGCTTCAACATTTGAAGTGAACATATTAGAAGACAATCACTCTCAGAAATTTATATTATCTATTATCAATCCCAATGCAGAGAAATTGAATATCAGCATACGCTCAGAAAATGGAGAGGGGTATAATGGTTCAACAATGAGCAGTAATTTCAGAAAACGTTTTGATATGACTGAAGCTCAGGATGGGACATACACAATTACAGTAACAAACGGAAAAAACACATTTTCCAGAAGGATTAATCTGGCTACTAACACTACAGTTACAAGAAATATCAGCTTCAAATAAACAAGAAGCGTAAAGCAGCTAAAGAGCTTCACACAATACAGCAACAACTAAAAATTGTGTGAAGCTCATTTTTTTGCATCTGAACAAACTCTACAAGGTTTTTATGTTAATAATAAATACCAGATTCTCTATTTTACGCTATCTGGCTTATTAGAAAAGAAAAGTCAACAGCTAGTCAGTTTCCGGAAATGGTTAGTATTTGAAACTGTATCTATAATCGCGTCAAATAAAATCTGCCTGATCAGAGTACAAGAAGGGCAAATTGAGCTAGTCAATTTTGATCTGAGCATTTATATTATGTTTATGCGGAGTCAATACTTTATTAAAGCATTGAGATTAAGTTTAAGCGTGGTCAACACTCTATTAACCAATGGCATTATTAGATTTAAGTATAGCCTGTACTTGATTAAAAATTGGGATTAATTTTAATCTTGAAACAACCTGAAACGCGTAAAATTCGCAGAGAATCAGATCGTATCTGCATTCAAGAAACAGGAAAATAGAATGGCAGTGAAAGATATTGCCACAAAATCAGGAATTAGTGATGCGATATTTTACCACTGGAAGTAGCTGTATCTGATAAATGATTGACGATTGGCAAACATTTTTTGTCTGTAAACGCAATTAGAAAAACTGCATCTTACTTTTGCTATCTATATGATTAGTATTTTAACGCTCACTAATCTCTTTTAATTTTTTCAGTGCCTTTGGCCATGTTGAACTAAAAAAATCGTAGTACTGGTCGTTTACATCTATTTCCACTTTAAAAATGGTTTCACCTTCTCTTTCTTCAAAATAATATTCCTCCATAGCCCCTGCCCATCCTTGTGTTAGTTTTTCATCTGTAATTTCATTATCACCATCTACAAATCCGGCATATTTTATGGACAGTTGTTTATTAGGTATACTCTCAACTATATAACCCAACATGCCTTCTCTTTTATTTTCCTTACTCAATCCGAGAAAAAGTATTTTCTCTCCTTTCTGCCAACTTCCTTCAAAAAAAGAACCAGGATTAAACTCACTCGCCCACTCCCTGTATAATTGCTCATCAGTAACTGCACGAAAAACTTTTGCTGCCGGAGCTTGAATCTTTATATCAAATTTCAACTTTTGCATAATCGTAAATTTTATCATTAATAATATTCCGTTGTTAATAACAACAGTTCAAAAATAGACTATGCCAAAATACCTGTAAGGGTGTTTTTGCGTCAAATGAAGGGGGGATTACGCCACTACGCAACAGTGAGGATAAATGTATTGATAGTCAATAAGGAATGAAAAAAATCATTTATGCGTTTCTTATTTCAACACGAGTAATCATAAAAATCATGAATGATATTATCAGATAAACTCTTCAGTATTGTAAGCATCAACTCAATACAATAGGATTCTGCTATGATTGAGCCTGCCAAGTTAAAACCGGTGATCCTCAGTATTATAAATAAAAAAGTGATATTTCTGAAACAAATGAAGAACTATCAATCTAATAACACTTAGCAAAAATGGCAATAGCACTTATTTATACAAAAAAACCGGAAATCTATAATGGAATAGAAAATTTATTTTGGATTAGTAAACCCTATCATCCAGCCAATACCGAACTTGTCCGTAAATGAACCGAAATAATCGCCCCAAAACATATCAGCCATAGGCATTTCAATAATACCACCTACAGACAGGCTATTAAATAATTTATCACATTCCTCCCGACTTTCAGCTGAGATAGATATATAATTGTTATTACCCACTTTTAATACGTGGCCAGCGGACGGTATAATATCAGAAGCCATTAAATACTGGTCTTTGCCTATTTGAATGGCAACATGTAATAATCTGTTTTTTTCTTCTTCTGATATATTTTCTAATCCTGGTGCTTCTCCCATCCGCTGCATCATCAACTGTCCGCCAAAAACTGATTGATAAAACTTAAATGCCTCTTCAGCATTACCGTCAAAATTCAAATAAGGATTGAGTACCATAATTATAAATTTAAAATAAAAAAAAAGTGGTTAACTGTGCACTGAACTGCTATACATAATTAACCGAATTTCGTGCCAGAGAAACACATTATGCAACCTAAGCCGGTTAATCCTAAAAATATAATTTTGGGGTAAAGTAAATGCTCCAAAAATGAAGCAGTTTTCAATAATTCATTAGGAAATCTCCCCCTAAACTCAGCGCTCATTCTATGAAGGTGTCTCAAAAGCAAGAGGCACTCTCTTTTTATTCTGATACCAGATGGAGAGAGGTTGTTGTTGAAGCGATTCTCAAAGGCTTCGTTCGTTTTCGGGACATCCTCATAATTGTAAAATGTATATCGGCATATATCATCTACAATTCTATCCCTCTAAGATTTCTATATAATTTCAAGGCAAAAACATCAGTCATACCTGATATAAAATCAATTACATGCATCACCTTAACATAGGGAGAGCTATCTTCATCAAACATATACTGACTGGGAAGTAATTCCAGTGTTTTTTTATGTTCTGTCTTTCTTTTATCAAATGGCGTAAGAGCTGCAGTGACAAAATCCTCCACCAAACCCGACATTATTCTGAAACCGGAAAGTTCCAGCTTCACTACTTTTTTAAAATTATATATTCTTCTGATAGAGATTTGTTCTATTTCATACAGTACATCCTTAAGGTCAGGTATATCTTCAATAAGCGAGGACTCATAGTTCCCATTGATTATTTTATCCTTATTATCCTTAAAGACTTCTGCACATCTTAAAGCGAGTATATTAATCACATTCGCTCTCAGATAGGCGATAGCTTCATTTTTATCAGGGCTTAGCTCTTCAACCTGATCACTAATTCTTTTTACTTCTTCAGCAGTACGTGAACGTTTCACGATTTCCATCAACAGCTCTGCTGTTTCATTAAACGATAATATTTCCAGTCTGTGTGCATCTTCAAAATCAATAATGTTATAACAGATATCATCAGCTGCCTCGACGAGATAAACAAACGGATGCCGCTTATACACTATCATTTTTTCATTAGCATCGCGAATCATGTTAAGCTCCCTGGTTATACTCAGAAAAACCTCCTCATCAATTTTAAAATAACCATATTTTTTCCTGTGTTTTTTTCCTTTTTTCCCCTCTGAAGCCATCGACTCACAGGGGTATTTTATAATAGCGCCAAGTGTGCTATAGGTAAGTCTAAAACCTCCTTTTACTCTCCCTTTCTGCTGCATACATAATATCCTTAATGCATTGGCATTGCCTTCAAAATTGACAAGATCACTCCACTCCTCATTTGAAAATTGTGCTATAAATTCCTTATCCTCTGCTTTATCTGTATTTCTTTTAATAAAATAGCTGGAGATCGCTTCTTCACCCGAATGACCAAATGCAGGATTACCCAGATCGTGGGCCAAACATGCGGCGGCTATAACATTATTGAGATTGTTATTATAAAATTCTTCTGCCTCCTTGTCTATTTTCACCTCGGGAAGCTCTGCCAGATATTTCCCTACGATTCTTCCCAGAGAACGTCCTACACTAGCCACTTCAAGCGAATGAGTAAGTCTGTTATGCACAAAAACTTCCTCAGGCAAAGGAAACACCTGTGTTTTATTCTGTAATCTTCTGAACGGGCTTGAAAAAACTATCCGATCCCAATCTCTTTCATACTCTGTTCTGACACCTTTTGAAGTTTTTTCTATTCCAAATCTTGCCGAAGAAAAACAATTGTTCCAATTCATAAGTCTTTTTTATCAGCGTTAGCTATCAAACAAATGTAAACATCTATTGTTACACGAATATCATTATGAAAGATCATCAATATGGAATAGAACAACTTTTCAGTTCAATAAATGATGAATTCATCAATAGGGTTAAATTATATGTATAGTAATTTTGTGCGTTTTTTAAGATACTGTCTCGCTCCGAAATCTTATACCAGGAAGGAAGTTGTTATAAAGTTCCTTTATGCAAGGATCGCTTTATTTAAAAAACTGAAACAAGTCCTCTCCACTTATACAAGCAATTAAGCCAAGATCCTCCCAATTGCTTTTATGTATTCTTACATCCAATCAAAAATATAATGATGACAAACTAATAGCTGATGAATTATTAAAAATGCTGGATGGAAAGACTATTTTTGCGCTTTATTTATTTTATTGTGCCTTCTATAACCATCAAACATTCATCCAATATGAAAATCAGGTATTATCTGTTCTTCACCCTCTTATTTCCCTTTACTATATCATTTGCTCAGTACAATCACAATATATCAGATTTAAAACCCGGATTCAATTCGCAGGAAGCTGATGACTTATTAAAACTAAACTTCTCATTTCTCGACACCACTGCTAATAATCAGTTTATAGATTATATACCTGATTATACATTTATATACAGATCTCCCAGTATCGGGCTAGACAATAAATGGGATCTATGGTTAAGAAAATATTCCACTGCCGTAATTCTTTTAAGAGGTACGACAGCCGATCCAAAATCTCTTCTTGCTGATTTTTATTGCGCATTAATCCCGGCTCAGGGTGAGATAATTTTACCCGGCAAAGACACAGTCAAATATTTTCTTGCAGAAGATAAAAGGGCCGCAGTACATGCAGGATTTTTAATAGGATTTAGCTATCTCTCCAGAGATATTCAGCCAAAGCTCGATTCATTATATAAAAAGGGATATCATAAATTTTTAATTGCTGGTCATAGTCAGGGTGGTTCACTATGTTATTACGTAAGTGCATGGTTACATTATTTACAAAAGAACAGTACCTATCCATTATTACAGATAAAAACATATGCAAGTGCACCTCCTAAAATGGGCAATATGTATTATGCCTATGATTATGATAATTTAACAAGATCTGAATGGGCATTTTCTGTAGTGAATTCTGCAGATCCGGTTCCGGAAGTTCCTTTTACTACACAACAAATAGAGGTCGACGTAAATGAACCTAATCCCTTTATCGAACTTTATAAAAAAATGAATGGTTTACCTCTTTTGCAGAGAATAGCGTTAAAACGCGCTTTTAATAAAATGCGAAAGGGTGCTACAAAATCCTCCAAGGCATATCAAAAATACCTGGGTGGATATTCATTAAAATTCATGCAAAAAATGTTGCCTGGAATAGAAATGCCTGATGTTATCAACTCAACATATTTTGTAAGACCGGGAGTACAAATAGTTTTAAAAACTAATGAAGCCTATTATAAATTTTTTGAAAATAATGATGGTCCTTATTACCATCACGGAATAAAGCCATATCGGTTTCTGCTTCGTGAATATTACACAGGCTTAACACCTTTAGAATAATTATTATACATTTATCTGAACATTTCTATTAAACGCATATACTTTGATTCCAGTAGGAGATGACAATTCAGACAGGCATCGGTTTCCTGTAATTAATTATCTATTAATTCTGGCTAATATTATTGTGTTTGTCTATTACCAGAAAATGGGCATGGATACGGGCTTTACCATGGGATACTCTGCCGTGCCTGCTGAAATACTCACCGGCAAAGACCTAGTCACCAGTGCACAGGAATATACAGACCCCGTAACAGGACAGGTATTTAATTTACCGGGATTAGCACCAAGTCCTTATCCGGTTTGGATTACTTTAATCACCTCCATGTTTATGCATGGGGGATGGGCTCACTTGGGCGGAAACCTGCTTTATCTTGCTGTTTTCGGAGATAATATTGAAAATAAACTGGGATCTATTCGTTATCTCATTTTCTATTTACTCATAGGCATTATTGCAACATTTGCTCAAATATTCAGCACAATGCTTATGGGACAGGATTTGCTGGTTCCAAGTCTTGGCGCATCAGGAGCCATATCCGGAGTTCTTGGAGCTTACCTAAGGCTGTTTCCTACAAAGAGGGTAACAATACTTGCCTTTATATTTTTTATGCGTGTTCCCGCCGTACTTGTCCTCGGGCTTTGGATTGTGTTTCAGATCATTAGCAGTTTGGGAACGTTAGGAGGACTAGAAACAGGAAGTATTGCTTATGCAGCACATATAGGAGGATTTATTGCGGGATTTCTATTAATTAAAAGTTTTTCGCCTACTGTAGAGAAGAATATTTCTTACAGAAAAAGAAAAAATAAATAACATCAAATTATCTGACAATTAATTTTCGAACAGATTGTTTGAAAGCATTTATTTTTACTTGATGAGGTTAGAGAATCATAATCCTGAAAAATATAATTAATAATCACCCAATACAAGCTCACAAATACATACACATATTTTCTCTATAATTAATATATCTTTTGTATTGTGATGTACATATTTTATTGGTGTACAATCTTAAACCTAAACAATTCCTATCAAAATAGATAGTTACTTTACCAGAAACAGATATAACATTCCTTTAGAACTATCATCTTAGTCCCAGGCATTAGCTTTGTAGATAAACCTGAAGCATGAATACAAAGTTTTTCTTCTTTGCCCGATTGCCTATTGGCTTATCTATGTTAGGTCACGGTATTGTTCGTTTACCTAAACTTCAATCTTTTGCTAAAGGCATGCAGGATTCGTTCGCTCAATCCTATCTGCCATCTACACTAGTCTATATCTTTGGATTAATCTTACCGATACTGGAATTACTCGTAGGCATATTCATTATATTTGGTTTATTTACCAGAATAGGATTGATAGGAGGACTAATTATTATTAGTATGTTGGTTTTTGGATCAAGCGCTATTGAAAATTGGAATGCGATATCCTCCCAATTAATTCATGGATTGTATCTGGCATTACTTCTATATTACATAGATAATAACTCAACATCTATAGATCAGCTTATCAAAAAAAATCAAACATAAAGAAAATGAAAAAAAGAGAATTAGGTAGGTCGGGGATTTTTGTTTCTCCTATAGCTTTTGGTGGAAATGTATTTGGATGGACTATCGACGAAAAAAAATCGTTTGAATTACTGGATGCATTTACAGATGCAGGATTTGACCTTATTGACACCGCTGATGCTTATTCTTACTGGGCCCAAGGAAATACGGGTGGAGAGTCTGAGACCATTATCGGCAGCTGGATGGCTTCAAGAAAAAATCGGGAAAAAATAATTATCGCTACTAAAGTTGGATCTGAAACAAGGGAACATGGAAAAAATATTAGTAGGAAATATATACTACAAACTGTAGAAGAATCGCTAAAACGATTACAAACTGATTATATCGATCTCTATCAAACGCATTGGGATGATGACGTTACTCCGGTAGAAGAAACTTTATCAGCTTATGATCAATTAATAAAGGAAGGAAAAATAAGAGCTATTGGCGCTTCAAACCTGTCGACAGTCAGGCTAAAGGAATCCCTTAAAGCAGCAGCAGAAAATAATCTGCCTAAATATCAAACCTTTCAACCCCACTATAATCTGTATGAGAGAGAAATCTTTGAAAAAGAAATGGAAGCCGTCATTCTGGAACATCAATTAGGTGTTATCAACTATTGGGCGCTGGCAGCAGGATTTTTAACGGGAAAATACAGATCAGAAGCCGACCTTTCTAAAAGTGTCAGAGGTGCGGGTTTAAAAAAATATCTTGATAACAGAGGCTTATCTATTTTAGCGGCATTGGATAAAATTAGCGCCCGGCATAACTCCACTCTCGCAACAGTGGCCCTGGCCTGGTTATTAGCCCGACCATCTGTAACTGCACCGATAGCCAGCGCTACAAGCAAAAAACAATTGGCAGAGATTATAGCAGCACCTGCTTTAACATTAAGCGAAGAAGATATTCATTTATTAAATGTTGCAAGCGACTGGAAATAATATTTACCTTAAGCATCAAGTCATATTGTTCCGCAACAATATCTTAAGGCAATTGGTAATGGGCATAAACCATATAATAAAATGTACTTTCCTATCATCAAATCTATATGTAAACAGTTATTAATTTATTCAGGATGTATCATCATCTCCCTGTTGGTTACACAAACCGGCTGTACCAACGATCCTGTTGCAACCAATATAGTTAACAATGCACATCACGTATCAGGCAATACAGATACAATTTCGGGAAAGGTTATAAAAATAAGTGATGGTGATACATTTCATATGTTGCTTAGTGATAAAACGACCATCAAAATCCGGTTACATGGAATTGACTGCCCGGAACGGTCACAACCATTTTACCAGCAGGCACGCAACTATCTGAGTGATCTCATTTATAATAAAAATATTCAAATCATTGTTCCATACAAAGACCAGTATAAGAGACATGTGGCATTTGCTTTTTTCAATGGAATTTCTGTCAACGAGAAAATGCTGGAAAATGGTTTTGCCTGGCACTTTAAAAGACATGACAAACAGATAGAATGGGAAAATCTTGAAAAAAAAGCGAGAAAAGAAAAGAAAGGTATTTGGTCAGATCCTAACCCGGTAGCTCCATGGAAATATAGAAACAATAAGAAAGTGGCTTATTAATATTATTTTACTATCTGGCGCTTCATTTAATCTGTCGATATATTTAATGAAATCTTGTTGTAGTTGTCAATTATATTATCAAATCAAATAATAGATTAGGAACCGAAACAACCTAAACAGCGGCAATAGCATCAACGACAATTTTTGCCAATGCTGCCTCCTGAATAAGTGTTCTTATATAAATATCTCTTGTAGTGCTGGCATAAAACACAGGACTATGACCATATGGAATTCCCTTTTTATTCCGTATCACAAAAGAAAACTGACCATTATTATCCTGCAATTTTTCAAAATGATCGGAAGATTTTACACTACTAACTAATTCTTTAATACCACTTTTACACATATCTAAGGTTCTGAAAAGCCTGCTAAATAATATAACGTTTTGGTTATCACTCACAAAAGTGAAAGCAAAATATCTTTCATATTGATTAATAATAAATTTAGCGGGCATAAAGCAGTGGTTTAAATCAAGCAAGACTGCGAATATACTATTGAATTAATCTCGCACAACCCGTATTTCTACGGAATTTTTGTATAAAGGTCTTATTCCATAAATCTGTAGTCTGTTAAATCGCATTATATAGTCCTTATAAAAGCAGAATCCCTCAATCAACCAATCTCCGGCTTTTGCCTCCTCTTCAAATGCGTCAAACATCTATTATATTAGAAATAAAATATTGATTACCAATTATTATATCAGCACAGAACACCCGAAGAATTACGCCAAGACGAACTTTTAGTAGCAACCGTATTACTGATTACAAAACAAACCTTTATTAATTAGCAGGGCTTTAATTAATATCAACATTTAAATAATCTTATTATTTAAATGCTTTAATGATCTCTGTCAAATTGAACCCCAGCAAAACTAATATCATAGTATTAAAAAACATATATCAAACAAACATATTAAATCTTCTTCTTACCTGTACAACAACGTTCTTTATCAATAATAATGAAACTATTAACAAACAATCTTATGCAGCAATCAATCTATAGTCGCTCTGGTCAAAAAAATTATATTTTTTGGTGATTATTAATAAGTATACTGTCTCAAATAGCCATAGCTTCATTCGCTTAAATAAGCTTGATACTCAAATATGAAAAATATATTATTAAAATACTATTGCTATTCAATAATCGTCATCGTTCTCTATGCGTTAGTATCAGGCTGCTCTCCCTCTCCGCGAAAGGACATTGATTTTTTTGATGGCAAATCTTTAAGCGGATGGACAAGCGCTCAACCCGAATATTGGCATGTTGAGGATTCTTGCATTATAGGTAAATCAACAGAAGAAATATCCCGAAATCAATTCATTTGGTCGTCCGTGAAGGTCAAAGACTTTTATTTAAGTGTAGATATTCTATTGGACTCACCCGACTGTAATGCAGGCATTCAGTTTCGTTCAGCTAAAATAGATGATTATGGTCAGGCTATGGGATATCAGGCCGATATTGGTAAAAATTTTGAGAAAAACATATGGGGTTCTTTATATTATGAAGATGGTAGAGGATTATTACAATCAGTAGATTCTTCTGATTCGCCTGTTAAATCCGGAGACTGGAATCATTATGAAATTCTGGCTATCGGACATCAGATCTGGATAGCCATTAATGGACAAATAGTTTCTGCTACAGAAGATTTTAAAGGGGATAAAGAAGGTTATATCGCTTTACAAATTCATTCAGGTCCTCCTCAAACAGTCAGATATAAAATTAATGAGCTAATACATCATCCCGGATTCTCTCTGGCTGGAAAATCTGAAACAGCATTAAAAGCACTACTAAGAAGAGCGCTTGTTCCTGTGCCCGGAGAAGAAACAATTCACCCAGACAATAAAGCCACTATTGCTTTTGCCGGAGGAACAAATATGGTGAATATGATGGAAGACGGTTATTTAGAAACAATACTGAGTACTCATTATAAAAATAAACAACTTAAGTTTCGCAATATTGCCTGGGAAGGTGATCAGGTAAATGAACAATTCAGGGATGTTGGATTTGGCAGTTGGTTAGAAAATATTGATAGTATTAATCCTCAGATCGTTTTTATACAATTCGGTCAAATGGAATCGTTAGAAGGTGAAAACATGGTGCCTGAATTTATTCAGCATTATACATCCCTCCTTGATTCTTTGGAAAAAAGAAATAAACAGGTAGTTATTCTTTCTCCTATAGAACCTGAACCGAATTTGCTAACAGCAAACGATGAAACACTCTTAATGAATCCTCTGACAAACACTGCGGGAAAAAAATACTTCGATGCTATACAATTAATGGCACAGAAAAAAAACTACCCTTTTGTTGATCTTTACTGGACATTAAGAAATATACAGCAGGATGTTACATACGATGGCCTGCATCTGAATGACTATGGACAACAGGTTGCGGCAGAAATTATTCGCAAGAGTCTGGGTATAACCACGTCTTACACAGAAGAAATGCAACCTCTTCGGCAGGCTATTATTGACAAAAACAAAATCTGGTTCGACTATTGGCGGCCGGGTAACTGGGCTTTTTTAAAAGGGGACAGAACAGATCAGGCATTTGGCAGACATTGGAAAGAAAGATCTCAAAGACTTTTACTGGAAGAAATAAATCAGATAGCTCCTTTACTGAATGAAGCAGAAGAAAAAATACACAGCATCAGTAAGGGCAAAAAACATTCAATCGAAACGCCGAACCATTCACCAGTGCCTGTAAAGAATGAGGATATTAATAACTCAGTAAAAGAAGAACTCGCATCATTCAGATTACATAAAGATTACAACATTGAATTATACGCATCTGAAGAACTGGGCATAGCCGACCCCAGCACGATGCGCTGGGATGAAAAAGGCCGGTTGTGGGTACTTTGTATTCCCACTTATCCCCAGCCGTTACCCGGACAAAGAGCGAATGACAAGCTGATTGTACTAGAGGATAAAGACAATGACGGTAAAGCTGATGTATCAACCGTATTTGCAGAAAATCTGAATATTCCTCTCGGATTTGAATTGGGACATGATGGCGTATACCTGGGAGAACAAACGAAACTGTTGCATTTAAAGGACACTAATAATGATTTAAGATATGACACCAGGAAAACTTTATTTTCAGGATTTGGTACACACGATTCACATCAAACGATTAACTCATTTATATGGAGTCCTGGTGGTGAATTGTTTTTTGCACAAGGTTTAAGCATTTACAGTTATGTGGAAACAGCCTATGGTGTGAAGAAAGCTAAGAGAGGTGGGTTGTGGAGATACAGACCGCGTACACATGAACTGGACAACATCCTCGATCAGTCAACTGCAAGTGATAATCCATGGGGAATGAATTTCGGAAATTGGGGAGAGTATTTTACAAAGTCAAACGATACTGGTATTTATTTTTCTTCTCCTGCTTTGGTATTAAGTAATCATAAGGCTTTAGTTCCTGAAATTGGTGCCACACAAATAAAATCAGGTATAATAGAAATAGCCAGAAGTAAACACTTACCAGCCGACATTAACGGCGATTTTCTGGTAGCCGGATATTACAATAACAAAATTGAACGTTTTAAAATCGAGGAAGATGGAGCAGGTTATAAGGCCAGAATGGTAGAACCTTTGCTCGCTTCTACAGGTAAAAACTTTCGTCCGGTTGATATTAAAATCGGACCCGATGGAGCGATTTATATTTTAGACTGGTATAATCCAATCATTGGTCATTATCAGGCTTCATTACGCGATCCGCAGAGGGATAAAACCAAAGGAAGAGTATGGAGAATTACAGCTAAAAACCGTCCCTTATTAAATCGTCCACAACTAGAAAATCAATCCATTTCAACATTACTCGATTTTCTTAAATCAGATGAATACTGGGTAAGATATCAGACTCACCGTTTGATAGCTGCAAAAAAAACAGAAGAGGTTTTACCTGCGCTAACACAGTGGGTTAAAAATTTAAATCCAAACGAAAAGAAATATGAACATCATTTAATGGAGGCAATAGCAGTACATGCAGCTTTTGAAATCATCAATGAAGGCCTTTTAAATAAATTATTAAAATCAAAGCATGAAGGAGCCAGAGGTTATGCAGCAGAAATCGCAGGACGATGGGCAACGAGATTAACTGATCCGCTAAAAACCATTGAACCATTATTATCAGACAGACATCCGAGAGTCCGATTAATGGCACTCGTGGCATGCAGTCAGATACATCGACCTGAAGCGATGAAAGCTGCGGTAAAAATTTTGAACTTCCCTATGGATAAATTCACTGTTCATAGTTTAGAAAAAACTGTACATGCTCTCAGTGATAGCTGGGCACCCTCTTATCAAAATAAGACGGTTCAGTTTAATACTGATTATCAACTTGCAGTAGTAATCAGTATACTTACACCAGAATGGTACAGCGCTTCCATGTATAAGGATCTTCTCAAAAAATCCGACTATCCATCTGCCATAAAAACCAAATTATTATCTGCTTTAGCGAATATCGGTTCAACAGATGATATTGAATATGTTTTATCACAACCCGGCGCCCAGCAAAACATTATTCTTCTGGAAGAGCTGACAAAAAAAGAAGTATCATCTATCACCCCTTCTATCTCCAATTCTATTCAACAAATTTTATCCAATCCGGTTTCTGAAGATCATTTATTGGTAGCTATAAAACTTGCCAGAACCTGGAAAATCAATTCCGTTGCTGATGATATAAAAACAATTGTTTTACGTGATAATCAGAAAGATAAAATAATAGCTGCCGGAATCAGAACCCTTACAACATTACAATACCCTCAATTAACAACAATACTGAACGATTTCATCAACAGTAAGTCTCGTCAAATAAGACTGGCCTGCATAAATGGATACGCAAAAATCAATGCTAAAAAAGGGGCTGAAGAAATTGTAAAGGAAATAAAAAAAGGAAGTGCTGATGTTTACGAAACGGGAGAAACACTCATCAATATTATTTTCGAAAGTGGGGGAATAGAAGCTTTAGCTGATGAAATACATACCAGTGAATTAAGTAGTCAACAGGCCAATGCTGCGCTTATAGCATTAGAACTAAGACATATTACCGATAAAAATCTGCTGACAGCATTCAGCAAATTTGAAAACGATCAAAAACCTATTGTTCCTAAAGAATATGACGGGCATTTTGTTGAACAGCTAAAACAAAAAACAACAAATGCTTCTGCAATTAATGGACAGAAAGTATATAAAGCACTTGGTTGCGGAGCTTGTCATAAAATAGCTAATGAAGGTGGAGATATTGGTCCCAATTTATCAGCAATAGGAAGCGGTTTGTCAACCAGTGATATTATTATTGAGGTATTATGGCCGAATAAGAATATAAAAGAAGGATTTAATACTATCAGGCTTGATCTCAAAAATGGAGAATCTATTCAGGGTATTAAAGTTTTGGAAACCAGTGATGCTATTAGTGTTAAGCCTTCAGCATCCGCCTCTCCAGAGGTTTTTAGCAAAAAAGACATTACTGAAATAATACCTGTAGGATCTGCTATGCCAGCAGCAATGGCCAATAATATTACAGAGGAAGAATTGGCAAACCTCATTAAGTATCTGACAAGCTTAAGAGGGCAATAATTCCTGATTTGACATTTTTCTTCCCACATGGGGAGCAATGCCCGGCCACCATTTCCTCAAAACCCTTTCTGGTATTGAGTTACAGCCTTTGGCACGCAGTTGGACATACCCTATTCGGTTTTTCATAGGATATTGGATTTAAAACACGGGCTGGATGTCTATCCGGCCTTTTTCTTTTAGCCTCAGCCTCTTCTCTGAATCGAGTAGTGGTTTCATCATACAGCACTCCTATCTCACTTTATCACTTTATCTACTTTTACAGTTCCTTCAGTTCATCTGCTCTTTTCAGATTTTATCATTATACAATCTTTCTTATTCTTATTTACTCTATCTCTTCGACTTGTTTTATCATTTATAAACAGGTTGTACAGCACGAACATTAAGACTATCTATATCTATTTCTCAATCCTTCATTTTTCTGTCTTAACTCTTTCGCTTCACCCACTCAATAGCTTCGTTATACATTTCCGATTTCTGTCTTTTCGATTTACTACATCTTTTATTAATCCGATTGTACAGTTTGTAAGTAAACACCATCATTTTTTCTATTCTTCGTTCTTCTGGCTAACCTGCAAGCTGAAACATTGTATAGTTTCATTATGTTTTTTCCATTTGATCCATCTTTTTGATTTATTCAATTGCTTATTATGCAGATTGTATGGCGCGCACGTAAAGTCCATCTCTTTTCCTCTCCTTCATTATTTTCCCTACCTTATCACTTCATATATCATATAGTTTAAATACGGTTTTCGATGAAATAAATCTTTTCGATTTATTTCATCGCTTATTAATCCTATTGCACACTTTGCATGTAAACACCATCATTTTTTCTATCCTTCGTTCTTCTGGCTAACCTGTAAGCTGAAACATTGTATAGTTTCATTATATTTTTTCAATTTGGCCCATCTTTTCAGTTTATTCAATTGCTTATCATGCAGGTTGTGTAGTGTGTATAGAAAGACCATCACTTTTTTATTCTTCATCATTTTGTCTTAACCACTTCACTAACTCTATGCTTTCGTTATACATTTTCAGATTTCTGTCTTTCGATTTATTTCGTCGTTTATTAATCCGGTATTATAGTGTGCGAGTGAAGACCATTTGCCTTTAATGAAATAGAATAACCCAATCAGAACGGCGTATACAATAAATAGGAATATCATTTTATTGAAAGCCTAATCTTTCATTAGAATGAGCATTATATATTGTCAATATTTAAGATTATCCATAGTAAGAGAAGTGTTTAACGAATATTGTACCTTATCATAAAATATTATACCAACTAGCTATAACCCCATTTGTTTTAATTTTTAAATCTGCTTAACTCCCGAATAGGCTATCAGTTTTTCATAATAATGGAAGCGTCTTCAATAAAAACATTCCTGTAACTTCAGGGAAGCTGAAATCTGTAAAGAAGGTTAAACATTAGTCTTCTTGAAAAAGAATTATTTCGTAAACCATTCAAACAGCTATCTCATGAAAGAAACACATACATACTCGAATGGAGAAGTAACTATAACCTGGAAACCTGCCTTATGTCAGCATACTGGAATTTGCTTTCGGGGACTGGGAATAGTGTTTGACCCACGTCGCAGGCCCTGGATTGACCCTTTAGCGGCCAACACCGAGCAGATTGTCGACCAGGTGGGGAACTGTCCTAGCGGAGCATTATCTTTTGACATGAATATAAATATTGAATGAAACTATGTATATTTGCGCCGTTAATTTGAGCATTGCATCAGTTGTTATTAATTTTCGCTCTTAGCATCGTTAGTTAGTTACTTACTTATTGCCTCTCAGATGTTTATTGTTTTAATTGTTAATATTTAGTCAGCATGAACATTTATGTTTCTAATCTTAGCTTCGACGTTCAAGACGAAGACTTAAGAGATTTTTTCACCCCCTATGGAGAAGTTACTTCTGCGAAAATCATTACCGACAAATTTACTGGCAGATCAAGAGGTTTTGGCTTTGTTGAAATGTCAGATGATGCAGCTGCCAACAAAGCGATAGCTGAATTGGACAATGGTATTGTAGAAGGAAGAACGGTAAGAGTAATGGTTGCAAAACCAAAAGAAAACAAACCTGCAGGCGAAGGACGTGGTTCTTATCGCAGTAACAATAGTTACGCAGGAGGTGGTCAAAGAAATAATAGATGGTAATCCATCTCATTTCATTATAAAAAGAAGGTGTGTCAGGATTGATGCACCTTCTTTTTTTGTATTCATTTATCCCGATTTAGGGAATCACTGTCGTGAAAAGATAGGCCGCAAAGATTAACAGCAAGACTACTCCATGTAATATATTGGTTCTGCCGGTAGCCAACGACAGCATCACTGTAAACAAAGACAGCATCAGTAAAACAATTGACTTGGTATCTATCCCCAATGTTAAAGGCATTTGTATAACAAGCGCCGCCAGCGAAACAGTAGGAATAGTTAACCGAATACTGGCCAATGCCAATAAAGCAATGACCGGAGATGCTACAGTCCATAAAGGCAAAGACAGCACTTTCATCTAAAAAATTCTTTTCTTTTAACCTTTCTGAAAACATATCCTCTCTGAAGTATTCAAATTTAACTTTTACTCTCTTTATTTTAAACAGTAAATTTTGAGAAAAAAAGAATTTCATACAGTTAAACTATTGTATTACATATCTCTTATAGCTTTTCTTAAGGAGTTCAGAATCAGTTTCTTTACCCTTCCGAAGCAAAGAATTAAAGAGCATTGAGTAAAAATTTACAAATATTTTAATTTATCACTATTTATTATATTGTAGGTAAAGGAGATCAGGAACAAGAACCCTAACAACCAATAATGGTGGAGCAGCATAATCATGACGCCCATTTAGAAAAAGCTCTTCTTTTGCGAATAGCAGCGGGAGAAGAAGCTGCCTTCCGTGAACTGGTGTATGCCAATCGCAAAAAGTTAAGCGCCTACACCTATAAAATGACCCAGTCAAAGGAGCTTGCTGAAGAGCTCGTGCAAGATATCCTGATGAAAATATGGGTGAGCAGAGAGGTGCTGCCCTCTATACATCATTTTCAAACTTATCTGTTTGTAGTTACACGTAATACTTGCCTTAACGCCCTGCGCTCAGCTATTCGCCAACGGGTAAAACATACGCAATGGATATCTGAACAGCCTGCATCCGTCGAATCAGAAAATCAGCAACATTATGCCTATGACTTGCTCGAGGCTGCAGTGAACGCACTCCCACCTCAACAAAAAAAAGTATGGATGATCAGTCGTAAGGAAGGTATGAAACAAGCAGCAATCGCTTCAGAATTAGGCATCTCGAAAGAAACAGTTAAACGACATATTGCGCTGGCTAATGCCAATATTGTTCAGTTTATTAATAGCCATCTTACAATATTTTTAGTGTTAACGGCAAATTGTAGCGACTGGAATAACCCCGTCTAATAAATTTTTTTTCCTTCATTGACCCTTCGGGCTTAGCCCTGGTGTCTATAATGTAAGGGCAGGTAAAATCTCCCCTACTAATATGCATCAAACAGAACAACGTTTAAGAGAATTATTTAAAAAATGGACCGAAAGTCGCTGTTCAGAACAGGAACTGGAAGAGTTATATCAATATTGTAGTCAGGATAGTTCTGCAGATGTACTGAAAGATATGGCCAGTCAGCTTTGGAACTCATTACCTACCTTTCCTGTCGATCAAAGTACGGAAGCAAAACAGTTAGCCGATAATATTATACGAAACGGCGCTTCAAAACGGTCATCACCAGCTATTAACATTTCTTCTTCATCCGGAATAGTTCGCCATTTAGCAAATCGATGGTCACGCTATGCTGCTGCTATTATCCTTTGCTTAACGATAATAGGAGGTTATTTATGGAATCAACGTCAATCATCAAACGAAGAAAATATAACAACAGTCAATGTGTTTTCTGATATCGCTCCGGGTAAAGGAGGTGCTATTCTCACACTCGCAGATGGTTCACAAATATTATTAGATTCAGCAAATATTGATACCATATCGGTTCAGGGTTATACCCAGGCAACGCTGGCAGATGGACAATTAACCTATCACTCTCCTCATAACACAACAGATACTAATGAACCGGAAGAATATAATACGCTTACCACTCCTCCAGGTTATCAGTTTTCCGTTGTATTACCGGATGGCACAAAAGTATGGCTGAACGCTGCCAGTACATTAAACTACCCCACTGTATTTAATGGAAAACGAAGAGTAGAGCTAACAGGAGAAGCTTATTTTGAAGTGACTCCCAATAAGAATGCCCCTTTTCTGGTTTCAGTGAATAAGCAGTCGGAGATAGAAGTACTCGGTACTTCTTTTAATATTCATGCATATACCAATGAGCCGGTAATGCATACAACCCTAATTACAGGAAAAGTAAAAGTGCATGCAATACCTGTGTCAACTGACCGGTCATTTAAAAATTCAAAAGGGAATTTATTAAAGCCTGGTCAGCAGATTGCACTTCCTCACAGCAGTTCTTCATCATCCCCTTTTTCATCAGAGAAGGTTATACGGGAGTCGATAAAAACTTTAGACCCCATGGATATAGAAAAGGTACTGGCATGGAAAAACGGCATTTTCAATTTCGAGAATGCCAGCCTTGAAGAAGTGATGAGACAGATAGCACGCTGGTATGATCTTGATATTATTTATGAAAAAGGAATTCCGCCTATCACTTTTGGCGGGCAAATAAGCAGAAACGTATCCTTAAGGAGTCTTCTTAAAGGATTAGAAGATGCTCAGGTACATTTTCGACTGGAAGCTGGTAGAAGATTGGTTGTATTACCTTAATTAACTAAGCTTTCCCAAAACTGAAATTAATGAGAACTATGAGAATTTGTATGTTTATACTGCTGGCTTTCAGCCTGCATATCTCTCTGCAGTCATATTCGCAAACTGCCACCTACAATGGAAAAAACGTTTCGTTGGAACGTATTTTTGCTTCCCTTAAAGATCAAACAGGGTATTCTGTTTTTTACAACAAAGAATTATTAGCAAATGTCTCTCCCGTCACGGTATCCGTATCTAACATGCCTGTTAAAGAATTTATGGAAACAGTGCTCGCAAGTCAGCCTATTCTGTTCCGCATAGATGGTAACACTATTTTTCTTTCTCCTAAAACAGCAAAAAGCTCAACCACTGCACCCGAAACTAAATTTACTCCTGCAGCATTACCTATTACCGGTAAACTAACTGATCCCGAAGGTCAGCCTATCACCGGAGCAAGCATAATAATCAAAGGAAAAAAAACAGGAACCGCTACTGACGCAGAGGGAAAATTTTCAATTATGGTTTCGGAAGGAGAAATATTGGTCATCAGCTTTGTAGGGTTTACCACTATGGAAATACGTGTGGGTAAAGAAACAAACCTATCACTCACACTTCAGCGTCCTGATGCTGAAATGGAACAACTTGTAGTAACAGGTTATAGCCAGGCAAGCAAAAGGATGATGACAGGTTCTGTTGGAGTTTTAAATGCAGAAGCATTTGCTAACAAACCATTTTCCAATGTTGATGCCTTATTACAAGGTCAGCTGGCAGGAATTGTAGTATCGGCAACTTCTGGTCAGCCCGGTACTTCTCAGAAAATCCGTATAAGAGGTACAAATACAATTACCGGAGACGCGGAGCCATTATGGGTAATTGACGGTGTGCCTATGCAGGATCAGCTCCCAGGAATACCCAGTTCTGCCGAAATAAAAGCTGGCAGCCTGGACAATATTTTTCTCACCGGGATAGCCGGAATAAATCCCAACGATATTGAGTCAGTTACCGTATTAAAAGATGCTTCTGCTGCAGCCATTTATGGTTCAAGAGCAGCTGGAGGTGTTATTGTGGTAACGACTAAAAGAGGAAAGTCAGGAGCAATGAAGGTGAATTATAGTAGCAACTATTCTTCCATTATAGCCCCCCAGCGTGATGCAGGATTAATGAATGCCGCAGAAAAAATAGCTCTTGAGCAAAGTCTTTGGAAAGAATTTTCAGAAGAAAACTATCTTTTATCCCTCAATGATCCTCTTACAAGATATCCAGTAGTAGGCGTAACAGGAGCTATTCGTTCGGGTAAAGGAAAATACAGCGGAATGACTATCGATCAGCAGGATGCCGAACTGGCAAGACTATCTGCATTAAATGAAAACGGATATGATCTGTTATTCCGTAATTCATTCTCTACCAATCAATACCTTTCTGTAAGTGGGGGAAGCAGCAAATACGCATACTATACATCGTTAGGGTATAGTAACAATGCCGGCCTACTAAAGAAAAACAACTTTGACCGTTACAATATTAAAACCAATCTCGACATTAAACCTTCTGAATCGGTCAAAATTCGTTTAGGGTTGGATTATTCTTCGCTCGACTCAAGAGCTCCGTCCTTATCCAACATTGATCCTTTCCGTTATGCGCATTTTGCAAATCCTTATGAAAGTGCTTATCATGCCGATGGCAGTTACCGTGCAGATGAAACCTATTTTTCATTAAATGAATTAAACGACCCAACCGCTGTTCGCAGACCAGTAGTTCCGGATGTTGGCTTTAACATTATGAGGGAACTAAATGAAACCAGTAACCGTAGTAAAAAAAATCAGACTGCTCTATTAGCCAACGTAGATATTAAGCTTAGCCGGACAATTTCTTTTGAATCGCTGGCTTCTTACAAGTTCGCGAACACGACGGTAGAAGAGATACTGGGTATTGACACGAAATCAGCTTTTGACAATCGTCTTTCCGTAGACATGAATTCGAATAGAAAATATAGTAGCATTAGTCAGTCAAACATCAATATCAACGAATACATTCTTCGCGGACAGTTTAGCTACAGAAATTATTTTGGAAGCCAGCATACTTTAGCCATGTATGCTGGTTCAGAAATGCGTGGATCCAAGACAGTTGGCATGTTCAACAAACGATATGGATACGATCCTGTTACTGGTCAGACAAATACGCCTCTGCCTCCTCCTTCTACAAACGGACTTATTAGCGAAGATGTATTACGACAATACCTTGCTGCACTGGATCGCTCTGCCGGAGATATTTTTTCTGAAGACCGCTATGTTTCCTTTTACGGTGCGGTAGAATATGGTTTGCTGGATAAATACATCTTTAATGCTTCTGTGAGAACTGATGGTAGTTCTTACTTTGGTAATGACCGTCAGTTTAATCCTATATGGTCGGCCGGTTTTGGCTGGCATATCATGGAAGAAGGTTTTATGCACAGCTTGAGAAGAGTGATGAATCGTCTCACGCTGCGAGTTGCCACCGGATACACCGGCAATATCAGCAAAACAGTAACACCTCAATTAATTTTGGATTATGATGATGCTGTACGAAATATCAATGGCAATACATATCGTATTGGATATATAGCAGCAGCGCCTAATCCGTTGCTTCGCTGGGAAAAAACACAGGATGTAAAAGCAGCTCTCGACTTTGGATTCTTTAAAGACCGTCTCTCTGGTATCTTCGAAGCTTATTACCGCAAAAGCACTGATCTGGTAACAAGAACCCAGACGTTATCTACTACCGGATTCATCGAACAACGTTATAATACTGCCAGTGTTGAAAACAAAGGGCTGGAACTGACATTAAATGCCAAACCCATAGCTACCAAAAACTTTGGTCTCAATCTGTCAGTCAACATAGCCTATAACATCAATAAAGTAATTTATTTTGATGCTCCATATTCAAGTATGAGTCTGGCTAATATCTGGCAAGGATATCCGCTGGATCCGGTATTTAGCGGAATCAGTCAGGGCATTGATCCCGAAACAGGCCTTTACCTATATCAGCTTCGTCCTGATGCAGTCATCCATCAGGCACTGGATCTGAACAAATCAGACAATTACCGCTATTATCTTGGCACACGGACAGCTCCATATACAGGTGGTTTTAATATCGGGGCTAACTATAAATCTTTTACTATTAATGTAACAGGCGTATATATGTTAGAAGCTTATGACTTCGACTATATCACTCCTCCCGTATCCTATATAGGTTCCCGAAGAGGCACCATCAATGAGTCGCCACAGGTATTTCAGAATGATCTTTACGCTCAGCACGTAAACACAAAAAAGGAAGTGGCCAACAGATGGACAGCTACTAATACTAACGGATCTACTTATCCGCGTATATGGGATGCATTCGGGCCTAGATATGATTTTGGTTATTACAATCCTATGGATCCTGAAATAACACGCGGAGCGTTCCTGCAGAAGCTTTCTTTTTTAAGAGTCAGAAATATAGTATTGGGATATGCCTTACCTCCAAGTACATTAAAAAAAGGGCCAATCTCTACTCTTGGATTTAACCTTTCACTTAACAACTTTTTTACGTTTACCAGTTACAAGGGTATGGATCCGGAAACACCGGGAGCCGCTTATCCTATTACCCGTTCCTTAACACTCAGTGTTAATGCTGGTTTTTAATGATCAATGAAAACAATATGAACCCAACCATGATAAAGCGCTCTCATTTTGAAATGTATTTGCCTAATACTATCAGGCCATTAAAATCCGCAGCATTCAGAGGAACCGATAATATATTTTATATAAGGAATAAAAAACAAAAGATATACGGATGAAAAAAACAATTATCTTTTTGATGTGTTATTCGCTGGGGCTGTTGATGGGCTGTAGAAAGCACCTTGATGTTCAGCCACGAGGACGGGTTATTCCACAAACCAGCGAACAATATTCTATCATTCTCCAGCGGCAACTGGAAAGTATAGACAAAGGAACTGATGAAACTATTCTTGGAAACGCCTCCACTATTGTACAGTATGAGTTTTTCAGTGATAATCTTGATCCGGCTCTTGCTACTACAGTGAATAGCGGAACGCCACTTTATGTTGGTTTTAGGATTAATGAGGTACAGGATACTTATCGTGATGCTTATGATCTGATAAAAGATTATAATGTTCTTATAGGTGAAATGAAGGACCGTGACTCGGAACTCGCCCGCAAACTTTTAGGTACTTCTTATGCATTGCGTGGAATAAATTATTATAATCTTCTCATCAGATTTTGCGAACCTTATCAATCTGATTTAGCATCGGGCACTTTAGGGCTTCCCATTGTTAATGAATTTAATATGGAAGCAAAACCCGCGCGTGCGTCATTACAGGAAACTGTTGATTTTATTTTAAATGATTTTCAACAGGCATTGTCATATAACGTAAACGATAAGGATTATCTTTTTACTACCGATGTAGTGAAAGCTTACATGGCTCGCTTATATTTCTGGGTTCATGATTGGGATAATGCGATAAAGTATGCTGATGAAGTTTTACAAAACTACCCGGTCACTACCGCTGATCAATATTTAGCAATGGTAAACGCTAAAATTGAAAAGAAAGAGAATATGATTGTACGATCCTATACGGTAGATTCCGAAAATGGAGCTTTTATAGTGACGGCAACAAAATCTGATATATTCACACGTCCTGCCAGTAAAGAATTTGTTGAAACGTTCTTAGAAAAGGAAGATGACATCAGATATTTACAGGTCTTCGATAAAAAATGGTTTGCTACCAAAACACCAACAGCCGCTATAAAAAGCGAGGAGATGGTATTAATACTCGCTGAGTCATATGCACATAATAACAATACCACGCAGGCACTGGCACAATTAAATAATCTCCGTGCTAACCGCATTCAACAAAATTATATTCCATATACAGAGAACAATTTACCGGACGTCTATTCTCAACTGATCAAAACAGATGCACTTGGTAACCCGTTAACACCCTTATTATCCGCAATACTTTGTGAGAGAAGGAAAGAATTATTTATGGAGGGTGACAGGTTCTTTGAACTTAAACGTAATGGAAGACCTGAATTCTGGATTCCTTATGAAGGAAGGAAATATATCATGGATAAATACCTGTACACTTTTCCTATCTATAAAAGGGATGTCGATCTGCAACCATTATTAATTATTCAAAATGAAGGATATTTTAATTAATTCTTTTAATAGTAACGAAATGAAAAAACATATATTAACTACAATACTCTTCAGCGCTATTCTTTTTGCTGTTTCCTGCAGCAAAGAACCAGAGCTTACCCCTAAAACCGGAAACCTTAATGCAGGTTATCTGATTCCGATCGGCAGCATGTTAACAGACGAAGAAAGAGAAGTGATTAACCAAAGATTGGATGAATACCGTGATGCTACTGAGTAAATATTACCCTAAAAAGAAAATCATGATCAAAACAGTCTTCTACTTAATATTAGGACTACTGACTATAAGCAGTCTGCATTCATGCAAAAAGAATCAGACTCAGAGGCCCACCCTCAACTTCAGCAGATCAGTATATATACTTAAAGCATCTGCTCCTTTAACAGTAGAGCTTAGAGCTTCTGAAGCACCGGATAAACAATTGACCATTCCTGTATTAATTGAAGGATCTGCCAAACAAGATGAAGATTATACATTATCATCAAACGTTTTTATACTGGAGGCAGGAGAAACTACCGCAGCTATTACTGTTACACCGAAAAACAATCTTACTCCTGAAAGAGAGATCAAGTTATCTCTACCTACAGTAGAAGGATACGTGAATGGAGATAAGAAAGAATCGATTGTGGTAATTGAAGTAAAAGAAAAGATTATGTATTCTTTTACGCAATCATCCGGATCACTATTAGGAAAAATGAATATCACTGTTGAATTAAAAGGTGAAATTTCCGGCACATCTTTTCTGGCTCCACAAGACATAATCATCCCTTTTTCCATTTTGGAAAACAGTACTGCAAAACTGGACGAAAATTTCAGCATAACAGATAACGCCACAAATATTGTTATCAAAGAGGGTACAAGAAGAGGAACTGTTGAGCTTAATTTTTTGAGTACGGGTCCCGAAGGTCAACGTAAGGCCTTTCTGGAACTTGGGGCACCTCTTACTGATCCTGAGTACTATTATGCCGGATCTTACAAGACTTTCACCTGCGTGGTTACACAATTAAAATTCAGGGATCTGCTGGGAAAATGGAAACCTGTAGGCATCACCAATGAAGATGTGTTTCCCCAAATATTCGAGCCCCAGGATTATATATCCAGTTTACCTACCAATAACAATCCTGATGATTATCTTGAATTTGTTGAAGACGGAAGTACAGATAAAATCATCCCTCACCTGACGGGTGACCTTAAAAATTTCTTTTCCGGTCCGCAGCATGAAGTAGTTTTTGATCATATTGAACCTGATTTTGAAGACTATTCTACCTTTACCACTTTTGATATTCCCTATTTTGTTATCAATGATGTAAATGTCCTTTTTTCCGCCACACAAATGCAAAAAGGAAATGTGTTTATTGGATTGGAAAAAATTGATGACAATAACATGCTTATCTATTTTCACGATTACATACCGACAGATTTTTTCAGTATGTTTTATGCTGATGAAGAATGGCCAAAGCCCGACTATACACCCTTCTATGGAATAACATATAAATTCACGCGCGTACAATAAATAGAAAAATGATAATTCATATTATTACTTATCAAGAAATGGATTATCATTTTTATCATGCTTCACCCAAATAAATCTTGTTGTATCGTACCCTATTGCTGTCGCAATTTGCAGATACTTGTTTTTTATTTCTTCAGGAATTGTTTTGCTTCTGGACAGTATCCAGAGATAATCCAGATTCTTTCCCGCAATTAATGCATATTGATAATTATCGTCAAGCGCTACTACATTGTAACCTGAATAAAACGGACCGAAAAAACTAACTTTCAGCGCCGCGATATCATTTGCACCCCTGAATTTTGCCACACCTTCGGCTTTTTTCCATTCATTTTTTTTAAAGTTGTATCCACTGTTCAGCACTTTCACTTTTCCATTCTTGAGTAAACTATACTGCGCAGAAGTATTATCTAAATCCTTTTCAAAACGAAAATCAAATCGGGCAATTTCATACCATGTTCCAACATATCGGTTAACATCAAAATTTTGTACTGGTGTAGCCCCTTTGGGAATAGAGCTGCAGGAGTTCATAAATGTTGAAATGGTTATACAAAAAACTGCAATAAAAATTTTGGTTCTTGTTTTCATTATATAAATATTTATCCTTTTCTGACAGAGCTGTTAATAGCCGCAGCCTACACCCTATTCATATTTAGTATTAAAAATATTAAACTTTACATATTCCACTAACTAATCGTATTCAATCATGAATGGAGTAAACAAAAATGACGCCATCATCTGTCTATGGCGCCATTGGGCTCTTCGAGTGTGAAGATTGGATTCTATTAGAACACCTTGAGAATATTTTAACGGAAATTGCAAAAATAAAAGATGATAAATAAAATATTGAAGTCTAAATCCTAAATTTTATTTTACGCTATCCTGATTTGTATTACCATATTAGTCCAAAAGCTTTTGCAAAGCATCCAGATAGATCTTTGCCCGCTGATGAAAAAACGAATCAATCATCAGAAATCCGAAAAACAGACCTACAGAACCGATGGACAATCCCTTATAATAATCTTTTGATAGGACAAAGTATAATACAGTAAAAGCAATAATACAGATACCCCATACATATTTCAGCATGCTGTAGCTTTTATCGTCTGTTTTCGCTTTTTCCAATTCCGCACTCAGGGATTGTTGGGGATCGGATTGAAATTGCTGTTCTGTTTGTTCCAGATGTATAGGTTTGGAATATAGGATATACCCACCATAACAGATAGTAATGATGATCAGCAAACAAACCGGAATTACCATTCCCTTTTGTAGGGACAGATTGTTTTTAAAAAGAAAAAGTGCCATCGGAAGCAAAACGACAAGCGCTATTCCGACCATCCATTTTCCCTGCTGTATATCACCTCGCACTAAAGTTTGCAATTGGTGTAGAAAATCCATAGTTATTATATTTCGGCAGTGGTAAGTCCAAATTTTTGTTTGAACGTATAATAAAAGTGGGAGAGGTTTTCAAAACCGAGATCAATATAAAAATTCGCAGGTTTTTCTTTCTTATGCTTAATGCGGTACATAGCTTCCTCCAAACGTCTTTCTCTTAACCATTGTTTGGGCGTGGTGTTGAATATTTTTGCAAAATCCCGTTTAAACCCTGAAACACTTCTACCTGTCAGCTTGGCAAAGGCTTCCACCGAAACATTGAACATATAGTTTTTATTCATAAATTCTTCCAGATCTATTTTATAAGGCTCTGAGAAATCAAATAAAACGTTTTTCAAACCAGGGTTGCTTTGAAGGATCAGTTCTATGGCCTCCCTGATTTTCAAGTTGGCGAGTTTTGGAGTGGCCTCTTTCGTTTTGTCGATATAAGGGCGGAGTGAAAGAAAATAGGCATTCAGAAATTCATCGGGTTCAAAAAACAGTTTTTGCTTGTTGCTGCCATTTTCAACAATCACCTTATTTTCCAGTGCATACTGACGAAGCGTTTCGCCGTCCAATGTGATCGAAATGAATTGATATTTTCCCGTTTTGCCTGGATATTTTACAGTTCGGATAAGCTGGTTCTTTCTGACCAGAATAATCTGATTTTCGCTAATGATTGTATTTCCGTCCGCATGGAAAGCGTGGGTTTCTCCCGAGAGTTGAAATCCCAGAAAATGCTCCGGTATAAACTCCTCATCTCCTCTGTATTTTTCAAATGCACAGGAATACACCAATTTATCAAATATGATTTCGCTGCTTGCACTCATACTACAAATATGTGAAAATTATGAAAGCACTTGAGCTCCTGCTTTGGCAATTTCTTTATCCTGTTCGACTGTTCCTCCTGAACTGCCGATTGCACCGATGATCGTTCCGTTTACATCTTTGATCACCACACCACCTGCAATTGTCAAAAGTCCCCCATTGGAATTCATCATTCCATAACCGTGTATGTCTGCTCCGGCCACGATAGAACCCATCACATCGCTGGCCACACCAAACATGACAGCTGTTTTAGCTTTTTTTACAGCGAAATCAATGACACCATACACACTATCCAGTCGTGCAAATGATACTAAATGACCGCCTGTGTCTACGACTGCGATACTCACGGGGATTTGGAGTTCTTTGGCCTTTTTGATCGAAGCATCCAACGCTTTTGATGCATCATTATAGGTGATATTCATCGTGATTGAGTTTGATTTTTAATGGAAAAGAAGCACAGATCTCACGCTGTGCTTCGGTATCATTCACTTAACTTTTTGCAGTCCAGGCATCGGCCTGCAATTGTTTAACAAAATCCTCCGTTTCTTTCGGATGCACATTTCTGAAATAAGAATGGTCGTCCAACGCTACATTGACAATCGTATCTGCCATAGATTGCGGGTCGAGCTGGTCTTTCAATGATGCCGCTGCTCCGTCAAATGCTGATGGCGGTGTAAAGTTTTTTTCTGGATTGTACCAACGGAAAATGGAATCCACCCCACGGTCGTTAAAGCCTGTGCCAAATACACCAGGATTGCAGGTAGCGATTTTGATGTTAAATTCAGCTAATTCTGTTTTCAAACCTTCGGCAATCGATTCCATAGCATGTTTGGAAGCACAATAAGCTGCCACATAAGGAACTGTCCAAAGTCCGCCCATCGATGTCGTGAACACGATTTTGGCTGCTTTTTTCCGCGCTACCCATTTTTTGATAAATCCTTGCGCTAATTGTAATCCACCAAAAACATTGACATCAAACATATAGCGTATTAAATCCAACGGCTGCTCAGCAATCGGTCCGCCTTCCATAATTCCGGCATTGCTGATGAGTATATCGATATCGTATTTGCTCACGATGTATTCGATGTCACGGGAATTTGTTACATCCAGTTTATCTGCGATCAATTCAATACCTGATTCACTTGCTTCACGGATCAGACCGCTCATTTGCGGATAGACTTCCGCTGTTGCGATGACCTTGTGCCCTTTTTTCGCCAGATCAAAAGCAGCGATTTTTCCAAAACCGCTGGCCGCTCCTGTAATTAAAATTGTTTTGCTCATTTTAGATATGTTTAAAAGTATAGAGCAAAATTGAGCTAATTGATATTGTTTTTTATTGCTGATAAGTTCAAATATATATTGCTGGAAAGTTCGGCGTTGGACGATGTGGAAAATTGTGACCTCTACTCTGTGTTCGAATCCAGTTCTGCTTTCTATAATCTGTACATAAAAAGATAACTATGTACTTCTATAAAGTTTTAAATAAACTAGTAAATATTTCAATTGTATATAAGCACGCATCGCTTAGTGAAGAAAGAAATATCATCATAGTGCATTATTTCGATTCTTATACCGTTACGTTTTATTCGCTTTGGGGTTAATCTCCGAGTAGCCTATTTAGATAATACTGGACGACATCATCAATGGGGAACTTATAAAAAGGATTCAAGAAATTCTCAATGGAGACCGCACGGTTAAAATCAGAAGTCAATGACCTGTCGGTGGATATCACTAAAAAGGCCGAAAAACAGATTGGATTGATCTCAGAATTGCAAAACGTACCTGAGTTGTTGCAACGTCCTACGATCAATCAACAGCATTCCTTTTCAAACAGGGTCTCACCTTTGATAATGGAACATTTAGCACCCCTCGCTTATCCCCGTGTTCTATCATAGCTGCCAGATACTCAACAAAAATGGGTTACTCGTAGTAGAGCAACCCATCGGGGATAATATCCAAATCTCATGTTGCGGAGGGGGAGGGATTCGAACCCTCGGTACAAGTTTAAGCTCGTACAACGGTTTAGCAAACCGGCCCTTTCGGCCACTCAGGCACCCCTCCTCGCTTTAAGGACGGCAAAAATATAAGTTATTAGTTAAATCGCAAAGTCGTTTTTTATGCAGCTATAAAACCAGTACTTCTAACATATATCTTAACCACTTATATCATGCACGCAGATAGCACTAATCATAAGAGCTTCCCTTTACAGCAGAAGAACAAACAGTATATCTGACAATTATATCAAAGTCAGAAAAGCACTGCTAAAATGAAGAAAAGTGGAAAAAACGGTCTGTGAATCCCGATTGTATTGAGACAATCGCTTAAGAAAACTTACAAGAACACGGACTGTATACCCAACTAAAAGAGTCGCACCTAATTCACCTTTTGACTTTAAACCTTATCTATAACCTAAGATGAGGCATATCTTTTTCCTACAGATGTAACAATGATCTTATCCTTTACAATCACAAATTTTGCTAAGTGGTTATGGGTAGTGTATCGTCTACCAAACTTAACCTTGTTCATCAATTGCATAAGATTATTACAAAACGAGTTGTTGTTGAGTCACAAAATTATCAGGCTGTAAAATATTTATAGGATGGCTGGATGGAATGAACCTTGTAATGACAATATTCTATGAAGACAAAAGTATTAAAACTCAACCAGGAGAATAATGCATATAGATCAAGGAAGGAAAATAATCAATGAAAGTCATAATACATTACACTCTGTGTACATTACTTATTCTATCATCTTTTATTTAATTATACAACGATTATCCGTTTGTTTTCACGGAATAAATATTTGCGATGACGAGTTTATAAAGTCATAACACACGCACTCAGTAAAATATTAAAGGAGATAAAAGATGACTATCGTTTAATTTACATAGCAGCCAGCTGAACCTTTTGTTGAAGTTCAACTACACTTTCTCTGAAAGTACTGTCTGTATCCATTAAATCCTTAACGGTCTGGCAGGAATGAATAACCGTAGTATGGTCCCTACCGCCGAAATGCTCTCCGATAGTTTTTAATGAATTTTTTGTAAAGGCTTTAGCAAGATACATGGTGATTTGCCTGGCCTGCACAATTTCTCTCTTACGAGTTTTTTGTAATAATTTATCATAAGGAACATCAAAGAATTCACATACCATTTTCTGAATAGTATCGATAGTAATTTCCTTACTACTTGTTTTTACAAAATTGCGTAACACTCTTTTGGCCAAATCGAGATCTATTTCTCTTTTATTCAGCGAAGACTGTGCCAATAAAGAAATCAAAGCGCCTTCCAGTTCGCGTACATTGTTGGTAATGCTGTACGC